>NZ_JBIARL010000027.1:0-106758 GCF_042889835.1 Streptomyces sp. NPDC002463
TCAGGTTCGCCGTGGCGAGCAGGTTCACCGCCACGTGCTGCTGCCACACCGCCACCCACTCCTCGTACGGCGTCTCCGCCAGAGGATGGCGGATGTTCACCGCCGCGTTGTTCACCAGCACGTCGACCCCGCCGAGCGCCTCCGCCGCCATGTCCACCACGGCAGCCGCCCCCGTCGGGTTCGTGAGGTCGCCGCCGACCAGTACGTGACCGGCGCCGGTGAGGGACTCCAAGGTCGCGCGCGCCTCTTCGACACGCGAGCCGAAGTGGACGACGACCCGGTCGCCGTTGGCCGCGAACGCCTGGGCCACCGCGCGCCCGAGGCCACGCGACGCACCACTGACGAGCACGCGCCTGCCCGATGCAGGCAGATTCATGAGCATTCCTTTCGAGGCGCGCAGGGTGCGGCCGCCCAGCCGTTCACGAAGATCGTCGATTCCCGTAAGCGTAGGAGATCGGGAGCGTGCCGGGCCGTGCCGCCTCGGTCCAGGAGCCGCCGACCCGTCTGACGGAGTGGACCGCATGACGACACTGCGGAGCCGACTCCTGCTCGCCCTCGGCCGGTTCAACGCCGCCCACCCCTGGGACCACAACGCCCACTACCACCGGTGGATCATGCGGCAACTCCCGCGAGACTTCCGCTCGGCCCTGGACGTCGGTTGCGGCACGGGCGACCTGGCCCGGCTGCTGGCCACACGTGCCGGGGCAGCGGACGGCATCGACTGCGACGAGGCGATCGTGGCCCGGGCACGGGAGCTGACCCCTCCGGACGCTCCGGTGACCTACAGCGCCACGGACGCGCTCAGCGAGCTCCCCGCGCCTTCGTACGACGTCATCACCTGCGTCGCCGCCCTTCACCACCTGCCGTTCACCGCGGCCCTCGCCCACTTCCGCCGGCACCTGACGCCCGGAGGGACTCTGGTGGTCGTCGGTCTCTGGAGCGCGCGCACCCCCGTCGACCATCTGCTCGGTGCCGCCGCCATTCCGCTGAACGCCGCCACGGGCTGGCTCAAGAACAGGGGCCGGACCGCATGCCCGCCGGCCTCGATGACGGCCCCGGTCCGACCGGCGACCATGAGCTTCGCCGAGATCGTCCACGAGGCCCGACGCGTGCTGCCCGGCGCACGCCTGCGCCGCCGGCTGTTCTGGCGCTACACCCTGGTGTGGCACCGGGAGTGAGTCCGGAGAGCGCACAAGCCGTCAGGCGGGCCCGATCCATCATCGGCGACCGGGACTGTCAGTGGGCGCACCTAGCATGGCGACCATGACGGAGACGCAGGTGGGAACGGCTGAGCGGCTGCTGCGCGAGGTGCTCGGGGCGGCACGGCGGGACCCCGAGGGGGCGGGCGCGCCGCACGGCGGCGCGCTGCGGGCGCTGGAGCAGGCGCGGCCCGCGCGCTCGGTGGCGGCCGACGTCGCCGCAGCGGGTGGGGTCGACGACGAGACGGCCGCGCTCCTCAGAGAGTCGACGGAGCGCCATCTCGGTGCGGACACGGCCCGTTGGCGCGCGTTGCACGACGCGCTGGCCGGGCACCGCGACGGTCTGCTCGACCTGCTTGCCGCGCCGCCGGTGACGTCGGCGTCCGACGGCTCGCTCGCTCCACCCGCGCCCCGCAGCGTCCACCGCACGCTCGGCCTGCTCCTGGAGCACGCGGAGCCGCGGCATGCCGCGGCCGCGTTCGCCACCCTGCCCGAGCGGGTCACGACGGAGCTGCTCGCCGGCGGGACCCTCCCGGCACCCGCGCTCGTCGACGCCGTCGTCGACCACGGCGACACCCGCACCCGGGCGGCTCTGGCCCGCCATCCCCGGCTCGACACCCGGGCCCTGGCCCGGCTGGTCATGGTCGGCGACACTCAGGTCGCCGCGGCCGTCTATCGCAACCCGCGCACCACCCAGTCCCTGCGCCGCACCGTCGTCGAGCGGCGCGACACCGTTCCGCTCGACGACGCGCTGCGCACCGAGCTGACGGCGCCGCACGGCAAGGTCCCGCGCACCTGGCTCACCCCGCTCCTGGTCTCGGGCGACCCGCAGCTCGTGGTGCCTGCCCTGCGGTGGGGCGTACGCCAAGTCGCGCAGCAGTACGCCCTGTTGAGGATCTGGGAGCGGACCGGCCCGGACGCCGTGCGCACTCTGCTCGACGACCCCGCCCTGGCATCTCTGCTGAACCCGGCCGTCGTGGACACGGTCAACGAGGCACTCGCCGCACCGGACGGCACCGGACGACGTCGACTGCGCGCTGGGACCGAGCCGTACGAGGACCCGGCCCGGCTGCCCGCGCTGCTCGCCACCGCCCGGGGCACCAGCACCCTGCGTGACCTGCTGTCCGAGCCGTACGCCCACGATCTCGACGCGCTCGCCGCGGCCCATGCCGCGACCCCGTTCATGCCCAAAGCCTGCGAGGAGCTCGCGCGTCACGAGGCGGCGAGCGATACGCAGCGCCGGGCGTTCCGGCTGAGCGTCCTCAATGAGCCGTGGCGGGCCGGGGGCCGTCGCGCAGGGAACAGCACCCCGCCCGCACAGCGCCTCGCGGCAGAGGCGCTCGACGACAGCGCCGCCGACTGGGCGGAGGGCATGGCGGCGGCAGGGCTCCTCGACCCGGCCGAGCTGATCGGCACCGCTCGTCCCGCCGCCCACGCCCTGGCCGCGCTCGCCCGCCTCGCCGAACGGGACCTGCTGGGCCCGGCGGCGGTCGCCGGCCTGCACGCACTGACGGAGACTCATCTGGGGGAGAGGGGGCGGCCCTGGACGGAGCTCGACGTCCTGCTGCCCGAGTACGGGGGCACCGTCGAGGAACTGATCGTCGAAGCGGGGAAGGCCCCGGACGAGGTCACGGGTGAGGCCGTCCGTGAGGCCGAGCCCCCGTCCGAGCCCGCACCACCGGCCTCGGAACCCTCACCCCTCGCCCTCCACCAGAGCCACCGCGTGCACGCCCTGGCCGCACTCGACCTGCTGTACTCCCTCGCCCCGGACGGTGCGCCCCGGCCGAAGGACCCCGAAGTGCTGCGCGCCCTGACCGCGTACGAGCAGGCGACCGCTCCCGGCCTCGCCACCCCGCGCTGGTTCACCGACGCCTGCGCCGCCCACGGCATGCCCGCCTCCCGGAACGGCTTCGCGTACGAGGCCCCCGGCCTCGCGCAGCTGCGTGCGCTGATCCCCGGGCCGATCGGTTACGACGCGCAGCACACCGAACAGGCCTACGCACAGGGCGTGCTGCCCGCCGACGAACTGCTCACCCTCCTGCCCGCCAGGCGCCTGCTCCTGCTGCCCTACGACTGGCAGCGGCTCGCGTTCGCCGACGCCTGGCGGGCCGCCCTCGCCCGCCGGCTCCGCGCCGACCTCGGCACCGACCCCGACGCCTGGCTCCGCCTGGCCGCGACCGTCACGGCCTCCGAAGCCGCCTCGGAAGGGCTGACCTGGACGGAATTGCTGGAGCGCGCGAAGGACGGTGCAGGTCCGGCATCCGGCGCCGAGACGCCCATCGGCAGGCCCAGGCCGGACACGCCCGACGCGGCGATCAGCCTGTTGGAACACGGCGACCATCTGTGGGCCTGGCCGGCGGGCACCCTGCTCTGCCTCGCCGACGCCGAGGTGGTCGACGCCGTGCTGCCCCGGCTCGGCCCCGACGCGCCCTGGCTGCTCGCCGCGTACCTGTTGCGCCACGCTCGCACACCGCGCACCGCCCTCGACCGGCTGCTCGCGGGCCGCGACCCCGACGCTCTGCGCGTCCTCGCCGCCCAGTCCCGCTGGATGGAGCGGAGCGGCGCGGTGGAGCGCCTCGTCGACCTCGACGACCCCGAGGTCGACCTCGCCCTGCTGCGGCACTGGAACCCCCGGCCGATCGCCCACCGGATCGTGACCCGGTCGGGGCCCGGCGCCGGGCGGCCGTCCCTGGGCGCCCGGGTGCTGGCCGACTGGCGTGCCGGTGGCTCCGCGCGCCCGGCCGGTGGTCTGATGTGGCTGTGCTCCGCCGAACCCGACCTCGTGGAGGAGCTGCTCGAAAGAGAGGGCTCGAAGCTCGGCCTCGCACTTCAACTGCTCGGCTGCCTGCGACTCCTTGAGCACGACGGCGCCGACCGGCTGACGCGGCTCGCGGGGAGGGACGCGCTGGGGCGCTCCGCCACCACCGTGTGCGCGAAGGCCCTGGCGTCCGCCGACCCCGCCGCCGTCCTCCGCGCCCGCCTCGACCGGGAACTGGCATCGGAGAAGCTCGTACGGAAGCTGAGGCGCGCCCGGCACGCACCGCAGACGCGTGACCTCGTCGCGTCCCTTCCGCCGGGTGAACCCGTGCCCTGGGAGGCCATCGAGGCCGCCCACGCCCAGGAGCCGCTCCCGAACTGGCAGGACATCGTCCGCCTGGACGGCGTCCCGGAGGACGTACGGCTGCGGCATGCGGCCCTGCTGCCGGAGCCTGGCCCCGAGGGCCTGCCCGGCAGCCCGCGCCTCACCCGGGAGCGGGCCCGGCACGGCCTCGGCGGCCTGTTCCACTGCGCGCCGTCCACCCAACTGGACGGCCTGCTCACGGCGGGGCTCCTCGACGGCGCGGACCTGGTGCGCCTCGCGACCCCGGCCGCGCGCCTGCTCGCCCACCTGGGCGGCGCCGCCCGCCGTACGGACGCGCCCCCCGAGGCCGCCGAAGCCCGCACCGTCCTGGCGGACCTCGTGCGCTCCCGACTCGGCACGAACCCGGCGGCCTGGCACCGGGTCGCCCAGCGGCTGAGCGGCCTCGACCCCGAGTGGAATCCGGTCTCCACGGTGGAGGCGCTGCTCGCCGACTAGGACGCCCGTCGACCGCCCGTCCGGTTTCTCGCAGCGACTCCCTCCGGAGCCGCTGCCCCTGCTGCCAGACTGGGGCGCATGGCCGCTGCCCCTCATTCCCCGAGACCGTCCATGCGCGAGCTGATCCAGCGCCGCAGGCGCGCCGCGTTCCTCGGGCGGACGGCTGAACTCGACGCGTACCGCCGGAACTTCGCCCTGGGAACCGACGACCCGGCGTACCGCTTCCTCTTCCACGTACGGGGCAACGCCGGCATCGGCAAGTCGTCCCTGCTCCGGGAGCTGGAGCGGATCGCGCGCGAGCACCATGCGCTGACCGTGCGCACCGACGACTCGGTGAGCGGTGCCGTGGAGGTCATCGCGGCGGTCAGCGCCCGGTCCGGGGAGCTCGGACACCCGTTGAAGGCGGTCGACCGGCTCCTGAACACCTACCGGCAGCGCCGGCACGAGGCCGAGTCCGCCCTCGGCACCCCCGGCGGTGACACGACGGACCCGGGCGCCCCGTCCCCGGCGGCGCGCGTCACCGTCCAGGCGGCGCTCACCGGGCTGGGCATGCTCCCGGTCGTCGGAGCGTTCGCGGGCGCCCTCGATCCCGCCCAGGTCGCAGAGGGCGCCGACCGGCTGCGCACCGTGCTCAGTGCCCGGCTGCGCAGCCACGACGACGTCCAGCTGGTCCTCGACCCCGTGTCGGTCCTCACCCCGGTGTTCGTGGCGGAGGTCGGCCGGGTCGCCGAGCAGGTCCCCTGGGTGGCGCTGTTCCTCGACACGTACGAGCGGACCGCGCCGTTCCTGGACCGCTGGCTGTGCGACCTGCTGGCCGGCGAGCGGTACGGGGCGCTGCCCGGCAACGTCGTCGTGACCCTCGCGGGCCAACGGTCCCTCGACCCGGCGTACTGGGCCGACTGGGCCGACCTCGTGGTGGACCTGCCCCTGGCCCCGTTCTCCGAGTCCGAGACCCGCACCTTCCTCAGCGGGCGCGGCGTGCAGAGCGAGTCCGTGGTGCGGGACGTGCTGCGGCTCTCCCACGGCCTGCCCGTCCTCGTCTCCACCCTGGCGGAGAGTGCGGCACAGGCCGGCGCCGTCGACGACCCGAGCACCACGGCGGTCGAACGGTTCCTGAAATGGGAGGGCGACCCGGTGCGCAGGGCGGCCGCCCTCGCCGGGGCGCTCCCGCGCCGCCTGGACGAGGACGTCTTCCGGGCGGTGGCCGACGAGCCCGCCGTCCACCTCTTCGGCTGGCTGCGCGCCCTGCCGTTCGTCGACGTCCGCGGCGGCCGGGCGCAGTACCACGACGTCGTACGGGCCCCGATGCTGCGCCTGCAGCGCACCACCTCCGCCGACCGCTGGCGCGCCGCGCACGAACGGCTCGCGCGGTGCTACTCCGGCCGCCGGGAGACCGAGGGCCAGGGCCTCGCCCCCCACCTGCGCTGGTCCGAGGAAGGCTGGCGGGCGGCGCGCCTGGAGGAGACGTACCACCAGCTGTGCGCGAACCCGCGCGAGATGCTGCCCGCGGTACTGCGTGATGGCATCGACGCCTGCGACGAGGGACCCGAGGTGGCCCGCCGCTGGGCGGACACCGTCGCGGCGGCGGGCGACGACAGCGACACGGCCGTACTGCGCGAGTGGGGGACCGGGCTCCTCGCCGCGCTGCGCGACGAGGAACGCGGCACGATCACGGTCCTCGACATGCTCCTCCGCCAGGCGGGACTCGCCGACTACGAGCGGGCCAAGGCGCTGTGGGTCCGAGGGCAGGCGTACCGGCGGCGCAGGCAGTACGCGGAGGCGTTCGCCGACTACGACCGGGCGATCGAGCTGGCACCGCAGGCTCCCCGGCCGTACACGGGGCGGGCGGTGATCCATCGCGACCTGGGGGCGTTCGACAGGGCCTTGGAGGACCACGACCGGGCCTGCGCCCTGGCATCCGACGCAGAGCGGGCCATAGGCCACCGCGGCGAGACGTACCGCGTGGCGGGCCGCCTGGACGAAGCCCTCGCAGACTTCGACCGGGCCCTCGACATCGCACCCACGACAACCTGGGCGCTGGCCAGCCGGGCCGACGTGCTGCGCCGCCTCGGCCGCCCGCACGAGGCGCTGACGGATCTCGACCGCGCTCTGGCCCTGGAACCCGACTACATATGGGCTCTCGTACGACGCTCACGACTCCGGCGCGCGCTGGGCGACACCGGCGGCGGACTCGTGGACCTGGACCGGGCACAGGACCTCTCGCCGGACGACCCCTGGCTGATGGGCGAGCGGGGCGAGACGCTGCGGGAGCGAGGCCGGTACGCGGAGGCCGTCGCCCAGTACGACCGCGCCCTGGAGCTCGACCCCGCCTACACCTGGGCGCTCGGCAGTCGGGCCCTCGCCCAGCACGCCCTGGGCCGCAGCGATCTGGCACTCGCCGACCTGGACCGGGCGCTCGCCATGGACCCGGACTACGCCTGGGCCCGGGCGCGCCGGGCCGAGATCGTGGCGGTGAGCGCCGGAAGCCAGGAGGACGCCGGGTGAACCACGGCCTCGGCAGGGGCAGGTCCGTCAGCTGCTCCTGCCGGCCCGCCCCAGCGGTCAGTTGTCCCCGAGCGCCAGCTTGATGCCGAAGCCGACGAGTACCGCGCCGGTGATCGAGTCGATGACCCGCTGGACCGAGGCGCGGTTCAGCCATCGGCGGACGAGCTGGGTGCCGAAGATCAGCGCGCTGAACCAGACCAGCCCCTCCAGGTCGTGCACGGCCGCCAGGACGACCCCCATCAGCAGGTGCGGGGCGCCACTGGGGATGAACTGCGGCAGCATCGCCATGTAGAAGACGCCGTTCTTCGGGTTGAGCAGGCTCGTGCCGAGCCCGCGTGCCCAGGCGCGTGCCCACGTCGCCTCCGCGGCCGTGGCTCCCGCTCCGTCAGTCGCGTCCCCCGCCGCGGTCCGGCCGCGCTCCTTGAGCGTCCGGCGGATCATGCCGATCCCCAGCCACGCCAGATACACGGCGCCGGCCACGCGCAACGCGTCGTACAGCAGTTGGGACGCCGTGAGCACCGCCGAGGCACCGACGGCGGCGGCCACGCCCCACACGAGCACGCCGGAGAGGATCCCCAGCGCCGTCGCGAACGCCCGGCGCCTGCCCAGGGTGATGGCGGAGCGCAGCACCAGAGCGGTGTCCAGTCCCGGCATGATGGTCAGCATGCCGGCCACGACGGCGAAGGAAGCGATGGCAGAGGAGACGGTCATGCGGCCATCCTGGAGCCGCGGCCGCGATCACGTCCAATGAGGTCTGCTGCACGGCGCATCAGCAGGACTGATACCCCTGCTCGCTCGGTGCTTCGCCCGCATCTCACCCAGCGGGTTCGGTTTCCCGAACCTCAGGTTCGGGGGCGGGCACCATCGCCCGCCGACCCCCGGTCCGCCGACGATGAATACATGATCGAAAAGGCGAGGGACATCCATACGGGAACCGTCGCGCGGGCGGAGGATCTGCACCGCGTGTACGGGCGGGGCGGGGCGGCCGTGCGGGCGCTGAACGGGGTGTCGGTGGCGCTCGCCCCCGGCACGTTGACGGCGGTGATGGGACCGTCGGGCTCCGGCAAGACCACCCTGCTGCACTGCCTCGCGGGGATGGACCGGCCCACCGGCGGCTCCGTCTGGTGGGGCGGAACCGAGATCTCGCGGCTGCCCGAACGGCGGCTGGCGGAACTGCGGCGCAGCCGGGTCGGGTTCGTGTTCCAGGCGTTCAACCTGATGCCGGCGATGACCGTCGCCCAGAACGTCGAGCTCCCCGGTCGGCTGGCCGGCGAACGCCCCGACCGGGACCGGGTGCTTGACGCGCTCGCCCGGGTCGGGCTGGCCGGGTGCGAACGGCACCGGCCCGGGCAGCTGTCGGGCGGACAGCAGCAGCGCGTGGCCATCGCCCGCGCGCTGGTCTCCCGCCCGCAGGTGCTCTTCGCCGACGAGCCGACCGGCGCGCTCGACCGGGCCACCGGCCACGAGATCCTCGCCCTGCTGCGCGCGGGGGTGGACCAGGAGGGGCAGACCTGCGTGATGGTGACCCATGATCCGGTCGCCGCCGGATACGCGGACCGGGTGCTCCTGCTCGCCGACGGCGTGCTGGTCGACGAGCTCGACCGACCCTCCGCCGCCCAGGTGGGCGAACGCCTGAGCCGGCTGGGCGGGTGAGCCCGGTGATCACGCTCGCCCTCGGGCCGCTGTGCCGCCGTCCGACCTCCTTCGCCGGTCTCGCCGTCGCGCTCTTCCTGGCCATCACCACCGTCACGATGTTCGGCCTGCTGTTCGCCGCCGAGCTCACCGGCGACGACATGCAAAAGGCGGACGCAGGGCCCGGACTGATGGTGATCGCGGGCGCGTTCGGAGAGATCGCCGTCCTGGTCGCCTTCTTCGTCGTGGTGAACGCGCTCGGCTTCGCCCTCCGGCAGCAGCACCGCGAACTCGCCCTGCTGCGCACCATCGCGGCGACACCCCGCCAGACGCGGCGCCTGGTCCGCGTCCAGGTCGTCGCCACGACGCTGGTGGTCACCGCACCGGCGTGGGCCGTCGGCAGGGTTGCGGCCGGCCGTTTCCTCGCCGAGCTCCAGCGACGGGGCATGGCCGCGCCGGGCCTGCGCGTGCCGGAGACCCTCCTGCCCCTCCTGGTGGCCCTCGCCGCCGCCCTCGCCGTCGGCCTGGCCGCCTCGGCCGTCGCCGCCCGGCGGATCTCCCGGATCGCACCCGCGGCCGCCCTCACCGCGAGCGCGACCGAGCACGGCCGCACCGGGGTGCCACGCCTGCTCGCCGGCGTCGCCGCGCTCGCGGGCGGCGCCATGCTGCTGCGGCTCGCGGCGACGCGGCCGGTGGAACAGGCGGACAAGGCGGGGCAGGCGGCACTGCTCGGTTCGCTGGTGCTGCTGGTCGCGGTCGCCCTGCTCGGGCCGCTCGCGGCGCGCCTCCTGGCGGCCGTGTCGGGCGCGCCGGTCCGGCTCCTCGCGCCCCGTACGGGGTGGCTGGCCGATGCCAACCTGCGCGGGTACGCGCGGAGGCTCTCGTCCGCCGTGGTGCCCGTCGCGCTGCTCGTGGGCCTGTCGGGCACCATGTCGATCATGACAAGTACCGCCGGAAACGCTCCGGGCACGACGGCGACCGGCGTCACCTCGGCCACCGACGTCTGGTTGCGCCAGAGCGAGCTGGCGTTGCTGGTCTCCTTCGCGGCCGTCTCCACGGTCAACACCCTGGTCGCCGTGACCGCCGGCCGGCGCCGCGAGTTCGCCATGCTGCGCCTGGTCGGCGCGACCTCGTCGCAACTGCTGCGCATGCTGACCGTGGAGGCGGTGCTGACCACGGTGGTGGGAGTGCTGCTCGGCGCCACGGTCGCGGGGGCCGCGTCCGCCGCGTTCAGCACGGCGGTGACGGGCTCGGCGGCACCGACCGTCCCGATGGCCGCCTGCGGGTGGATCGCGGCGGGCGCGGCGGCGCTGACGGTCCCCGTCATCCTGGTCACCGGGATGCGGGCGGTCCGCGGCCCGGCGGCGGAACAGGTGGGTGGTGGCGGTGACTGAGCACGGCGGGAGGTCCGCCCCCGGCGACGCGGGGGAGGACGGGGCCCGCGCGGGGACGGCGGCCGAGCAGCAGTCCCGGCTCTCTGCCGGGGACCGCGAACGGCTCTCCGCGGCGGCCGAGGAAGGGCTCCCCGTACGGGGCGGTGCACGGTCTTCCGTACGAGGCGGCGAACGGCTCTCCGTACAGGCCGGTGAATGGCTCTTCGCCGTCCTCGGGCTGCCCCTCGCGCTGCTCTGCGGCGTGTACGCGATCGCCGTCCTGTACACGGGCGTACTGCTGTCGCTGACGGTGCTGGGCCTGCCCTTCGTGGTCGCCGCTCTACTGGGCGCGCGTGGTCTCGGCTCGCTGCACCGACGGCTCGTCGGCAGACTGCTCGGGGAGCAGGTCGAGGCGCCGGCCGCGCTGCCCCGCCCCACCGGCTCGGTCGCCCGCGGCCGTGCCGTACTGACCGACCCGGTCGGCTGGCGGACCCTCCTCTACCTGGTCCTGCGGCTGCCGCTCGGCGTCCTGGGGTTCGTCGCGGCGGTGGCGCTGCCCCTCGGCTGCGGCTGGCTGATCGGATTCCCGCTCTGGGCCCGGCTCCTGGAGCCGGAGCCGCGGCCGTTCGGCTGGGCGGACGCCGTCTCCGTACCACTGGGGCTTCTGCTGCTCGTCGCAGTACCCGGCGCGATCAGGGCACTGAGCAGCGCGAACCGGCGGCTCGCCGGACTGCTGCTCGGCCCCGCCCCGGCACAGCAGCGGGTCAGGAAGCTGGAGGCGGCCCGCGCCGTGCTGCTCGCGGAGAACACCGACCGGCTGCACCGCCTGGAGCGCGACCTGCACGACGGGACCCAGGCCCGTCTCGTCGCCCTGGCCATCACCCTCTCGTTGGCCGACGACGCGCTCGCCACCGCCGAAGGCCCGGACCTGGCGCGGACGCGCGGCCTGGTGGAGCGTGCCCGCGGCCAGACCGACGACACCATCACCGAACTGCGCGGGCTCACCCGGGGCATCCGGCCGGTCGCGCTCGACGGGGGCCTCGCCCAGGCGCTGCCCGGCCTGACGGCCACCTCGCCTGTGCCGGTCTCCGTCCACCTCGACCTGCGGGAACGTCCGGAACCGGCGGTCGAGAGCGCCGTCTACTTCTGCGCCGCCGAACTGCTCACCAACGTCGCCAGACACAGCGGTGCGCGTTCGGCGGAGCTGGGGGCGAGCGCCGTCGGCGGGCGGGTCCGGCTCACCGTGCGCGACGACGGGCGCGGTGGTGCGGCGCCCGGTGTCGGGACCGGCCTGACCGGTCTGGCCGAGCGGCTGGCGGCGGTGGACGGCGTCCTGACCGTCGACAGTCCGCCCGGCGGTCCCACCACGGTCACCGCCGAACTGCCGTCGCGTCTGTGAGCGTTGCTCAGCCGGTGCTCTCGGCCAGGTACGCCAGGACGGCCTTCACGCGCCGGTTGTCGGTGTCCGTCGCCCGCAGGCCGAACTTCAGGAAGACGGCGGCGACATGCTTCTCCACGGCCCGCTCCGACACCACCAGCGACGCGGCGATGGCGCGGTTGGAACGGCCCTGGGCCATCAGCTCCAGCACCTCGCGCTCGCGCGCCGTCAGCGTCTCCACCCGGCCGCGCCGCCCGCCCCGCATCAGCCCGGTGACCACCTCGGGGTCGAGCGCCGTGCCCCCGTCGGCGACCCTGTGCAGCGCCTCCACGAACTCGTCGGTGCGGGCGACGCGCTCCTTCAGCAGATACCCGACGCCCGCCGCTCCGTCCGCGAGCAGCCGGGAGGCCCAGACGGTCTCGATGTGCTGGGAGAAGACCAGGATGCCGACCTCGGGCGTCCGCGCCCGGATCTCGACGGCGGCGCGGATGCCCTCGTCGGTGTGCGTGGGGGGCATACGGATGTCCACCACGGCCACGTCGGGCCGGTGCTCGTCGACCGAGGCGACCAGTTCGGGGGCCGTCCCGGCGGTGGCCACCACCCGGCAGCCCCGGGAGCCGAGCAACTCGACCATGCCGTCGCGCAGGATCACGGAGTCCTCGGCCAGCACCACACGCAGCTGTCTGTCGATCACGACGCCCTCCCTCGCCCGCGGCCGTCCTCAGACGGCGACGGAGAGCAGGTCCACCACGAAGAAGAGCGTCGAGCCCGCCGGGATCAGCGGAGTGGGCGACTGGTTGCCGTAGCCGAGGCGCGGGGGAACGACGATCTCGCGCCGGCCGCCGACCTTCATACCCCTGATCCCGCGGTCCCAGCCCTTGATGACCCTGCCACCGCCCACGGCGAACTTGAACGGCTGGCCCCGGTCCCAGGAGGCGTCGAACTCCTTGCCGGACTCGAAGGTGACTCCGACGTAGTGAACCTGGACCACGTTGCCCGGCTTCGCCTCGGGCCCGTCCCCGACGACGAGGTCGCGGATGGTCAGCTCGGTGGGAGCGTCGCCCTCCGGAAGGACGATCTCGGGCTTCGTCGGTTCGCTCATCGCAGTCTCGTTTCTCTCCGCCGGAAGCCCTCGTACGGCCCCCGGGCGCAGGGTCACCCTATGCGGTGGATCATCACGCCACCGAGAAGGCCGTCCGCAAGGCGTGGGGCTTCAGCCGGTGCTCAGTGCGGGACGGCCCCGGGTGGGACGGCGTGACGTCGAGCGGATCGTGGCGTACGCGGTCCGAGGCCAGGCCCGTCGCGGCGAGGTGCCGTGCGACGGTGGAGACCATGGCGGGCGGGCCGCTCACGTAGGCGACGTGTCCGGACCAGTCGCCGTGACGGGCCAGGGCCTCGGCGAGCGAGCCGTCCTCGGTGGACCCGGGGCCCTCACCGATCACCGGGGTGACGCGCAGCCAGGAGTGGCGGGACTCCAGCTCGGAGAGGGCGGCCGTGTCGTACAGGTCGTCCAGGGTGCGGGAGCCGAGGAACACGTGCGTGCGCCGGTCGCGCGGCCGGCGCGCGGCCAGGTCGTCCAGGAGCGCCTTGGCGGTGGCCCATCCGGTCCCGCCCGCGACGATCAGTACGTCCCCCGGCGGGGCGTCGTCGAGCGTCATCGTTCCCTGCGCCGGCCCGAGGCGCAGCTGATCGCCCACGCGGGTGCGTGCCACCAACGCGTCGCTCACCCCGTCCGGGCCCGTTCGGCGGACGTGGAACTCCAGCTCCCCGTCCGACCGGGGCGCGCAGGCGACGCTGTACGGCCGCCAGGCGTGCGGCAGCAGCGGGGACTCCAGCCGGGCGTACTGTCCGGCCCGGTACGGGAAGGGTTCCGCGGTGCGGACCCGGAGGACGGCGACTCCGGGACCGCACAGCCGGTGTTCCGTCACCGTCGCGTTCCAGGAGGCGGGCTCGGCCAGCGCCTCGTGCGCGCCGTCGACCATGGCCGCGACCGCGAACCGCACCATCCGCACCCAGGCCCGCTCCAGCTCCTCGGCCCACCACTCGCCCGCGCTGCGGCGCAGGGCGGAGACGAGCGAGGACTCGAACACCTCGTAGTGCACGGGGCGTACCCCCAGCTTGCGGTGGTCGCGGCCCAGACGGAAGCAGAAGTCGGCCACCTCGTCCGGCCGGTCCAGGTTCTCGATCAGGTACCAGAAGGCGCGTTCCAGATGGGCCCGCTGGAACTCCATCGAGTCGGGGAACAGCCCCCGCAGGTACGGGTGCTGCTCGAACATCGCCTGGTAGAGGTGATCGATGAGCTCGCTGAACGGGGTCACCAGCGGCAGATACCGCCTGATCGTCTCCTGGTCGCCGACTCCGTCGTACGAGTGCCCGGACTCCGCCGGCCGGACGCTTCCCGCCGGCTGCAGCAGCCGCTGACGCAGCCGCATCGCGTCCTGGCGCGCGAGGAGCGCGTGGTACTCGTCGTACGCGTCGCTTGTGAGGGTGCTCAAGTGCTGGCTCTTTCCCTGCCGTGTGTACCGTGTCACCGCCCCGGCCGAAGGCACGTCAGTTTCGCACCGCGGTCCCTCCGCCGTCCGGCCCCATCAGGCAGGGCCGTTCGGCCCTGGCGCTCCCCGCCCCCGCCTCGTACGGGAGCGGGTGTCGAGCCGAACGACGCCGCGATCAGTCCCGGTCCCTGCTCCTCCCCAGGTCCAGGGCCGCCCAGCAGGTCGCGTCCTCCCGTACCTCGCGGTGGCGTCGTACCACCGCGCACGCGCGCACCGTGGCGCTCGCGGTGGCACCGGCGGCCGCCCCGGCCAGGAGGAGCGGGGCCTGAACTCCCATGAGGAGCAGCAGGGCCGTCACACCGGCCGTGGCCCAGCCGGTGACGCACGCCGTCGCCGCCAGGCGGCGGGAGGCGGGGCGGTCGGCGCCCGCGCGCAGGTCGACGAGCGCGGGTACGTACCAGACGCAGCCGGAGGCGGTCACGGCACCGATGCCCAGGGCGAGCACGGCCGGGGTCACCGGTGGCTCACCGCCTCGTCCGGCTTGTTCTCCAGTCGGTCGAGGGCGGCGATCTCCGGATGGTGCAGGTCGAACGCGGGGGACTCGGAGCGGATCTTCGGCAGGGTGAGGAAGTTGTGCCGCGGCGGCGGGCAGGACGTCGCCCACTCGAGCGAACGGCCGTACCCCCACGGGTCGTCGACCTCGACCCGCTTTCCGTACCGGCCGGTCTTCCAGACGTTGTAGAAGAACGGCAGGAAGGACAGGCCGAGGAGGAAGGAGCCGATGGTGGACACGGTGTTGAGGGCGGTGAAGCCGTCGGCGTCCAGGTAGTCGGCGTACCGGCGGGGCATTCCCTCGGCACCGAGCCAGTGCTGGACGAGGAAGGTGGCGTGGAAGCCCACCGTGAGGGTCCAGAACGTGATCTTGCCGAGCCGTTCGTCGAGCATCTTGCCGGTGAACTTCGGCCACCAGAAGTGGAAGCCGGCGAACATCGCGTACACGACCGTGCCGAACAGCGTGTAGTGGAAGTGCGCGACGACGAAGTACGAGTCGGAGACGTGGAAGTCCATCGGGGGCGAGGCCAGGATGACGCCGGTCAGACCGCCGAAGGTGAAGGTCATGAGGAAGCCGGTCGCCCAGAGCATCGGGGTCTCGAAGGACAGCGAGCCCTTCCACATCGTCCCGATCCAGTTGAAGAACTTCACGCCGGTCGGTACGGCGATGAGGAACGTCATGAAGGAGAAGAACGGGAGGAGCACGCCACCGGTGACGTACATGTGGTGCGCCCACACGGTCACGGACAGGCCGGCGATCGCGATGGTCGCGGCCACCAGACCGATGTAGCCGAACATCGGCTTGCGGCTGAAGACCGGGACGACCTCGGAGATGATGCCGAAGAACGGCAGGGCCAGGATGTAGACCTCTGGGTGTCCGAAGAACCAGAAGAGGTGTTGCCAGAGCAGTGCTCCGCCGTTCGCCGCGTCGAAGACGTGCGAGCCGAACTTCCGGTCGCATTCGAGGGCGAAGAGCGCCGCGGCGAGGACCGGGAAGACCATCAGCACCAGCAAGGACGTGAGCAGCACGTTCCAGGTGAAGATCGGCATGCGGAACATCGTCATGCCCGGAGCGCGCATGCAGATGATCGTGGTGATGAAGTTGACCGCGCCCGCGATGGATCCGAAGCCGGAGAGGGCGACGCCCATGATCCACAGGTCGGCACCGAGGCCGGGCGAGTGGACGGCGTCGGAGAGCGGCGCGTAGAGGAACCAGCCGAAGTCCGCGGCCCCGCCGGGGGTGAGGAAGCCGCCGGCGGCTATCAGCGAGCCGAAGAGGTAGAGCCAGTAGGCCAGCATGTTCAGGCGGGGGAAGGCGACGTCCGGTGCGCCGATCTGCAGCGGCATGATCCAGTTCGCGAAGCCGGTGAAGAGCGGCATGGCGAAGAGCAGCAGCATGATCGAGCCGTGCATGGTGAACGCCTGGTTGAACTGCTCGTTCGACATGATCTGCGTGCCGGGGCGCGCCAGCTCCGCGCGCATCATCAGGGCCATGACACCCCCGATGACGAAGAAGAACAGAGCCGAGCAGAGGTAGAGCGTGCCGATCTGCTTGTGGTCGGTGGTCGTCAGCCACCCCACCCACGAGGGCCGGACCGGCCGCGCGGGGCCCTCGGCGGGCTCCGGGAGACGTGTCTCCCCGGCCTTCATCTGAATGCTGCGTGCCTCGTCCACCGGACGACGACCTCCAATTCCACGTGCAGTGCCAACGGGCCGGGAAGCGTCCTCGAACGGGGGCTGCCTCGGGCGCTTCCCGGCCGCCGCCACATGATCGGCGGAGGGCACCCGGGGCCCGATAGGGTCGAACAGTCCTTCGGCGTTCCGTGAGGCAGGGCCGAACGGCCCTCACCCCGCCGCGCGCACCACGCGTACGCTGCACGGCGGGAAGCCGTCCCGGCGCGAGCCGCGGAGGACAGGACCCGAGCAAGACCCGAACGACGACGAGAGCCGATCACCACGCATGCCCGACACAGCGACCCACGCGCGCCCGCCCTGGCCTCGCATCGACGTCCCCGACCGGATGCACGGACTGCTCACCGCGGTGATGGACCTCGGCCGCGACCTCGAACTCCCGCAGGTCCTGCGGAGCATCGTGGAGGCCGCCGTCAGCCTCACCGACGCCGAGTACGGGGCGCTCGGCGTCATCGACGACCGGCAGAAGCTGTCCCAGTTCCTGCCCGTGGGCATGGCCGACGAGCTGGTGGCGCGGATCGGTCCGGCGCCGTGCGGCCACGGCATCCTCGGCGAGCTCATCGGCAATCCCACCCCGCTGCGGCTCACCGACCTCACCCGGCACCCCAGCAGCTTCGGCTTCCCCGCCCACCACCCGCCGATGCGCACCTTCCTGGGAGCGCCGATCCGGGTGCGCGACGAGGTCTTCGGCAACATCTACCTGACCGAGAAGCGGGGCGGCGGCGCGTTCGACGCCGACGACGAGGCGGTGCTGACGACGCTGTCGATGGCGGCGGGCGTCGCCGTCGACAACGCCCGCCTGTACCACGACAGCCGTCGCCGGGAGCACCGTCTGGAGGCGCTGGGCGAGATCACCCGGACCCTCCTCGCGGGCACCGACACCGACGAGGTGCTGCGCCTGATCGCCCGGCGGGCCATGGAGGTCGCCGACGCCGACCTCGCCGCCGTGCTCCTGCCCTCCAAGCCGACCCATGCGGTACGGACGGACTCGGGACCGACGGACCCGGTACCGGCGGGCGCCGTACCCTCAACACCCGCCGGCGCGGGGCCGGACAGTGCGACGGCGTCCACCGGACCGGTACCGGCCGGCTCCGCCTTCACCGGCGATCTGATCGTGCGAGTGGCGCACGGCGACAGCGCCGAAGCCGTCCGCGGAGCCGTTCTCCCGGCGTACGGTTCGCTCGTCGGCCTCGCGGCGCGCACGCGCGGACCGGTCGTCAGCGCGGACGTGCGCGCCGACCCCCGGGCGCTCGCGCTCGACGGGACGACCGGGGACGAGCACGGCCCCGTGGTGGCCGTTCCGCTCCCCGTCGACGATGCCGTGTGCGGGGCCCTGCGGCTGAGCCGCAAGGCCGGGCGGCCGGCCTTCGACACGGCCGAGACCATGCTGATCAGCGGCTTCGCCGATCAGGCCGCGATCGCCCTCGAACTCGCCCGGCGCCGCGCCGAGTCCGAGGAACTCGCCGTGCTCCACGACCGCGACCGCATCGCCCGCGACCTCCACGACGTCGCGATCCAGCGGCTGTTCGCCACGGGGATGACGCTCCAGAGCGCGACCCGCGTCATCGAGCATCCCGGAGCCGCGGAGCGGGTCGCCCGTGCCGTGGACGACCTCGACACCACGATCCAGATCATCCGCTCGACGATCCTCCAGCTGCGCACGCCGGGCGACGACCGCAGCGGGCCCGCTCTGCGGCGACGCATGGCGGAGACGGTCCAACTGGCCGCGCAGCACCTCGGGTTCACCCCGTCGCTGCGCATCCTGGGCCCGGTCGACACGGGCGTCCCCGAGGCGCTGGCCGAGCACGTCCTGGCGGTGACGGCGGAGGCCCTGAGCAACACGGCCCGGCACGCCCGGGCGCATCGGGCCGACGTGGTGCTCTCGGTGCCGGATCCGGCCGATCGTCTCGTGCTCACGGTCACGGACGACGGCATCGGGCTGGGCCAGGCCGCCCCTACGGGCGGACTCCGCAACATGCGCTCACGCGCGACGCAGTGCCACGGGACCCTCAGCCTGGAGGAGCCCGGGGGCGGCGGCCTGCGGGTCACCTGGAGCGCACCGCTGCCGACCGACTGAGAGGCGCCGGGCGGCATACGGGCTCCGCGTCACGGATGGTTCCCCTGCGGCTCCCTGAGCCGTTCGGCGATCATCGCCGCCTGGATCCGCCGCCCCACGCCCAGCTTGCCGAGGATCGACGACACCCGGTTCTTCACCGTCTTCTCGGCGAGGAACAGCCGTTCGCCGATCTGCCGGTTCGTGAGACCCAGGCCGATCAGGTCGAGGATCTCCAGCTCGCGCGGCGACAGCCGGTCGAGTTCACCGGGCGCGGCCGTCTCGGGCGCGGGCTCCGGGCTCCGAAGCCGCGCCATGACCCGGCTCGTCATCCTCGGGTCGAGCAGAGACCTGCCCGTCGCCACCGTACGGATGGCGGCGACCAGGTCGGAGCCGCCGATCTGCTTGAGCACGTACCCGGCCGCGCCGGCCATGATGGCATCGAACAGGGCCTCGTCGTCGTCGAACGACGTCAGCATCAGACAGGCCAGATCCGGCAGGTCCGCACGGAGTTCACGGCACACCTCGACGCCCTCGTGGTCGCCGCCGGTCGCGCTGCCGAGCCGTACGTCGAGCACGGCGACATCAGGTCGCGCCGCGGGTATCCGGGCGAGCGCCTCACGGGCGTCGGCGGCCTCGCCGACGACCACGATGTCGTCCTCGGCCTCCAGGAGATCGCGCACGCCCCGGCGGACGACCTCGTGGTCGTCGAGAAGGAAGACCCGCACCGGTGCGGCCGTGGCGGCGGGGTGATCGGTGGTCAGCACGTCGTACCCCCACCGGCAGGGCACGCGACCGCGTCCATGAGGGACGCTGCCGCCGCGTCGAGCGGGCGGCCGACGGGAGCCGTGAGGGGGAGCGGACAAGAGGGGCGGGGCTTCACCGAGTACTCCTGGACGAGGGCGACAAGGCCGCCACGACGGCGGCGGCACGGCCACCACGACAGTGGCGGTTGCGGCCGGGCCGATGCCCGGCCACCTGCGAAACGAGCGTCAGTATGGCACCGGCCCCCGCGGGTCCAACGGCCCTGGTCCGGCAGGGCCGAACGGCCCTATCCGGCCGTCCCGTCCCCGTGATCGACTCACCTCCGCGACCCGGGGTGCCGAACCCGGAGCGGCCAGGCCGTCCCCCAGGCCCCCGGTCGGCACCCCCGGGCCGCTGCAGGCCGTCCCGTACGCCCGTGAATCGCCGCGTCACAGCAGACGCTGCCAGTAGTCCCAGAAGCGGGTCGCGATCAGCAACAGCACGCTGCCGCACCAGACGACCGGCACGACCCAGTGGAACTCCGCCACGCCGGCCACCACATACCCGGGCGCGCGCAGGACCCCGTGCCTGAGGTTGTGCACCGTCGTGTACCAGAACAGGACGATCGTCGCCGCCCAGGCCAGGCAGCACCACAGACACAGGGCACCGATCTCGTAGAGCGCCTGCGTCATCAGCCACATGCAGAAGCCCGCGCCGAGCAGGGTCCCGAGCTGGAGCCCGAGCCAGAACCAGCGGTGGTGGCGGGCCCCGGCGAGCGAGCCGGCACCGATCGCGACGACGACGCCGTACGCGGCGAGGCCGAGCATCGGGTTGGGGAACCCGAACACCGAAGCCTGCTCGCTGCGCATCACGTCGGTGCAGGAGAGAACCGGGCTGAGGTTGCAGGACGGCGCGAACGCCGGGTTCTCCAGGAGGAGGTACTTGTCGAGCGTGATCACGAAGGAGGCGAGGACGCCGAGCGCTCCGGTGATCACCAGAAGCCATGCGAATCCTCGGGTGGCCCCGGCCGTGCGGTCGGCCGGTGCGGTCGCCGGGGAGGCGGCGACGCGCTCAGGCAGAACGCTGGTCATCCCGGCTTCCCCTCGTCGAGGGCCGGACCGGGGAGGGGGCCGAAGCCTTGACCGGCCGGCGGGCGGCCCCCACCGGCCACACGACCTCCACCGCCACTCCCCGGGCCCGCGCGAACGCGACCATGTGGGCCGTCGCGTCACGGCCGTCGGTCGGCGAGCCGTCCCAGACGGCCAGGAGCCGTCCGCACTGGGCGACCAGCGCCTCGTCGGCCCGCACGCAGGCGTCGCGGTCGTTCGGGTCGTAGGCCAGCAGGCGCACCTCCTCCGCGAGCGCGGTCACCTCCCGGGCCGGCCCCAGGTCGTTCGGCGGCATCGGCGCGGGCACCGCCCCCTGCGCGGGCAGGAGGACGACGAGCGGCCTGCCCGACGCACGCACCGCACGACCGAACGCCGCCGAAAGGCCGGAGCCCGCCCGGACCAGACCGGGCGCCGGATCGCCGAGCCGCTCCATGCGCGCGCGTAGCTCACGCTCCACGGCCCTCAGCGTGTCCACGGACAGGTCGGCATGTCCCACCGCCGCGATCATCCATCCCCTCGCCTCCTCGCCCTCCGGGCGCTCGTCGGCCGTTCCGGCACGGGCTCAGTGAACCGGGCCCGGTCACGGGGCCGACAGGGGCCGAACGGCCCTTCCGGGCCCCGGCCGTGTGCCCTCTACTGAGGAGCGTCGGGGCCGACGGCCCCGCACCGCGCCGGCGGCGCGCGACACCACCGAACCCCGGGAAGGCACCGTGCACGACGAGTCAGTCCACGACGTGAGGGACCCGTGGGTCGGACCCGAGGCGGACCCGCGGCGACGCCTGGTCGAACTGGGCCCCGAGGAGGCGCTGCGGCTCCTCTCCGGGACCCCGCTCGGCCGGATCGTCTTCACCCGGCACGCACTTCCCGCGATCCGCCCCGTCCACCACATCGTGGACGCGGGCGACATCGTCATCCGTACCCATGAGGACGCCGCCCTCACGACGCGCGCGGAGGAGGCCGGCGCGCACGGTGTGGTCGTCGCGTACGAGGCCGACGACATCGACCTCCACACACGCCTCGGCTGGAGCGTCGTGGTGACCGGCTACTGCCGACTGGTCACCGATCCGCAGGAAGCGGCCCGTTACAAGGCGGTGCTCCATCCCTGGACCGACCAGCACATGGAACAGGTCGTCCGCATCCGTCCGGACCTGATCACGGGCATCCGCCTCACCCGCGCCGGCTGACCCACCGCACGACCGGCGCTCCTGACGGCGACGAAGGGATTCCGCGGGCCGGTTCAGACCGAGCAGCCGGAGTCCGCGAGGACGTAGTACCCGGGTGCCGTCTGCTTGAGCGTGTGGGTGGTGAACGTGTTGTACAGCCCCATGGCCTGGCCGGAGCCTGCGGCGTAGGTGTATCCGCCGCTCTGGTAGGCACGCCCGGCGGTCGTGTGCTGGTAGTTGTCGGCCGTGTAGCAGGTGGGGGTGTAGCCGGTGGTGGTCGCGGTCACCGAGGAGGAGGGGGTCCCCACCGCCCCGGCCGCGTCCACGGCGGACACCGTGTAGGCGTACGCGGTGCCGGTGGCCAGCCCTGTGTCGGTGTAGGCGGTCGACGTGGCGGTGCCCACCTTCGTACCGCCGCGGTAGACGGTGTAGGAGGAGGCTCCGTCGACGGGGTTCCAGCTCAGGGAGACCGTACTGTCGGTGGTCCCGCCGACCGTCAGACCCGCGGGCGCGGGCAGGGTGCCCGGGTTCTGCCCGCCGCCGTCGCCGCCGTCGAGCCCCCAGAAGCGGGCGGTGTGGTAGCTGGAGCAGACGGTGTCGAGGTAGTAGGTGCCGGTGGTGCCGCACTGGTCGGGGCCGCTGCCAGGGTCGACCGCCAGGCCGTGGGCCATGCCGGAGATCGAGTAGACCGACACGGCGGGCCTGCCGGAGGCGTCGTCGTACTGGCTCAGCGTGGTGCCGCCGGAGAGGCTCTCGGTGCGGGAGGGCGTCTGGCCGATGCCCCACACGTTCGTCCACTGGTCGCGCAGCTCGGTGGCGTTGGCCGGTGCGACGGTGGTGTCCGATGTGCCCTGCCAGATCGCCACGCGGGGCCAGGAGGTGGTGCCGGAGGGTGCGGCGGAGCGCACGAGGTCGCCCCACTGCGCGGGTGTCCTGTTCGGCGGGCTGTACATGCAGGTGTACGCGGCGGACACGCTGGTCGCGCAGTACGCGGGCAGCCCGGAGTCGATGGAGCCGCCGGCGAAGACGTCGGGGTAGGCGGCGAGCATGTTCGCGGTCATGCCGGCACCCGCGGACAGGCCGGTGATGTACACCCGCCGGGTGTCGCTGCCGTAGCGCGCGACGGCCGTGTCGACCATCTGTCTGATCGACAGCGCCTCGCCCTGACCGCGCGTGCTGTCACCCGAATCGAACCAGTTGAAGCAGGAGTTGGCGTTGTTCGCGCTGGTCGTCTGGGGGAAGACGAGGGCGAACTTGTACGCGTCGGCGAACTTCGGCCAGCCGGAATGGGCGTAGTAGTCGCTCGCGCTCTGCGTGCAGCCGTGCAGGGCCACGACGAGCGGAGCACCGGTGCCGAGTCCGTCCGGCACGTACGTGTGCATGGACAGGTTGCCCGGGTTGGAGCCGAAGCCGGTGACCTGGGTCAGCCCGGCGGCCGCCGCCTGGGGGCTCACGGCCACCAGACTTCCGGTCAGGGCGAGGGCTCCCGCCGCGGCCGTGAGCCAACGGCGGATGCCGCCGAACACACGGCCCCGTACGGGGCGGAACGGAGGGTGGGGAGGGTACGGCTGTCCCATGACGCATGCCTTCCGAGGGGGGATGGGGGCACACCGGCGGCATGCGCGGCTCGCGCCGCCGGTGTGGCGTGCATCATGCGAGACGGCTCACCGGCATGGACATGGGCGGGACAGCCAGCCTTGACGGAGGCCGAGTGTGACAGCCGAACACATTTCCCCGCCCATTTCTCTTGTACGGGTGCCGGGCGTCAGTGCAGCCCGCACAGGTGCGACGGAGGCGTCACCGCGTACGGCCATGCCCGAGTTGGGTGAGGGCCAGGTCGAGCATGGCGGTGAAGAAGTCGGCCGCGGCGGTGTCGATGCACAACGGCGGCTTGATCTTGAGGATGTTGAGATGGTCTCCGGTGGGCTGGACGATCACGCCGAGGTCGAGCATGCGGTCGCAGAGTTCGGCGGTCTCCTCCGTGGCGGGTTCCAGGGTGACCTGGTCCCTGACGAGTTCGAGGCCGAGGTACAGGCCCGAGCCGTGGACGGCGCCGATGATGTCGTACCGGTCGGCCAGTGCCTCCATCCGGCGCTTCAGATGGCCGCCGACGCGCACCGCGTTGCCCTGGAGGTCCTCGTCGCGCAGGGCGTCCAGGACGGTGAGACCCACCGTGCTGGAGACCGGGCTGCCGCCGGTGGAGGAGAAGAAGTAGCCCTGCTCCCGGTACCGTTCCGCGACCGACCTCGACGTGATGACGGCGCCCAGGGGGTGCCCGTTGCCCATCGCCTTGGCCACGCACACGATGTCGGGGACGACCCCCTGCTGCTCGAAGCCCCAGAACCAGTGCCCCAGGCGGCCGTATCCGACCTGGACCTCGTCGGCGACGGCCAGTCCGCCGTGACGGCGGACCGCAGCGTACACCTGGGCGAGATAGCCGTCGGGGAGCGCGACCCCTCCGGCGTTGCCGTAGAACGTCTCGCCGACGAACGCCCCCGCCGGGCGGCCGGCGGCGGCCAGCTCGTCGATCACCGCGACGGCCTCGGGCCCGTAGCGCACGGCGTCGCTCCCGCGGTGCCGGCCGCGGTAGGAGTTGGGCGAGTCCACGGTGTGGACCCAGCTCGGTCGGGTGGCGAGGGCGTTCGGGTTGTCCTGGAGCGAGGTGGAGACCGCGTCGGAGGCGTACGTCCAGCCGTGGTACGCCTCGCGCAGCGCGACGACGTCGTCGTTTCCGGAGGCGCCGATGGCCAGCCGGAGACCCAGATCCACCGCCTCGGAACCGGAGTTGACCAGGAAGACGGTGTCCAGGGGCTCCGGGAGGAGGGCGGCGAGACGTTCGGTGAACTCCACCACCGAGGCGTAGTGGAAGCGCGAGTTGGTGTTGAGCCGTCGCAGCTGACGGGAGACGGCCTGCTCGACCCGGGGATGGGAGTGGCCCAGCGGAGTGACGTTGTTGACGATGTCGAGGTACGCGCGGCCGTCGGTGGACAGCAGGTGATGGCGCCAACCCCGCTCGATACGGGGCGGGTCGGCGTAGTAGTGCCCCTGGACGGTCGCGAAGACGGCGTCGCGTCGATCCAGCAGGTCCGCGCGTGCGGCACGCTCGACGGCCGGGAGTCCGAGGAGCGGGGCGGGGTCGGCGGTGAGCGCGAGCCAGCCGGAGGCGTACTCGGGGCGGACCAGGGGAGGGACGTCAGGGCTGTCGGCAGCGCGCAGCGCGACGCGGACGGAGGTTCCGGCGGGGAGGTGGACGAGGTCCGCGCTCGCCTGGACCGTCGCACCCTGGCCGACGACCGGGTCGATCGAGCGGGGGAAGGACAGTTCCAGTACCTGGGGACCGTACGTCATCTCGACACGGCCCGGAGCGGCGGCAAGGACCTTTCCCGCGGCGGGAGCCTGCACCACGGCGGCGCGACCGAGCCACAGGTCGATCCCTGTGGGCACCGTGGCGGGAGAGACGCCTGACAGCGCCGGTGCCTGGCTCAGTCGCGCCTGGGCGTACCGCGTGGCGACCGCGGCCGCACCGTCCGTGAGCGCGGCGGCCGCAAGCCGGGCCTCGGCATCGGCGTCGCTCCAGGTTCCGTCGTCCATGGCGTCGGCGTCGGTGGACAGGTCGACGACGGCGATGTCGTCGGCGGGCAGGTCCCGCAACAGAGGGCGCAGCGGCGAATCGGCCCGAGCAGGCTTGTCCGCCAGGCCGATCGCGTCCCCGACGAGGCGGGTCATGACCGCAAGGGGCAGGTGGGTGGCCTGCTCGAATATGCGCCACTCGCGGTCGAGCGCCGCCTCGGCGTAGGCGTTGTCCTCGTCGACGGCGGTCTGGTGGCGCCCGCTGACGACCAGGCAGGCGGCGCGCAGGACCACGAGCGGCCACAGCGCCTCCGCCTCCTCCGGGGAGAGCGGCCGGACGGCGTGGAAGGCGCGGACGGCCGGCAGGACGTGGTGGGGCTCGACCCCGTCGTGGTGCAGCATCGAGGAGATCGACACGGCGAGCTCGCCGACCGCCCAGCTGGTCGTCACGTCACCGAAGTCGATGACGCCGTCCGGCAGGGGAGGACGGCTGTCGGGACGGCGGATCAGGTTGTCGTCGGTGAGATCCAGGTGCACGGCCTGCGAGGGCAGCGCGTCGGCGAGCCGCTCGACGTGTGCCCAGGCCTCGGCGGTCGCGGCGTGGACGGCGGCGCGCCGGTCGGGCTCTCCGACGTGCCCGGCGAGCCTGGCGACGACGCGGTCGGCGTAGCGCGGATCCCACTGGAGCACACGATCGAGGCCCGGGTGCCGGAAGTCCCGCAGCGCGGTGCTGACCTTGCCGGCGATCGTGCCCATGGCGGCCACGGTGCCGGGGGAGAGGTGCCGGGGCCCCGAGAGCGTCCCGCCGGGCAGATGCCGCAGCAGCCTCGCGACGGCCGGCCCGCTCCCGGTGTCCACCGCCGCACGACGCGGGGAACCGTCCGGACGCCGCAGGACGGTGGCGATGCGGAGTTCCGGGTGGGCCGAGGAGACCAGGTCGGCGGCTGCGTCCTGGGCTTCGATCTCCACGGTGCCGAAGGCGGGGTTGGCGATCTTCAGGACGGCCGCGGCCGCCCCGTTCTCGTCGCGCAGCAGGAAGTTGGCGTCCTGCTGGCTTCCCAACGCCTCCGCCCGCGCGTCGATCCCCAGGTGCTGGGCGGCGATGCGCTCGGCGTCGGCCGGTGCGACCCGGGGTGCGGGAAGGGCGTCCTCGGTGAAGAAGTCGACGGTGCGGTGCTCGTCGTGCGGCATTCGGGGTTCCTCGGCTGGTACGGGCGGGCTGGGCTGGGACGGCTTCGGCGCGCTCAGTCGACGTGCCACAGGAAGCGGTGGGTGTGGATCGCGAAGTAGGGGAAGTTCTCCACGGCGGCGACACCCTCGACGGGCCGCACGACATCGTTGATGAAGTCCAGAAGATCGCGCGGCTGGGCGCACACGACCTCCGCGAACAGGTCGAAGCCGCCGGACGTCAGAACCGTGTACACGACCTCGTCGTGCCGGGACAGCTCATCGGCCACCGCCCGGGGATCGCCGTCGACCCGCAGACCGAGCAGCGCCATCGCCTGCTGGCCCTGCGTCATCGGATCGGTCACCCCGACGACCTGGACGGCCTTGGCGTCGATCATCCGCTGCAGCCGGAGCCTCGCGGCCGAGGGCGACAAGCCCACCTTCGGCCCCAGCTCGGCATAGGGGATCCGCCCGTCGACCTGCAGCTCCCGCAGGATGGCCCGATCGATCTCGTCCATGAGACACCTCTCGCCGCTGCCCGAACGGCAGGCATTGTGCTTGTTTCCATCACAGTGCCTGACTCGTACGCTCGAATCAAGAGTCATGACGCGCGAATCGCGCGCGCCGAGGGCTCTGAGCGCGCGATCGCGCCGTCGAGGTCGCTCGACGTCCGCATGCGACGGCCCGTAGCGCCTCACGGTGCGCCATCGGGACCGCCCCGGCCGAGTTGATCTAGATTGCCCCGCTATGGGAGAAAGCAGCGGCATCAGCCGTCGATCGCTACTGAAGGCCATCCCCGTCGCAGGTCTCGCGGCCGCGCCCGGCGGAACCCTGGCCGGGCAGTCGGCGGCCGCTGCGACGGCGCCCTTTCCGCAGCCCGCTGTATCGGCCGCGCGTCCGGTGCCCGGCTTCGCGTCGCCGGTGGTGGAGGAGACGCTCGACGTACGGTTCACGGACGTCTCCGTGCCGGGCTACGGGCGGATCACCACCCGCACCTACAACGGGACGATCCCGGGGCCGACCCTGCGCGTGCGCGCCGGGCAGACCCTGCGGCTGACGCACGTCAACGGCCTTCCGCCCAACCCGCCCCACACCGGCGGCCACAACACGCCGCACCACCCGAACAGCTTCAACCTGCACACCCACGGGATGCACGTCTCCCCGTCCGGGTGCGCCGACAACGTGCTGCGCGAGTTCGCGCCACGCACCGCCGACGAGGTCGCCGCCGGTGCCGCGGAGCCGCGGTACGTGTCGACCGTCCACGTGCCGGCCGACCACCCGGCCGGGACCTACTGGTACCACCCGCACCTGCACGGATCCATCGCGGAGCAGATCGTCGGCGGCATGGCCGGGGTGATCGTCGTCGAGGGCGACGTCGACGAGGTTCCCGAGATCAGGGCGGCCGCCGACCTCGTCGTGTGCGTCGGCGAACTCAAGGTCAAGGACGGCAGGGTCCCCGCCTTCACCTCGGGCGGCTGGGTGACCGGTGTCCCCTCCGTCTTCACCGTCAACGGGACGGTCAACCCCACCCTGCGGCTGCGTCCCGGCGAGGTGCAGCGGTGGCGCCTGGTCGCCGCGACCGCGTTCACGGTTCTGCGGCTCCGGCTCGTCGGCGAGCGCGGCGGCCTGCCGATGCACCAGATCGCACAGGACGGCGTCGCCTTCAGGAGGCCCGTCGCCCTGAACCTGCTGGAGCTGGCCATGGGCAACCGCGCCGACGTCCTGATCAGGGGCGGCGCACCCGGCCGGTACGAACTACGGGCCGCCGCGGTGACCGGCCCGCTGATGACGGTCGAGGTCGCGGGAGAACCCGTCGAGCCGCCGATGGAGCTGCCGGCGTCGCTGCCGCAGGGCAGGCCCTTCCTCGACGAGAGGGACGTCGCCAACCCCGACGCGGACCGCGAGGTGGTCTTCCACGCCGACGCGGGCGTCTTCCCCGGGGCGTTCCCCAACGCCTTCCGCGTCCTGGGGACGAACGCGACCCCCGCGGCCGACCCCCACGGCGACCTCGCCCGCGACCCCGCCTACGGCCTGTTCGACCCCGGCCACACCAACCACACCCTGCGCCTCGGCACCGTCGAACGATGGACGGTCCGCACCGACGAAACCCTGCCGGCGCACGGCCACCCCTTCCACCTGCACACCAACCAGGTCCTGCTCACCCACCGGAACGGCGAGCGGCTCGACCCGCCGATCTGGCACGACACCATCGGCCTGGCCGGCGGCAGACCCGGAGAGAGCGCCACCTTCCTCGTCGCGTACGAGGACTTCACCGGCCGCACCATCGCCCACTGCCACCAACTGCACCACGAAGACCTCGGCATGATGCAGACCGTCGAGTACGTCGACCCGTGAGCCGGATGCCGCAGCCCTCGGCCCGGGACGGCGTCGGGAAGGGTCACGACACTTCCGGAGCGACGGGTACGGCCTCGGGGGCGAGCCCCAGGACGCGGTCGAGGTAGGGGTTCGCGAAGAGCCCGGTCGGGTCGAGCGCGTCGCGCAGGGCGACGAACTCGTCGAAGCGCTCGTAGCGGGACCGCAGGGTCGAGGCGTCGAGCGTGTGCATCTTGCCCCAGTGCGGCCGGCCGCCGTAGGAGCCGAGGATCTCCTCGCACGCGTCGAAGTAACGGCGGTACGGCATCCGGTGGTACTGGTGGAAGGCGATGTAGCAGCTCTCCCGCCCGTACGCGGTGGACAGCGGGATGTCGTCGGGGGCTGCGAACCGTACCTCCAGCGGGAAGGACACGCGCTCGCCCGTCGTGTCGATCCACCGCTTGAGCTCACGGAGCGCGTCGACGGCGTGCTCGCGCGGGATGGCGAACTCGCCCTCGTGGAACCGTACGTCGCGGGGCGAGGCGAAGACCCGGGGGGAGAGGTCCGTGAACTCCCGCGCGGACATCGCCCGCGCGGCGAACCGGGCGATCGGCGGCACCAGCGCCGGGACCGCGGTGCCGAGCCGGCACAGGGCGTCGAACCCGAGGCCGCTGACCGTCTCGTCGATACGGCGGGACAGGGAGCCGATCGGCTTCAGGGGCGTGGTCGCGGGCAGTCTGCCGAAGCGCCGGGTCAGGGCGGTCTCGCTGTGTGGGAACCAGAAGAACTCGAAGTGGTCGTTGTCCTTGGTGAGTTCGTCGATCCGGTCGAGGACCTCGGCGATCGGCATCGCCGTGTCGCGGGCGTGCAGGGCGAACTGCTCGACGCACTGGAGCGTGACCTCGGTGACGACGCCGAGTGCCCCGATGCCGACGCGGGCGGCCCGGAACAACTCGGGCCGCTCGTCGGCCGAGCAGCGCACGACCGACCCGTCGGCGAGGACCAGCTTCAGCGCCCTGACCTGGGTGGCGATGCCGCCGAAGCGCAGCCCCGAGCCGTGCGTGCCGGTCGAGATCGCCCCGGAGACGGTCTGCCGGTCGATGTCGCCCATGATCTCCATGGCGAGCCCGTGGGAGGCGAGCAGCGGGCCCAGCCTCCACAGCGGCATCCCGGCGTCGACCGTGACGAGCCCGCTCCCGGCGTCCACGGAGCGCAGACCGGCCAGGCGGTCCGGCCGCAGCTGGACCCCGGAGGCGACGGCGGCACCGCTGAACGAGTGCCCGGAGCCGATCGCCTTGACCCGCAGCCCGTCCCGGGCCGCCCCCTCGACGGCGGCGACCACCTCCGCCGTACTTTCCGGCCGCAGGACCCGGACGGGGTGGGCCGTTTCGTTGCCCGACCAGTTGCGCCACACCTCGGTCATGCCGGACGTCCTCTCGACGGAATGAACGGATTCGACAGATTCGACGAATCGACGGCGGCGCTCGTCGAGGCCGCGCGGTCCCCGGAAGACTGAACTTGGACGGCTGACCAAGTCAAGAGGTCCGGACACTTGACCTGGACAACCGACCAAGACATGGTGGGCGCCACCCGAGCAGGTCCCGGCCCCGGCCCGAGAAAGGCATACGCCATGGGACGTACCACCCCCGCCACGGACACGAACCGCTCCACGGCCCCAGGCGCGCGCCCGGCGCCCCGGCCCGCGAGCTTCCCGGACCTCCAGCTCGCCACGGCCGGTCTCCAGCCGCCGTTCGCCGTCGTCGACCTCGGGGCGCTGCGGACCAACGCCGCCCAGATGGTCCGCCGCGCCGGCGGCAAACCGATCCGCCTGGCCAGCAAGTCACTCCGCTGCCGCAGGCTGATCGACGACGTCCTGGACCTGCCCGGCTATGCCGGAATCCTGGCCTTCACCCTCCCCGAGGCGCTGTGGCTGGCGGAGGACCACGACGACGTCCTCGTCGGTTACCCGACGGCGGACCTGCCCGCCCTGCACCGCCTGGCCGGCGACGAGCAGCTCGCGGCGCGCGTGACCCTCATGGTCGACTCGGTGGAGCACCTGGAGTTCATCGCCGCCGCCGTCGGCCCGGACGGTCCGCCGCTGCGCGTCTGCCTCGACCTGGACGCCTCCCTGCGCCTGGCCGGCGGCCGTCTCCACCTCGGAATGCGCCGCTCGCCGCTGTACGCGCCCCACCAGGCCCGCGACCTCGCCCTCGCCGTGCTGGCCCGGCCGCGGTTCCGGCTCGTCGGCATCATGGCGTACGAGGGGCAGATCGCCGGCGTCGGAGACGCCCAGCCCGGCCCGGCCCTGGCCCGCGCGGCCGTCCGGCTCGTGCAGCGCGCCTCCGTACGCGAACTGCGCGAGCGCCGTGCCGCAGCGGTCAGAGCCGTACGGGACCTCGCACCGCTGGAGTTCGTCAACGGCGGCGGAACGGGCAGCCTGGAGACCACCTCCGCCGAACCGGCCGTGACCGAACTCGGCGCAGGCTCCGGTCTGTACGCCCCCGGGCTCTTCGACCACTACCGCCGCTTCAGCCCCCTGCCCGCCGCCCACTTCGTCCTGGACGTCGTCCGCAGGCCCGCGCCGGGCCATGTGACCGTCCTCGGCGGCGGCTGGACGGCCTCCGGCCCGAGCGGCCCCGACCGCCTGCCCCTGCCGGCCAGGCCGGAAGGGCTGAGGCTGCTGCCCCGCGAAGGCGCGGGCGAGGTCCAGACCCCGCTCGCCGGCGCCGCCGCGGACGACCTGCGGATCGGCGACCGCGTGTGGTTCCGGCACGCCAAGGCCGGCGAACTGTGCGAGCGGGTGAACGAGCTGCACCTCGTCGAAGGCGACCGGATCGTCGGCACCGTCCCGACCTACCGGGGCGAAGGCCACGCCTTCCTGTAGCCGTAGGCCACCGAGGTACGTTGACCGGGCCCGCCGCACCACACCTCACCCAGGGAGAACACATGGCCCGCCAGTCGGCCGACGAACGCCGCGAACAGCTGGTCGAGGCGGCCATCCGCGTCATGATCCGCGACGGCGTCGCCAAGGCCACCACCCGAGCGATCGTCGGCGAGGCGGGCGCCCCCCTGGGGGCCTTCCACTACTGCTTCCGCTCGAAGCAGGAACTTCTGCACAGCGTGATCGAACGGATCATGCTGCGCTCACTGGCCTTCCCTCCCGCGCCTCTCGCCGACGGCGCCTCCGCGCCCGACGTCATCCGCGCCACCCTGCACGCGTACTGGGACGGGATCCGCGAACGCCCCGACGAGCACCAGCTCACCTACGAGCTCACCCAGTACGCGCTGCGCGAGCCGGGCCTCGCGGACGTCGCCCGCCGCCAGTACCAGCACTACCTCCAGGCCAACATCGACCACCTCCAGTCCGTCGCCCGCCTCGCCGGCATCCGCTGGACCACGGAGATCCCCGTCCTCGCCCGCTACGGCCTCAACCTCCTGGACGGCCTCACCCTCAACTGGCTGATCGACCGCGACGACGCCCAGGCACTGGCAGCCCTCGACGCCTACGCCGCGCACCTGGCCGCACTCGCCGTCCCCGAGCCGTCCGACGTCACGAGCTGAGCGGCCCCGTCGGGCTGCTCAGCTCCCGTCGACGAGGCGCTGGATGCCCGGGGCGTAGAGGTCCGCGAGCCGTTCGGCGGTGGTGTGGGCGGTGGCGCCGTCGGGGCGATGGAGACTCAGGGTGGCGCCCAGGCCCAGGAGCTGGCCGGCGACGAGCTCGGCGCGCAGCCGGGCGTCGGGGCCGGTGAGGACTTCGGAGAGGCGATCGGTGATCTGCTCGCGGAAGCGGGCGCGCAACAGGGTGCGTTCGTCCTCGATGCCGAGGGAGAAGACCACGCGCAGGAGCGGGTCGCCGCGGAGCCGGTCGCGGAGGTCGACCATGGTCAGCACGAGGTGCCGGCCGAGGTCGTCGAGCGGGGCGCTGAAGAGCTCGTCGGCGGCCTGGCGGAAGTCGACGACCGTGTTGAACAGGGCTTCCTTGCTGCCGAAGCGCTTGACGATCAAGGACGGGCTGACCCCGGCCGCCGCGGCGATGCCGCGCATGGTGACCTCGGCGTACGGCCTGAGCGTGAACGCCCGCCGTGCGGCGCGGATGATGGCCTCGCGTCCGGTCTCAGGCCCCGCTTCCGCTCCGTCCGTGGGGGAGTTCCCGGCTTCCCCGCCGACGGCTCGATCCGCGTCGGCCGTGGCCAGGGAGGTCTGGGGGGTGGGTTCTTCGGCGGTGCTCATGCGTTCCCTCGGGCGGCGCTGGTGTGCGGTGACGCCGCGACCGTACCGCCCGGCCGCGCTCCGTCGCTCGCGGCGTCCCGGCCCGGCCGGTCGGACGGCAGGAGGAGGGTGGCGACGAGGGCGGCGAGAGCCGCCCCGGCGGCGATCAGGAAGACCAGCAGATAGGCGTGGAGCGTCGGCGCGGTGCGGCCGTCGACCACGAAGGTGATCCGGGCCAGTACGGCGGTCACCACGGCGCTGCAGCAGGCCTGGCCCACGGAACGCATCAGGGTGTTGAGGCCGTTGGCCGACGCGGTCTCGCTCACCGGCACGGCCCGTATGACGAGGGCGGGCAGCGCGGAGTACGCGATGGCGGTGCCGCAGGCGACCACGGTGGCGCCGGCGACGATGAGCCAGAGGCTGTGGCTGGTGAAGAAGCGCACCACGTAGCCCAGGGCCATGACGACCGCCGCGACGGCGAGCGCGGTGCGGGGGCCGTACGTGGCGGATATCCGAGCCGACAGCGGAGAAAGGGCCACCATCGCGAGTCCGCCGGGCAGCAGGCAGAGTCCGCTGACGACGATGGACGCGCCGAGGCCGTAACCGGTGCTCGTGGGCTCCTGCACGAGCTGGGCGGTGATCAGCGAGTTGGCGTAGAACGAGAATCCGATGAGCAGAGCCGCGACGTTGGTCAGCAGCACGGCGGGCCGGGCGGACACCCTCAGGTCCATGATCGGCGACGGGGTGCGCAGCTCGTACCAGCCCCAGAGCAGACCGACGGCCACCGAGGCGCCGAGCAGGCCGAGGGTCAGCGCGGAGGTCCAGCCCCAGTCGGAACCCTGGGTGATCGTCAGGAGCACACCGACCAGCACGACGGCGAGGCCCAGCGTGCCGGGCACGTCGAAGCGTCCCCGGGAGCGCACGGCCGACTCCGGCACGATCCACAGCACCAGCAGGAGATCGAGCATCCCGAGTGCGGCGGACGCCCAGAACATGGTGTGCCAGTCGAAGTTCTCCGTCACGACGGCGGCCAGGGGCACTCCGATCGCCGCGCCGATGCCGAGCGAGGAGCTCATGAGTGCGATCGACGGCAGTACGCGCTCGGCGGGGAGCTCGTCGCGGATGATGCTGATGCCGAGGGGGATCACCGCGAGAGCCGCGCCCTGGAGCGCCCGGCCGGTGATCAGCATGCCGATGTCGGAGCTGACCGCGCACAGCAGGGAACCGAGGGTGAGCACCGCGAGCGACGCGAGGAGGACCCGCCGCTTGCCGTACAGGTCGCCGACCCGGCCGAGCACCGGAGTGAACACCGCGCCGGTGAGGAGGGTGACGGTCACGAGCCAGCCCGCCGCACCCACGCTCGCCCCGGTCAGCTCGGGCACGTGCGGCAGCAGCGGTACGACGAGGGTCTGCATGACGGCGACGACCGTGCCGCAGAAGGCGAGGACGGGCACGACGAGCCGGGAACGGGTGCGTCCGGATGTCGTGCCGGACAGGGGTTCGACGGAGGTCATCGTGCTCCAGGGGCGGTGCGGGAAGCGGGAAGGACAGGGGTGCACGTCTGTTCACCCCCTTCAGGGTAAACAAGTGTGCACCCCACGCCAAGAGAGGGGCCCGTGGACCCCGCCGGGAGCCACCTGCAGCCGTGCCGGCGCCGGGCGCGGTCCCGCCCACGGCCCGCTGCGCGTGCGGGGGAGCCGGGTTCCGATTAGCGTCGGCTTGGACCACGGACGCCGCTCCCAGCGAGAAGAAGCCGCTCCCGGCGAGAACAAGGAAGGCGGTCGCAGTGTCCCGTAATCGCCGTTTGATCCTCAGCCCGCCGGCCAAAGTGTGGGGCCTGCTGTCCGACGGCTATCGCTACGGGGAGTGGGTCTCGGGTACGCAGCAGGTCATGGTCGCCGACCCGCACTGGCCCGAGGTGGGCGCCCGGCTCCGGGTCCGGGTGGGCATCGGTCCACTCACCCTCGACGACACGTGTGTCGTCCGCATCTGCGAGCCCGAGCGCCGCTTGGAGCTGGAGGCGAAGGCGGAACCCTTCGGTGCGGCCCGCATCGCCATGAACCTGATCCCCTGGGGCGAGAACACCCTCTTCCTTCTCGAGTGGCATCCCCTGCGGGGCCCCGGCACCCGCATGCACGGACTCCCCGTCGACTACCTCGTCTCCATCCGCAACGGCATGATGCTGACGAAACTCGCCCGGATCGCCGTTCGGGAGCAGCAGGGGAACGCCGCCGAGACCCCGTCAGGGACCGCCGCCCGGTGATGCGTCGAGCACATCTCGCGACGAGGCCCCGCAGACAGAGCACCGGACGAGAGCCGGCTGCACCGCCTCTCCTATCCTGGGGACATGAGTGCGCATGCCGGTACTGAGCGGCGACCGGAGCTGAGCGCGGCGTTGAGCGGGGACGAGTTGGCCCGCTGGTACTGGACGCTGGCCGAGCTGACCGTGCTCGCCCGCGAGCTCGGGGTTCGGCGAGGCGGCGGGAAGGCCGCGCTGACGGAACGGCTCCGGGCCACCTTGGACGGTGTTGCCCCGCCGGTCGAGCCGCCTCGGGAGCGCAGCAGCGGCCGCCAGCTCGCCGCGCCGGTGGACGGGTCCACCGTGATTCCCGAGGGACAGCGGTGCAGCCAGGTGCTGCGCGAGTACTTCCGCCGCGAGATCGGGCCGGCCTTCCACTTCGATGCCTGCATGAGGGCGTTCGTCGCCGAAGGGGCCGGGCGCACCCTGGCGGACGCCGTCGCTCACTGGCACGCCACGCGCCAGGCCGCCGCCGAACCACAGGAGATCGGCTCGCAATTCGAGCTCAACCGCTTCCTGCGCGACTGGAACGCGGAGCATCCGGGTGGCGGCCGCACCGAAGCGCTCGCGGCCTGGCGCGCTCACCGCGACCGACCCCGTGACCCGGCCTCATCGGCGTCGTACCGGTCTACCGTCGAGCCATGACCTGGAGCGAAGCAGAGTACGTCGACTGCCTGGAGGCCGAACGGCGTGGCTACGCATGGGTCATGCAGCACCACGGCGGGCTGGCTCCGGAGGAGGCTGAGCAAGCCGCCCTGGAGTGTTACCCGTACGAGCCGGCCGAGGACCCGTACCGCGGACTCGTCTTTCACGACGAGGCGTGGCACTGGGCGATGAAGGCGATCCACGGCGATCGCTACGTAGTGGAACACCCCGAGCTGGCGGGTCCGTCACCTGACTACCGAGCCCTTGGGTAGCCGGTCGACGACCACCCACGATCCGTCGTCCGACGTCCCCAGCCCGCTCAGCGCGGCCCCCAGGCGGACCACACCCTCTGCGTTGACCAGCGACGTCCCGTGGGCGTCCACTCGGCGCATCAGCGGTGTCATCAGAGGCAGCCCGGTCGGGGGCCGTTCCGCGCCCACGGCGACGTGCAGGCGGGCTACGAAGCGGGCGAAGCCGGCAGGGCTCGCCGGGTCGCCCGGATCGCCCGCGAAACGCTCGGCCCTGGCCATCGCGGCCTCCGACTCCCCGACGCGTCCCGTGGCGCGCAGGACGAGCGCCAGCAGCACCCCCGACATGTGAAGGCGCCGGGCGCAGCCGGCCTCCTCCGCCCAGGCGAGCGCCTCGCGCAGGTCCGTCTCCGCCGCCGCGTACTCGCCGACCAGACTCGAAAGCCAGGCCCGCGTGTGCAGCGCCCGGGCGCGGTACTCGGGCTCACCGGCCTCGGCCGCCCGCCGGGCGGTCGATCCGGCGAGCCGACAGGCGTCCTCGTAATGCCCACGGCTCGGGAACAGGCTGCAGACCGCGATCAGCGTCAGCAGGTCCACGGCCGTCCGCAGGGCGTCGGGAACCGACGCCAGCGCCTGCTCCACGGCAGAGGTGAGCACGGCGTGCTCCGCGCGGAACCAGGCGCGGGCCTGCTCGGCGTCCGCGAAGGCGATGCCCGCATGGCCCACCGGATGGAGCCAGGGGGGTGAGGGCGCGTCGCCGGGCAGCGCCGTCCGTGCCACACGCACCGCGCTGCCGTAGAGGAGGGCAAGGACCCGGCGCAGCGCCGCCGCCCGGTCCTCGGCACGCTCGGTGGAATCGGAAAGCCGTCGGCCGTACAGCCGGAGCAGGTCGTGCAGGCGATAACGACCCGGAGCGGGGGACTCCAGCATTCCGGCGTCGACCAGACCCTCCGCGAGGTCCTCGGCCGCGTTCTCCTCGCTGCCGAGCAGAGCTGCGGCGACGGGCAGCGGCACGTCGGGCGCGTCGAGGAGGGACAGGAGACGAAACGCCCTGGCCTGATCGGACGTCAGGGCCCGGTAGCCGAGCTGGAACGCGGACTCCACCGCGTGGTCGCCGTGGCTCAGCTCGCCGAGCAGGGTGCGGGCGTCGGCCAGCCGCTCCCCGAAGGCGCGCAGGCTGTGGCGCGGCAGGGCGGCGAGGCGGGCCCCGACGATGCGTACGGCGAGCGGCAGACGGCCGCAGGAGTCGGCCAGGGCCCGGGCGGCCTCGGGCTCCGCGGTCACGCGTACGGAGCCCGCGAGGGCGCCGAGCAGCTTCACCGCCTCGGCTTCGGCGAAGACGTCCACGGCGAAGGAACGGGCTCCGGGCACCGCGATATGAGGAGCCCGGGTGGTGATGAGCACCGCGGAGCCGGCCGTTCCGGGCAGGAGAGGACGGACCTGGGCGGCGTCCCGGGCGTCATCCAGGACCAGCAGCACACGGCGGTCGGCGAGGAGAGTGCGCAGGAGCGCGGCCCGCTCCTCCAGGTCCAGCGGCAGCCGGTCGGGCGGGGTGCCGAGCATGGAGAGGAGATCGGCGAGGACACCGGCCGGGTCCGCGGGAGCGGCGCCGGCACGCAGGCCGACGTACAACTGTCCGTCGGGGAAGGCCGCGCGCAGGCCGTGCGCCACGTGGACGGCGAGCGCGGTCTTGCCGACGCCGCCGATGCCGGTGACGGTCGCGACGGCCATCGCCGGGCCGTGCTGCCCGGAGCGGGCCTGGAGCAGGTGGTCCCTTATCTCACCGACGAGCCGGCTGCGCCCGGTGAAGTCGCCGATGTCGCTGGGGAGGGGTGCCGCAGCCCTCCTCACGCCGCCCACGGCCGCGCGTGCTCCGGTCCGCCGGTCCGCCCCCGTGGACGGCCGCCGCTGGTGGCCGAAGGCGCCGGCCGATCGGCGCACGGAGAGGTGCGGGCCTGCTTCCCCGCCCACAACCGACGTACCCCATCGGCGATCGCCCGAGGCGACCCCACGGGACGAGGGCACCGGACGGGCGCCGGCGCCACCGGTCCACGCAAGGGGCTCCGCTCTTCGTCCCGTACGGAGTCCACGATGCAGGTCCCTCAGCTCCGCCGACGGCTGCGTCCCCAGCTCCCGTGCCAGCACCTCGCACGCCTCGTCGTACACCCGGGCGGCGTCCACCTGACGCCCGGTGCGCTGCAGAGCCACCATCAGCAGCCCGTACGAGCGCTCCCGAAGCGGAAACTCTCGGACCATGGATTGGAGTTCGGTGACCACCTCCCCGTAACGCCCCAGCTCGACGGCCGTGGCGTACAGGTCTTCGCGTGCCGCCGCGAGGGTCTCGGTCAGCTGTTCGCGGCGGCGCTCCGCCCAGGGCCCCGGCACCCCGGCCAGCGGGACGCCTCGCCAGCGCCCGACCGCGCGCGTCAGCCGCTCGTACACGGCCTCGGCCGAACCGCCCCGGTCCGCGGTCTCGTGCGCGAACACCTCGGCGTCCACGACGACCGCGGGCATCGGGAACCGGTACCCGCCCTCCGAGGTGACGATCATCCGGCTTCCGGACCGCAGGGGCCGGTCAGGCTCCAGGGCCGTGCGCAATTGCGAGACGTACGTGCGGACGGCCGAGGACGCACTACGTGGCGCGGCAGCCGACCCCCACACCCCCTCCACCAACTGCCCGATCCCGACGACGTGGCCACGCCGCAGCACCAGCATCGCGAACACCGCCTGCTGCTGCGGCGGGCCGAGCTCGATCCGCTCCCCGCCCAGCCGGGCGCCGACCGGTCCGAGGAGCCGCACCGCCAGGTGCCCCGCTCGTGCCTGTAACTCCGTCAGCTCCTGCATGACCACTCTCCCCCTGGCCCCGCGCCGAAATCCGTCGCCGCCCGTTCCGCCCGTTCTGCCCCGTCGAAGGCGGCGGTCTTCGACGGGAGGGGCGCTGCGGACGAGACGAGCGCTACGCCTCGAGCTCCTCCGAGTCGCCCGACTCATCCGGCCGACTCGGTACGTCCGCGGCGTCGGCGCCGATCTCGCTCTCGTCGATCGGCGCGAACCGGTCTCCCGGGCGGGCTCCGTCCATGCTGTCCTCCTGTTGTGATCGCGTGGGAGTGCGTTGGGTGAATGTCTGACTTGCAGTAGGCCGGCCGCCGATGCACGGCTGATCAACAACCGATCAATGGCCCTTTCCGCAGGACCGTCGGTTCGAGCGACCGCGACGGAGGCCAGGAAGGGGATCCGCTCCCGTCCTCCGTCGCGCTCAGTACTCGGACACAGGGCAGGTCCCCTACTGGAGCTTCCACTGCATGGAGTCGAGACCGTCCGTGGTGGCGCAGGAGGCGACCGTCAACTGGCCCTCACCCGTGGGTGCGCTCAGGCACAGGTCGCCCTGCTTCGTGCGGATGCTGTACCAGCCGGGGCGGTTGGGCGTGGCACGGAACCGCCAGAGCTGGTTGTCGCTTCCGCCGCCGTTCACCTGGTGCGACCAGGCCGTGCCGTTGGAGAAGTTGTAGTCCAGGACCCGGGCGTTGGCTCCGGTGAGCCCGCTGCGCTCGGTGTAGCGGTTCTCGATGAGGAAGTAGCCACTGCCCTTGTCCCAGAGATGCCACTGCTGGTTCTCGGTCCCCGTCGCGTGATAGCCGTAGACGGCGGCGCCGTTGTCCGTCCGGTACGCGAAGAGGTCCGCGAGGTTGCCGTTCCAGTTGGTCAGGGTCGTGACCTTGTCGTGCGCGGGCTGGCCGGCGGCGCCCTGCATGGAACGGAAGACGGCGAAGGCGGCGTCGCGCCAGGCCGCGCCGGCGGGGTCGTTCCCGAGGCTCCCCGAGAAGTTGCCGATCTGGGTGGGGCCGCTGTCGAAGGTGTCTCCGTTGAGGAGGGGGCCGCCGCTCGCGCCGCCGGAGAGGTCGCTGTCGCCGGTGCAGGGGCCACCGACGCCCAGGATCTGCGGCGGGCTGTCCGGCCCCGAGTAGGGCTGCTTCACGCACGTGTGGAACTGGTTGCTGTTGGCGGGTATCCCCGCGAACACGACCTGCGCCGGCAGCGAGCCGAAGTTGAACTGGTAGCCGGAGGAGCCGACGGCATCCTGGACGTGAGTGCCGTTCTGGGTGTTGAGCGCCAGGAAGGCGGTGTCGTCCGTCTGATGGCCGGCCGCGAAGCTTCCGACGACACCGACGCTGCGGAACGTCCACGTGCCGTAGGGGGCGTGTTCGACGTCGCCGTCCTTGGAGTAGCCGGGGGTGAACTCGTACACGGCCTTGGGATTGATCCCGCCCTTGCCGTCGTCGATGATGCAGTGCCGCGCGGTGGCGACCATGTCCTTGCTGTCACTGGTGATCACATTGCCGGTGCACACGTTGACGAACCACCAGCCGGGGTTGCTCTCGTCCGGCCAGGCCATGCGGATGCGGCCCGTCGTGGCCCGAAGCCGGGTGTCGCCCGGAGAGCCGGGCGTGAGCATGCTCTTCGCCTTCTCCGTGGGGAAGGTCGCGGGCGCCTTCACGGGCTGCCCGGCGCCGAGTGCCATGGCCTTCGGACGAACGGCGTTCGGCTTCCAGTCCTGCCGTTCGCCCTTGAACGACCGGAGGGTGCCCTTGGCGTCGTGCTTGGTCCAGAAGGCCCGCTGCTGGGCATCGGTGCCGGTGGCGGTCCTGTAGACGCCACCGTCCGCGCCGCGCGGCTTGGGGACGGCCGGGCCGTCGGCGTACGCCGAGACGGTCGGTAAGGCCGCGGTGAGAGTCGCGGCGGCCAAGGCGAGAGTGAGCGCATGTCTGCGCAACGGATTCTCCATTCGATTCGTGGCTGATCGAGATGCATGGAGAGAGTCGGCTGCGCGGGTCCATGGGCGATTGACAGAAGATAAACGGGTCCGGGCTCACCGACGTGCATGAGCCCGATCAACACCTCACCGAGGTATGCCTGCCGGCGGCCGGTCGCCGGAGTACCCACCGGTGGCCGGGCAATCCCCCGTCTCAGCGCAGTTGCTCGGCCAGTCCGACGATGATGCCCTCCGGGCCGCGGACGTAGCAGAGCAGATAGACGTCTTCGAACCGGGCGATCTTGCCGAGGAGTTCGGCGCCGTGGGGGCGCAGGCGGGCGACGGTGTCCTCGATGTCGTCGACGGCGAACATGACGCGGTGCGTGCCCAGAATGTTGTGCGGCGGGTTGCGGGGCTCGGTGCTGATCGCCGCGGGGTTGCGGTACTTCGCGAGCTCGAGCCGGCTGTGACCGTCCGGGGTCCGGAGCATCGCGATGTCGCAGCGGACGCCGTCGAGCCCGGTGCACTGGTCGGCGAAGAGGCCCTCGACCTCCGCCCTGCCCTCGAGCTCCATACCGAGTTCCACGAAGAACGCGATGGCGGCATCCATGTCGTCGACGACGATGCCGACGTTGTCCATCCGCTGAATCGCCATGCTGGTCTCGTCCCTTCTCTCTCGTGCGGTCGGGGTGACCGCTCTTGTGAAGACGATCAGCCGCAGCGTCCCGTCCGCGTTTCCGAGCTTCCTCGACGACGCGCAGCGTGCGCGCCCGCGCACCGCGCCTCCCCGATCAATTCACGCTGCCGGGTCACCGTCGTCGGGGGAGTTCCCCCGGAGAGTCGCGCCGGGCATGTCGAGACGTGGCTGATTCTCATGACTTCAAGACCGTGAAGATCGGGCAGAATCAGTGAGCTTCACACCAGCGGTGGAAGAGGCTGGGCAAGTCGTCACGGGGAGCGGCCGCTGGCTCGTCTCCGGCGAGTGAGAACAAGAGGAAGACCATGTTGGCGGGGTTGGGTCTGGGCGCTGCCGAGTCGGAGTTCTACCGCCGGTTTCTGACACGGCCGGTGTCGACCGCCGAGGGTGTGGGTGCCTCCATGGGCCTGTCTGCCCAGGAGGCGTGCGTCGTCGCGGAGAGGCTCCTGTCCCTGGGCCTGCTCGCCGGGTCACCAACGGGAGAACTGCGTGCCGTCCACCCGGTGCTGGCCTGCCATCCCCTGCTGGAACGCGCCGAACGACGTCTTGCACGTCAGCAGAAGGAACTGGAACTGGGCCGGGCGGCGGTCGATGAGCTGGCCGCCGAGTTCGGCATGGAGACGGCCTCCTCTCTCACGGAGGCGGAGGTGCACCGCGGCGCGGCTGCGGCCTGGTCGTTTCTGGAGCGGATCGCTGCCACGGCTTCGGCATCGGTCCAGTGCATGGCTGCCGCTGGGGCAGCCCCGGGAGTGGGGGAGACGTCCGACTACACGGCGATCGGCGGGCTTGCGGCCTTTGCTGCCCGGCGGGGCGTACACGTCCAGCTCCTGCTGCTGGAGAGCATCGACATCCTGCCCAGCCTGGTGGACGGCGCCCACACGATGGCGGCGGCCGGTGTCGAGATCCGCACCGTGCCCACCCTCCCCGTCTGGGTGTTCATCGTCGACGACGAGTACGTCGTCACAGCCCTGGACCCTGCCGACAACCAGGCAGGCGTCATGGTCGCCCGAACACAGGGGGCGGTCGCGGCCGCCGCAGATCTCTTCATCCGCCACTGGCGCGGAGCCGCACCCCTTGCCGCTCCCGATCACGAGACCCCTCGTGACCTGATGCAGAAGCATCGCGATCTCATCGCGCTGCTGGCCGACGAGGTGAAGGACGAGGCCATCGCGCGGCGCCTCGGCGTCTCGTCGTCCACCGCACGACGACGCATCAAGGACCTCTGCCGGGAGTTCGAGGTGAGCACCCGTACTCAACTGGTCGTCAGGGCATGCCGGATGGGCCTGCTCGACTGAGCCGGGCCGAGGAGCCGGGGCGGACGACCGCGACATCCCGCGCCCAGCATCCTCAGCGATCTTGGTCACCTGTGCTCATGCCATGTCTCACCACGCCGACCTGCACGGATGCGCCCACAAGGCGCCCTACGGTGGTGACAGACCGCAAGCCGCAGCGCTCGAAGGCGCAGCTGCCCCATGCCGCGGTCATCCCACCACCACCGAAGGGTCGACCATGCCTACACGCATGCCCTCAAGGCCGGCGAGGAGAGGCGAGTCCCGCTGTGACACGGCCCCCGTGTCCCGCGCACTCGCCATGCTCCCCACCACCCCGGCACCCCCGCAAGATCACGCCCTGACGGCCCGGAAGACCGGCCGGCGGAGGCCGTCTGAGCCCGACGTACGACATCGAACGCCGCGTCACCTCTCGTACGCCCGACTCTCCGCGGAGGCATGAAGCGATGCGCAGGACACTCCTGATCCTCGGTCTGGTCTTGGCGGCCGCGTTCGGCATCTCCTACCTGGCCCTCCGCGACGACCGGCCACCCGGCCCACCGGACGGCGGCAAGCCTCCGGGCGCCCCCGCACTGCCGTACAAGCCGGGTGGACCGCTGCCTGCGCAGGCAGCCGACGCAGCCCAGGATCTGGCGTCAAGAGATGCCGCCACCCAGCGCGCGGCACTCACCCCCGAACTGGATCAGGCCCTGGCCGCCGGCCGCCTTCTCCCCGAAGGCACACGCATCGACCTGAGTGACGACAGCTGGCACGAGGACAACGGCTACGCCAACGCACAGGCCACCCTGACGAAACCCGGGAAGCCCGCACAACACGTCCTCATCGGATTCGCGAAGCGGAGCACCGGATGGCGCATCACCGTGGTGGAGGTCGTCAAGTGACAGGACATTCGATCCAGGCGCGCATCCTCACCCTGTGCGTCGCCCTGCTGACCCTCCTCGGCCTCAGTACGGCGCTGTCCGGCACAGCGGCGGCGGCCCCTGGCCCCTGTTCCGCGGGCGGCAAGGTCGTGCAGGTCGCACCACGCGGGCCGGTGGCGAACAGCACGCCGGTCCTCTTCGTCCACGGCATCGCCGCCGGAGCCGACACTTGGAACGGACCGGAGGCAGGGGGCACCGCGGGCTACTTCCCTGTGAGGGTGGCAAAACTGGCCCGCGTGACGGCGTGGACGTACGACTACTCCGCGGCCCAGCCCGAATGGGTCACCGACAATCGCATCGGCCCGGCGCTCGCGGACGCCATCAACTGCTTGGCCCGCACCACCGGACACAAGGTCGTCGTCGTCGGCCACTCCATGGGCGGCCTCGCCACCAAGTACGCCGCCTCGCGATCCGACGGCCGGTCCCACGGCAAGACCTGGCAGAACATCGCCGAAGTCATCACCATCGCCACGCCGACGCTCGGCTCCAAATCCATCATGCTCCTCCAGGCCCTTCCGGACTTCATCGGACGGATCAACAAGCCCACCGGCCTGGCGTTCGAAGCCGTCTACAGCTTCTGCGCGGGATACGGCCTCACGCACGACGACAACATCTGCTCGGTATTGAGCGCGCTCAAAGCGCCCCAGGGCCGCGCGCTCAGGTACCGCTCGCACGAGATCAGCAAACTGCCTCCCTGGCCCAGGGAACTTCCCGTCCGGGCGATCGCCGGCGACATCAGGTACGTTCTCCCCAAGGAGCCCTTCGACGTCGGCCCGCCGCCCGAAGCAGACCTCGGGGACATCGCCGTCACCCTCGACTCCGCCACCGCGTACGCGAACAAGACCGGTAAGCCGCACGTCCTCACCTGCCGCTCGACCAGCCTGGGAGTTCTTCAGGGCGGCTGCAACCACATCAACATCAAAACGCACCCCGTCGTCATGGCGACGGTGATCAAGCAGATCGAACGCATCAGGGGCACCCAACCCGTGAAGCCCGTCGACGAGAACCCGTGCCCCACCCGCGCGGAACTGAAGACGGCGATCACCCGCACCCTGCGAGCCCCCTCCGAAGTCCACCTCGGAGACAGCCGGTGCTACCCCGGCTGGTCCGCCGTCATCTGGGGCGACACACCCGCCACGGACTCGGTGACCATCACGGTCTTCACCCGCGCAGCCGGCCGACTCCAACTGGCCACCCACCTTGTACCGGTCATGGAGGACGACTACGACCCGGACTGGGTCCGTGACTGCGGCCGCCTCCGCGGAATGAAACCCCCAGCCCGGCTGCTCGAGTTCACCGGCTGCCCCGCCAAGGCCCAACAGCCACCCACGACCATCGACGGCGCAGCAGCCCGGCGTCTCATCGAGCGACACGACTTCAGCACCACCGTCACCGCAGAGGAGATCACCCACATGACGGGCCCGCTACGCGCAGTCCAGGCCTCCTGTGTCGGCAGCGCCAACGGCAACTGTGTCAGCGTGTTCTTCTTCTACGGCAACAGGTACGTGGGCCAGGCGACCGGATCCGGTCAGCTCCGCCTCGCATCGCAGAACGGTACGGAAGCCGCACTCGCTCGACCGATCTTCAAGGACACCGATCCCACCTGTTGCCCCTCGGGGGGAACCGAGACACATCGCGTCCGCTGGGGAGGCGACGCCGTCGTGGCCAGCCCGACCCTTCCCTACTTCGAGCCGGCGAACGAACCGCTGTGATCCCGGTCCAGCGGCACGGCCGGACTGAACGAAGGCGCGTGCACGGTGCAGCGGGGCCGGAAGGCGGCAGAGGCCCCGCTGCTGGACCGCCTACCGAAGCAGCGTCAGCTTCAAAGGATTTCGTCGTAGTACTCGCAGTCGTCGCCTTGGACGCGCGCCCCCAGCGCCCGCGAGATCTCCCGCATCTTGGCGAGCAGGATCTCATCGGGGTTCTTCACCACGACCTACCCGTTCTCCCAGTCCAGCCAAGCGCCGTGAGTGTCTCGTTGCGGGTGGGTGCAAAGCTGCGCCAGCCACTCGTGCCGGTACTCGAGCACGGCTTTCTGGCCCCGCGGAGAAATCTGGGCCATCTGAACCATCTCCAGGTCGGAGTCGGCAGCGACCACCGCCGCCCATTCCTGCGTGGTGATCTGCTCGCCTTCTTCCTCCCACCACGGCGTACGCCTGGTGATGTGCACGTCATAGCCCATGCCGCCAGAGTAGGGGCAACAGCGCAGCCGGATGCGAGGGAGCGTGGCTGGTGCCGCGTCAGAGAACGTTCGCCCTGCCGCTTTGTCAGGCGGGGCTGGCTCCAGCGCGCATGGCGGCGCGGCGGGGAAGCGGCCCCCCGACGCGGCGCTACCGTCATGAGGGTGACAGGAATCAATGCCGACCGGCGGTGGTCCGAGTCCATGCCTGCGGCCTATGAGCAGTACCTCGTGCCGGTCGTTTTCCGGCCCTTCGCCGAGGACCTGAGCGCCCGGGCGGCGGCACTCCGCCCTGGGCGAGTCCTCGAACTGGCGGCTGGGACCGGCGTATTGACGTCGGCCCTGCTCGCAGCGGCACCCTCGGCCGAGGTGACGGCCACCGACCTGAACGAGGCCATGGTCACTTTCGGGTCGACCCGGGCCCCGGGGGCGGTGTGGCGGCAGGCCGACGCGCAATGGCTGCCGTTCCCGGACGGAGGCTTCGACCTGGTGGTCTGCCAGTTCGGCGTGATGTTCTTTCCCGACCGCGTCGAGGCCTTCACCGAGGTCCGCCGGATGCTGGTCCCGGGCGGCCGGTTCCTGTTCAACACCTGGGGCCCGCTCGGGACGCACGCCTTCGAAGTCGCGCTGCAGGCCGGGCTGGAGCGGGCCTTTCCGGTCGACCCGCCACGGTTCTTCCAGACGGTTCCGCACGGCTATGCCGACCCCGCTGTCGTGGCTGCTGATCTGGCGGCCGCCGGGTTCGCCGTCGAGGACGAGCAGGAGCTGACGCTTCAGGGCCGGGCCGCGTCGACCGCCGACCTCGCCACCGGGTACCTCGCGGGGACACCGGTGCGAGCGGCCGTTGAGGAGAGCGGCGACGGACCGGCCGTCCGGGCCACCGTCATCGAGGAGATGACGGCCCGGCTGGGCCCGGGGCCGGTCACCGCCCCGATGACGGCATACGTCTTCCGTGCCGCGGCCTGAACCCAGGACGCGCCCGCGCAGAGGATGGGGCGTGAGTCGACCTCGACGGGGCTCGTCGCACGGACGCCTGGTGCTCATCAGGCAGCGTTCGCCCTGGTGACGAGCTTGCGTAGGCGTTCGTCGGCGGCGTGTTTGTTCCGCCAGATGATGTAGTGGCGGATCATGCTGCCCTGCTCTTGTGGCTGGCGTGGTCGGTGCCATCGAGGGCGAAATAGCGCAGGGCGGTGAATTGGGCCTCGATCCGGTTGAGCCAGGAGTTGTTGGTCGGGTGTAGGCGATCTCGACGTTGTTCGCCGTGGCCCGGGTCTCGACGCACTGACATCGCTTCGTGGCCAGGTGCGGTGAGTAGTTATCGCAGATGATTGCGATGCGCACGTCCGTCGGATGGAGTGAGCGCAGGTAACGACAGAACTCCAGGAACTCGGAACGGTTTTTGGTCTCCTTGATGTGCCCGTAGAGCTCGTCCTCGGCGAGGGCGTAGGCGGCGAACAGGTGCCGGACCCCGTGCGGTCGGGTGTAGGTCGCCCGCCGTCGGGGCCGGGGTTCGCGATCGGGGTCCTTGTGCCTTCCGCCGCGTTCGGCCCACTGCCGGCCGGGGTGGGGCTGGAGGTTGAGCGGCCCGAACTCGTCCAGGCAGAAGACGACTTCGGGCCCGCCTTCCTCGGGTATGACCTCGCCGTCGGCGATCGCGTAGAGGTGCTCGACCCGGGCCTTCTTGGCGGCGTAGTCCGGATCACGGGAGGTCGTCCAGGTCTTCACGCGTTGAAACGAGACGCTCTCCTCGCGGAGCAGGATGCGCAGGCCCTCGTGGCTGATGTCGTCGACCACCCCCTCGGTGACCAGGAAGTCCGCCGGCTTGGCCAGACTCCAGGTCGAGAACGGCAGGCCGTGCTCGAACGGCCTGGACGTGGCGATCTTCACCACGGGCATGCGCTGGGCGGACAGGAGTGCGATCCGGGCCCGCCGCGGGCCACCACCGAACCCGTGCCCCTGCGGATGATCCGCGGCAGCTGCTGCCCCTCGTCGTCATTGATCTCCCGGATCTGTACGCGGTCAGCCACGTGATCGTTCTGACCGCCCGGAGTCACCAGTCGAAGCACCCGGGCTCCTCGTCACAAGAGGGCGAACGTGGTCTGATCCGGCACTAGTTGCGCCGCAGGGTGTAGAGGTCCCACGAGTCCGGGTCGCCGATGAAGACGTACAGCTTCGGGTGTTCGCGGGTTCCGTAGACGCTCCAGCTGTCCATGGCGACGGGGCAGGATTCGATGGAGACGTCGACCTGCTGGGAGTACGGGCCGTCGCCGGGGTCGTAGGCCCAGGTGCCTGTGCCGGTGCACTCGTGCGTGTCGGGTTCGAAGGAGTCGAAGGAGTCGATGGAGTCGTAGCTGAAGGTGTCGACGCGGGTTGCGGTCGCTTTGCCGTCCGGGCCCAGGACGAGGGTGCCGTTCTTGCCGTCGGTGTAGGCGCCGGCGATCCGCTCGGCGTCGAGCCGTGGGGGCACGTACCCGATCCCGGAATACAGGGCGATGCCTGCGAGGGCGAACGCGGTGACGGCGGCGAGCGTCCCGTATAGGGCAATCCGCCCGAACATCGTGCGGCCGGAGAGCGGCGGGCGGTTCGGCAGCAGCAATCTGCGGGCCACGAGGGCGGGGACGGCGAGCGTGGTCGCCGCCGTGAGCCATCCTCCGAAGGCTGCCAGGAGGCCGGTCTCGCCGAGGATCGCCACGGCCAGGACCGGCGGTGCGGTCGCGGTCGCCGTCACTGCCGGGACCCACCACCAGGCTTCGCGGCCCGAGAACGTGCGGCCGAGCCAGGCGGCTGCGGCCAGGGGCGGCATGATCACGCTGACGGTCACCAGGGCGCCGAGGGCGGCGCCGGCCGCGGCCAGGAACGGCACGGCGATCACCATCAGGGCGTTGTAGGGCAGAGGCGGGCTCTCCTGCGTCTGCTCCCACACGAAGTTCGCGAACATCCCGATCCCGGCCTCGACGAGCAGCACCGATACGGAAGTGGTGAGCACGGCCCCGAACCTGTCCTTCGCGCGCAGCTGCGCCTGGGCATGGTCCGACCCCGGAGCCTGCATTTCTGAACGCATTCAAATCCCCTCCGGTCCACATCATGCACCACCGCCGGAAGGTGCATCGACAGCGATCCCAAGGGGCAGGCCGGCACAGCGCTGCCGGTATCCGAGTGGCTGTCCGAGCTGCCACAGCGCACCTTGCGCAGGTCGCCCCCGGCAATGGATCATCACTGGATGAGACCGGAAGTCCAGACGTTCGTCGACGCCGGCCCCCTGCCCGACTGGGATGGGGACGAGGCGGAGATCGACCGGCGATTCGAACAGCTGGAAGCCATCGCCGCGCCTGTCACACCGGATGAGGCACAGGCGCTGGCCGGCTGCTTCGGCCCCGACGACTGCTATGGCGTCGCCTGGTCACTGCTGCACCTGATCGAGACCAGTCCGGGCGCGGTGCCGCGGGTGTCCAGGCCTGGCCCCGATGCCGACGTGTGGCACGAGGTGCTCTGGAAGCGGTGGGGAAACCGTGGCATCGTCGGCCCCATCGGGCAGGTCGTTGGTCCTGTGCTGGGAGAATCAGCTGATTCGAGTATGGCGATCGATGCGACCGGAGGAGTCGAGTGACCGCTCAGCAGCCCCCGCACGAGGCTCCCGTCACGGTGGCCACGGCCGCTGGGATGGTCGTCTTGTGGGATCCGCGCCGGTCGGGTTGACCGACCGGGAGGCAGCCCATCAGCTGATGGCGTCCCAGCCGTATCTGTTCGTCTCGCGCGGTCGTGCGCTCGTGGGTGGTATCGAGGATGTCAGAGGTGACGCCTCGGGTGACGTGATCGTGTATCCCGTGTCCGAGGGGCGTCATGCTGTGGTCGTCCACCTGATCGACTGGCAGGCCGAAGCCGGCAGTCAGGACGAGGAGGGGCGGCCTGCCCCGGGAGCCCTGCCGGACTTCGTGGTGCTGATCAATCCCGTTCAGCCGGGCCAGGGAGCCTTCCGGACTGCGGTTCACACGTTCGAGGCCCCGAACGGCTGATACCGCCGGCTGTCGTCCTGCCGGCCTTGGCACGGGCGGGGCGGATGGGGCGACACCGTCTTGCCTGCCGGCTGGGCCTCCGCGCAAGTCTGGGCCGCTCAGGGCGCTGCCGACATGCCCAGGCGGGTGGGGCATGATGAGACGCCCGCCGATCATGACCCCGATGGATGCGATGCATGCACATGCCTGAGTCCGAACCCGTGCCCGTGACGATCCTGCTCGTCGAGGACGACGAGGTGATCCGCAAGTCAGTCGCGATGGCGTTGGAGCGCTACGGCTACCGCATGACCGTCGCGGGCGACGGGCTCACCGGGCTCGAGCTCTTCCGCGAGGGGCAGCACGACCTGCTGCTGCTCGATGTCATGCTGCCGGCCCTGGACGGCATCGGGCTCTGCCGCCGGATCAGGGAGACCAGCACGGCCCCGATCCTCATGATGTCCGCCCGCGGTGACGCCCTCGACGTGGTCTCCGGCCTCGAGGCCGGAGCGGACGACTACGTGGTCAAGCCCGTCGACACCTCCGTCCTCGTGGCCCGGATCCGCTCCCTGCTGCGCCGCGCCTCCGCCGTGCCCCCGCAGTCCGGACGCTCCGACGCCCCGGAGACGGCCGGAACGCTCGTCTTCGGCGACCTGAGCATCGACCCCGCGGCCCTGGAAGTACGCCGGGACGGCGAGCGGCTCGCCCTGGCCCCGACCGAACTGCGGCTGCTCCTGGAGTTCTCCGCCCACCCCGGGATCGTGCTGGACCGCCAGACCCTGCTGCGCAACGTCTGGGACTACGGCTGGGACGGCGACACCCGGGTCGTCGACCTGTGCGTCCAGCGCCTGCGCAAGAAGATCGGCGCCGACCGCATCGAGACGGTCCGGGGCTTCGGCTACAAGCTGCGCCGCTGAGAGGGCTCGGGATGACCTTCGTACGCGCTCTGCTCAACCTCCGGTCGCTGCGCTGGAAGATCGTTCTGCTGGTGGGACTCGCCTGCACCACGATGGCCCTCACCGTCGGCGTACTCGTCCACGAGTCGACCCTGCGGCGGTCCATGCACGAGGGCGCCGGCAAGGCCGAGGCCGCCCTCGACCGCGCTGTGCGGGAGGGGGCTGCGGTGGACCCGGGTGAACTCCCCGACGCCCTGCTGCGACAGGTCGAACGCGAGGGCAGGGGCACCTTGTACGAGAACCGGCCACCGGCCCCCGTCTACTGGGCCGCGCGGAAGCAGGACGGGCACCTGTACGCGGTCGACGTCGACATGACGGCCGACCTGCTCACCCGGCAGGCCCTCGACCGGCACATGTGGAAGTACTCGCTGCTCACCCTCGGCATCGTCGTCCCCGTCACGGTCCTCGCGACCGAACTGCCCGCGCGACGGCTGCGCCGCGTGGCCCGCACGGCGCGCCGCATCACCGCGGGCGACTTGGACGCCCGCACGGAGACGAGCCGCGGCGGCGTCGACGAGATCGGGGAGATCGGGGCCGTCGTCGACTCGATGGCCGACAGCCTGCAGCAGCGCATCGCGAGCGAGCAGCGCTTCACCGCCGACGTCGCGCACGAACTGCGCACCCCGCTCATGGGTCTGGTCACCTCGGCCGGCCTGCTGCCCGAGGGCGAGGCCACCGACATGGTCAGGGACCGGATCGGGGTGCTGCGCGACCTGGTCGAGGACCTGCTGGAGATCTCCCGGCTCGACGCCGGTGCCGAGGAGCCCCGGTTCCGGCCGGTGGCTCTGGCGGAGCTCGTACGGGAGTCGGTGGCGCGGACCGGTACGACCGCACAGGTGACCGCCGACGCGACGGCGGCGGCCGACACGGATCCGCGGCGCCTGGACCGGATCGTCGCCAACCTCGTCGTCAACGCCCACCGGCACGGCGCCGGCCCCGTGGAGATCACGGTCTCCGAACGGACGATCACGGTACGGGACCACGGCCCCGGCTTCCCGGCCGACCTCCTGGCCCGCGGTCCCCAGCGGTTCCGGACGGGCACGGCCGAGCGGGGGCGCGGTCACGGCCTGGGGCTGACGATCGCGTGCGGCCAGGCGGCGGTCATCGGCGCGACGCTGGAGTTCGCGAACCATCCCGAGGACGGCGGAGCTGTGGCGACGCTGCGCCTGCCCGAGGAGGCCCCCGGCGCGGTCCGTTCGTAGCCGCCGCCCTCACCGGCGGACAACCACGCCTGCCGGTCTGCGGTGCGCGGACCCTGATACACGGTCGATACACGACCGATGGGTTCCCGCGTCCCAGTGAAGCCTTCACCTCAGCCGTCCGGACACACCGGCCCCGCAGTCTGGCCGTCGTATCGATCCCGTACGGCAGCCCCGGAGGTGGCCCCGTGTCCCTTTCCCCCTTTTCCGCCTCGCACCGCAACCGTGTCGCAGGGGGCGCGCTGGCCTTGGGCCTCCTCACGGTCCTGGGGGTCTCCGTGTACGGGACGGTGGAAGGCTCCGGATCCGGATCGGCCGTCGTGTCGCCCGCCGGACCGGACGGGGGTCGGCAGGCGATCGTCGACGATGGCGCGGTTCCGTGGCCGGAGGGCGGTCAGACCGCCGTCGTGCTCGAAGGCGCCGGCCCGGTCGGCACGCGGGGCGAGCAGCGGCCCGTCCCCATCGCGAGCCTGGCGAAGGTGATGACCGCTCACGTCATTCTCGAGGAGCATCCGCTGCGGGCCGGCGAACCGGGCCCGATGATCGAAGTGGATCGCCAGACCGCGTACGAGGTGGGTGTCGGCGGCGAGTCCACGGTGCCGCTCCAGGCGGGCCGCCGCTACTCCCAACGCCAGTTGCTCGAGATGTTGTTGATTCCTTCCGGGAACAACGTCGCGCGGCTGCTGGCCCGATGGGACTCCGGAAGCCAGGAGGCCTTCGCGGAGAAGATGAGGCGCGCCGCAGCCCGGCTCGGCATGAAGCACTCGACGTACACCGGGGCGAGCGGGATCGAAGCCACCACCACCAGTACCGCGGCCGACCAGCTCGCCCTGGCCCGGAAGGCGATGCAGAACCCCGTCTTCCGCGACGTCGTGGGCACGAGGTCGGTGAGGGTTCCCGGCGTCGGCCCGATCACCAACACCAACCCCCTGCTGGACACGCCGGGCGTCGTCGGCATCAAGACCGGCTCCAGCACTCCGGCCGGCGGAAACCTGCTGTGGGCCTGCGAGGTGCGCGTCGGCGACACGCCCCGCCTGCTCATCGGTGCGGTCCTCCACCAGCGGGCGAACACCACTCCCGGTGAGGGTCTGCGGGCGGCCGTCGACAGCAGCCGCCGCCTGATCGCGGGGCTCCGCGACAGCCTGACCCGGGAAGGCTGAACCGCGATGACGACGACACATCAGGCGAACGCCCCGGAGACGGAGCGCGACGTGGAGAGCCGCTCACCAGGATCGGTGCGGGCGTGGCCTCGGGGAACCGCCGTCACGCTCTGCGCCGCCCTTCTCGCCCTGGCCGTCGTCCTCGCCGGCCACGGACGTCTCCCCGACCTTCCCGGCCACCTCGGCAGCCTCGCCGAGACCCTTCTGCCGTGGACGGCACTCGCGATTCCCGCGCTCGGGGTCCTGGTGCTGCTCCGCCGGTCACGGATGGCGGCGGCGGCCCTGGTCCTGCCCGTGGTCGCCTGGCTGACGGTCTTCGCAGGCACCCTGACCGACAAGTCGTCCCCCGGCGGGGACCTCACCGTCGTCAGCCACAACGTCAACCAGGCCAACCCCGACCCGCAGGGCACCGCACGGAGTCTGATCGCCTCCGGGGCCGACATCGTGGCCCTGGAGGAACTGTCCCCGGACACCGCGCCCGCCTACGAACGGGCCCTGGCCGCCTCGTACCCCCACCACTCCTACCAGGGCACGGTCGGCCTCTGGAGCACCCGTCCCCTACGGGACACCCGAGCCGTGCCGATCATGCCGTGGACCCGGGCGATGCGCGCGACGGTGGAAACCAGCGAAGGCCCGCTGGCCGTATACGTCGTCCACCTCCCGTCCGTCCGCGTCGGACCGACCGGCTTCAACTCGGGCACGCGCAACGACGTCGCCGGAGTCCTGGCGGGAATCCTGCGTACCGAACGCTCCCCGCGCACCCTCGTCATGGGCGACTTCAACGGTTCCACCGACGACCGTGCGCTGCGCCCGCTCACCGCCGGCATGGTCTCGGCCCAGTCCACGTCCGGCGATGGCTTCGGCTTCACCTGGCCGTCGCGTTTCCCGGTCGTGCGGATCGACCAGATCCTGCTGAGGGGAGCGAAGGCCACCGCGTCGTGGACCCTCCCCGCGACGGCGAGCGATCATCTTCCGGTCGCGGCCCGCATCGACCTCACCCCCTGATCCGACACCGCCCGCAGAGCGAAGGGGCCGGAGCCGACGCCCGTGGCTCCGGCCCCCTGCCGCGCGACCGCGACCCTCACCTGATGCGGGGCCCGGTCCCGCTCCCTCCGTGTCGGGTCAGGTACGGGGTACGCACGGGGCGCAGCAGGCCGGCGCGGGTTCGACGCACACGGTGACGGAGTCGGTGTTGTCGGCCGGGTCGGGGTCCTTCTCGACGGCGGTGACGGTGGCCGTGTTGGTGAGGCGTGCGGGCCTGGTGGCCTTCGCCCGCAGGGTGAGGGTCGCGCGGGCGCCGACAGCCAGCGCACCGACGGACCACTGCCCGGTCTCCGCGACGTAGGAACCGGCGTCGGCGTCGGCGGACAGGAAGGTGAGCCCGCTCGGAAGCCGGTCGGCGACCGTGACGCCGGTCGCCGGGCTGGGACCGGCGTTGTGGACGGTCAGACGGTAGGTCACGGTCTGTCCGACGGTCACGGTGGTGGCGTCGGCGGCCTTGGTCACGTCGAGGTCGGCGGCGGGCCTGACCTCCGTCACGGCTTCGTCGGAGGTGGACGTCAGCGGCTCCGGGGCGGGTCCGAGCCGGTTCTCGTACGTGGCGACAGCGGTGTTGGTCACGCGGGTGCCCGCCGTCTGCAGACCGAGGGTGACCCGGTACTCGACGGTGGTGCCCTGCGGCAGTGCGGCGGTGTTGGCCAGGCTGCCGCCCTGGGAGGCGGAGGCGCCGGTGCCGAGCCGGAAGGTCACGGTGTCGCTCCCAGGGTCGTACGCGGCCTGGTCGTCACCCGCCTGGTCGGTCTTCACGCCCGCGTTCGGGCCGTCGATGACCCGCAGCGAACCGGGCACGTACGTCGTCCCCGGCGGCAGGACGTCGGTGAGGGTGAGCCGTTCGGCAGCCCCGCCGCCCTCGTTCCTGGCGGTGATCCGGTAGGTGACGACGTCGCCGACGTCCAGGGGACCGGCCGGTACGGCGGTCTTGGTGAGCACCACGTGCGGAGCCGTACCGAAGAACACCCCGTCGAGGAAGTTGCCGATCCCGCGGTTGCCGCCGGCCGCCGAGACGGACCGGAAGGCGAAACGGGTGGTGGTCTGCCCGGCCGGGACGGTGTAGGTGCCGGTGTAGTACCCCCACGCCGTGTTGCCGTCGGTGAAGGTGCGCTGCTCGACCACGCTGCCCGGGGCGCCGATGTCCAGGGCCATGGTGTCCTGCCCCTGCCGGCCGCGGTGGTAGAGCCGCCAGTACAGCTTGGTGCCGGGGGTGGTCGGCAGGTCCTGGTAGAGGGTGGAGACCTCGTTGGCGTTGAGCTCCGCGAACTGCTCGCCCTCCGCGGAGGGGACGCCGTTGAAGCCGGAGTGCCACAGCTCGACCATGTGGTCGGTGGCGGTGGTGCGCCAGCCCGGGACGTGCCGCGGAGCCTGGGTCTGGGAGGCGTCCGGCAGGAACGCCATGTCGGTGACGGACGGCTGCTCGAAGCTTCCGTTGACGAGGGCGACGCGGAGCGGGACGGAAGGGGGCGTGCTCACGGTGACGTCTCCGATCGATCGGTCGGCAGTGCGGGACGGGCCCCTCGTCCAGGAGGCGGAGGGGGCCGGAACGCTCTGTAGCTCAGCGCCCCGGCGGCGCCGCGTACAGCCGGGGTGATGAGGTCCCGGCCAGCGCCGACCCGTGGGTTTACCCGCACGGACATCACGCGTTGCGGCGCTGCCGCCCCTCTCCGGCGCCTCCCGATGACCCCGCCGGCCACTCCTGGAGCACTGCCCGCGCGCGTCCCTGTCGTGCTGACCGGATGGCACCGCTCTCTGGCACTCACACGCCACCAGAAAGGATGAATCGACGGCTCTGGGGTTGACGTGCGTATGTTCCGGACCTGGCGTCTCTCCCCAAGGAGGGCCGGGGCGGTCTCGCGCTTCGTCGCGGTGCGTGAGGTGGCCGCCGGTCAGCCGCCAGTAGTGCTGGTGGTCAGTCAAATGCCAGGTCTCGTCGGCAGCGATCGCCTGCGTGACCCATTCACGGAGTTGCGGGAGGGCCTGCGCTCGCAGAACGGCGCGGGTGGCAGCACGATCAGCGGCATCGACCGGGTGGACGTCGATGCGGAAGCCGACCGACTCCGGGTGGATGCCGCGGCCGTAGTTGTGGCGGTTCGGAGCGACCCATGCCGCTCCCAGGACGATGGTCCCGCTGTCGTGCCCGCGAGGAACCGCAGGTCCGTGACTCGGGTCATGTAGGGGCCGAGACACTCGTCGATGTCGGTGGTGGTCAGGGACCAGGCAAGGTGCCGGGGCAGTCGTCGATTTCGTGCGGACATGGCAAGCAGAATCGCAGAAGGCCACTGTCGGTTCTCGGGTATTTCTTCGGTGGCCAGTGCGTCGTCCGCAGCCACGCGATCGCCGGGGACGAAGGAGGGGTCGGTGCGTGGCTTCGAGGTGGGGGAGACGGTCGTACGCCGCGACGTGCACCGTTCGGGCCGGGTGTGGAGCGAGCAGGCGTTACGGGTCGTCGCCGACACCGGCGAGGCACTGGTGACCGCGTGCGCACCCGGGGCGGAGGCCCGATGGCCGGCCCTGTACGCCAAGGCCCGCACGGACGGGGACCGGGCGGTGCGGATCGACGTGTTCGACGCGATGGCGACGGGGGAGCGGGAGCTCGCGGACAGCCGATGGCAGGAGACCGAGCTGCTGCTGTGGAAGCCGCCGACGGCGTGGTTCAGCATCAACGCCTTCTGCACCGCGGCCGGGCTGCGCAACTGGTACGTCAGCATCGAACGCCCGACGAACCGGACGACGAGCGGGTTCGACGCCGGGCCGTTCGGAACCGGCACTGCCTGGACGTCGTGGCGCTGGAACCCGGCCTGGCTCCTGCCCCGCCTGCCGCGTCCTGCCGGACTGTGGTGCTGAGCACCGGGGCGGGCGTACGGTGAAGGCATGGTCGTGGCCAGTTCAAGCCTGCCCGGCAGCAAGGGCGAAATGGACCCGCGCGGGCGGGGACGATGCGGGAAGCCGCTCGGGACGGCCCGCAGGGGGCGGAAGCACAGGGCTGTGCTTCCGGCCGCCGTCCTTGCCGTCGCATCGCTGGCGATGACGGCCTGTTCGTCCTCCAGCACCCCGCCCCCGGCCGCGTCCGCGCCCGCGAGCGCCGTCGGTTCGCCGTCGGCCACGTCCGAGCCCTCCAGCGCCGTCAGCTCCCCATCGGCCGCACCCGCGCCGACCAACAGCGGAAGCTCCTCCCCGTCGGCCACGCCCGCGCCGAGCGGGAGCGCCCCGTCGGCCGGGGCGAGCCGCCCGGCCCGGGAGTGCACGACCGGCCGGCTCTCGGTTGCTCTGACGAGTCCCGAACCGGCCGCGGGTTCGATCTACGCGACCCTGGTGTTCACCAACAAATCCAGCGTCCCGTGCACGATGACCGGCTACCCGGGCGTCTCCTACGTGGCGCAGAACGGCGTGCAGTCCGGCAACGCCGCCGTACGCGAGCCGGGGACGACCACCACGGTCACCCTTCAGCCCGGCGGACGGGCGAAAGCCCAACTGCGCGATGCCAACGGCATCAGCGGCTACGACCCGGCGCAGTGCAAGCTCTCTCCCGCCGAGGGCCTCCGGATCTACCCGCCGGATCAGACGGCCGCGCTCTTCGTGCCGTGGAAGACGGAGCACTGCGCGGGCCCGACCGTGCACTCGCTGACCATCGGACCGGTCCGACCAGGCTGACCTGGCGTCCGCTCCCCTGCCCGGAGCGGACTGCTCTCGGCCGTCATGGAGAACGGCGAGGAGTTCCTTCGCCTGCTGCTCGTCCTCGTGATGAGCAGCAGGCGAAGGAGGCGCCCGAGGCCCTGCAGACCGTGATCGCGGTCCGCGAAGAAGGACGCGCCTACATGGCCCGCATGATCCGCTCGTCCTTCGAGGGCGCGGGCGAGGAGACCGCCGACAAGATCGCGCAGGCCCTCGCCCCCTTCGGCATGGCCGGCTACGACGGCGCGTTCGTCGCCCTCCAGTCCGAAGGCGGCAAGCCCGTCGCGGAGTGGATGGGCCAGCTGGCCGAGTCCATCGCGGCACTCGGCGAGGCGATCATCACCAAGGGCTGACGGGACCGCGAGGCGCTCGGGTCGCGGGGCAAGCCCCTGCCGCCCCCCGGATCACTGCTCCGTTCCCCCGCCCGGACCCGCTCACTGCGCCGCTCCGTGGTCGCCGTCCTAGGCTCGGGACATGCGACGCCGTCAGATGCACATGTCCCGCGAAGCCCAGGACGCCCTGCTCAAGGCACTGCAGCAGCTCCGGGCGGAGCTGAAGGCCACCGCGGAGTTTCCCGCACACGTACTCGAAGCGGCGGAGACCGCCAAAGCAGAGGTCCGGCTGCCCGAAAAGGACGCCACCGACCTGCCGTTGTTCACGATCGACCCGGCGACCTCGAAGGACCTCGACCAGGCCATGCACCTGGAGCGACGGCCAGGGGGCGGGTACCGCGTGTACTACGCCATCGCCGACGTGGCGGCCTTCGTCAGGGCCGGCAGCCCGTTGGACGCCGAGGCCCACGACCGGATCGAGACGCTGTACTTCCCCGACCTCAAGGTGCCCCTGTACCCGACCTCGATCTCCGAGGGACCGGCCAGCCTGCTTCCGAACCAGGTCGTCCCCGCCCTGCTGTGGCAGCACGACCTCGACGCCGACGGCAACGTGACCGACTCGACCGTGAGCCGGGCGAAGGTCCGCAGCCTGGCCAAGCTCAACTACGCGGCGGTCCAACAGGACATCGAGGCCGGCACGGCCGAGGAGTCCGTCGCCCTGCTGCGCGAGATCGGCAAGCTTCGGGAAGCCGTCGAGGCCGCGCGCGGCGGGATCTCGGTGAACCTGCCGGACCAGGAGGTCACCCTGCAGGACGGATCGTTCCGGCTGAGCTACGTGGCGACACTGCCCGTGGAGGGCTGGAACGAGCAGATCTCCCTCATGACCGGAATGGCCGCGGCCCGGATCATGCTGGACAGCGGCACCGGGATCCTGCGGACCCAGCAGGAGCAGCCCGACAAGCACGTGGTCCAGCGCGTGCACGACATCGCAAAACTCCTGGGCATCGACTGGAAGCCCGGCGTCTCGTACGCAGCGCTGGTCAACTCCCTCGATCCGGCGGACCAGAAGCACATGGCCTTCCTCAGCGAGGCCACCGCCATGCTGCTCAAGGCGGAGTACACCACCTTCCGCGACCACCACATCCCGGACCACACGGTCCACGCGGCGATCGCGGCCCCGTACACCCACTGCACGGCCCCGCTGCGACGCCTGATCGACCGGTACGCCGGCGAGCTGTGCGTCGCCGCGTGCGCCGACCAGGCCCCGCCGAAATGGGTGCTCGAAGCGCTGCAGTGCCTGCCGTGCGACATGGCGCGGGGCAAGGGGAAGACGGCGGACCGGCGCGCGGTGGACCTTGTGGAGGCCGCGGTGCTCCAGAACCGGGTGGGCGAGGTCTTCGGCGGTGCGGTCATCAACACCGACGCGGAGGACGGAAGTCCGAAGGAGGGCACGGTGCACCTGGCGGAACCCGCCGTGATGGGCAGGATCACCTCCGGTGCCGACCTCGTGCTGGGCGCGAGCGTCCAGGCCAAGCTCACGCGGGCCGACCCCCTCTTCTCCGGCAAGAACAAGATCCTCTTCAATACGGTGTAGCGACCTGTCGCTGCTCTGCCGGGTCAACGACCTGGTGCAGCATCAGACCACCGGCACCCGGTACGAGTTGGAGGCCCGCGCTCACTTTCCGAGGGCGCGGTAGGCCGCCACTGTCTGCTCCAGCGCCTCCTCGACCGGGGTGGCGACGGCGCCCAGCCGGTCCCGGATGAGGCTGGAGTCGACGACGAAGGGCTCGGCGAACTCGTACTGCATCTCGATGAGTTCGCGCACCGTGCGGTTGACCGCGCCCATCGCGTACAGCGCGAACGTCGGCATCCGGCGAAGCCGGGCGGCGCCGGGACGGCCGGTGGCACGGTGTGCCAGGTCGACGAGCTCGCGGGTGGTGCGGGTGTCCGGGTCGTTGGGGAGGTGCCAGATGCGGCCCGGCGCGTCGGGGTGCCGGCCGAGGAGCGCGAGCGCCTCCCCGATGTCGGGGATGAAGGTGTACGTGTGCGGCTGGTCCGGATCGCCGAGGACGGTGGCGGTACGTCCGGCCAGGAGGGCGGGGAAGACCAGGTCGCCGAGGTTGGACTGGGCACCGCCGCGCGGCCCGAAGTAGTCGGAGGCGCGACCGATCGCCACCTCCACCCGCCCGGCCTTGTGCGCGGCGAGCAGGTCCTGGGCCATCCGGCCCCGGAGCCGGCCCTTGCGGGTGGTCGCGGCGTCGGGCGTCTGCTCGGTGAACGGGCGGCCCCCGGGCGGCCCGTAGCTGTAGACGTTGTCCATCGAGACCATGCGGGCGCCGGCCGCCTCGGCCGCGGCGAGCACGCCGGCCTGGAGCGCGGGGAACTCCTGCCGCCAGCGGTGGTACGGCGGGTTGAGCGCCTGGTAGACGACGGCCGCGCCGGCGGCGACGGCGGTGGTGAACGCGGGATCGGCCGCGTCGCCGGCGGCGACCTCGACGCCCTCGGGGACGTCCGCGCGGCCGGATCGGTTGACGATCCGGACGGTCTCCCCTTGACGCACCAGCGCCTCGGCGACGGCCGTGCCCACGGCGCCGGAGCCGAAGACCACGTGACGGGGAGTGGCTGTGTACTTCATGCGTCGACCTCGCGGAGGGAGTCCGAGCCGGTGGTCCGGCCGGAGGTGGTGGCGGGCAGGAGTGCGTGGAGCAGGACGCCGGAGAGGGCGGAGAAGGCGAGGGCGCCGGTGGCGCCGAAGACGGTGAACCGTGCGTCCACCCCGACTCCGGCGAGGGTGGTCACGGTCCAGCCCGCCGCCCACAGGACCGGCATCGCCGCCGCCCAGAGCCACCGTATCCGCGCGGCGCGGGGCAGGGCGGAAGCCTGGGCCACGCCGAGCAGGACGCCTTCGACGGCACCCATGAGCACCAGCGAGCCGAGATCGGTGCGGTAGTCGACCAGGGTGGCACCGAGCATGAGCCCGACCCCGCTTCCGGCCGCGGTGACCGCGGACCAGCGCGGCGGGCTCAGCCGGCCGGACGAGACGAGCGCCTGCGCGGCGCCGATGACCGCCCCCGTCACGACCCCGCCCACCAGGGCGCTCATCGCGTCGTCGACCGGACCGACCGCCGCGCGGCCTGCGAGTCCGGCGATCGGGAAGGCCAGGAAACCGGCCGTCCACCGGATCCAGGAACCCGGGGCGGGTCGCCCGCGGCCGGGGAAGGGGACGCGCATGGGGACCACCTCCAATTTCTGTACGCTGTGCAATTAATGTACGCCGTGCAAAAATGACTCGTCAAGGTATGCGGGTCAGGACAGGTGAGGAGGCCTCCGGATGGTCAAGGACACGCCGCCGGCGAAGCGCGGTCGGAAGCGGGCCGTCGGCGAGGACGAGGTGGTCGCGGCGGCGATCCGCCTGCTCGGCGCCCGGGGGGCCGACGCGGTGAGCATCCGGGGGATCGCCGCCGAGCTGGGACTCGCGCCGAACGCCGTCTACACGTACTTTCCGGACCGCGCCGCCGTGATCGGCGCGGTGGTCGAGCACCTGCTCGGCGAGACCGACCTCGCGGCCCTCACCGCCCGCGACACGCCCTGGCGGGACCGCATCCACACGCTCGCCGACGACCTGAGGCGCCGCCTGCTCGCCCACCCCGGGGCGGTCAACCTGCTGCTCTCCGGTCCGATGGACGGCCCGAACGCCCTCGCGCTCGGCGAAGCCCTCCTCACGGTCCTCGCGGACGCAGGCCTCGACCCGACGGAGGCGGCCCGTGCCTCGTACCTGCTGATCGTGCAAGTCCTCGGAGCGATCGCCCTGGAGGCCGCCGAACTCCCCTCACCCGCACCGGCCCCACCGATCGCGGAGCGGGTGGCGACCCGCCGGGAGCAGCTCCGCGCCATCCCCGCCGACCGCTTCCCGCGTACGGCCGAGGCGGCGGACACGATCGCGCGGTTCGTCTCCGAGGAGCAGTACGCGTGGGGGCTCGACCGGGTCCTCGACGGCATCGAAGGGCGGGCGAAGAGCTGAAGGTCCCAGCTACGCGTACGGCTGGTCCGATGGCGGCGTCCTGGTCCGATCAGATGCGCGCGTGCGCCAATGGACGAGGCACAGGAGCCGGGCGAGAGCGGGCCGGAGACGTACCGGAGGGCCCGCTGAGTACGATCGCCTACGCCGGTCTGGGTACGTGAGCCATTGCCCGCCGCGCGCGGAGCCGGGAAGGTCGACGCATGCGCCGACTGATGCTGCTCGCCCCGCTGTTGCTGCTCACCGTCGGCTGCGGGGTGCTGCAGTCCTCCGAGGGCGAGGCGACGGATGCCGCCCGGGAGGTGGCCAGACGGGCCGGCCAGCGGCTCGACAGCCAGCGTCCGCGCACGGCGGAGGAGGTCGGGCGCTCGGCTTCCGGCATCGACGGGGTGGAGGTGCTGCGAGTGACCGGTACCTCGACGCACGACGGGGACGGCGTCGAGGTGGTCGTCCGCACGTCGGGCTCGGCGTACACCGGAGGGCTCTCCCCTGAGCAGGTCGTCGTGCGGCGCTGTTTCGCGGTGCGGGTGTCGCCCAAGGCGGAGTGGGGCGAGGATCCCCGCGACGTGGATTGCCCGGACGGCCCCGCGCTGACCTTCCCCCCGCCACCCCGACCGCCCCGGCTGCCCTACGAGGAGCTCCGCGCGAAGCTTCCCCGGGTGCCGAAGGGCGGCCGAGTTGACGAGGCCGAGGTGCGCCGCGCGCTCGCCGCCCTGGACCTGGCGCCGGCGATCCATGCAGAGGTGAAGGCGGACGGCGGCCGAGTCGGCGTCCTCCTCTCGGTGGAGGGCAACGGCTTCGACGCGCAGGACTGTCTGCTCGCCCGTGTGGCCCCCGGCGCCACCGAGGTGTGGGCGCCGCCCCGGATGCAGCGGATGCCCGGAGAGGGCGGCTGCACCGTCGGCAACGCCCTGGACCCGATGCCGCCACCCCACTGAACGAGGTGGCCGCTCACCGCGTCGTCCTGGTGGCGACGGGCCCCGCCGCCGCACGACGGCGGTCCGGCCATCACCCCGCGGACGCCTGTCGGGCTGAGGTCTCTGGTTTCGCGTGGGCGAGGAAGACGCAGACGGCTGCGACGGCCATGAGGCCCAGCACTCCCGGGTCCACAAAAGCGGACACGTCGTCGGTCGTGTAGCTTCCTCCGCCCTGCCGCAGGCAGACGAATCGCGGTGGCAGGTACTCGACCCGGTGGCCCACGACGTCAGCCGCCGCCTCCGGAGCGCCCGCTGTCCGGCAGGGGCGGGCCGGGAAGGCGTCGGTGCCGCTGTCGTCCGTGACGAGCACCGCCAAGCCGAGGTTCAACAGCCCCCACGCATACACGGCCGCGGCAGCCGCGCCCGCCAGGGCGGCTGCACACCTCAGCCGGGTCCGCCGATCGGCTCGGCGCACGCCGATCCGACCGAGTCGTCCGAAGCCGTATCCGGCGAGCCCGAAGCACACGACGACCATGACGACGAGCAGGGCGAGGATCACCATCTGCCGACTCCACCAGCGGGCGGCCTCAAGGGCTATGGCGGAGCCCGCAGTTCCGGCCCCGGGAGGCTTCAGTTTGAGACCGGCGCGCCCGCGCGGTCGCTGTCAGGTGCCAAGTCGGCTGAGCAGTGGATCTGAGCGCGAACACCTCTGGTGATAGGGCTGCCTGTGCGCGCCCTGTGGAAGTCCGGTCGCGCATGGCGAGTGCGCCATAGCATGGGCTCCTTTGTGAAGGTCCGCTTCTGACGGAACGCCATGTTCGTACGAAAGGACTCCGGTGCCCTCCATACGTACCGCACTCGCCCTCCCCCTCGCCGCCGTCTCCCTGGCCCTGGCGGTCCCGCCCGCCTCGGCCACCGGGACGACCACCGTCTCCGTCGAGGAGGCCCGGCTCGACCGGGCCGCGCCCCAGGAGATCCTGAGGCGCAGTGGCTTCGCCGCCCTGGCACCGGAGTTCGCCGACTCCCTCGCCGGTGCCGACTCCTTCGCCGCTGCCGAGCGGACCGTCGTCCGGTACGGGGCAGGGCTCTGGCGGAGGGCAGTGGACCGGGCGCAGGGCCGCGGGGACGCCGGCGGCGACCTGTCGCGGGACGACGACCGGCCGCTGTACTGGTCGCGACTCGCGCTCACACGTGAACTCCGCGCCTGGCAGCCCGGATTCACTATCACCGAGGAGGGCCGGACCCGGCTGCTCGACCGCCTCGAACGCTCCTCGCGAGGCCAGGACGCCATCCGCTACCCGGCCGGGAAGGGGGTGAAGCGGATCCTGCTGACCGGCTTCGACCCGTTCACGCTCGACCGGGACACCCGTATCAGCAACCCCTCCGGGGCCACCGCCCTCGCACTGGACGGCACCTGGCTGCGCACCTCCGACGGATCCCTCGCCCGGGTCGAGACGGCCGTCTTCCCCGTCCGCTGGCAGGACTTCGCCGACGGCACGGTCGAGCGGACCCTGCGCCCGCACCTGCCGGAGGTGGACCTCTTCACCACGGTGAGCCAGGGCCGGCCCGGCCGGTTCGACATCGAGCGGACCAACGGCGCCTGGCGCGGCGGCTTCCCCGACAACGAGAACGTGTCCCGTACGGAGACCGTGCCCGTCGCCGATTCGGCCACGCAGCCCCAGTGGACGTCGACGACGCTTCCGTACGCGGCGATCACGGCCGCCTCCACCGGTCGCTTCCCGGTGTACGACAACACGTCGGTGACCGAGCTGCCGGCCGGTGCCGACACCCCTGTGGTCCGCCCCGGCGGGCCGACGCCCGGTTCCGTGGCCCGGGCGGGAGGCGGCGGGAGCTATCTGTCCAACGAGATCGCCTACCGGGCCACCCTGCTGCGCGACCGCCTCGGCCTCACGCGGCTGCCGGGCGGGCATGTGCACACACCCGTCCTCGAGTTCGGCGCGGGCAACACCGACCCGGCGACGGGCACGATCACGGATGCGGAGTTCGTGCGGAACCGGCTCGCCATCATCGCCCAGGTGCGGGCGATCCTCGCCGTGGCCGCCGATACCCGGTAATCCTTCGCGCGGCGCGTGCCGGACGTGGAACGGGCGGCTCTGCATGCCTGGTACGACCTCGGCCCCGTGAACCCGCACGGGCAGAGCACGTGCCACCATCCCGCCCCGCGACGCGGAACGGGCAGCGGTGCCCGTTCCCCTCACCCGGGGAGGGGAATGGGCACCGGGGCGCTCCCGATGGGCTTCCCTCCCTTGGTAACACTTGTTACCATCCGGGCATGGGTAAGACACAGCTGGGCGCGCGCGTCGACGACGACATCGCGGAACTGGCCAGGGCCCGGGCCAAGGACCGGGGCCTGAGCCTGGGTGACTACATCGCCTCCCTCGTGCGGGACGACGCGGACGGCATGCGCCGGCGTGGCCTGGACGCGGCACGCCGCTTTCTGGATGACCACCAGGCCCTCTTCGACGAGGCGGAAGACACGGCGCACCGCACTGCGGGGGCACGGGCCGCTTGATGGAGCTCCACATCGACGTCCCCTGGATCCTCCAGGTCGCCGAGCTCGCAGGTGCTGATGACCCGGCGCCCGAGGACTACGGAGTACCGGTGGCGGCCGTCGCCTGCCACCGCGCCGAAATTCTGGACCAGCCCGTCTACGACGACCCCTACGCCCGCGCCGCTGCCCTCGTCCACGTCCTCGGGCGCTGCCGCTGGCTCGATCGCTCCAACATGGCCGTGGCCGCGGCGACGGGCGTCATGTACCTGGAAGCTTCCGGTATCCCGGTCAAGCCCACCAGGGAGGACGCGATCGCCCTGCGCGACCTCCTACGCGACCCCACCTGCAGCGCAGGGGCGATCGCCGCGCTCCTGCGTACCTGGTCACAGCGAGGCTGAGCCCATCAGATGGACGAGGCCGCTGCCTGCCGCAGCGGCTACGGCGCGTCCTCCACGGACTCTTCTTCCACACGCATGTTGCCGTCCTCGTCGAGGGGCAGGTGGAGGGCGCTGGGGGCGTGGTTGTCGATGTCGGACGGGCGTGGGCCTTCGGGTCCGTCGGGGCCCCAGCACAGCAGGCGGCGGTTGCGGGCGATCCGGTAGACCGTACCGAGGGCCTCGACCTCGTTGAGTCGTTCCGCACGGAGCCGGTTCGCCGCCTCGGTGAGTTCTGTCCTCGGCCTCGTCCTTGGCCCGGAACCACAGCAGGGAGTTCAACGCGTCGCGGGCCTGCTGCGGACAGCCGTGGGTGACCTCGACGACCACGCGCCATCGCCGCCCGCCGTCCTCGCACGGCGAGGTCACCCCGAACAAGGGACCTCGTACGGCCAGAGTGCTGCTGCGCACCGCCGCGTTCCGGGCATCGGCTTCCACCGGCTCCACCGGAACCCTCACAGCCACCGGCCGCTCACCGGGCCCCGCGCTCTCTTGGCTCGTGCCTCCACCCTGGCGCCGGCCGGGTGCCCGCGTCACGGTTTCACCGCATCGTCCCCCGAACGCGCTGCCCCGAGCCGAAGGCACCGCAGGTTTCCCTGGCCAGGGGGTCCGGCTTGTCCATGGCGGCCCGCAGACCCGCCTGCCCCGGGGATCCCGCCCCAGGTGGGGCGTTCCCGTACGCCGGGATTGGACCAGTCGGGTTGACCCCGGCCGGACCCGTGTCACAGGGCCCGGCCCTCTGACCCGCCCCGTTTACGGTGGTGCTCCTCGGCCGCTGCGGAGGTGGGCGCTGGATGGATCCGATCGTGATGGCCGCGGGAACCGCGCTGGTGTCCGCCATGGCCACCAACGCGTGGGCGGAGGCCAGGGACGCGGTCGTCGCCCTGTGGCGCCGGGTGCACCCGGAACGGGCCGAACAGGTCGGCGTGGACCTCGAAGCGGTCCGGGCCGACGTGCTGGAGGCGCGCCGGACGGGTGACGACGCGGCCGAGGAGGCACTGGCCGGCACCTGGAGGACCGAACTGCAACGGCTGGTCCGCGCGGACCCGTCGCTGGCGGCCGACGTACGGCGGCTGCTGGACGAGCGGCTCGCCCCGGCGCTGCCCCGGGAGGAGCGGACGCGGATCGGGAAGCTGGTGATGAAGGCCGAGGCGTCCGGGCACGCACGCGTGTACCAGGCGGGCCGGGACCAGCACATCACCGGGCGGGACTGATCCCCCGGTGGTGAGCGATCCCGAGGACGGCGAGCCGGGCCTCCACGCCTGGGGCGCCGACCGCAGCCGGATCTTCCAGGCTGCCCGCGACCAGTACGTCGCCGAGCGGGACCTGCACGTGCACTACGAGGACGGTGTACGTCGGACCCGGCGGACCGTCCGGGGCGCGTCGGACGGCGGGCAGTGCCCGTACCCGGGACTCGCGGCCTTCGGTGCCGAACAGGCGCGCTGGTTCTTCGGCCGGGACCGGCCGACCGCACAGCTGCTGATCCAGGTCGACCGGCGCCTGTTCACCGGCGGACCCCTCGTGGTGTCGGCCCCGTCCGGGGCAGGCAAGTCCTCCCTCCTGCGGGCAGGCCTGTTGCCGGCGATCCGGCGGGGTGCGCTGCCCGTCGCAGGCTCGGCCGACTGGCCGCAGGTGCTGATCACCCCCACCGCACAGCCGATGGCCGCACTGGCCGCGGCCCTGGAGGAGAGCACGGGGCTGAGCCTGCGGGACGCCGAGGCCGCCGCGAGCTCCGCGGCGGGATCGACACGCCTCCGCGCGGGTCTGGGCGGGGCCGGTACGGGGCAGGGGCGGCTGGTGGTGGTCGTCGACCAGCTGGAGGAACTCTTCACCCTGGGCGCCGGCGAGCGGGAGCAGCACGCGTTCCTCGACCTGCTCGCCGCACTGGCGGAGGTCGGACCCGGCGGACAGGGCCCCGACGCCGTCGTCGTGTACGGGCTGCGCTCCGACTTCTACACCGCCTGCGCCGGTTTCCCGCAGCTGCGGGAAACCCTGCGACACGGCCAACTGCTCCTCGGGCCCATGACGCGTGACGAACTACAAGAGGCGATCCGGTTTCCGGCCCGGGACGTGGGTCTGGAGGTGGAACCCGGCCTCGTCGAGCTTCTGCTGCGCGACCTCGGGGCCGATGCGTACGGCGCGGACCCGGCGGAGAGCGCAGGCCCCCAAGGAGACCCGGACCCCCTAGGACCCCCGGAGGCGGAAACCGACCGGCCCGAGTCGACCGGGGCGACGGAGCTGTCCGAGGTCTCCGAGGCCGGCGCCTACGAGGTCGGGCGGCTGCCGTATCTGGCCCACGCCCTGCGGGCCACGTGGCAGCAGCGGCACGGCCACACCCTGACCGTCGACGGGTACCGGGCCACCGGCGGTATCCACCAGGCCATCGCGACCACCGCCGAGCAGCTCTTCGGATCCCTCGCCCCCGAGGAGCAACAGGCCGCCCGAACACTCTTCCTGCGCCTGGTGAGGGTCGGCGAGGGGACCCAGGACACCCGCCGCCGGCTGCCCCGTACCACCCTGGAGGACATCGGCCCAGCCCCCGGCACCGTCACCACGGTCGTCGACGCCTACACCCGAGGCCGCCTGCTGACCCAGCGGCAGGACACCGTCGAGATCACGCACGAGGCCCTGCTGCACGCCTGGCCCCGCCTGCGCCGGTGGATCGACGCGGACCGGACCGGCCTGCTGATCCGGCAGCAACTCGAACAAGCCGCCGCCGAGTGGGCCGGCGCCGACCGCGATCCCGGCCTGCTCTACCGCGGCATCCGCCTGCAGGCGGCCCGCGACTGGGCCGACCGTCCGGGCGGCACCGACCGTCCGAGCCCCGCCGCGGCCGCTTTCCTGACCGCGTCCACCCGCGGAGCGCGGCGCTCCGCGCGCGTCCGGCACATGGTGATCGCCGGCCTGACAGCGCTGGTCGTCATCGCCTCCGCGGCCGCCGTCGTCGCCCTGCAGCAGCGCTCCACCGCCCGGGACCGGCAGCGGGTCGCCACCGCACGGCAGCTCGTCGCCCAGGCCGACGCGGCCCTGGAGACCGACCCCCGCACCGCGCTGCGCCTCGGCGTCGCCGCCCACCGGCTCCATCCCGACGCGGAGACCTACGCTGCGCTGCAGAGGGAACTCACCACGACGGCGTATGCCGGCCGCCTCGTCGGCCTGCCCAGCGAGGTGAACGCGGTGGCGTACGCCCCCAGCGGCCGGTACCTCGCGGCCGCCTTCGCACGGGGCGGCGTGATGATCTGGGACGTGCAGGACCCGATGCGCCCCCACCAGTCGGGGGAACGTCTCACCATCCCGGGAGCCGACGGCGCCGCCGCGGTGGCATTCTCGGCGGACGGCCGCAGGCTGGTGGCGGCCGATCATGGCGGAGCCGCCGCAGTCTGGGACCTGGCCGACCCACGGCATCCCCGCCGGATCGGTGCCGTACCGGCGGCTGACGGCGACAGGAAGACGAACGCGTGGCTGTCGCCGGACGGCAGCCTGCTCGCCCGGTCGAGCGAGGCGGCTCCAGGGCTTCAGCTGTGGGACCTGACCGATCCCGCTCGGCCCCGCCCGTACGGAGCGCCGGTCGCCGACGGCGCCGCACCGGTCGAAAGGGTCGCCTTCTCCCGGAACGGCACGGTGATGGCCACGGCCGCCGGGAACGCCAAGGAGCATCCGGTGACCCTCTGGGACATCCGACGACGCCAGGCCCCCCGGCCGCTCGGCCGGGTCGCTCCCGCCCGGCCCGACGCCGTCTTCTCGCTCGCGTTGTCCGCCGACGGCAGGACGCTGGCGCTCGACGGGGGCCTCTTCGGCATCAGCATGTGGAACGTCGGCGACCCGGCCCATCCGCGGCCGGCCGGCGACCTCACGCGGTTCCTGCTCGACGGAGGGGCGGTCTTCGCACCCCGGGGAGCCACCCTGGCCACCATCGGAAGCCGGGACACCGGGCTGCAGCTGTGGGACGTCCGCGACATCGACCACCCGCACCGGATCGACGGACTGACGGCCGGCCGGGATGACGGAGCCATGGCCTTCGCACCCGACGGCCGAGGAGCCGCGAGCGGGGGCGGCGACGGCGTGATCACGCTGTGGAACCTCGAACGCGCCGGTCACCCGCGGGCCTTCGGCCCCCCGTTCGTCGACTCCAGCGGGAGTTCCCAGACCGGGGCCGGGTTCCGGTTCATCGACGCACTGGCCCTGTCGGGCGACGGCACGATGCTCGCGACCGGCGCCCGGGACGGCGCCGTCGCCCTGTGGGAGACCGGTGATCCGGCCCGCCCCCGCCGGCTCGCCGCGCTCACCGGGCACACCGGCCGTTCAGTGCGTGCTGTCGCCTTCGCCCCCGACGGCCGGACGCTGGCCACGGCGGACTTCGAGGGGACCGTCATCCTGTGGGACCTGACCGATCGTGCCCGGCCCCGCCGTCTGGCGCCCTCGCTCACCGGCTCGGGAATCGGGGTGGCGCACCTGCTGTTCTCGGGCGACGGGAGGACCCTCGTGGTGAGCGGCGCACAGGGCGCCACCTTCTGGGACCTGCGGGACACGGGCAGACCGCGGCGCCGGGCGAAGGCGCTCGACCAGCAGAACGTGCTCAACGTCTGGCGGGTCCATGATGACCGCGTTCTGGCCCTCGTGGCCGGGTCGGGGGCCGCTTCATCGACGCGCAGCCCCCTCCCCGAACCGACCGTCGTCGTCTCGGACAGCGAAGGCGTGTTCCTGCAGGCAGCCTCGGAGGAACCGAGCGCCACCGACCCCTTCGGTGACCCGGGTGATCCGAACGGCGCGCGGCTGTGGGACGTCACCGATCCCAGCCATGCGCGTCAGCTGGGGCAGGCGTTCCTGGGCCACGAGCAGGAGGTGGGCGGGGCGGTGATGTCCCCGGCGGGAGACCTCCTGGTCACCAGCGACCTGAAGGGGACCGCCATCCTCTGGGACCTCAAGGACCGGAATCACGCCCGGCGCTTGGGCGAGCCGCTCACTCCGCACGCCGGCGACCACGTTCTCGCCATGGCCCTCACCCCGTCCGCCGACATCATGGCGACCGCCGGAGCCGACGGAAACGTCCTCCTGTGGGACCTCGGCGACCGGGCCCGGCCCCGGCAGCTCGGAACGGCCTTGGCGAAGAACCTGGAGGGCGCCCAAGAGGTCGCGTTCTCCACCGACGGAGAGCTCCTCGCGACCGCCGGCATCCACGGCGACGCAGTCCTCTGGGACCTGCAACCCACCTACGACGTACGTGACCACCTCGACCGGACGGCCTGTCTGACCGCCGGCGGTGGGCTGGACTCCGACGAGTGGGCCCGTTATCTGTCCACCCCCGGTTACCGGAACACCTGCCCCGACTGACGACCCACGATCCTCAGGCGCGGGCCTCACCGCCCACCGCCCCCGCGCCGGCACGCTGCTGGTCACGGCGAGGTAGATGAACCGCAGGTCCTTCGCCCTTGCTGCGGCCGCTGCCCGGCCCGTCAGGGCCGTTGTCACAGGCGGCCGTTACCTTACAGCTCGGCACGTAAGCGAGCGGGAGCGGGGAGCGGCGATGGTGGTCGAGGTGGGGTACGCGCAGGGGTGGGACCTCGAGGCCCGCATGCCCTGGCAGCCGATATCGGTGAGGGAGGCTCGTGAGCGGGATGCCGCCGGGCTTCCGTACGTGGTGGTGTACCGGGCGGCGGGCCGGGAGGCTCCACTGGAGGTCCGGCTCGTCTCCTGGCGAGACCACTACGTAGGGCTGTGGGTCTACGACGCTCAGGGCCGGCGTACCTACGAGCTGGACATGCGGCTGCTGGACGACCCGGCGCGGCTGCTGCGCCGCCACACGGTCGGCTGGACCTATACCGGTCCGGGGATGGCGGAATTCGACGAGGCGTGTCCGCGCATCACCGTGGAGCTCTTCCCGGACGGGAGGGGCCGGCGAACGGAGGAGCCCCAGGGCACGGGTGGGGGCTCGTACGGCACCGTGCCCAGCGTCCGCGACGACGAGCGCTGGATGGACCGGCCCGCCTTCGGGGAGTGGCCGCTGCTCTCGGCCCAGGTCCACGGGCTCACGGAACAGCCGGACTTCGAGATCACCGAGGCGGGCGACGACAGGAGCGGCCCCGCGCCGGCCACCTGCTGGCGTCCGCCCCGCTCCGCGCAGCCCGGGCCGATCACCGAGCTGTTCCGGCCCGGCGTGCGTGTGACCGATGGGTACCACCCCGAGATGACGGTCGTGGAGCCGCGTCGGATCGGAACTCTGCGTGTGCCCAGCGGGCTGCTGGCGGTCTCCGGACCGGACAGCGACGACGGCGACGGGCCGCACATCATGGTCCCTGTCCCGCCAGGAGAGTACGGACTGGAGGAGGCGCAGGCCTGTTACACCTACCACTGCGAGTGGGAGAGGAGCCAGGTCACGCGCACGGGCACCCTGGCCGTCCGCGTCCTCGTCAGCGACATCCCCGCCGCGACCTGGGAGATGGCCCTCCGACCCGACGACGACCCACGCCTGCTCCGGGAGAACGGGATCTTCGGCTTCTCCACCGACGGAGCCACGGGCTGTTTCGCCGACGCCGGGGCCTGGGAGCCGCTCCTCTCCCTCTTCGAGAAAGGACTGATCGAGGGAGACCCGGACCTGGACCCGGACGTGTACGAGGACCTCGACGACTCCATGTATCTGCTGCGCACCCGGGACCGGGCTTCCGGCGGCGAGCTCGTGGCCTTCGCGACGACAGGGGACGGCACCTATCCCGTCTGGGTCGGCCGCTCCGAGGCCGGCGAGGTGGTCGGAGTCGTGGTGCTGGTGGAGGGGATGCCCGAGCTGCTGCCGAAGAGCGGCACGGCCGCCGATGCCTGATGTGACGTACGCCGGGTCTCAGGACCCCGCGTACGTCACGTCAGGCAAGGTCGGCGGTGACTTGCCAGTCGCATCAAGCCTCGCCGCCGTTCAGCTCCACTCCCAGCGCAGAGACCGGAAGCCGGGCCCCGGGTTCTCGAAGACGGCGTGCACCCGGCCGGCGGCACTGATCCACACCGGTTCCCCGGTCACCGGCTCGCCCGTGACAGCGGTGCTGAAGCAGGACCGACAGCGCACCGGCACGGCGTCCGGGTGGAAGGCGACCTCCAGGGTGTAGAGGAGGGCGGGGGCGGGGAAGCCCCGCCCGCACTGCTCGGCGCGGCGTCCGTTCTCGGGGAACCGCAAGGTGTACTCGATCAGTGTGGTGCCGCCCTCGGACAGCGTGCGATCCAGGAACAGTTCGGCGACCACCAACGGCACGCTGCGATCCGAGCGCAGCCGCCCGAGGCGGGCGTTGCGCACGTCGGCGAACTCGGGCAGCGCTCTGTCCGGGTCTTCGCCGCGGAGGACCACCACACAGCGATCCACACCATCTCGGGTTGCCTTCAGCGTCAGGCGGGTGGTCAGCACAGCCCCGGCACCCTGCGCGTCGAGCGCGTAGCTGTCGTGGGCGGCGACGCGCAGCAGGCCGTCGTCCGTGCTGCCCAGCTCGGCCAGCAGCTCGGGGAGGCTGACGAACTCCCGCCACAGGTGCGCGGTCTCCAGCACCTCGGAGTCCCGGTTGACCCAGCGGCCGCGAGGGCGGCGCGGGCCGAGCAGCGAGACCAGGCCGTCGGTGGGAACTCCCAACAGTTCTTCCAGGAGCCGGACGGCCTGCCGGGACCGGGGGCGTTCGGGGCGGCTGCGGCCGCGTCGCCAGTAGCTGAGCGTGGTGACGCTGACCTCGACGCCGCGCTCGGCGAGCCGGTGCTGGATGCGTTCGAGGCTGAGCCCGCTGGCCCGCACGGCGCAGTCCAGGGCGGCCTCGAAGGGGCCGGTGCGGAGCAGATCGAGGAGATCCGCTGCTTGTTCTCGCTGTTGCACGGTCTGCAGCTCCAGTAGCGGTGGGACCTGGGCCGACTGCCCGACCGTGCTGAGCCACTGGTGTCCACCAGTCTCTCGCCTCCTGCACCTGCGTTGCGTGCCTGGGGATGGGGGACACGGTCTACGGCAGCGCCCTCGTGGGGGGATGAATCGGCGACAGGCTAGCCACGGTCAGGCTGGATATCGACGAGACGTTAGACACTCTGTGAACAGTTTTGACCAAAGCTCAGGGTGCGGCTGAGTCGTGGCCGAGGAAGATCCGGTCACCGGTCTCTTCACAGTGCCCGCAATTAAACAGAGTTGGCACCCGTTGACCCGGGTTCCCGACCACGGCCACGATCCCGGCCCATGAAGAGAACTGTTCTCGCCGCATCGATCTCGCTGGCCGTCAGCGGCCTGCTGATAGCCGGCGTGGGATCCCCCGCCGTCGCTGACGACGCCGCTCGGCCCCACCCGCCCAAGGCCGACAAGACCCAGGCCATCCAGGACGCTCGCGATTCGATCGCCGCCCACCCCGCAGCGGTTCGCGCGAGCTCGGACGACACCTTCAAGTCCGCCGCGGTGCTGGTCGACAAGGACGGCACCCGGCACGTGCACATGACGCGTGAATACCGCGGCCTGCCCGTCCTGGGCGGTGACGTCATCGTGCACTCCGCACCCAGCGGGGCGTTCCGCGAGAGCACGCTGACCCTCAAGAAGAGCCTCTCCCTTCCGGTGACCCCCAAGGTCAGCGCCAAGCGCGCCGAGACCCTGGCGCAGCAGAAGTTCCAGGGCAAGCGCGCCAAGACCACCAGCAAGCTGGTGGTGGACGCGCTCTCCGGCACTCCGCGGCTGGCGTGGCAGGTGACCGTCGACGGCATCGCCCCCGACCAGTCGCCCAGCCACTTCAACGTGCTCGTGGACGCCGTGACCGGCAAGGTCGGGCAGACGTGGAACGCCTTCCACACCGTCGACGGCACCGGCCACGGCTACCAGGTGGGCGACGTCCCGCTGACCACCACCGCCATCTCCGGCGGCTACCAGCTCAAGGACGCCACCCGCGGCAACGGGGAGACCCGGGACGCGCAGAACCTGACGGCCACCAACGACAGCCCGCCGGCCGGCTGGGGCAAGGCCTTCACCGACACCGACAACGTGTGGGGCAACGGCACGCTCAGCGACCGCGCCACCGTCGCGGCCGACGCCCACTTCGGCATCCAGGCGACCTGGGACTACTACAAGAACGTGCACGGCCGCAGCGGCATCAAGAACGACGGCGTCGGCGCCCGCTCCTTCGTGCACTACGGCAACAACTACGCCAACGCCGGCTGGGACGACACCAGCTTCAGCATGATCTACGGCGACGGCGCCCCCGGCGACAAGCCGTTCACCGAACTCGACGTCGCCGGCCACGAGATGAGCCACGGTGTCACCTCCGCCACCGCCGGACTGAACTACTTCGGTGACGCGGGAGGCCTGAACGAGGCGACCAGCGACATCTTCGGCACCCTGGTGGAGTTCAACGCCAACAGCGCGGCGGACACGCCCGACTACCTCATCGGCGAGAAGATCAGCTCCACGCCGCTGCGGTACATGGACGACCCGAAGAAGGACGGCGTCTCGCAGAGCTGCTGGACCACCAACACCAAGAACCTCGACCCGCACTACTCCTCCGGAGTGGGCAACCACTTCTTCTACCTGCTGGCGGTCGGCTCCGGTTCCTCCCAGTGGGGCAACAGCCCGACCTGCGACGGCGGGACGGTCACCGGCGTCGGCAACGCCGCCGCGGGCAAGATCTGGTACCGCGCGCTCACCACGTACATGACCTCGGGCACCACCTACCCCGAGGCCCGTACCGCGAGCATCAAGGCCGCGATCGACCTGTACGGCGCGAGCAGCAGCCAGTGCGCCGCGGTGGAGAAGGCCTGGAGCGGCGTGGCCGTCGTCCCGACCTCCACCACCTGCGGCGGCGGCACCACGCCCCCGCCGAGCGGCTCCAACCTGCTCGCCAACCCGGGCTTCGAGTCCGGCGCGGTCAACTGGACCTCCAGCACCGGCGTGATCACCAACGACACCGGCGCCACCGCGCACTCGGGCTCGTACTACGCCTGGCTGGACGGGTACGGCAGCGCGCACACCGACACCCTGTCGCAGACGGTGACCATCCCGGCCACCGCCGCGGCGCCCACGCTCAGCTTCTTCCTGTCGATCGACACCAAGGAGTCGGGCACCACGGCGTACGACACGCTGAAGGCCCAGGTCGTCAACGGCACCAGCACCACCACCCTGGCGACGTACTCCAACGCCACGCCGAGCGGCTACACCCAGCGGACCCTTGACCTGTCGGCGTTCAAGGGCAAGACGGTCACGATCAAGTTCACCGGTACCGAGGACTCGTCCCTGGCCACCAGCTTCCTGATCGACGACACCGCGGTCACCACCGGCTGAGCCTCCCCACAGGCCCCGCAGGTGCAGCCGGTGGGCCCGGCCGGTGAGAACCGGCCGGGCCCACCGTGCGTTTCGACACTGCTCGGTGGGCGGGCATCCCCACCCTGGCAGAGGGCGCCCCACTACAGGGTGACACTACGAACCGTTCCCCGGCGGACTCACAGCTTCCAGCAGCGCGGTGACAGTCTCGTTGTACGGGGTGGGGATGCCGAGCCGGGCACCCGCGCGCACCACCGCGCCGTTGCGGGCGTCGTACTCCATCTCACGACCCGCCAGGCGGTCCCACAGCATGCTGCTACCGGACTCGGGCGGCATCGCTCGCAACCGGGCGACGACCTGATCGGCCAGATCCTCGGGAAGGCGCGCACCCGACGCCGAGGCGACCTGCCGCGCCTCCTCCACCAGCGCGCGTCCCAGCTGGGCGATGCGTGGGCCGGCGAAGACCGGCATCCGCTGCATCGTCAGCGCGGTAACGGCACCGTTCGCCGCGTTCAGGCACAGTTTCGCCCAGGCCGCAGTGACGAAGTCGCCGGTCGACGTGACCTCTATGCCGCTGCCCTGGCACAGGGCTGCGAAGTCGGTCCCGTCGTCGCCGCTCGGGACGGTGAGCCGCGGCCGGCCGAACAGCCGGACGTGGCCGCGGCGCTGAGACTCGGCCGAGATCTCCACCACGGCCGGAAGGACGCGGGCGGCGCCGACCAGCGGCGCGACGCGCTCGACATGCTCCACGCCGTTCTGCAGCACCACGACCCGGGTCCCCGCACCGCACAGCCGCCTGAGCCATGGCCCCGCCCCGGCCGTCTGATGGGCCTTGGTCGCCAGCACCACCCACTCCACCGGCGACACCGCGGAGGAATCAGCGACCTCAGGAACCGACGTCTCCAGGGCCGATCCGTCGGGCCGCACGATACGCAACCCACCCAGCGGCGAACGCACGCAAGCGGTCACGTCCGCCCGCCCCGTCGACATCAGACCTGCGGCCACGACACCGCCCACCGCTCCCACGCCCACTACCGCAACCCGTGTCATGCCCCCGAGCCTACCCACGCCGAGATCGACTGGGGGAGCGCTGTCGCGCGGGGGAGAACCTCACAGGGACTGGCGGTGCTCCCGTCGTTACGATGCGAAGGGGGGCAGCGGTTCGCGGGTGGTGTGCCAGGCGGGCGGGAGAGCGGTGGTGCCCGTGCGAGCGGCGATCACTCCACCGACGATGGCGCAGGTGGTGTCGATGTCGCCGCGCCCGGCGACGGTGGTCCACAGGCCCTCGTGGAGGTCGTCGAGGTGGCCTGCCGCGCACCACAGGGCGTACGGGGCGGTGTCGGGTCCGGACATCCGGTAGCCGGATCCCAGGACCTCCGCGGCGTGACGGACCGAAGTGTGCGCCGGCATCCGGGCCGCGATCCGCAGTCCCGATCGGACGTCGCTGTCGGGAAGGCGCGCGGCGACGGCGTGGAGGAAGTCCGGACGTGCCGGCGCGGGCCCGCCGCGGCTGCGCGCTGCCAGTGCCGCGCCAAGGGCTACTGCCACCGCCGCGGCGACCGCTTCCGGGTGGTGGTGCGACACCGCGCTCTGGCGGGCGGCCTGTTCGGTGACGGCGTCGAGGTCGGCGGCGTGCCAGGCGCCGAGCGGGGCGACGCGCATGGCCGCGCCGTTGCCCCAGGAGCCCTGGCCGCCGAACTGCCCGGCGACCACTTCCCGCCAGGGCTCGCCCGCGCCGATCCGGCGCAGTACGTCGTGCATGGAGGCTCCGTAGCCGCGGTGGGTATCGTCGGCATAGGCCTCGGCGAGGCGCAGGGCGAGGCGGTCCTGGTCGACATCACCGCTGCCCCGGGTGAGTTCCCGGACAAGGACGAGCGCCTGGGCCGTGTCGTCGCTCCATCGCCACAGCGGCCCCGGGGGCAGGGCCCGTGCCTCCAGGGCTGCGGTGCCTTCGCGGCGCAGGATGCCGAACCAGCGGTCACCGAAGGCATCACCGAAGGCGAGCCCGGACAGCGAGTCCAGCACGGCGGTAGGCAGGTTGATCATCGGAGCAGTATCACAAGGCAACGGCGTCCGAGGCACTCCGATTTCGGCACTGCGTGGACGTGCTTGGTCAGCGCAGCCCGATGGGTGCCGCCCTCAGCGGTTGGCCGTTGAGCTCCTCGCAGCCGTTTTCGTCCCACCAGAGCCGGCCTTGGGCGGTGAGGTGGGGATGCAGCCCGCGCACGCCACCGCCTTCGTGAAGCGCATGGGCGACTGTGTGGAGAAGGCTCGCGAGATCAGGCCAGGAGTCGGTGAAGTCGCCGCCACCGCTGTGGCCTGCCCAGCCGATACGGCCCGTGTCCAGGCCGGGACGCCGGTCGATCACCTGTGCACCGCCGTCGGCGCTCTCGGCCCAGGGGACCCAGAGAGGATGCCACCAGGGCTCGTCGTCCCAGGGACGACGCGTCAGACCGTCGTTCTCCGCCGCGATGTCCATGCAGGTCTGCCAATGATCAACGATGCCGCTCACCGTGAGCGGTGACTGCTCCGGGAGGAAGGTCGCCCAGGCGCTCACCCCGTCATGGCACTGCAGAGACTCAACAAGGTCACCTGGCAGCGGGGTGCCGAGAATCCGCTCCGCCTGCTGTATGTCGTCCCGTGACGCAGGTGGATTGAGCAGGGCGAAATCGGACGCCGCGTGGGTCGCAAGCCAGGCGTCGATCCGGCGCCAGGATTCCGAGAGGGGCAAGATCTGCTGTGCCATGAAGCCATCCTGCCCCACGCCTGTGACGAGACGGGGCGGGCCCCGTCTGCGGTGAAGGGCCGCCTTCGCCAGCGGCACCCCTGGCAGGAGGCGCGCCACGTGCAGCACCCGTTCACTCACTGGGACGGGCAACCTGGCGGACTGCTCGAAGCGCGACGCAGCAGGACAGCAGCAGGATCAAGGTGTGGGGATGGGATCCAGGGTGCGCTGCAGCCGAGGCGGTCGGTACGGTGCAGCTCTCGGAGCGAGCAACAACAGGGGCAGCCATGGCCGAAGACACATCGCATCACGACCTCCAGGTCGGCGACGTTCTGCGAGTCAGCTGCCCGCCGGCCGAAGGCCGAGTGGTCGAGGTGTCCCGCTTCCATGCCTCGGTCGAGTGGCCATGGGCCGAGATCGATCCGCAGTCTCAGTTCAAGTGGAACGGGCAGAGGGCCTTCGCGATGGCCCCCGACTCTTCAGACTGGACCATGAGCCTGTTCAAGACCGATCCCGAGCCGTGGAACCTGCGCGTCGGTGACAGCTGCCTTGTAGGCATACCCGAGACGCTGGTGCGCATCATCGACATCGGCCGCCATGACCCTCCGCAGGATGTCGGCTGGCTTCCCCGCCCTCACACGATGCTGGTCGTCGTGCCCGCCGACTACCCCGACGAGGCTCTTTCCGAGGACGACGGAGACACGATCGACCTTGGATCAGCGGCACCTGTGACGTTCGAGCTGGTGTCGCGGTGCTGACCTGTACGTGACCCTCGCGTGCTCGATCACATCTCACGGGGAACCACGGTGCGGAATCACCAGGGACCCCGTCCTCGTGCTCGCCGACAAACAGAGACGATCAGTCGAGCCACACGAGCATGGCGTGCGTGGATGGCCGAGACGGCCCGCGAGGTGATCGGGCGTACGCGTTGTATCGACCGGGAGTCAACCGGGCAAGCGGCATGGTGCCGTTGCGGCCGAAGTCGAGCGCCCCGTTCGGTAGACCGGTCGGCGCTGATCGGCCGTGAGCCGCGGCGATGCAGTACTGACGGTCCGCGCATGAGCGGCAGGTCCTCCCGATGACTCGGGTACGAGTCGACCCGAGGGCGATCAGGAGGACCCGTCACCGTTGTTCTCGTCCGGGCACACCGACTGCGACTTGGCGGATGGCGGCGTGTGGAGGAGCTGTTCAGGCCGGAGAAGCGCCGACAGGCGACACGATCAAGGTTCGGCCTTGCAACCGGAGCGGGTGAGTTGCCGCCGGGTGACCGCTCACGTGTGGTGCACGCGCGGCACCTGCACGGGTTCAGCTGGTGAAGTACCCGGCATCGAGCCCGATCCAGCCGTTGAACGTGCGCTGGTCGAAGACGCGCAGCGATCCGTCGGTGAGGACCTCCCAGCGGACGGTGAGGGAACCGGAAACCCCGGATCCGGTGGTCTGACCGACCAGGCCCTGCGTTCGGTTCGGGCGGATGTGCGGCGGGAGGACGAGGACCGTCTCGCCATTGGTCCACGGGGTGCCGTCGGTGCGGGCCAGCCGAAGGTGGATGTCTATGCGATTGCCGAGCTGGCGGTACTGGGGGATGTAGTTGTCGGAGTTGGGGGTGTAGACGTTGGTGTTGTAGTCCAGCGCGGTCCACGGGACGTGGTCGCTGGTGCCGTCGGTGGTGCTGGTGATGCCGTAGAGGGCCATCTGGCGAGGTCCTGGTTCTTGTGTGGCGAAGCCGAAGACGAGCTGCGGCCCGTTGAGCGTCGGGCGGACGGTGATGGCTTCGGTCTCGCGGTGGGAAAGGTCAAGGGCGGTGGCGTTGAAGGTCCGCTCGATCATCTCGCCGGTGGTGATGTCGTAGACGTTCCACCAGGAGTTGCCCGGGCGTGGGTTCGTGGTGCCGTAGGCGCTGCCCTCGTTCTGGTAGACGAGATCCCCGTACAGGCACCAGGCCTGGGTGCGGTAACAGGACGGGAAGCTGTACAGCGGGGTGAAGGCGCGCCGCTTGAAGGCGTCAAGTTCGTAGACGCGGTATTCCTCGGCGCCGAGCGGTCCGTGTCGTACCCCTATTCGGCCGTGATCGACGTCCAGGGAAGGGGTGACATGAGAGGATCCCGGGACGGGGTCGAAGACCTCGATCTGGCTGCTTCCCGCATCGACGATGGCGTCGGCGGTGAATGCGATACGGCCGACACGCTTGCCGTAGGCGAAGTCCCCGCTCTCGACGGGATCCGCGTCCGTCTCCAACCAGAGCCAGGGACGGCCGTCGACATGCTCGACGCCGAGTCCGCCGCCGTGGCCGACGCCCCTGAGGTACATGACGGCGCGGACGACGCCTTCGGGAGTGACCTCGTTGACACACAGATCGCCCCGGCGGGCGCGGTCGGTGTCGGGTACAGGGGCAGGTTCGTCGGCCAGGCGGCGACCGTCACTGATGAGTTGGGTCGCGTAGGCAAGGCCGGTCACCGGATCGAAGGCCACCTGTTGGTGCACCCTGCCCTGCTTGAGCCGGATCTCCCCGCCGAACAGATCGACGGGCTCGGCCCGCAGGTCGAACCTGTGCTGTGCGTTCCAGCTGATGCCGCTCGTCGGCTGGCTGTCGGCGGCGAGGGCCGCCGAGAGAGGAACCTCGTGGCCGGTAGCCCGCGGGACCCCGGCGGAGGCGAGGACAGGTGCCGCAGCCATGGCGGTGAGGATGGTGCGGCGAGTCAGCGACATGACGTGAGGCCTTCGTTGCCCGGCTGCGGCAGCGCGACGGACACGGCCCGCTCGGCGGACCCGAGGCGGACGGTCCCGGCGACGCCGGCCACGGTCGCCTTCGACGAGCTGCGGCACGGTATTCGGATGGAACGGTGATTCATGAGCGTGCAGGCCCCCTTGCAAGATCATCTCTTGTGCGGAGCCGACATCCTTGCACAGCGAGAAGAGGCACGGCACGGAGCGCCACAGGTCGCCCGGGGTGCTCGTGGAGTGGGCGGTTCGCCGGCCGGGGTACGGGGAAGCGGCCCGGCCGCCGTCACGGCAGGTGTCTCTCAGGGCAGCGTCAAGGCGTACACCGGCCTCCACCTGCTCCCCGCACTCAGCGGGGACGGCCCACGCACACCCGGAGTGGAGGAGGGATCCGCTCCCCGTGGCCGGAGCAGGGGATGTCCACAATTCAGGCCGTCCCCGCTGACGAACCCACCATCGGATACACGCGAAGACGCCTTGCCGTGGCCCCCGTCCCCAGTAGGGAGTGCCGTGCATCATCGTCGCGGTCCGGGCCCCGGACGAACCAGTCGGTCATGGGAGGGCGAGGAGCGAAACGGACTCGACCAGGTCGGCCCTCGCAGCGGCTTGGCCATGCGGGCAGGCCCGGACCACCTGCCTGCCCCCCCCCGCATCCGTCCGATAACCGGTTGCCCTGCCCGGGACCTTCCCCGATGGTGAGCAAGTGATCAAGACCGACGACAGGCCGCCGATCGACGCGGCCCGCTGGCTGTACCTCTACGAGAACGACTGCCCCGCCCCGACGGCGGCCGAACTGCCGGCCCTCGCCGCCGAACTGGCCGAGGCCCTGCGCCACCCCGATCCGGACATTCGCGACGGTGCTCCCTACGTGGTGCTGCGCACGTGGATCCAGAGGGACGTCGTCGACAAGCCGCTGCGCGCCCGGCTGGGCGCCGTGATGGCCGACCGGTTCGACGACCCCGAGATCCAGGCGCGCACCTTCGCCCCGCTCGTGCTCGACATGATCGTCGGCCGCGGCGACTTCGACCCGGCATGGCTCGCCGCCTTCCGGCGCTGGTTCCCGGCCGAGAAGGACCTGCGCGCGTACGAGCCCGGGCTCGGCTGGCTCCACGCCGTCGCGCACGGCGCCGATCTGCTGGGTGCCTTCGGGCTCCATCCGGAGGTCGACCCGAAGGAGATGCTCGCGCTGGCGGCGGAGCGGCTCGTGGTTCCGACCGACGAGCTCTTCGCCCAGCAGGAGGACGACCGGCTCGCCCAGGGAATTGCCCGCACGCTCACCCGGCCGGAACTCTCCGAGGCCGAGGCCGTCGGCTGGCTGGACGCGATCGAGACGGACTTCGCCGCCGGCCGGCGCGGCGTCCCCACCGTGGCCGCACACACCTCCAACGCCATGCGCACGCTGCGGATGCTGTACCTCCTCGCCGACACCGGAGTCCGGATCGACGGTGCCCCCGTGCGTCCGCCGCACGCGGAGGCACTGAAGCGACGCCTGACGCACGTGCTGGCCCTCACCTTCCGGGGGGCATGACGCGGGGGTGCCACCGCATGGTGAGGCACGCCCCCGGACGGGCCGGGGTGGCTCCGGAGTCGGCCCCGGACTCCTGCCTCGAACGCCAAGTGCCATGTAGGTGTGCCTTCGCTGGTCGGCGTGTATCTTCTCGACCGCGTCGCTGGTCACGGCATGGCAGCCGGTCGGGCTCGCCGGAGCCCGTGGTGTGTCTGGCTGGATTCGTACTTCGCGGATAGCTCGTTCAGGTCTGCTCTTTCAGGACGTTGGTTCCACTGTGTCCTCGGTGGCGAGCCACTGTGAACGGGGGCCGAAGGGGTTGTCGATGACGTACCGCCAGCGGCCGTCCGAGCCCCGCCGGGCGACGTCGGTAGCGGTGCCCTCGACGTGCACCGCCCGGCCGTCATGGCCGGTCCCATCGACAGCCCAGTCCACTATCAGCAGTGCCAGGTCTCCGTTGCGGTAGACGTGCCGCGGACGGACCGCGATGGGGACCCCGAGCTTCTGCAGGCGGCCGTTGGCGGCGTGCAGGTCCGGTCCGGTCACCGGCGTTCCCGGCTGCGAGACCAGCACCGCCCCGTCCTCGTAGACCTGTGCCAACGCGGTGGAGTCGCCGCTGTTGAACCGCTCGGCGAACACTGCGGGCACCTCTTCGGGCCGATCGGCCAGTTCTCGCATGATCGACAGACGTCCTTCCGTGCCGGGAGAATCGAGTGCCCTTACACGTTAGGAGGAGATCTCGTGGCTCACCGAACGGTTGGTCACCCGGCAGGGCTGCCCAATGACCCACACGCGAACGTTGCGGCGCCCACTCCCGCCTGCCCAGTGGAGATCACGCTGGCGGCCCTGCACGGCCGCTGGACGACGCTGGTGGTTCGCGAGCTGCTGCGCGGCGACCGTTCTTACAGCGAGCTGCGCGTGGCCCTGCCCACGTTGTCGGACAAGGCGCTGTCCGACCGGCTGGCACAACTCGGCGAGGCCGGAGTCGTCGAGCGCGACCGCCGCCCGGGCTGGCCGCCGCGGGTGCGCTACGCGCTCACCCCGCGTGGACACCGCCTCGGCCCGGTCCTCCAGGCCCTGTGGGACTGGGGAGCAGAGGCCCCAAGAGACGGCGGGGCTTGAGATGAGCCGTGGGACAAGTCCTCTTCGATGACCGGCCCGCAAGGCCAGCCGTGACACCAGGGTTTGCGGTGTTGTCGCAGGATTCCTCAGCGACTTCGAGCAACACTCCTGTCACGCCCTGCCGGGATCGGTCACATCGTGATCACGCGTGCGGCACCAACCTCATGAGATGGCACGTTCTGTGGCCGGCAGGGGTGTGTGGGTTCCAGGCCGAGGAGGTCGGACAGGTGGTAAAGGATCATGCGGCCGGTGGGCCGCACTCTCTGGTTGCCCGGATACAGCCCCTGCATCTTCTGGTCGCCCCCCGAGGGCCCGGCGGACCTGGCGTTCGATCAGACAGAACAGCAGCAGGGCCAGGCAGATCACCGTGATCAGTGCGGCGCGCGCTTGTTGTCCTGCACGAAGATGGGGGTGACGGCCAGCGGGCCGTTGAAGTCGCCGTACCGGCGCTCGACCTTGGCCTGGCCTTTGTGGCGGCGTAGCACTTCGCTGGGATCGGCCTGTTCGGGGGTGAGGGTGGTCAGCAGCGCGTACCAGCCGTCGACGGCGGCCCCGGCCTGGAGCACGTCCTGATCGAAGTGCCAGGACAGGGCGGGTCGTCCGTTTTCGTCCGTGGTGATCTCGGTGTGCAGGCAGCCGACAACCCTGCGGTGCGGGTGATCACGCCTATGCGTGCGGCAACCTTCTCTGCGGTGTTGTAGTAGCGGCCTCCGGCCGAACGCTGGAGCTTGTCGAGGCCCTCGCGGGCCTTGGAAGGGCGGCGTAGACCGCGTCGTCGACTTTGGAAGCGGGGGCCGGCGCGATGAAACCGGTCCCGGCCTTGATCAGGGCGGTGACGTTGCCGTAGGAGATCAGCTTGGAGTCAGCGATCAGCAAGAACTCCTTCGGTCCGGCCATCGCGCGCAGACGGTTCATGGTGCCGGTGATCCGGGAGATCTCCGCGGCTCCGCCGTCGATGACGCGGGACAGCAGCGGGATACCACCGTCGCCGGTCACCGCCAGGCCGGCCTGGATCTGCTTGAGGTCGTAGCGGCGGTCCTTGGGATGCCCGTGCTTGATGCGGGGATACTCCTCATCCTGGTCATCGGCCGGGTAGGCGCCATACAGCGACATGGGCGTCATGCCCCAGTGGAACGCGGACACATCGATGCCGAACTCGCCGATCGCCCGGCCCCCGATGCTGTCGGTGAGTTCCGTCAGGTGCGGGGCGATGGCATCCAGGGCCGGCCCAGACGGTCGTCGTGGAGCAGTTCCACCCGACTCAGCTAACCGCGAAGAACGGAGCTAGACGGGTGGCGACGGCGGAGGGTCGCCCGGAAAGGTCGCCTTCTGAGGGTGCTGTATGTCGCCGCTGCCGAGCAGGACGCGGGCTTGGACCTGCATCGGCTCGTCGCCGCGCCGGGAGAGCAGGACCAGCTCGTCGACCCGGGCCGTCATGGGGCCGAGGAGCGCTTCCGCCTTGCGGGCGAGGGGGTGCGGGTCCGTGGCACGGCCGAGGGACAGATGCGGGGTGAAGCCGTGCGAGTGCGATCCGCAGAGCGGGAAGCGGAGCTCGAGGGATTCCCGCAGCCGCGCCCAGGGCTCGTGGTCGGCGGCGGCCGGGTCGAGCCAGACGGTGGCGTCCTCGCGGTGCTTGAACCAGTGGACGCCCGCCAGTCGGGCGGTGAACGGTGGCGTCTCGGCGAGTGCCGCGGCGACCAGCGGCAGGGCCCGGGCGAACTCGGCCTCGGGGACGAAACCGAAGAGCACGTTGACGTGCGGCGGCCAGCGGCGGATCTGCCGATCGTGTTCGCGGCGGATGTGCTGGATCGGAGGCCACAACTCCGCGGGCGGCAGCCAGGCGACGGCGGTGCGGTTCGTCGACGGGACGGCGAGGATGTCGCCGGGCGCCGGGGCGGTCACGGGACCGACCTGCCCGAGGAGGGTTTCGTCGAGGCGGTCGATGCCGTGGGTGCGGTCCCAGACGACCCGGCCGTCCGCTTCGAAGAACATCACCCGGTGCCAGGGAATCTCCCCGCCCGGTACGAAGTCGCCGAGCAGGACCCGCTTCGGCGGGGCCCCGCGCTCGGCGATCCCCATCACGAACCGCTCGGGGTCGAAGCGTGGGTCCCAGAGCACCCGGTGGTAGATCTCGTCGCTGGTGTGCACGTCAGTACCTGTCCTCGACTATCAGCGTGACGCGCGCCTGGTCGGCCCTGCAATTTCAGCGCCCGGCCCGCGCCCGCCTCGCCGCGGCCGCGGCCGGAGAGCGAAAGACCGCGGCGGTTTCCGCCCCGGAACCCGAACTCGGACACCGGAGAGTAACGGACCGGCCGGTTACTGCCCGGTTTTGGTGAGACACACCGGGGCGCGCAGGCCCAGGACGAGCGTCGGCGCCCGATACGGGTGGAGGTGATCAGCTGTCCTCCGGCGCCTGTCGACCGGCTCCCCACACCCGCGGGGGTGGGCGCGACGACAACCTGGGCCCCTCACCGCGGCCGCCTGCTCCGCGTACGCGCGGGGATGGTCGCTGTTCCCATGGGGGAGGCCTCTCGCCCCTCGCGGTGGTGTGCGGTCGGACGGGTCTCGGCGTGCATGGTGGTGTCAGGGCATGGTGCCGGCGGGCCGGTGTTCCGGGCTCGTGAGGGCCGGGCGCGGGTGAACTATCTTGGGCGGCAGCGAGATGAGAAGGAGACACTCCGTGGCATCCGGGCAGCAGGCGCGTGCACAGGCAGCCGCGATCACGCCGGGCAGGCGTTCGTCCGAGGCCGGGGCCGAGGGCGGGACGACTTCTCCCGCAGAGCGGGTGCGGGCGCTGTTCGGCGGGCACCGGCTGTCTCCCGCGCAGCGGCGTATCGCCCAGTTCCTGACCGATCACCTCACCGAGGCCGCGTTCCTGTCCATCACCGAGCTCGCGGAGCGCGTGGGGGTCAGTCAGCCGTCCGTGACCCGGTTCGCCTCGTCGCTGGGATTCAGCGGCTACCCCGCGCTCCGGGAGGCGCTCCAGCCCATCGCGCTCAGCGCGGTCGCCGGGGCACCGGACGAGGGGGAGGAGCGGCATCGTAACGAGCTCCAGTCGGCCATCGACGCCGAGATCGAGAACCTGACGTCGCTGCGGCGCGCCCTCGCCGACCCCGACCGGATCGTCGACATCGGCCGTGAGCTGGCCCGGTCCGTCCCCCTGACGGTCGTCGGGCTGCGGATCTCGGTCTCCCTCGCCGAGTATTTCGCGTACGCCGCGCGGCGCATCCACCCTGATGTCCGGGTGGTCACGCGGGGTGGCAGCGTCGCCTTCGACGGGCTGCTCCAGGCGCGCGAGGCGGGTGGCACGTGGGTGCTGGCCTTCGCGATGCCGCGGCACGCCAAGGAGACCCTCGCCGTCGTGCGTGCCGCCCGCGGTGTCGGGCTGCGCGTCGCGCTGATCACGGATCTCGCGCTCGGGCCGCTGGTCGACGAGATCGACGAGGTGTTCACCGCGGGCACGGGCTCGCGGCTCGTCTTCGACTCGTACGCGGCGCCGGGGGTACTGTCCGCGGCCATCCTCCAGGCCATGGCGGACGCGGACCCGGAGCGTACGCAGACTCGGCTGGAGAAGTACGAGCACGCGGCGGAACAGCACGATTTCTTCCTGGACGACTGAGACCGGCTGTAACCGACCGAGACGACCCGGTCGGCTTCCGTCTTCGCATGATCGTTTGGCATGAAAATTTTCATACCCTTGCCTACTTGGCGGTATATATATTTACTGCAGAGGCCCCACGGGCTCGACCGGAACATCGGAGGCCGCCCCCTCCTCCTCAGACGACCCCGATGTTTCGACGGTCCGCGCCGCGTCATCGCGGGTGCTCTGTGGCGGCTCCGATCAACCCCTGGGTCGGAGCCGCCATGCAGAGCCACACCCCGACGACCGGCCCGGATCCAGGGGCGGGCGCTGCGCTGCAGTCGGACTCTTGTAATGGCGCCTGCCCACGACGACCGGGCGGCGTGTCTGGGGCATGACCGCCATGCGGCGTGACCCGCCCATCTCCGATCACGGAATGATCAGAGCCCTCCAGGTCCACTGCCCTGACCTTCTCTGACGGCGTCATCGACTGGTTCTGCGCCGCGTTCCTCGACTCCCCGGGAATGGTCCCGCGCGGGGAGGGGGGCGGCTGCTGACCATGGGGAGTGTTTCCGGGCTCTGAGAGCTTCTCAGGCTTTTCTCCCTGCTGGGGAACATCGCCGAGAGGCGCGTGACGTATGTGCGGGATGTTCCCGTGGCCCGGCCCACTTGGACCGGCAGCGTCACCGTCTTGGCTTGGCTGTCCTGGTCGTCGTCTCGCTTCGTGGATCGGTGTGATCGTTCATCGGGGAAAGGGCTGGGTTGTTCACGTCAGGGCTGGCAGCATGCGGTGACATGACAGACGACAGAGCCAGTGGGTTCCAGGCTGGTCAGACGGGGCTGATTGTCCGGATTCCGGAGGCGGGGCCATCGGTCCGCGGGTGGCGTGAACTGTTTGACCCCTCCGCCCGGGCCGGGGTCCCCGCCCATGTCACCGTACTCTTCCCGTTCCTCGACGAGGGAAGAATAGATGCACTTGTCCACTCCACGCTGGCGGACGTGCTGGGCAGGCACCCGGCCTTCGACCTGCGGTTCGAGAGACACGGACGCTTCCCGGGCGTGCTCCATCTCGTCCCGGAGCCCGACACGCAGTTGCGGCACCTCACGGAGGCGATCGCTGATCGTTGGCCTGAGGCTCCACCGTATGGCGGCCGATTCGCTGAGGTCGTGCCGCATCTGACCATCGCTCAAGGTCGGGAAGACGCCGTGCTGGAGGAGATCGAGGCCGATCTCGCCGCCAGGCTCCCCTTCACGGCTCACGTCTCGTCGGTTGAACTCATCGTTCACGACGGAACGAAGTGGCAGGAACGAGCATCGTTCGCACTCGGAGGATGAAGCAGGTCGCGAGCATGTTCTTGGCCGCCCTGCTCGGCCGTGTCCGTCAGCCGCGCCACGGCAATCGCCGCTCTCGCCCGAGCGGCGAGGTGCTGCTCGGCTTCGAGGGCTCACGGCCCGCGTGCTGACCACCCGCGGTATCCGCATCAAGAGACGCGCCTACCCGGGCCCGTGGCGGCTGGTCGACGGTCTGCCGGAAGCTCGGTCTCAGCTCTCGGACGGCGCGCCGCCTCCTTGGCGCTGCCGCCGGCGGTGTTTGCGCATGGATACCTGTGAGCCGCAGCCAGTGCTGCAGTACAGGCCCTTCCCGTTGCGGGTGCGGTCGAGGAAGCCGAAATGGCATGGGGGGTTGCGGCATGCCTTGATGCGTCCCCAGTCGCTGCTCTGCGCAAGCGTCGTCACCGCGGCCAGGACGGTTCCGAACGCGCGTGGCACCCCCGCCTGTGGCGAGGCCAGCTCTGCACCGTCGGCCGTGATCACCGTCGCCAGCGGGTAGAGCGAACCCACACGTCGCAGGTGCCGTTCTGCGCGCAGCAGCGGCTCACCCAGACTTTCCTCGTCACCCGTGTGCGCGAGCAGCACCGTCACCAGGGCATCACGCAGCTCGCGCGCGACCGCGGCGTCAGCGTCGGTCACCACGGGGTCGCCACCGAACTCGTCGCGCTCCGCCAGCCATGCCGCGAACGAGTCCCCGTCCCCGAACAGCTCTCGGCGACCCGATCCATCCGTGCGCGTGTTCACGAACGCGAGAACGGTCTCCACCGTCGGCGTGACGGTGCGAGGACTGGGTTCGGGGGAGCCGGCTGCCGAAGTGATCACATTCCCACAGTACATCAGCGCGAACGGCCCTAATCCAGATAGTAGGCAACCTACCCGGCCGATCTCGTTGACTAGTTGTGATCTAACGACTTACGGTCGCAACATGACCGGAACATTCAACCATCAGACCCACCTCCGCACATGGCTGATCACGGGCGCGACGTCCGGCATCGGCCGCGAACTGACGCTCCAGGCGTTGGAGAACGGCGACAGCGTCTCGGCCCTCGCCCGCGACACCTCCTCCCTGGACGAACTGTCGCGAGCACACGGTGAGCGCCTGCTTCTCATCCCGGCGGACGTACGTGACGAGCGAGTCGTCCGGGACGCGGTGGAAGGCACGCTCGCACGCTTCGGCCGCATCGACGTCGTGGCCAACAACGCGGGATACGGACTGTTCGGAGCCGTCGAGGAAGCATCGGACACGCAGGTCCGGGCCGTCTTCGACACCAACGTCTTCGGAGTGCTCAACGTGCTCCGCGCCACGCTGCCGGTGCTCCGCGCCCAGCGGTCCGGGCACATCCTCCAAGGCTCGTCGGTCTACGGGCAGTCCGCCCATCCCGGCGTGGGTCTGCTGGCCGCCACCAAGTACGCGGTCGAGGGGCTGTCGGACGCGCTCGCGGCCGAGGTCGCACCGCTCGGCATCAAGGTCACGATCATCCAGCCCGGGATGACCGCGACCCCCTTCCTCGCCAACCTCGACGTCGCAGCCGTCCTGGGTGACTACGACCAGACCGTCCGCGAGGTCCACAAGGGCATCGCAGAGCTGCCGGCGTCCGCGTTCTCCGCCGCGGCACGGATCGCCGCGGGCATCCGGACCGCGGTCGACAGCCCCAACCCTCCGCTGCGCCTGGCCCTCGGCGCCTCCAGCGCGACGGCCATGCGCCCCGCTTTGGAGGCACGGATCGAGGACCTGGACAGCTGGCGGCATGTGACCGACGCCGTCGACAGACGGTAAGCCACGAATCCCACGGGGAACATGATCATGGCGGAGACGGCCCGGCCCTCCTCACCGCCCGGCCATGACCAGGGGGTCTGGGCCGGAGAGACGGCAGATCGCTTCGACCCAGACCCCTGCACCACCACTGCTCCGCGCGTCGCCGCATGGCCTCAGCTCCCCACTCGGCGAGGCGTGCTCTGGTCGGACTGCGCCGAGATCGCAAGATCGTCCCTGGTGTCCGGCGGTCTGACCCGCCCTGGCGGGATGCGTGAATGACGGTGCCGCAGCCCCGAGCGACGTGGAACGCGTGGGGACGACAGCTTCGACGGACGCGAACCCGATCACTGTCCTGGTGACCTTTGCCGGCGGACCGGCCGACGGCCGAACGGACATCTTCGGCCGGCCGAAGCGACCGGCCGGGCGCCGTCGTCTTCTCGCTCGATAGGGCCGGCAGGCAGCAAGGCCGCTCGACAGTGCTCTCGATGAGCGGCCGGTGGTGGGCGCCCAGCTACCCTGTGGTGGTGTGACTGGGTCTGCGCTGCTTCCGCTGTTGTTCCTCGACGTCGACGGACCGCTTATCCCGTTCGGGGCGGAGCCGCAGCAGTATCCGACCTATGAACTCGGTCCTGATCTGCGTGGGGCCGATGCGAACCCGCTCCTGGCCAGGATCGATCCTCAGCATGGGGCCAAGCTGGCCGTGCTTCCCTGTGAGGTGGTCTGGGCCACGACGTGGATGGATGAAGCGAACGAGTGCATCGCTCCGTTGCTCGGTCTTCAGCGGCTCGCCGTGGTTGTGTGGCCGGAGCCGTCAGACGTCGATGACCAGGACGAACGCGATGGGCTGCACTGGAAGACCCGTGCACTGGTGGACTGGGCGGCAGGACGGCCGTTCGTATGGGTCGATGACGAGGTCACGGACGTGGATCGGGCCTGGGTTGCCGCCCATCATGGGGGAGGCGCCCTGGTCCACCGGGTTGATGCCCGCCGTGGTCTCACCGATGGCGGCTATGCGGCTCTCGCCGCGTGGCTGCGACAGCCGTTCGGCGAGAACCCGTGGTGATCAGCCGGCCCCGGCAGCTTCGGCTCGGGCTCGTGTGCCGGCGAATCGGTAGGAGTCGGGACCGGTCTGCTCCCCGCACCGAGGGGGTGGTGTTGCTCTCGTTCGCTTCCAGGAGCGGTGTCTGTCTGCCGGTTTGGGCAGCTGCCGTGGATCCACCGGCTTCGGGACGCTTACGAGTTCTGGTTCTGGTCCGACTTCCGTGGAGGTCTCACACTCTGCAACGTCGCGGGATGGGACGGCCCTTCGTAACTCGCTGACAGACCTGTTTGGAATCATGTCCGCATGGACTTCGATCTCGCCCCACCGACCGGCGTCGGCCCGTTGCAGATCGGTATGACTCGGCAATCGGCCAACACGGCGCTGGACTCGCTCCGCGATCTCTCCGCACTCTCGGAGTCCGACCGGCCGGGTCAGCACGTCTTCCGCCCCAGTGGACTGATGATCAGTATCCACTGCATGCGAGACGTGCTCGAAGCCGTTGAACTCGGGAGGCCGTCGACTCAGACGGACAGAGTCGTCTTCCGCGGCCTGGACGTGTTCGCGCTCCCCGCCCGCGAGCTGGTGCAACGCCTGGGCGAGTACACCTCGATCGAGGCAGATCCCGACGACCCTGCGTGTTTCGTCGCCCCTGACCTGCTCCTGAGCTTCTGGCGCCCGTTCGCAGCCGACGACGAGCCAGAGGAAGAGCAGGGCTACTACTTCAGCTCGGTCCTGCTGGCGCGACCCGGCTACTACGACACCCCGGCTCAGGCTGCGGAGCGACTCCAGCAGGGCTTGTGAGGGGCTCAGCCCGAATGCCGGCAGGCTCTTCCCGGAGGAACCAGGCGTTCGTGCAGCCCTCGGCCATCGCTCGTGCAGGCACGGCCTGGAGCCGTCAAGCTTGGTCCTGGCTCTGCCGCTGCCCCTGGAACAGGCCTTCCGGCTTCGTGGCGCCCGTCAGCCGCTGAACGGTTCGGTAGGGCAAGCCGAGCCGGCGCCGGAGGGAGTGGCGGCCTTGCGTCGCGCCCGGGGGCGTCAGGCGCCGGCGATCAGCGTTCCGCCCATGGTGAGCATGGTCGCCGCGACGAGCCCGTCCAGTACGCGCCAGGCCTTCGGCCGGGAGAGGACGCCGCTCAGCAGCCGGGCGCCGAAACCGAGTGTGAAGAACCAGCTCAGGCTGGCCAGGGCCGCGCCCACGCCGAACGCCCAGCGCAGGTCGCCGCGGTCGGAGGCGAGCGAGCCCAGCAGCAGCACGGTGTCCAGATACACGTGCGGGTTCAGCCACGTCATCGCCAGGCACGTCAGGACCGCCCGGCGGGCCGAGCCGGCCCCCGGTCCGCCCGTGGTCAGGGCGGCGGCCGGGTCGGGGCGCAGTACGCGCCGGGCGGCGAGGACGCCGTAACCGAGCAGGAACGCCCCGCCCGCCAGGCCCACCGCGGTCAGCGCCGCCGGCCACGCCGTGACCACCGCACCCACCCCCGCCACGCCGAGTGCGATCAGTACCGCGTCCGACACGGCGCAGATCGCGACGACCGCGAGGACGGCGTGACGGCGGGCGCCTTGGCGCAGGACGAACGCGTTCTGGGCGCCGATGGCCACGATGAGGGACAGTCCGGTTCCGAATCCGGCGAGTACGGCGGCGATGAGGCTGCTGGTCATGGCTTCGACCGTAAGGACCGCGCTTCGACGCGTACAGCTAAAGATTCTTAAGTACCCTTAGCTCTACTTATGGACGAGCTTCCCCTGGACCAGGTCCGGACGCTGCTCGCGGTGGTCGACGAGGGCACCTTCGACGCCGCGGCCGCCGCCCTGCACGTGACACCCTCGGCCGTCAGCCAGCGCGTCAAGGCTCTGGAGCAGCGCACCGGCCGCGTCCTGCTGATGCGGACCAAACCGGTGCGCCCCACCGAGTCCGGCGAGGTGGTGGTGCGGTTCGCCCGCCAGCTGGCGCGGCTGGAACTGGACGCCCGCGCCGAATTGGGCATGGTGGCCGAGCAGGGCCCGGTCCGCATCCCGGTCGCGGTCAATGCCGACTCCCTGGCCACCTGGTTCCTGCCCGCGCTCACCCGGGTCCCGCAGGACCCGCCGATCTGCTTCGAGCTCTACCGCGAGGACGAGGCCCACACCACCGCCCTGCTGCGCGAGGGCCAGGTGATGGCGGCCGTGACCTCCTCGCCCGACCCGGTGGCCGGCTGCACGGTACGGCGGCTCGGCCTGGTCCGCTACCGGGCCGTGGCCGCACCCGAGTTCGCCGCTGTCCATCTCCGGGGGGCCCTGCCGGAGGACCTGTGCGAGGCCCCGACGGTGGTCTTCGACCGGCGCGACGGCCTCCAGGACGCCTTCGTCCGGTCCCTCACCCGGGGACGTTCCGGCGCGGGGCCGATCCGCCACCTGGTGCCCACGTCCGACGGGTTCCGGGACGCGGTGGCCTTCGGCCTCGGCTGGGGCATGGTGCCCGAACCGCAGGCGGAGCCGCTCCTGCGCTCCGGCCGGCTGGTGGAACTGGCGCCGGCGCGGCCCATGGACGTCCCGCTGTACTGGCAGCAGTGGAAACTGGACTCGCCCGCTCTGTCGACACTCGCCGAGGTGGTGGCGACGGCCGCCGCCGAGGCGCTGCTGACCGATCGGGGAAGCGCCTCGCCCGAGCAGTCATGACACCCCACGGTGCGTGGCTCGCGCTCGGCGCGATGACGCGCACCAGCAGGCGGCCCTGGTGCTGCGCTCCCACTCCGATGGCAACGGTGCACGGGCTTCGGCAGGATGAGGGCTCCCGCCCCGACGCAATCAGGGATGGGGAGGAGAGGCGTCAGCGGTGACCCAGCACGTTGACCACCCGTCCGTTGGGGTCGCGGACGAAGAACCGCCGTACACCCCACTCCTCGTCCTGCAAGGGGTGAATGATCTCCGCGCCGCTCGCCCGCATGACCGCATAAGCCGCATCCACGTCGTCCACCTCGACACTCATGTCGGGGGCGACAGGCGCGGTCTTGTCGCTGGTCATGACACTGATCTGCGCTGCCGGGCTGGACGGGGACGCGAGCGTCGTGATCCAACCGTGGTTCATGACCTCCTCGAAGCCCAACAGGCCATAGAACTCCCGGCTCTCCTGCGCGGCCCCCGACCGGATGTTGGGCACGACACGGCGAACTGCCATCGACGACTCCAAACAAGAACGAAGGTGTCTCTGCCTCACCAGCAGTACTACGCCACGACCGCCGCCGTACGGCTTTCGGTACACGCCCCAAAGCATGTCGCAGAAGGTTGTCTCCGGGCAGATCGGGGCCGGGTGCGTGGTGGTCCTGGCCATGCAGCGAGGGCGAGGATGTGCGTGTGGGCGACGGCCTGGATCCGGGTAGTGGACGGCCCCGGACCTTATGGGTGGGGATTCAGCGTGATCCAGCGCGGAACCCCGGGCGTTTGCCACAGGTGCCGTGGTGAAACCCGGTTCGGCGTCCGAGGGGCCCGGACGCCGAAAGGGCGGCAGCGCCACTGTCCTGCTGGTCGAGAGGAGGGCGGCCGGCCCTCGTGTGCCCTCGGTGTCAGCCGTGGTCGGTGGCGGGCTCGGTCGCGTAGTGGCTCATCGCGTCGATGTTGGCCCGTGGCGTCATCGGCCTGCCGTCGGCGAGCACGTCCTGGAGTTCTCGGAAGTACTGCACGTACAGGTCGGGGGTGAACGTGCTGAGCATGACGGCGGGTTGGTCGGTCACATTGGCGAAGGTGTGCGGGGTACCGGGCGGAACCATCACGAGCGTGCCCGTGGCGGCGTCGTGGTCCTCGTCCCCGACGGTGAACCGCACGGTGCCGGAGATGATGTAGAAGCCCTCGTCGTGTCGGGCGTGGCGGTGCTGCGGTGGTCCCTGGGTGTGCGGGGCGAGGACGGACTCGGCGATCGCGAGGCGGTGTCCGGTGTGGCTGCCGTCCTCCAGGACGCGCATGTGCGTGGTGCCCAGAACGATCGCCTCGCCGTCGCCGGGACCCACCACCGATACAGCGGGGTCGGTCTGCGGCTCGCTGGTCTTCGCTTCTTCGGTCATGCTCACAAGTGCACCGCCGGGGACCTGCCGGTGTCCAAGACCGATCCCGCGGAGGCGATACCCCGTGGGTATCGTTGCAGCGTGGAGCTACGGAGCTTGCGTTACTTCGTGGCGGTCGCCGAGGAACTTCACTTCGGCCGGGCCGCCGCCCGACTGCACATGAGCCAGCCGCCGCTGAGCCGGGCGATCAAGCGGTTGGAGTCCGATGTCGGGGCGCTGCTGTTCGCCCGTTCGCCTCAGGGGGTCACGCTCACTCCGGCGGGTTCGGTGCTGCTCGACGAGGCGCGGGCCCTCCTCGACCACGCCGACCGTGTCCGGGTACGCCTGAGCGCAGCTGCCGGCGTCGCGACCCTCACGGTCGGCATCCTGGGCGACGGCACCGACCGGGGGGTGGCCAGACTGGCCGCTGCCTACCGCCGAAGTCACCCCGGCATCGACATCCGCATCCGCGACACCGATCTGACCGACCCGACCTGCGGGCTGCGCGCCGGTCTGGTCGACGTCGCGCTGACTCGGGCGCCGTTCGACGAGACTGCCCTGACGGTACGTGTGCTGCGGAGCGATCCGGTCGGCGTGGTCCTGAACGCCGACGATCCGCTGGCCCGCCGCGACGGGCTGCGGTTGGCCGAGCTGAGCGACCGACGCTGGTTCCAGTTTCCGCAGGGCACCGACCCCATCTGGCAGTCGTACTGGAACGGTGGCAGGCCGCGCGAGGGTCCAGTGGTGCGTGCTGTCCAGGAGTGCCTGCAGGCCGTGCTGTGGAACGGAACGGTCGGCCTGGCCCCGCTCGGACACGACCTGCCGGCGGAGCTGGCCGCGGTGCCGCTGCTCGACATGCCGCCGAGCCGAGTGGTGGCGGTATGGAACGAGGGTGACACCAATCCATTGATCCGATCCTTCATCGAGATCGCGACCGCCGCGTACCGCCACTGAGGACCGGCAATCGGTGCTGCCGCGGCTCGCGAGCGACTTGAACGCCGTGGACCCGGCAACCCCTGGAGATCCTCCTTGCCGACGGCCGCGTACAGATCACAGGCATGGCAACCTCCGTCGACCACCGGCTGATGCCGACACACCAGACAAGCGTTGTCACATCTCAGGCTCTGGCTCGACTTCTGCGGAGTCGAGCCGGCACGCCAGTAGGACGCGCTTGCGCAGAAGCCGGAAGCCTGCCCGCCCGAACATCTGGCGCTGGAGCATCTTGATCCGGTTGACATGCCCCTCGACCGCGCCCGAGCTCGCCTTCCGAGGCGCGGCAGGCGACCGCGGGGGAAGCGTTGCTCGTTGGGATTCAGAAGGCCGGGCTCGTCACGTACATCCGGCGGACGTACCACAGCGGCCGGTGGAGAGGGCGGATGTCGCCGTCCTTGCCGCCCTGTGCGAGATCGTCTACGAGATTCCCATCAGCCGGCGGCAGAATCAGACGTTAGCTCGGAGGGGCCTGTTGTGACGGTTCCCGTCCACCGATCCGGTTTGTCGCTCGGTTCCCAGGCGATCTTCAGGGGTTGGCCGGCCAGCTCCTCGGCCTTGGTAAGCGCAGCTGTCTGAGCCTCGCGGATCTCGCTGTCGGCGCAGGGCTGGGCGAGGTAGCCGTCGACGATGCCGCCTGAGAAGTGCACGGCATAGCGCCACAGGTCAGGCGTGCGGTACAGGACGAAGCTCCTGGGCGTTCCGAGCCTGTCCCGCCAGTGCTTCTGTCTGTTCTTCATGCCTGCACGGTAGCGATGGCTGCCCGGAAGCCCCGGTGTGTTTCGACTCGGGTATCGTCCGTCCCGGCTGCAATCCCGGTGCTGCAAAGACGGGCGATCGGGCCACGGACGACCGGGAGTTCCGGTGGCCTGCGCCCGTACCAACGGTGGATCCGGGCATGCCTGATGGACGTTGCGAGGCTGCGATGGACGCAGTACGAAGCGCCAGGACAGCAAGCCTGGTCGAGGCGGCGCGCCCCGTCTGGGCCGACGGTCGCGACGGTGAATCCGGCGGCACCTGACATCCACACCCAGCGCGACACCGGCCGAACGCTGTCCTGGAAACTCTCGCGTCGTCGAGTACCCCATCAACCGGATCAAGATGCCAAGGGACCAGATGATCGGCCGCACCGGCTTCGACGTCCTGCGCAAGCGCGCCCTGCTCGCATGCCGAAGCCTGCGATCTTGCACGGCAGAAGTAGCTGTACCGGCTCCACGTACAGATCGTTCCCGGACGGCCTGCGCCCAAGGAGCAGCGCGAGACGCCCCTCCATGGCTGTGAACCACTCATCGAGGTCCGCAGCGGCGTCGTGGAAGAACCAGGATTCGAAGCTTCCCAAGGCATCCAGGTCTGGTTCGGGCTCGTAGCGGAGCTCGCAGTGAACCTGCACGTAGTGGTCGTGCTCGCCGTCGTCGTCGGTGACGTCGAACTGCCGCGTGAGGTCCACGGTGAACATCGGTCGCCGCTGAAGGCGTACGTGCCGTATGGAAAGAGCAAGCCGTCGGAGTCGGGCCTGGGCGCTGTGTCAAAGCGCCTCCGCCCGAAACGCATGAAAGCGAGCCATGCACTCCGAGTGGTTTCAGGGCGACGTGCTTGTGCGTGAAGGGCGGAGCTTGACGCCTGTCTCAGCGGCGGGTTGCAGCGTGGTGACCGCCCCAGCGGACCGGGTTGGACGGCCATTGAGCAGCCTATGGATCACTGCGGTGATGGCGTCGCGGTCAGTGGCCATCATGGGGTTCCTCGGTGTGGTCGTGGGCGTTGGCGATGCGTTCCAGGCGGTCGAGCTCGTGCTGTTCGCGGGCGTGTCGGAAGGCGGGGGCCAGCGGGTCATCGACGAGCGGCCGTAGCGGGTCGTCTGGACGTGTCGGTGTTCTTCGCAATCGGAGTGTCTTGCGAGACGGGGATTCCGATGCCGCCAGCTCGTCACGTTCACTCAGATGGGCACGGGCTGTACGGTCAGCGCTTTGCCTGGATGAAATCCCATGGTGTACCCCGCCGCCCGACGGGATCATCAGTTGCCGCCGTGCCGCGCCAGGGACGGCGGTCGTTCATGTGCCTTGCCGGGAGGAAGCCCGTATGACCCTTGTGCCGATGGTCCGACACGTGTTCGGTGACGGCCCATTCGCCGAGATCGGAGAACCCGCTCTGGCCGTCGTCGACGAGCGCTCGCGGACGGTCGCTGTGGGTGGGGACCTCGGACATGTCCAGTGGAGTGGCAGCGGGACCGCGGACTCCCGGTGGACGGGGCATCGGATCGGTGTCTATGAGCAGGACGGGCTGCGGTGTCGGCATCTGGTGCGGTCTTGGTACCCCGTTCGCTCTCTCGCCTTCCATCCCGTTCTTCCCCTGTTGGCCGTTGGTACGGGGCGCTACGACGGCGGCTACTCGTTCGAAGGCGAGTTGCTGCTGATCCACCTGGACTCCGGCGACGTGGTGTCCGCGCTGCAGTACCCGCGGGAGGTCATCAGCGTGGAATGGCGCAGTGGGACGGCACTTCATCTGGTCTTGGCGCCGTGTGACGACTGGGAGAACCCGCAGGCACATAAGCAGGGGCATGCGGTCGTTGTGGCGCGCCCGGACTGGGGTGCCGTCGAGCAGGGGGCGATCGGTGCCGAGGAGCTGGCCGCCCCCGCGGAACCGGTCGACCAGCCGGACCACAGCGCGGACGCCCGCCGAATCCTCACGGACCTCGCGGTCCCGGCCGGCCGACAGTGGTCCGTGCGCCGGAGGGTGTGGGCTGTCGAAGGCACGGAGGACGGCCGCGTGCTGGCCGCTCTGGACGGAATCCTGGCGGAGTCGTGGCTGCCGTCGGGAGACCTGCAATGGGCGGTCGAGGACGAGGAAGGCGGCCGACAGCTGCTTCTGGCCTCCGACGGCACATCGGTCTGGACTAATGCCGAACGCCGCAGTCGCCGCAAGGGAAGGCGCTGGGAGACGTCCGCACCCCGAGTCGCCCGGATCGCCGTCGACACAGGGCAGGTGCTGGAGACTCTGAGCCCGGGCGTGTTCACGGTTCTCGTCGCAGGCGGCCAGAGGACGATCCTGAGGCCGTTGGACGGCCGCCGCAAGAATCCCGAACGGCTGCTGATGTTCGACCTCGACGGTCCGGTGAACGGTCCGGAGGTCGGCCACTTCGACCTTTTCAATCACTCGTTCGCCGTCCGTCGCGCGAGCCGCCCGTGCATCCTGGTCGGTACTGACCCGGACGAGCCGCACAGGGACAAGTGGGTCACCGCCCTGGGCTCCGACGGGACATTGCGGCGGCTTTTCCCGCACTCCTGGGTACCGGCAGAGCACCATTTCGGGGGCCCCGCGGTCGAAATCGGACAGTCCCTGGTCCATGCCGGCACTGTCCACCACGGCCACGGGCTCCAACCCGGTGGGGCCTACACAGTGCGGCGATCCCTGAACGGCGCAGTGCAGTGGCAGCATCGCACCGATCATCCCGCCACCGCCCTGGACACAGACGGGGACACCGTCTACGTGGCCGACAACTCCGGCGCCCTGACAGCACTGGACGCCACCGACGGATCGGTGCGATGGAACACCGCGCTCGAGGTCGAAGGAGCACCAACCACAGCGCTGTCCCTCGCTGTGACACCTCAAGGGCACTTGCTCATCGGGACCGTCGACGGCCGGATCCTGGAGTGTCCGCCTCGACCCTGAAGTCTGAGCGGGGAGAGGCGCTCGCGCGGGGATGGTCCCCAGGCGGCGCCGGAAGGGCACGCCGCGAGCAGTCGCTCCCTGCTCGCGCGGGATGGTTTCCGTGAAACTGTTCGGTGGGGACGTGCTGACTTCTGAGCCCCACTCGTGTGGGGACGGGGGGTGAAACGGGTGAGTTGGCATGTTCAGGTGTCTCTGGAGGAGCGTGTAGGACGTTGAAGAGGCGAGCCGCTGGATGGGACGAGTGGTCCTGTTCGGCGGCTGTCGGCGTCGGACCGCTCCGGTTCGGTATGACCGTCGAGGAGGTAGCCGAGGCGGCTGGGATGTTCGGCCAGACGGAGGTCGGAGATTGCGCACGGGACTGCGCGATCTTCTCGCTGACGTGGAAGGTCGAAGTTCACCGTCGCCGGGGGAGGGAGGCTGCTTCTCCGCCTGCTGTCACGGCCTATGTGAGCCGAGCTGTGGGACTGTTCTGCGTCGCTGCCGACGCCGTGAAGGGCCCCCAGGTCGCGTTCGACGGACTGCCGCTGGTCGGGAGAGATCTGTCGGAGCGGGAAAGCGACGCAATCGCGTGTGCCGAGGCAATGGACGTGCACCTTCGCTGCACGCCCGAGGGCTACGCAGGACCGGATGATCCCGGGGTCGTCATGCGCGGGCAACCAGTCGGGCGGGTTCTCCGATCGCGTCCGTTGTTCATGGTGACGCGCGACGGCGCGAATACCGAAGGGGACTCGATGCCCTCCGAGGAGTACGGCGTCATCGGCCAGTCCACGGCCTGACGTGGTGTGACCGATGCCGCGGGGCGGAGGAGATACGCCCGAATACGCCAGGCTGCTCGGGTCCATCGGATCCCCGAGCTGCCGGCCGGGGACCGCGAGGCCGTGCTGCGGCTGTTGGCGCGGGCGCGCTGGGGCTGATCCGCCTCCCCGCTCGCGCGAGCATGGCCCCAGGCGCCGGAGCTGGGTGATGGCCCTTGGCCTGTTCCCTGTCTCTGGGAGGCTCACAGCAGGACCCCCACCAAAAGTAGTGAGCTCGACCTGGTCAAGGGTCAGCGCCGCGCACGAGGCTGTCGGATGGCGGGACGCGGTCAGCTGCGTAATCGCATGCGATAAGTCTGGCGACGTCGGCGATCACCTCCGGAATACTGGTCGCCCATGGATGAGGTCAAGGTCGTCGTCGCCCATTCCGAGCGCGCAACCCTGCGCGTCGGCGACGTGTTCCTGAAGGTGGACGCCGATCAGGCGCGTATCGACGTCGAGGTCGAGGCGATGTCCCGCGCGCCGGTCCCGACCCCGAAGGTCCTGTGGCGCAAGCCGTCCGTGCTTGCGATCGCCGCGCTCCCAGGGACGACGCTCGGGCGCCTCGGCGGGCCGTCGAGCGGGTCGTCGGCGGCGTGGGCTGCGGCGGGGGCCGCCATCCGGAAGCTGCACGAAGCGCCGCTGCCGCCCCGCCCCGGCCGGGCCGGGCGGAGCATCGTCGCGCTGGCGGCGGAACTCGACGACGAGTGCGAGTTGCTCGTGACGAACGGCGTCCTGCCCGCCGACCTGGTCACCCGTAACCGCCAGGTCGCCGAGGCCGCGCTCCGGCCGTGGACTCCGGCGTTCACACACGGCGACCTGCAGATCGCGCACGTCTTCGTCGACGGCGACGAGGTCACGGGCATCATCGACTGGTCCGAGGCGGGCCAGGGCGATGCCCTGTACGACCTCGCCACCTTCACACTCGGACACGAGGAACACCTCGACGACGTCCTCGCCGGCTACGGCACCGACATCGACCTCGACGTGATCCACGCCTGGTGGTCGTTGCGAAGCCTGCTGGCAGTTCGCTGGCTGATCGAGCACGGCTTCGACCCGTTCGCACCAGGCTGTGAGGTCGACGTGCTGAGATCCCGGGTGTGAGGCTACGCGGGTACGACTGCTCCGTATGCGTTCTGACGCATCGAGAAGGCCGTCCTCGGGCGATCGCCCGCCCTCACCCTCAACCAAGTGTGGTGCGCAGTCGTCGCCGGCGGATGGGGGTCCCGCACACTCCGCCTCAGCGTCGGACCGTCACGCCCAGCCGATGCCCGGCTTCCGCAGAGCCTCCGGGAGCTTCAGCGCATGGTGAGCTGTTCGTGTTCGGGCAGGTCGAGGTGGACGAGCCGGCCCTGGGGCAGGAAGGCGCCGAGCTCATGCGCCTCCTGGGCGCTGCGGACCAGGATCAGCTCCTCCGCGAGCGTGGGGCAGGCGGCGATCAGGCCGGGGCAGGGCCGCACGGTTCCGTACGGCGTCCGTCGCCTGCCCGGCACGTAGACGGGGACGCCGCGGGCGTACGGCGTCCCCATCGCCGGCTCTCCGGGATCTCCATCCGCAGAGCCGAGGTCCGCCACGCGTACTCGGCGACGGCGGCGAACAGCTCCGAGATCTGCTCCGGCGACAGCGGGCCCACCACGCCCTCGCCGTTGCCAGATCCTGACGCTCCTTCTCCTCGCGCTCGGCCTGCTCGCGCGCCAAACGCGCTTCGCGTTCCACCCGCTCCTGCTCCCGGTGCGTGTGCTCCTCCGCCCACCGGCGCCTCATCTGTTCCATGTAGACGCGGTACTCCTCCTCCCGTATCAGCCACAGGCGCGCAGCCTCCTGGGCCTTCCGCGCCCGTTCCTGCTCCTCCCGCTCTTTTCGGCGCCGCTCCGCAGCCTCTTCCCGCTCTTGCTTTCGTGCCTCCCGCTCGGCCCGCTCGGCTTCCTGCCGCTGTCGCATCGCCTCGTGCTTGTCCTGATCGACGGTCGATTTCCGCGAGGCCCACCACCGATCCCGCTTGAACCGTCGCTGCTCGCCCTTCACCACCCGGTACACCCGCCGATACCGGGGCAGCATTTCGGCGGGCATGACCTGCCTCGCCAACGCCCAGCGTACGAACCGCTCCAGCGGCTCCTCACGGAACTCCCACCGCCCACTGAGGTAGGCGAATCCTGCGAGCCCGTCGTCCGCCACCCACGGCTGCTCGCGTTCCTGCGGAGCGCGGACCCGGACGGCCGGCACCGCGTTGATCCACTGTGACGGCCGGACATCCGGCGACACCCGGCACACCCGAATCCCTTCGGCGGAGTACCGATCGGTGCGGGCGGCGATGTCGTCCGCGGTGATCGGCGACAACTGCGCCTCCCAGGCCATGCGCCTGCTCCCGTCTGTGGACGAGGCCATGACGTCCGCCCGCCAGGATCCGTCCTCGGCCGGCACCTCCAGGGCCGCGAACCACCCGGCCGCCCGGATCGCGCCAGCCATCTCCGGCCTTCCGGCTCGCGCTACTCCCCGTTGATGAGCCGGTTCTTGATCTGGAGCAGATTGTCGAGCGCGGTGAAGATGTGTCCGAAGGCTGTGCTCATGTCCTGCATCGCGGGAGTGAACCAGGCATCGACGACATTCGCCCCGTGCCGCGTCCTGAGGTACGCGAGCGCGACACGGTCGACGATCGTGTTGTCGAGAGCGGTGCGCAGGTCGGCCACGGACCTGAGACCGAGGTTCTCCTGGAAGATGTCGTCAGGGTGACAGCTGTTCGCCAGAGCCAGGATCTCCTGCTTGTACCGGCCGAAGAGCTCGGCGTTGTCGTCGTCGCCGTTTCCTGAGGGCACGGTCCCGTAGAGCGCGTGGCGTCGACGGGTGTTCAGAGTGGCGATCAGGTCAGGGGTGAGCTGATTCGCCGCGGTTGCCGCTGCCTGCACCCGGAGGCGCATGAACGCCACCGTCGCGTCGTCCTGGTTCATCCCGTCGCCCTGTGTCGGGCGGAGCCGTTGAGCGAGTGCCCCGCCATTCGCCCTGCAAGCGGCTTTGAACTCGGTGGCCAGGGTCGAGACGTCATTGAAAACGTGTTCCCCCTGCGCGTGATCGACTCCGGCCGTACTGTTGTTCTGCCCGATCACCCGCTGGACCTCGACCTCCCCGGACCCGGCCCGCCGCCCCCGGTCGTCGGCGAGGGCGCGGGCGACCACCGTAGGGGCCGGACCGCTCATCACGCGGGTGGCGTTGGCCTCCGCCTCGCGCTCGTAGCGGTCGGAGGGGTCGGAGACCTTGAGCCCGGCGCCGTTGTCGGTACCGGCGACCGGGCCCTGGCGCTGCTGGATGATGTGGGTCAGCTCGTGGGCGAGGGTGTGCTTGTCGCCGCCGCCGGCGCCGATGACGACATGGTTGCCGGAGGTGTAGGCGCGGGCGCCGACCTCGGCCGCGGAGGCCTTGGCCGCGCTGTCGTCGTGGACCCGGACGTCGGAGAAGTCCGCGCCCAGCCGGGACTCCATGTCGGTGCGGGTGGCGTCGTCGAGGGGGTGGCCGGAAGTGCGCAGCACGTCGTGGACGGCGGACCGCTGCACCGCGGCCCGCTCGCCCGCCTGGTGGCCGCAGCCGGCCGAGTGCTGGTGCTGCTCCTGCGCCCAGGCATGCCCGGCCTGGCGCAGGAGCTGGATCAGGGCCGTGTTCCCGGCGGTGCGCTGGATGTCCAGCCCGGCGGACGGGGCAAGCGGGACTCGTGCCGCGGCTTGCTGGTGGGCGCGGTCAGGATCCGGGGACTGGCGGTCGGCTTGGCGGGCCATGGAGGTGGCGCCTTTCCGTGGAGACGGTCAGATTCCACCCCACGACACAGCCTCGGACCGGCCGGAGGAATGCCTTGACGGACAGGAGAGAGGGCAGTGCTCACTGCCCGAGCGCCCCAGACCGGACCGGGCCGACGGGGCGAGGTCGACCGCACCCTGAGCGGCCGCACGCCCACCGGAGCCGCCACGCCTGCCACCGCCGGCCGGCATCGTCTGGGCGGCGGTCCGGCCCACCGCCCCGCGCCGCCGGTATCCGCCCGTACAGAAAACACCCGGCTCCTGCTGCCCGACGACGGAGCCGGATAGGAAGGGCCCTCAGGTATCTACCTGAGGTCCCTTCCTGCGATGTCAGCGACGGATGCTGACCGTGACGCTGATGCCGCCGGCGGCGAAGGCGGTCGCACCGATGGCGGCGGCCGGTCCGGCCGCCTCGGAGTGGCCGGTCAGGGCGAGGGCGACGACGGCGACCAGGGCGACGAAGCCGACGATCAGCATGGCCACCGCCGCACGGCGGGACGGGCCCGAGGGTGTGGGCCGGGGTTCGGGCGTAGGCGCCTCAGGGGTGCGGCCTTCTGTGTATCGAAGCTATCCGGCGAGCCCCTACCGTGCACCCTCGCGTACGGCCCCAAGGGAGAGCCGGTCCCGTCGTGCTCGGGGAAGCGACGGGTCCGGCCCCGGCCCCGGAGGCACCCGTCCTGCAGTGGGGTGTCCATGACGACCGTACGAACCCTTGTCGGTTCCAGCAGCTTCTGATGGACCGACAGCGCAAGACGTGACCCCAACAGGCGCTTGCAGAGTCCCCACCGGCCGGCAGGCGGGTCAGGCAGCGGGAGTGCGCTGCGTGGGGGATCGGTGGATAGCAGCGTGCGTCTGACTCCTGCGGCCTTCATCAGAGGTGTCGGCTCCGCGGTGACCGGCGGTCCGGGCGGGGTGTCAGCGGCCGTCGCGGCGCCATTCGTATCGCCACACCGCGTCGAGTTCGTGCTCGTGAGGGGTGCCGGGCGGCGCCGGGGGAAGGCGGCGCGCCCCGTCCACGCACCGCTCGTCGTCGTGGAGGGCGAGCCCGTACACGGCGACGACCTGTACTTGGCGGTCCGCGTCGTCAAGCAATGCGGCCATGGCATCCGCGAAGACGAGATCGCGGTCCCTGCCCTGGGCAACGGTGAAGCAGGCGCTCCGCCGCACCACCGCGTCCGGGTCCGTCATCAGTACCAGTAGTGCCTCACGAACATCACCGGAGAAGACGGGTGGCTCGGACCATGGGACAAGCCCCCGTGCCACCGCGCATCGGACCTGGGCGTCAGGGTGGCCGACGTAGCCCAAGAGGGCCGCGTCGGCACGCGGGTCGGAGTGCTCCCCGAGCGCGACCAGTACTTCTGTGAGGACCGCGAGGTCCTTCTCCTCGGTCGACCAGTGAGGATTTTCAGCGTTGACGCTCCAGAGTGAGGACGGCGGCGGCGATGGCCGTCATGCGGTTGGGGCTGCAGCGGGCTTTGCGGAAGATGCGCC
>NZ_JBIARL010000028.1:0-98255 GCF_042889835.1 Streptomyces sp. NPDC002463
GTGATCAGGCCGTCCACCGCGGAGAACTGGCCCGTCACCCCGATCGCCGCCCGGACGGACTGCGCCTGCGCGGTGATGTCGTGGCCGGCGACCTGCGCCCGGCCGCCGTCCGCCGTGATCAGCGTGGAGAGGATCTTCACGGCGGTCGTCTTGCCCGCGCCGTTCGGGCCGAGCAGGGCGAAGATCGTGCCGGCCGGGATCTGCAGGTCGATGCCGTCGAGGACGGTCTTGTCGCCGTAGGACTTGCGCAGGCCGGAGGCGGAGACGGCGGCCGGCGAGGGGTGACGGTCGGATGAGGTGATCATGGGCATGACAGAAGAAGGCATGGGGCCCTCCGATCGAAGGGTGATAGAGGTGAAGTCGGGGTGGGGGCCTGGCGAGGGCCGGGGTGCTCAGGCCTTGGCGCGGCGGATGTCGATGTTGCCCCAGTTGCTCCTCGCGCGGATCTTGACGGTCTCCTCGCTCTCGTCCGGGGCCTCGGACGCGGAGAGCGTGTTGCGTACGTGCCCGCGGTTGGAGTTGACGTCCAGCCAGGCGGCGGTGCCCGAGCGGATGCCGATCTCGATGGAGCCGTTGGAGGTCTCCAGCTGGACCTCGCCGCGGGAGACCTCGGCGATGCGAAGGGTGCCGTTGGTGGAGGTGACGGTGGCCGACGACTCGGCGCGCGCGATGTCGATGCTGCCGTTGGCGCCGCTGACGCGCAGTTCGCCGGTCACCGTGCCGACGGTCGTGGCGCCGTGCGAGTTCTTCAGGACGGCGAGGCCGTCGACGTGGCCGACGCGCAGGTTGCCGGAGCTGCTGGTGATCTCGGCCCTGCCCTCGACCCGCTCCACGGTGGTCTGGCCGTGCGACGCGGTCAGGTGCAGGGGGCCGGTGGTGTCGAGGCGGACGTCGCCGGCGGAGGTCTTCGCCCGGACCTCTCCGAATCGGCCCTCGCCGATCAGGCTGGCCCCGGTGCCGGTCATGTCGATGCGCGATCCGGTGGGCAGTTCCACCGTCACGTCGACGGTGCCGCCGCGCCCGAGCAGATTGGCCTTGGGCGTGGTGATGGTCAGGACGCCGCCGGCGTAGGTGACCTCGGTCTGGTCGGCCGCCCGTACGTCCAGGTCCTTCTTCGGGCTCCGGGGCCGCACCTCGACGGCGGTGTCGAGGCGGTCGCTCGCGGTGAACTGGAGGGAACCGGCGTAGACGTAGGCGGTGACCGAGATCGGTTCGGGCGTGTCGAAAGAAGGCATGGCTGTCCCGTCCTCTTGACTCTTCAGGTCGTCCCCGCGGGTGGGACGCGATGTGGGTGAGGTGGTGCGGGTGAGGTGCTGGTGGCCGGGGCGCGGTCAGCGCACCCAGCCCGTGATGCTCTGTCCGACGTTCTGGGACTTCTCCGGCGGGCGCGTCCGGGTGCCGCCGCCGACCGCGGCCGACACGGCCCGTACGAGCCAGGCGTTGACCGACAGGCCCTCGCGGGCCGCGGCCTCCTCGGCGCGGGTCTTGAGGTGGGCCGGCAGGCGCAGGTTGACGCGGGCGGTGCCGCCCTCGTCGCCCTCGGCGGGAGCCGGGGCCGGGAGTGGTTCGGTGGTGGCGGCCTCCGGCTCCGCGGGGGCGCCGCCGGTGGGCGGGAGCGTCACCACGAAGTCGGGGTCGAGACCCCGGAGCCGTACGTCGACCGAGCCGGGCGCGAGTTCACGGGTGATCTCGTCCGTCGCGGCGGAGAGCACGTTGAGCATGGTCAGCCGGGTCGCCGACTCCAGGGGAGCGGTCAGCCGCTCGGCCAGCTCGCGCGCCTCGTCGCCGCCGGCTTCGGCGGCCACCGCGAGTTCGCGGCGGAGGTTCTCGACATACGGGGTGAGGTCCATGACGTCATCATGGCACCATAATGGCGCCACATGCAAGGGGTGCTTTGGTGTCGCGAGGACGCTCTCCGGTGCCACCCATTCTGACCTGGGGAAACGCCATGGTGCCTAGGTGGGTCGCTGGGGTGTCACGCGTGTGCGGACGCTTCCAGAGATGCGAAATGGTGCCACGTGGCGCCGGATGGTGCCACGTGACGCCAAGGGGTGGCGCAAAGGGGCGGCCGGTGGCCCCGAAGGGTCACGCCGGCCGCCCCCGCTTCCGTCGGTTCAGCTCACGCCGCGTCCCGTACCCGCCCGGTGAACTCCGGGCCCGGGATCTGCTCCCAGGCCCCGTCGTACGTGAACAGCGCACCCCGGAGGAACTCCGCCGGCTCCGCCTCACCGTCGCGGGCGGTGGGGACGGCCACCTCCGTGCTCGTCTGGCCGGCCGGCACGGAGAGCCACAGGCTCGTGCCGCCCTCCACCGTCCCGGACAGCGGCCTCGCGGGGTCCGTCACCTCGCCGAACTGTGCCTCCAGCCAGGCCCGGTCGACGTCCTTCGTGGACAGTTCCGGACCGTCGGTCACCGGCTTGAGCAGGACTCCGCCCGAGATCTCGATGTCGGCCGGCTCGGAGAGCGTCACCCGCCATTTCAGGGCCGAGCCCTCGGCCACGTCGTCCGTGACCGGCGTCAGGCGCACGGTGGGCATGGCGTCGTCGTTCCGCGCGGTCACCCCGCCCCGGTGCGCCCCGACCACGGTGCCGCGCACCGCCTTCACGAACGCGTCGTGCGCCACGTCGTAGCCGTAACGCTTGTTGCCCCGCACCTCGACCGGTACGTCGATGTCGTGGCGTCCCGGACGCACCGTCACGATGCGGGACGCGACCTCCTCGGTGCCCGGCACGGGGACGAACAGGCGGACCTGGCCGCTGCCCCGGCCGGAGACCGTGACCGGGATCCGGTAGGTCCGGACCCCGGAGTTCCCCTCGGCGACCGTCAGGCGGCCGAGGTCGACGCGCGTGAGCGGCGCGGGGCGCGCCTCCGGGGTGCCGGGCCGCCAGCCCCAGGCGTCCATCAGCCAGGCGCGTCCGGCGCCGCCGCGCGGGGTCAGCCGGAGCGTGGCGATCCGCTTGAGGTCCAGGCCCGCCCGGGTGGCGGCGGTCAGCGGTACGCGGACCTCCCGGCTCCAGTACGCGGCGGTGCGCGGGCTGCCGGGCAGCCCGTCGACGCGGGCACGGCCCAGGTCCGCGCGGCGTCCCGAGGCGTCGGTCACGGCGACGTCCAGGTCGGTGCCGGTGCTGTTGGGCGGGACGATCACGCGCAGCGCCAGGGACGCGGCGCCCGCGAGGGACACCGGCCTGGTCGAGCGGACCGTGACCGGGCTTCCCGTACCGGTCCACTTCATCGCCACGGCGTCGCGGCCCGGCTCCGGTGAGGTCTCCCAGTACGCGAAGTGCGGCGACCAGCCCTCCTCGGACGACAGGCAGGAGCGGGCGGTGTCGGGGTCGACCTGGGCGCACAGCCGGCCGCCGCCGGAGACGGTGACCGAGGAGCCCGGCAGGAACGCCGGCGTGCGGTGCGCGCCGACGGCGTGGGTGAGGACCCGTGCGGGACCGGCCGAGGGCGCGCGGCGGCCGGTGCCGTCGAGCAGCGGCCGGACCGCGTCGTCGCCCCCGACGAACAGCCGGGCGGAGGCGGCGATGTACGTGGCGCCGGCGGCCTGCTGCTGGGTCGCCGTCAGTCGGGTCGCCGTGCCGGGGGAGCAGACCGGGTCGACGCCGTCGTCGGACGAGAAGTCGTCGATGGCCGCGGCCTTCGCCTGGCCGGGCGTCCACTCGCTGTTGAAGAAGTTGTGGTTGGCGCCGATCACGTACGCCGCGCTGTGCAGGGCGGCGCCCCGGCTGACGCCGCGGGTGCCGTCGACGTAGATCTGGCCCTGGAGGTCGGACACGTCGCCGTCACAGCCCGGCAGGATGGTGGTGGAGGGCACGTCGGGGGCCGGGTTCTGGCCGAACACCGTGGGCCCGATCAGGACGTTGCCGCGGATCTTCCACCGCACGGGACCCCGGTACCCGTCCTGGGCGGCGGGCGGCGGGTTCAGGCTGTCGAGCGCGGCCCGGTTGACGCCCTCGCCTCCCCGGGAGTGCCCGACGAGGAGCACCCGCGAGAGGTCGGCCGGCGCGGTCTTCCGTACGGCCGCCGGGGCGTCGGCCCGGTGTGCGGTCCAGTCCGCCCAGCGGGCGAGGTGCTGTCGGACCAGGGAGGAGCGGGCCTGGGCGCCGCCGTCCTCGGCCTGCCAGTCCTGGCCGTTGATGCCGTTCGCGGCGATCGACAGCGTGACGTACCCCTGCGAGGCGAGGAGGCGCTGGGCGCGCAGGTATCCCTGCTCGCTCGGTATCGGCCGGGTGCCGGCCGGGCACGGCCAGGTGAACCGGACGTCCTCCGTCCCCGGCGTGTAGCAGGTGTCGTGGCGGCCGTGCAGGAAGAGGACCACCGGCCGCTTCCCCGGTGCTCCCGTCGGGCCGACGACCGTGGCGCGCATCTCGACGGGCTGCGGGAGCCCCGGTATGCGCACGGAGTTCAGGGCGTACTCGCCGCTGACGGTCCGGTAGGGGCCCGGCACGCCGGGGTCGACCGGGTTCACGGGAAGCGGTGCCTCGGGTGCGGCGGCGGGGGCGAGGGGGCGTTCGCGCGCGGATTCGGCGCGTCCTGCCGCGTCGAGCCGCCGTCCGCCGGCCGTCACCCGGAGCTGCGCGCCCTCTTCGAGCCGGAGGTCGCCGAGGGGGAGGGCGAACGAACGCCCGTCCGGGCGGGGGAGCGGGCGGCCGAGGAGCCGGTCGCCGGCGTGGAACTCGACGCGGGCGTCGCCCGCGGGGACGCGCTCGGGGGACGTCCAGACCAGCTGCCGGTCCGCGCCGCCCCCGGTGACGTGCCAGCCCGGTGGGAGGGTGAGGTCACCGAGCGGGCTCCCCGACGGCCCGGTCTGCGGTGATCCGGGTGAAGGCTGCGCGGTCGCCGGCCAGGGCGACGCAGCTGTCAGTGCGAGTAACGCCACGGCGGTGGTCAGGCCGCGTGTGACACGTATCAAAACGTTCTTCCTCACGATCGGAATCGTCGGAGCACCGGGAGGAGGCCGGATGCCCGGCCTCCTCCCGATGCCCCTCTCGATTCGTGAGGACGGTGGTGGACACCCTTCGGTTGTCTCACACGGCGTCAAGATGTCGATCTCGGAGCGGCATCGAAAGCGGACCGGCCCGGGTGGCGTGAAAGCCACCCGGGCCGGCCCCGGAGTCGCGCCGATGAACGGCGGCGAGGATCAGGCGATGTCGAACCGGTCCAGGTTCATGACCTTGTCCCACGCCGACACGAAGTCCTTCACGAACTTCTCCTTCGCGTCGTCGCTCGCGTAGACCTCGGCCAGCGCGCGCAGCTCGCTGTTGGAGCCGAAGACCAGGTCGGCGCGGCTGCCCGTCCACTTGACCTCGCCGGTGGCCGTGTCACGGCCCTCGAACGTGGTCTGGTCGGCGGAGGTGGACTTCCACTCCGTGCCCAGGTCGAGCAGGTTGGCGAAGAAGTCGTTCGTCAGCTTGCCCGGAGTCTCGGTGAGGACACCGAGCGAGGACTGCGGCTGGGTCACGCCCAGGACGCGCAGGCCGCCGACGAGGACCGTCAGCTCGGGCGCGCTCAGGGTGAGCAGGTTCGCCTTGTCGATGAGCAGGTACTCGGCCGGGAGGCGGTTGCCCTTGCCCAGGTGGTTGCGGAAACCGTCGGCGGCCGGCTCCAGGGCGGCGAAGGACTCGACGTCCGTCTGGTCCTGGGCGGCGTCCACGCGGCCCGGGGTGAACGGCACCTCGACGGCGTGGCCGGCGTCGGCGGCCGCCTTCTCGACCGCCGCGACGCCCGCGAGGACGACGAGGTCGGCGAGGGAGACCTGCTTGCCCCCGGTCTGGGCGGAGTTGAAGGACTCCTGGACGCCCTCCAGGACGCGCAGCACCTGCGCGAGCTCGTCCGGGTTGTTGACCTCCCAGTTGCGCTGCGGCTCCAGGCGGATGCGGCCGCCGTTGGCGCCACCGCGCTTGTCGCTGCCGCGGAAGGAGGAGGCGGCGGCCCAGGCGGCGGAGACCAGCTGGGTGACCGTGAGGTCCGAGCCGAGGATCTTCTCCTTGAGGGAGGCGATGTCGGCGGTGTCGACGAGCTCGCCGGAGCGGGCCGGCAGCGGGTCCTGCCAGAGCAGCACCTCGGACGGGACCTCGGAGCCGAGGTAGCGCACGACCGGGCCCATGTCACGGTGGGTGAGCTTGTACCAGGCGCGGGCGAAGGCGTCCGCGAACTCCGCCGGGTTCTCGTAGAAGCGGCGCGAGATCTGCTCGTAGACCGGGTCGAAGCGCAGCGACAGGTCGGTGGTGAGCATCGTCGGGAGGTGCTTCTTCTCCGGGTCGTACGCGTCCGGGATGATCGCCTCGGCGTTCTTGGCGACCCACTGGTGGGCGCCCGCGGGGCTCTTCGTCAGCTCGTACTCGTACTCGAAGAGGTTCTTGAAGAACCCGTTGCCCCACTGGGTGGGCGTGGTGGTCCAGGTGACCTCGAGGCCGGAGGTGATGGCGTCCGGGCCCTTGCCGCTGCGGAAGGTGCTCTTCCAGCCGAGGCCCTGCTCCTCCAGGGAGGCGGCCTCCGGGTCCGCGCCCACGTTGTCCGCGGGGCCGGCGCCGTGGGTCTTGCCGAAGGTGTGGCCACCCGCGATGAGGGCGACGGTCTCCTCGTCGTTCATCGCCATGCGGCGGAAGGTCTCACGGATGTCGCGGGCCGCGGCGATCGGGTCCGGGTTGGCGTTGGGGCCCTCCGGGTTGACGTAGATGAGGCCCATCTGCACGGCGCCGAGCGGGTTCTCCAGCTCGCGGTCGCCGGTGTAGCGCTCGTCGCCGAGCCAGGTGGTCTCGGGGCCCCAGTAGACGTCCTCGTCGGGCTCCCACACGTCCGCGCGGCCGCCGGCGAAGCCGAAGGTCTCGAAGCCCATCGACTCCAGGGCGACGTTGCCCGCGAGGATCATGAGGTCGGCCCAGGAGAGGTTCTGGCCGTACTTCTTCTTCACCGGCCACAGCAGACGGCGCGCCTTGTCCAGGTTGCCGTTGTCCGGCCAGCTGTTCAGCGGCGCGAAGCGCTGCTGGCCGGCACCGGCGCCGCCGCGGCCGTCGCTGATGCGGTAGGTGCCGGCGCTGTGCCAGGCCATGCGGACCATGAACGGGCCGTAGTGGCCGAAGTCGGCGGGCCACCAGTCCTGCGAGGTGGTGAGGACCTCGGCGATGTCCTGCTTCACGGCCGGCAGGTCGAGGCTCTTGAAGGCCTCCGCGTAGTCGAACTCCTCACCGAGCGGGTTGGCCACGGCGGGGTTCTTGGCGAGGATCTTCAGGTTCAGCCGGTTCGGCCACCACTGGCTGTTGCCGCCGCCCTGGGTGGGGTGGGAGGCACGCCCGTGCGCGACGGGGCAGCCGCCTGCGCCCTCCGCCTTCGCGTCGGTGACGATTGCGTCGTGGTTCTCAGACATGGGAATCCTTCCGGACATGGCGGATCACTGTGCTCAGGAAGTGCGTTTCGGCGGACGGGCCTGGCGCGGGTGTCACGTGTGCTTCTCCCGCCGTGCTGGAGTCTTCCTGTCCCTTGGCCATTTACGAAACCGATCCTACGATGGACAGTGTCCAAGTCAAGATGAACCCCAAGTTTGCCTATGCCGCCGAGGTGAGACATGAGTGACCTGCTGGAGCGACTGCGCGCGCGTGGCTGGCGGCTGACGTCCCAGCGCCGCGTCGTCGCGGAGGTCCTGGCCGGGGAGCACGTGCACCTCACGGCGGACGAGGTCCACGCGCGCGCGGTGGCGCGCCTGCCGGAGATCGCGCGGGCGACCGTCTACAACACGCTCGGTGAGCTGGTCGCCCTCGGCGAGGTCGTGGAGCTCTCCCTGGACGGGCGGGCCAAGCGGTACGACCCGAACGCGCGCCACCCGCACCAGCACCTGGTCTGCTCGAACTGCGGGATCATCCGGGACGTCCGCCCGTCGGGCGACCCGCTGGCCGTGCTGCCGCCGGAGGAGCGGTTCGGCTTCACGGTGTCGAAGGCGGACGTCACCTACCGGGGGCTCTGCCCGGGGTGCGCCTGAGGCGCGGCACGAAGAACGGGAGCCCTCCACCGGGGTCGGTGGAGGGCTCCCGTTCTTCGTGCCGCGGTGAGGACTACTTCAGGACGGCGAGCGCGTCGTCGTAGCTCGGCTCGTCGGCGATCTCGCCCACGAGCTGCGCGTGCAGCACCGTGTCGTTCTCGTCGAGGACGACGACGGCGCGGGCGGTCAGACCCGCCAGCGGGCCGTCCGCGATCTCCACGCCGTAGTTGGTGTGGAACTCGCGGCCGCGGAGCGTCGAGAGGTTCTTGACGTTCTCCAGGCCCTCGGCGCCGCAGAAGCGGGCCTGGGCGAAGGGCAGGTCGGCGGAGATGCAGAGGACGACCGTGTTGTCCAGCTGCCCGGCCTTCTCGTTGAACGCGCGGACCGAGGAGGCGCACGTCGGCGTGTCGACGCTCGGGAAGATGTTCAGGACCTTGCGCTGACCGGCGAAGTCCTTGAGCGACTTGTCCGCCAGCCCCTCGGCGACGAGCGTGAAGTCGGGGGCCTGGCTACCGGGGGCCGGCAGAGCGCCGTTGACCTGCACGGGGCTGCCCTTCAGCGTGACCTGGGCCATGTTGATCTCCTTCAGACGTATGAGTGGCAACGTGGGGAATCGTACGGAAGGCGGGGCCGTCCCCACGACACGGGCCGTCGTGACCCCCTCCGGCTGGTTCACGCATTTGAACGTCTCGGCCTCGGGTGTGGCGGTGGTGTGCGGTTCGCGAGGTGGATCCGATGTGAACGGGCCTTCTTGACGGCCCTGGTTCAGACCTTTAGGTTCCAGCGTCGACAACGGTCGCTCGTTCACATACGTGAAGATGGGGTAACTCCATGACCAGATGGTTCACCGCCCCCCTCCTCCTCGCCGGCCTGCTGGCCGCGCTCGTCGCCGCCCCCGGCGGCGACCGCGCCGAGGCCGCCCCGACCGCGTTCGTCCACCCCGGCGTCCTCGTCTCCCGGGGGCAGCTCGACTTCACCCGGGAGAGGGTCACCGCCGGGGCGCAGCCCTGGAAGGGCGCCTTCGACCAGATGCTGGCGAGCAGGTACGCCTCGCTCGCCCGGATTCCGAAGCCCCGCGCGGTCGTCGAGTGCGGCTCGTACTCGAACCCGAACCACGGCTGCACCGACGAACGCGAGGACGCCCTCGCCGCGTACACGCTCTCCCTGGCCTGGTACGTCACGCGTGACGGCCGCTACGCCGAGAAGGCGATCGAGATCATGGACGCCTGGTCCGGCGTCATCACCGACCACACCAACTCCAACGCGCCCCTCCAGGCCGGCTGGGCAGGCTCCTCCTGGCCGCGTGCCGCCGAGATCATCCGCTACACCTACACCGGCTGGCCGCAGGCCCGCGTCGACCGGTTCGAGACCATGCTGAGGAACGTCTACCTCCCCGAGGTGGCCAACGGCTCCCAGTCCAACGGCAACTGGGAGCTCAGCATGACCGAGGCCGCCCTCGGCATCGCCGTCTTCCTGGAGGACCGCGCCGCCTACGACAAGGCCGTCGCCACGTTCCGCGGCCGCGTCCCCGCGTACATCTACCTCACGAGCGACGGCGCCCTGCCGAAGGCCGCGCCGGGCAGCGGGCTCGACACCCGCGACGAGCTCGTCCGGTACTGGCAGGGGCAGACCACCTTCGTCGACGGGCTCACCCAGGAGACCTGCCGCGACCTCACCCACACCGGCTACGGCCTGTCCGCGATCTCGCACATCGCCGAGACCGGCCGCATCCAGGGTCAGGACCTCTACCCCGAGGTCGCCGACCGGCTGCGCCACGCCCTCGGCCTCCAGGCGAAGTACGGGCTCGGCGAGCCCGTTCCGTCCTGGCTCTGCGGCGGCACCCTCAAGGACCACCTCGGACCCGTCACCGAGGTCGGCTTCAACGCGCTGAACGGCCGCATGGGGTACGCGATGACGAACACCCGGGAGTACACCGAGGCCGGTCGGCCGGCGGGCACGAACAACCTCTTCGTCGCCTGGGAGACCCTGACCCACGCGGGCAACCCCCGCTGAGCCGTGGGGAGTCGGAAGGGGTGTCGGATGTCTTGACGGCCCCTTCCTTCACTCCTTAAATCATGGGTGCGGCGAAGTGGACCCGTCCCGCCGCTCCCCCCACAGCCGACGGAAGAGAGCCCCATGACCTCCTCCCGCTCACGCCTGCGCACCTTGTCCTCCTCGGTGGCGGCCCTCGCGGTCGCCCTGGCCGTCGCGGCGCTCGGTCCGGCCGCCGATCCGCAGGAAGCCCTCCTGCCCGTGGCCGGGACGGCCGCCGTCACCTTCTCCGACGACTTCGACGGACCCGCGGGATCCGCCGTGGACGGCTCGCGGTGGCAGACCGAGACCGGCGACAACGTCAACAACCACGAGCGGCAGTACTACACGGCCGGCAACGGCAACGCCGCGCTCGACGGCCAGGGCCACCTGGTGATCACCGCCCGCAAGGAGAACCCGGGCAACTACCAGTGCTGGTACGGGCGCTGCGAGTACACCTCCGCCCGGCTCAACACCGCCGGGAAGTTCACCACGAAGTACGGGCACGTCGAAGCCCGCATGAAGGTGCCGCGCGGCCAGGGCATGTGGCCCGCGTTCTGGATGCTCGGCAACGACATCGGCCAGGTCGGGTGGCCGAACTCGGGCGAGATCGACGTCATGGAGAACGTCGGCTTCGAACCGTCCACCGTGCACGGCACCCTGCACGGCCCCGGCTACTCCGGCTCCGGAGGAATCGGCGCCGGCTACACCCTGCCCGGCGGACAGGCCTTCGCCGACGCCTTCCACACCTTCGCCGTCGACTGGTCGCCCAACCGGATCACCTGGTCCGTGGACGGGACGGTCTACCAGACCCGCACGCCCGCCGACCTCGGCGGCCGGACCTGGGTCTTCGACAAGCCCTTCTTCCTCATCCTCAACCTCGCCGTCGGCGGCTACTGGCCCGGCGACCCGGACGGCTCCACCGCCTTCCCGAACCAACTCGTCGTCGACCACGTCCGCGTCACCACCGCCGACGCGCCCGCCACCTCGGGACCGATCACGGGCATCGGCGGCAAGTGCGTCGACGTGGCCGGCGCGAACACCGCGAACGGCACGCCCGTCCAGCTCTACGACTGCAACGGGACCGCGGCCCAGCAGTGGACCCTCGCGGCCGACGGCACCGTCCGCGCGCTCGGCAAGTGCCTCGACGTCACCTCCGCCGGCACGGCCGACGGAACCCCCGTCCAGCTGTGGGACTGCAACGGCACGGGAGCCCAGCGCTGGACCGCCGACTCCGCCCGGGACGTGGTCAACCCGCAGTCCGGCAAGTGCCTGGACGCCACCGGAAACAGCTCCGCCAACGGCACCCGGCTGCAGATCTGGAGCTGCTCCGGCGGCGCCAACCAGAAGTGGACGGTGACGCGTTGATCTGACGTCAGCCCCGGCCCCGGCCCGCCGTGAAGCGGGACGGCGGCATGCCGAACGCCCGCGTGAAGGCGGCCGTGAACGCGGCCGGGGAGCCGTATCCGAGCCGGCCGGAGACCTCGCTGACCGTCGAGGTACGGAGCAGGGGCACTGCGGCGAGGAGCCGGGCGCGAGACCGCCAGACGGCCGGGCTCTCGCCCGTCTCCTCGCGGAACCGCCGGGTGAACGCCCGCTCGCTCCGGGCGGACCTGGCCGCCCAGTCGGTGTTGGTGACGGCCGCGTCCGGGACGGCCAGGTACTCCCGGCACAGCGCCGCGAGGTCTCCGGAGGCGGGGATCCCGACGTGGAAGGGGAGCGGAGAGCGCGCGGCGATCTCGTGCAACAGCAGCGTCGCGATGGCGCCCTCCCGCCCCGACAGGCTGTAGTCGGCCGTGAACTCGACCGCCGCGAGCAGCAGTTCGCGCAGCAGCGGCGGTACGTCGACGACCGTGCAGCGGGCCGGCCACCACGGAACGGCGCCCGGCTCCACGTACAGGCTGCGGGTGCTGACGCCCAGCATCCGGACCCGGTGCGGGGTGGCGGCCGGGATCAGGACCGCCCGCTCGGGCGGGACCGTCCACGTGCCGTCGGCGGTGTCGACGACCATGACGCCGGTCGCCCCGTAGAGGAACTGCGCCCGCCGGTGCTCGTGCCAGTCCAGGACCTGCCCGGCCGCGTAGTCGGTGCCGATCGGCAGGACCGCGCGGTCGAGGTGGTCGACGTCGTCCAGCGGGATGTTCTTCACCGGGCCACCGTAACCGGGCCACCGTACCGGCCGAGACGCGAAGGAATCCTGCCGACCATCGCATGCGGGAACCCCCGGCCGACTGGTGATCTTGACCCATGGACGTGGTGATGCTGATGGCGATCGGGCTCCTCACCGGAGCGACGACGGTCTTGTTCGGGTTCGGCGGCGGGTTCGTGGCGGTCCCGGTCGTGGTGTGGGCCGACGCCGCCCTCGGCACGGCGGCCCTCCCGGTGGCCACCGCCACCTCGGCCCTGGTGATGGTCGTGAACGCCGCCTTCGCCACGGCCGTCACCCCCCGGTCCGTGCTCCTCGCCCTGCGCGGCAGCGGCGCCCTGCTCCCCCTGCTCGCGGCGGGCGCCTGCGCCGGGGCGTACGCGACCCGCTTCGCCCCGCCGGCCCTGGCCCGCTGGGCGTTCGTCGCGTACACCGCCCTGACCGCCCTCGACCTGCTGCTCCGGCCCGGTTTCCTGCGGACGACCCGGCCGGACGCGGGGCCTGTGAGAGCCCCGCGGCCACTGCCGGCCGCCGCCGGGGCCCCGATCGGCGCGGTCGCCGCCTTCCTCGGCGTCGGCGGCAGCGTGATGACCGTCCCCGCGATGCGCCGGGCCGGACACCCCATGCGGGTGGCGACCGCGCTGGCCAACCCCCTCACCCTCGCCGTGGCGCTCCCGGCCGTCGCGGTCTCCTTCGCCGCCTCCTCGCCGCCCGGTACCGGACTGGTCGGTCTCGTCGACCCGTACGCGGCCGGGGCGCTGCTCCTCGGAGCCCTGCCGGTCATCGCCGTCCTGCGCCGCCGACCGCCCCGGATCCCGGACCGCGTCCACGCGTGCGCGTACCTCGCGCTGCTCGCCCTGGTGACCCTCGCGATGGCGTTCAGCGGGGCGTGAGCCCGCCGGCCCGGTGCACGGGAACCGGGGACGGCGGGCCGGGGCCGTCAGCCCCGCGCGCGGGTCGCGTAGTCCTGCCGCAGGCCGTCGAGGATCTCGGCGGCCTCGGGAAGGCCCGCCGCGCGGCAGCGCGCCGCCGCCGTCGTCAGCCGGGCGATCGCCTCCGTGTGCCGGCCGAGGGCACCCTCGATCAGCGCGGCGATCCGGACCGCCTCGGCCCGCGGCACCTCGCCCTCCTCGCCGCCCTCTTCATGGGTGGCGATCGCGGCCTCCGCCTCGGCCAGGGCCTCCGGGAAGCGCTCCGCCTCCGCCAGAACCCGGGCACGGCGGTGGCGCACCTCGCCGCGCTCGTACCAGGCCGCGAAGCCCTCGACGTCCTCCGGCACGGCGGCGAGCACCGCGTCCGCGCGCGTCAGGTGCCCAAGGGCCGCGTCCACTCCCTCGGCCTCCCGGGCCAGCATGGTGAGCCGGGCGAACTCGCGCATCATGTGCGTGATCAGGTGCGGGTGCGGCGCCTCGGCGTGCGCGGCGAGGGCCCGCTCGTACGCGGTGTCCGCCGCGTCCCAGCGGCCGGCGAGGGCCAGCGTGGTCGCCGCCTCCGCCGCCACCAGGGTGAGGACCGGGCCGCCGTCCCCCCATCCGGCGACGACGTCCGCGAGCCGCAGGAACTCCTCGGCCGCGGCCAGGTGCTCCTCCAGCTCCCGCAGTCCGCGCGCCAGCGACAGGCGTGCCTGGGCCAGCGGCCGTTCGCCGACCGCGGCGGACGCCTCGTCGGAGAGCACGGACTCCAGTACGGCGACGGCGTCCGCCTGCTGCCCCGAGCGGGCCAGCACGTCGGCGAGCTGGAGCCGTACGTCGGTGGCCTGGTCGGCCGCCCCCTCCTGGTCGAACCGCGCCGCAGCCTCGGACAGATGACGCACCGCGCCCCCGGTGTCCCCGAGGCGCGAGGCGGCGTGGCCGAGCAGCGCGTACGTCGGAGCCAGCGGGAACTCGGCGTCGTCGTAGCGGAGGGTGTCCGCGATCGCCTGGTGCAGCAGCTCCCTCGCCTCCGCGGGCCGCTCCCCGGCGAGGAGGACCTGCGCGAGCAGCGCGCGGGGACGCGCACTGAGCCACGGGCGTTCCGCCGCCTCGTTGTCCCGCAGACCGGCGCGCAGCTCCGCCTCGGCGAGGGCCGCGTCACCGCGCCGGACGGCCACCTCGGCGACGAACTGACGCACATGGGCCACCTGGTGGGGGAGGGAAAGGCTCTCCGCCTCGGCCCGCATCACGCGGGCGGCCTCCTCGAACCGCTCCAGGGCGAGGTCGGAGACCTCCGGGAGCTGCTGCGCCACCTCCTTGAACGCGGCGAACGTACGGGAGTACAGCACCGTCAGGTAGTGCTGGCGGCGGCCGAGCGCCGGATCGTCGCCCGCGGCCTCGCCCTCCCCGAGCGCCTCGCCCGTGAGCGGGACCTCGGCCTTCAGCCGCTCCGCCTCGCGCACCTTCGCGTCGAGGCCGGCCCGGAGGGCCTCGGCGTCGGGGGCCGTGGCCCCGTCCGTCGCGTTCTCGGTGGCCTCGCCCCCGGTGACCCAGGCGAGGGCCCGGCTGCGGGTCGACAGCGCCTGCCACGGCATCCCGATGCCCTCGTAGAGCGCGGCGGACCGCTCCAGCTCCGCGACGGCCTCGGCGTCCCGGTCCTCCAGGGTGAGCGTGAGCGCGCGCTGCCCTGCGAGTTCGGCCCGCAGCAGGTCCTCCGGGCCGAGCCGGTCGTCGTGGGCGGCGGAGCCGTCGGCGAGGCGGTCCGCGATGCGGGTCCAGAGCCGGGTGTCGCCGGGATGCCCCGCCCGCGCCATGCGCCGCGCCTCGCGCACCAGCTCCACGAAGTCCTCGGGAACCCCGGGGACGTCGACGGCGGGCGCGGCGGGCGCCACCGCCGGGGTGCGGCCGGCGGACGCCCGCAGGCCCAGCGGCAGCGGCTCGTCGAGCAGCGGGCGCCGGGAGAGGCGCTCGCGGCGGCGGTCGCCGACGGCCGTGGTGGCGTTGCGCGCGTCGAACGCGGCGGCGAGCCGGTCCGCCTCGGCGCGCACATGGGCGAGGAGCCCGTCCGCCGTCCAGTTCCGTCCCGGCGGCCCGGCCACGGGGGTGTCCCCGTGCCCGTCCCCGACGAGCCGGGCGAGCAGGACCTCGACGCCGGTCAGGAACTCCAGGTGGGCCAGCGGGGCGCCCGTCGCCTCGAACAGCGAACGGTTCTCCGCGAGGATCTCCAGGCCGCGCCCCTCGTTGCGGGACAGCGCGCAGAACTCCAGGTGCAGGCCGACCGACTCCTGGGTGCCGGTGTTGCCCCGGACCCGTCGGTAGCCGGAGAGGTGGTGCGAGCGGGCCTCGTCCGCGCGGCCCAGGCGCAGCAGCGGCAGCAGCGCCTGCGCCTGGCTGACCTGCGGCTCCTCCGAGCAGCTCTGGACCCCGCCGAGGACGGGGGCCCAGCTGTCGAGCGCTCCGGCGTCGTCCCCGGCCGTCACCTGGTGCCAGGCGAGGTGCCGGGTCTCGCAGGCCTCGCAGTCGCTGAGGTCGGTGCGGGTACGGGTGGCCCACAGGTCGTAGGCGTCGGCGACGTCCACGCCGGTGTGGGCCGCGACGTGGTAGCGCATCGCGGCCACCGGCTGGAGACCGTGCCCGGCCTCCGCGTACCGGACGCGCATCTGGTCGATCCACCCCCGGACGGTGGCCAGCGGCATCTCGGGCACCTGGAGCAGGGACGTCGTCACCCACTTGAAGCGCCAGAAGACCTGGTGCGCCTCCCACTCGCTGAAGGACTCGGGAGCGGTGTCCCACAGCTTGAGCAGCCGGGCGAAGACGACGGGCGACTTGCGGTGCTCGCCGGTGAACTCGTACGCCGTCATCAGTTCCAGGAGGGCCGTGACGAGCGTGTCCGGCTTCTCGAAGGGCGCGGCGGCCTCGACGAGCTCCTCCGCGGTCACGGTCCGCTGCAGTCCGTGCGGACGGTCGTGGTTCTCGCGCAGCGCCTCGAAGACGGCCTCGGGGGTGTCCAGCATCTCTACAGTTCCTTCCGGGGCCCGGTGCCGGTGGCGTCCGTGCCGGGGTGGTGCATGGCGTGGGTGAGCAGACCGATGAAGGCCCGGTTGAGCAGGGCGCTCTCGCTCGCGCGCAGCGGACGGCGGCTGAGCAGCAGCGCCTGCCCGTAGAGCGCCTCGGCGGTCGTCACGGCGAGGCCGCGCTCGGTGATCGTGATTGCCTGCCGGACCAGCGGGTTGAGGTGGTTCAGGACCAGCTGGGCGCGCGGGGTCTCCTGCCGCAGCGAACCGAGGATGTCGGCCCACAGGCCGTCGCTTCCGGCGGCGAGGTCCGACCTCGTCCGCTCGTGGCGCGCCTCCCGGTTGTCGAGGAGCAGCGCGGGGGCGGTGACGGGCTGGAAGTCGCGCAGGACGACATCGCAGTCGTGCACGCCGATCGTCTCCCGGGCGACCGCGAGGAAGGCCGCGGCGCGCAGTTCGGCGGTCGGGTCCACCGCGTCCAGGTGGGCGGTGACCGTGGCCGGGTCGAGGTCCGTGACGGTCGTGCCCGGACGGATCTCGGGCAGCCGGTGCACCAGGTCCCGGTCGTAGGTGTAGCCGCCGTTGACGACGCCGAGACCGGCGGCCGAGGCGATGGGCGCGACCTGGCGGAACTCCTCGACGCTGCGGGCGACCAGGACCGTGGGGTGCGTCCGTACGAACTCCTCCAGGGTGACGTTGCCGTCGGTCGTCTCGAACGGCAGCCACGGCAGCACGATCCGCAGCAGTTCGTCGTCGTACCGGGCGAGCGCCTTCACCGCGAGGTGGTGGGTGTCGATGAAGCGGTGGAGGAGCGACGGGTCGCTGGCGGCGAGCCCGGTGAGCCAGTCGCGGATCCGGTCGCCCAGCGCGTCCCGCACGGCGGACAACGTGCCGTCCTCGTACAGCGCCTCCCGGGAGGCGGTCGGCCGCAGACTCGTCGTGTCGACCACGCACCGGACGAAGAACGCCCAATCCGGGAGCAGTTCGGGCGCCTGGTCGGTGAGCAGCATGCCCTTGAGGTGCACCCGGTGCCCCGCGCGCTGCGCCGGGCTGACGGCCGTCGGCAGCACGTAGGCGACGCCGCGAAGACCGGCCGCCGGCAGGTCGAGCTCGACGCTGTCGAGCGGTGCGAAGCCGAACAGGTCCTTGCAGTACGCGGCGAGGGCCTCGCGGCGGGCCAGCGGGGAGCGGTGCTCCCGCTCCCACGGCGGCGCCTCGTTGATCCGGTGGGTCTCGCCCCGGGGGCCGACGACGGTGACCTCGTGCCGCAGCAGGCCGCCGTAGTGGCGGGCCAGCGAGACGACCCGGTCCGGACTCGTCCACTCGGCGTTGTCGGCGCGCGGGGTCAGGCGGACGGTCGTGCCCGGCTCCGGCGCGGCGGAGGCGGGCAGGGTCCGGATGGTGTAGCGGCCGTCGGAGTGGCCGCGCCACTCGACGGCGGGCGCCGACGGCTCGGCCGCCGACCGGCTCACCACCGTGATCTCGTCGGCCACGACGAAGCACGCCAGCAGGCCGATGCCGAACTGGCCGATGAACTCCCCGCGGGCGGCGTCCAGACCGGCGCCGTCCAGGGCGCCGCCGGCGGTCCGCTTGGAGCTGCGCCCGATGGTCGCGAGGAACCGGTGGACGTCGGCCTCCGTGAGGCCGATGCCGGTGTCCGTGACGGTCAGGGTCTCACCGGTGCGGACGGTGATGGTGCCGGGTGCGCCGGGCGAGACCGCCTGGCGTGCGGTGATGGCGTCGACGGCGTTCTGCAGCAGCTCGCGCAGGTAGACGCGGGGGCTGGAGTACAGGTGGTGGGAGAGCAGGTCGACCAGGCCGCGCAGATCGACCTGGAACGTGTGGGCGGACTCGGAAGGGTGCACCTGACGGAGTCTTTCGGTGGGCGCGTCCGCGCCGGGAGGGCGCGGACGGGAAGCGGAAGGAAGGCGTACGGAGGGGTACGGAGGGCGTACGGAGGGGCCGGCGGTCTCACGACCGGGCGGCCCGGCCGACGCGTGGCGCGCAGGGGCCGAACCGGCGCGGCCCCCGGCTCAGCGACCGGCCGACGAGCGCCGCTTGCGGTACGCCGCGGCGGGGTCGGAGCCGTCCAGGTAGTACCAGGGGAACTCGGTGACCTGTCCCTCGGTGGCGCGGAAGCACTCCCGGGCGGCCTCCTGGTCCCCGGCCAGCGAGAAGGCCATCGCGAAGGTGTTGAGGACCTGGAGCCATCCGCCCCGCCGGACGAAGTCCGGGTGCCGGTAGGAGTGCTCGGCGGCCTCCCGCAGGGACTTCGTCACCTCGGCCAGCCGCATGTACGCGGCGTCCGCACCCGGGTCGAGGGAGAGCCACTCCTCCAGGTGCGCCGCGGCGACGAGCTGCCCCAGGTGCGTGCCGCCCGGGGCGCCGAACGCGGACGCGCGCGCGAACGCGTGCATCTCCTCGTGGGAGCCGCCCCACTTGTCGCAGACCTGCTGCAACTGCTGCTGGTGCGCCTCCAGGTGCTGCGGGTCGCGTCGCACCGTCGCCTCGAAGCGGCGCCGCGCGGTGACCTGGCCGACCTCGAGGCCGCGCCCGGTGATCTGGAGGCCGTACCACGGAGAGGTCCACAGCGGTTCGCGCTCGGCCGCCTCGTACAGCCACTCCTCGGCCGTGCGCAGCCGCGAGTGGAAGACCTCGAACTGCTCGCGCGAGACGTCCTTGGCGCGGGCCGCGGTGCGCGCCTCCCACCCCCAGCTGAGGTGGCGGATTCCGGCCACGAGCCGGGGCAGGGCCGCCTCCGGTTCCGCTTCGAGGACCGGGGTGATCCACCGCTCCACGCCGGGGGTGTCGCCGACGGCCCACAGGAGTTCCGTGCGGCCCTCGCTCTCGGGGTGAGCTTCGAGCACCTTCCGCACCGTGGTCCAGTCCCCGGCCCGCGCGGCCTCCCGGACGCGGGAGGCGTCCGGATCCCCGGAGTCCTTCACCAGCCGCACGGCCGGCCGGCCCGTCCATTTCCCCAGCGTGAGCCCCCAATCACGGAGCAACGCCATGTCCCCACCCCTTGCTGTGTCCGAACGGGGAGGTCAGTGATCACCCGCCCCGTGGAGGTAGTGACTATCACGCGTGGCCGACAATCGCACAGCTGTTTCCCTCCGCTTCCCCCGGGCCGTCGGGTGCTCAGCCGGCGCCCGCGGCGCTCTCGGTGGCGGCGGCCGTTTCCGGTGCCCGGCGCAGGGCGCGGACGGCCGGGACGGAGAGCATGGCGGCGATCAGGACCAGACCCATGACGGACGAGAAGAGCAGGACGCGGTCGGCGCCCACGCTCTCGGCGGCCGGGCCGGACAGGGCGCGGCCCAGGGGGATGACCATGATCGAGCCGGCGACGTCGTACGCGGAGACACGGCTCAGGACGGCGAGGGGGATGTGCGACTGCACGCTCGTCGCCCACATGACGCCCCAGAAGGCGAACCCGCAGCCGGCCACGACACCGGTCAGCGCCGTGACGGTGAAGTTCCACCCCAGGGCGGGCGCCAGCGGGTTCAGGGAGAAGAAGAACATGGCGCACGCGCCCGCGACGAGCGGGCGGCGCGGCCGGACCCGCATGCCGAGCAGTCCGCCGACGATCGTGCCGGCGCCGTCGGCGGAGGCGATCCAGCCGTAACCGCTCGCGCCGTGCTGTTCGGTGAGCAGCGCCGCGCCGAGCGGCAGGGCCGGGCCGAAGACGAACAGGCCGTAGACGGACCACACGGCGATCACGCCCCACAGCCAGGACCGGGACCGGAACTCGTGCCATCCGGTGGCGAGCCGCCGCAGGATCGGTTCGTCGCTCTCGTCCCGGGCCGTGCCGAGCTTCCGCAGCGGCGCCAGCCCGAGCGCGCTGCAGGCGTAGAAGGCCGCGATGACGACGAAGGAGCCGGCGACGTCCCAGTACGCCACGAGCAGGCCGGAGAGGCCCGGACCGAGCAGGGTGCAGATCGACTCGGAGATCCGCAGCAGCGCGTTGGCCCGCTGGATGTCCTCGGCGACCCGGGGCACCAGGCTCGCCAGACCCGGCTGGAACATGGCGGTCGCGGCGCCGCTGAGCGCGAGCAGCGCCATCATGTGCCACAGCCGCATGCCGCCGGCGGCGAGGAGCAGCGCGAGCGCCAGCATGGCCACCATCCGCACCACGTCGGCGCCGACCATCATCACCTGCGGGGTGAACCGGTCGGCGAACACCCCGCCGAACAGCACCAGCAGGACGATCGGCGCCATCCACGCGGCCAGCGCGTAGCCCACGCCCGCCGCCCCGTACCCCGCGCCGAGCACGGCGGTCGTCAGCGAGACCATCAGCATGCCGTCGGCGAGGAGCGAGGTGCTGCGGGCGCCGAAGAACAGCCGGAAGCGCGGCGAACGCCAAGGACTGGGAAGGGAGTTCGCCGCCGTCTGTATCGTCACGTCATTCGTCGTCATGTCACATGCGCCGGTCCCGGCCGGCCCCTTCCCTGAGAATCCGCTGCCGGAGCCACGCACTGGTCCGGTCCCGGTCCGCCTCCGCCGGCGCGTCCCGCACGATCACGTACCGGCGCGGGGCCAGCACCCCCGGCCGGCCCGGGAGGGCGTCCATCAATGCCGCGTGCGCGTCAGCCGGAGTGAGCGGGGAGCCACCGCACGCGAGGTACGCGGTGAGGCCGTCCTCGTCCGGAGCCACCCGCACGGGTACGCCTCCCAGCGCCCCGCTCAGCACCTCCGCCACCTCGCACGGCGACACCCACGAGCCGTCCACCCGGACCCAGCCCGCGCCGCGCTCGACCGGCCGGACGCCCGTCACCTCGGTGAGCGCCGCCAGTGGCACGTCCTCGGCGGCGGCCGCCTCCAGGAGCCGTACCAGACCGGTGAGGAATTCCTCGGCCTCGTCCGGGGCGAAGAGAGCGGGATCGACCCACAGGTCGAGCCGGAGCAGGGGCGCCGTCTCGTGGACGAAGGTCAGGATCCGGGTCGGCAGCACCTGCACCGGCCCCCGGACCACGTCCAGTTCGGGTCCGTCGGCCTCGCCCGTGGATCCGGCCGCCGCCGGGAGGGTGCTGACGTCGTTGAAGACGACGTCGCGGGCGAAGCGGCTGCCCCGCTCGCGGGTGACGGCGTCGATCATGTCCCAGAGGCGGACCGCGTCGAACCGGCTGTTCCGGTAGGCGTCGAGAGCCGCCCCCCACGCCTTGCTCAGGAGCGCGTCGAAGGACGGCACCCCCATGTCGAGGCAGAGCAGCGCGTCCTGCGACACGGTGTTCACCGAGCGGGCGAGCCGGGGCAGGAACCGGTTGGAGGTCGGCACGGCCGCCACGCAGGACGACTGGCCCGTACGGTGCGCCACGAGCGCGCACCAGGCCGTGAGCAGCACGGTGGACGGCAGGCCGCCGGTGCGTTCCGCCACGAGGGCGAGCGCGCGGGCGCCCCGCAGCGAGCGGAGCGTCAGCTGCTCCGCCTCGACCTCGGTGCCCACGGCGCCCGGCTCCGCGAACATCGCCTGCGGGCCGGTGCGGATGATCCGCTCCCAGTACCGCAGGGAAGCCCCGGCCTTCCGGAGTCCGCCCGGGGTCGCCTCCTCGGCGGCGAGGTCGAGCGGGGTGAACGCCGTCACGGCGGGGAGCGTCCGGCCGGCGAGCAGGTCGAGCCAGTCCTCCTCCAGGACGGAGAGCGCGCTGACGTCCGTCACGGCGTGGCTCGCCGCCAGGGCGACGAACACCGGAGCGCCGGCCACGGCGACGAGGGAGATGCGGAGCCCGAAGTCCCGGTCCAGGTGGAAGCGGCCGACGCGGTCCCGGCGGGCCACCGAGTCGGCGTACCCGGCGGCGTCCGGGGGAACCTCGTCGTGATCGAGGACCGTGACCGTGAACTCTCCCTCCGGCGCCACGACCTGCTCGCACGGCGCCTCGCCCGGCGCGTGGGGGAAGGTCGTCCGCAGTGCCTCGTGCCGCACCACCAGGGCGCGCAGCGCGTCGATCGCCGACTCCGTCCGCGTCCCCTCGGGTACGGGCCACACGGCGTGGATGTTGATGTGCTCGGGCTCGTCCCGCAGCATGCAGCGGATCATGTTGGCCTGGCCCATCGTGACGGGCCCCCGGCGCCGCTCCCCGCCCGCGTAGGCGACGGTGATCGTGTACGTCTTCGTCATGCGGCGCCCCCGGACGACAGCTCGTGGTCCCCGCTCGCGTGGACGACGGCCGCCCAGGTGTCGATGAGGAGGGCGAACTCCGCCATGTCCTGCCGGACTTCGTCGATCATCGGCTCGCGGCGGGCGGCGAGGAAGTCCGCCGCCTCGGCGTAGCGGCCGCCGAGCTTGCGGTAGGAGCGGTCGACGACGTCGAGGCGCTCGGCGTTCTCGGCCCGGTCGAGCCGCGTGCTCTCCCGGACGAGAGCGGCGACGGCGTCGGCGCGGAGCCCGCCCCCGGCGTCGAGCAGCGAATCGCCGGCCGCCTTCGTCCCCGCGTACACGGAGTGGAGATGAGGGGTGGCGAGCAGGAACTTCGTGAACCGCAGCTGGTAGGCGAGGAATCCGCTGTCGGAACGCCGTTCTCCGGTGTGGAAGTTGACGATGTGCCGGTTGTGCAGCACTCCGGGCAGCCGGGCGTCGTGGACCAGGTGGAGGAGGAGGTAGTCGCTGCCGATGGTGTCGGTGGCGGGCGGCAGCGGCACCCGTCCGTACACCTCGCGCGCGAGGGCGATGTTGCACATGTCGACGCGCGTGGGGCTGACGGTGGTGAGCGTGGTCAGGTCTCCGGTGAACGCGGCGGTCCCGGCGCCCCGGAACGACTCGGCGATGAGGTTGCGGCGCCAGATCTCCGGATAGCCGTCCGGGACCGAGAGGCCGATGACGTCCTCGTACACGACGGGGTCGAGCCTGTGGATCTCCTCGACGTCCACGGACATCTCGCCGACGAAGGAGCCGCCGACCAGGGAGACCGGCCGGTGCGCGGACGCGGGGTCGAGCCTGCTCCGGGACACGAGCCCGGCCACGTCGGAGGCCCGCCGGCCGAGGGCCGCCAGCTCGTGGTGGAGCGGGAAGACCGGTTCCCCGTCCAGGTGCTGGTAGCGGCTGTCGGAGTCCCTGCGGTGCACCGAGGCGCAGCCGAGCGCCTCCGCGAACAGGAAGGCGCGGTTGGTGCAGGCGCCGTAGGACACCCGGTCCGGCAGCATCAGGGCGAGCACGCGGTCCGGTTCGGCGACGCCGGACCGGACGATCACCTCGCGCAGGAAGTCCCGCTGGGCGGCCTCGTCGAAGTGGTGGACGACCACGCCGGGCACCGGGGGCAGCGCGGCCACGGTCTGCCGGTGCTCGGCTAGGGCGGGTGCGGGGGAGGAGTCCAGGATCAGCAGGTGCACCTCGACGCCGAACTCCCGTGCGCCGTGGGCGGCTTCCGCCGCGACCGACCGGATCGTCCCGGAGCAGGCGCGGTGGGTGGGCAGGGTCAGGCAGACACGGCGCACGCCGGCTCCTCGCCCGTGGCCTCGTGGGGCTCGTTCCAGGAGGTGAGCCCGAGGAGGCGGCTTCCGAGCCCGTTCAGGGTGGCCGTCGGGTAGCGCTCGGACTCGTGCAGGACGGGGTCGCCGACCAGGGTGCGGTTCCAGCGGGGGGTGCGCAGGTGCCGCCAGGACTCGACCCGGGACTTCCGCAGCTTCGTGTGCTCCTCCAGGGCCGGCATCATCGACAGGTACTGGACCGCCCGCACCTGGTCCGCCGAGGTGTTGCGGGCCACGCCGTGGGCGAGGAGGCCGTTCCAGATCAGCAGGTCGCCCGGGCGCAGATCGGGGCGGACCACGGGGAACTCCGTCCGGTCCACGGCGGGGCGGATCGGGTCCCGGTCGGCGGGCTCGCCGAGCTTCCACTCCTCGAACCGGCGGAACAGTTCCGGGCAGCACTGGAAGCCGCCGGACTCCGGGCTCGTGTCGTTCAGCGCGATGATCCCCTGCACCCGCTGCGGGGGCACGCCGAGCGTGGTGTCGATGTCCCAGTGCAGCTCGATGTCGAAGCCCCGGTCGGTGGGCTCGATGAGGGCGCGGTCGCGGTTGCGCACGTTGGGCGGGTTGAGGTTGAGGCGGTCCTGGGTGACCCACAGCTCCTCGCAGTCCCACACGTCCACGAAGGCGTCGTAGACCCGCTGGGCCTGTCGGCTGTCCCAGAGCAGCTGGTGGTGGTACGCCTCCACGAAGCCGTACACGTGCAGCTGCTGGTCCAGTTCGGAGCGGAACGGGCGGTCCTCGTACCAGCTGTCCGGGCGTTCGGGGTCGAGGCCCTGGAAGTCCCAGGCGAAGTCGAGCAGGCGCCGTGCGGCCGCGGCCGGGATCGCCTCGCGGACGACGACGTAGCCGTACGTCTGCCAGTGGGCGAAGTCCTCCTCGGAGAGCACCCGCAGCGGCCGTGACTTCTTCAGCTCCCGCAGGGTGGTCTGGGCGAGGTACGACTCGCCGTCCGCGCTGAAGTACGGCAGGTCCGACGCCGCCCGGTGCAGCCGGGGTCGGCGGGCAGGGCGGTGCGGGGCGGGTGTCGTCATGGGGTCCCTCCAGAGGCGGTGGCCGGAGGTCAGGCGGCCACGTCGTTCAGAAGAATTGGTTTAGACCATCGCTTCTGTCAAGTGCCTCCCGGGTGTGTCCCGTTGGCAACCCCGAAGGTTCGGCGGCTCGGCCGCTTTGGTCTAGACAACCTTCGGTGAACTGGCTTAGGGTCCCCATGCGCAGGCCGGCCCCTGAGGAAGCGTCAGGCGGCTTCTCCGCCGTGCCGTGGTCGACGAGGACCCCACGCCGTGACTGTTCGCCCACGCCCAGAGGGAGCCCTTCTCCATGAGCACACCCGGCACCACCGTCCTCCCGGACGGCGGTCTCAAGAGCCCCGGCGCGGGCCTGATCACCCTGGACCCGGTCCGCACCGCCCTGCTCCACGGCCTGGACGAGCTGCTCACCGGCCTGGCCGCGCGCCTCTCCGCCCCCGAGGTGGTGGGCCCGCCGCTGCTCTCCGTGGAGGGCCTCGCGCGCCTCGACTTCTTCCGCAACTTCCCCCATCTCGGCGTCTCCGCCGGGCGGTTCGCCCCCGACGCGCTCGACGGCCTCGCCGCGGGGGAGTCCCCGGGCGAACTGCCGCTCCGGCCCACCGGCCACCTCCTGCCGTCCGCCACCTGCTACGGCCTGCTGCTCTCCCTGGAGGGCCGGGACGTCGGCGAGGGAGGACTGCGGCTCTCGGCCGCCGGCCGCTGCTTCCGCAACGAGACCCACTACGACGGCCTCAAACGCCTGTGGGGCTTCCACATGCGCGAGGTCCTGTACCTCGGCACGAAGCAGGGATCGCTCGAACACCTCGACCAGGGAGCCGAGTTCATCCAGGAACTGGCCGGACGCCTCGGCCTCGCACTGGACCGGGCCGTGGCCGACGACCCCTTCTACGACAAGGGCGGCTCCCGCGCCCGGCTCATGGCGCTCGACCCCGTCAAGCACGAGTTCAGCGCCCCCGACGGCACGGCCATCGCCTCCGTGAACCGGCACCGCAACTTCTTCGGCGAGCGCCTCGACATCCGCGCGGGCTCCGCGGGCCCCGCGTACAGCGCCTGCGTCGCCTTCGGCGTCGAGCGCTGGGTGCACGCGATGATCCTCGCCCACGGCAGCCCCGAGCAGGCGCTCGACCGGCTGCGCGAGGCCGCCGCCGCGTAGACGGCAGGCCTTCCTTCCGCACCTCTACCAGTACTCGGCACAGCAAGGAGCACCCCCCATGGACCCCATCGTCGCGTGGCTCCACGAGAAGAACCCGGGTCTCGACGGTCCGATCGACACCGACGAGGACCTCATCGAGGCCCGGCTCATCGACTCCATGGACTTCCTGGAGTTCATCGACCTCCTGGAGGAGCTGTCCGACAGCTCCATCGACCTCCAGGAGGTCACCATCGACGACTTCCGCACCATCGGGCGCGTCCAGGAGCGCTTCCTGAGTGGCGCGCAGTGACCCCCCGCCCCTGAACGCCCTGGCCGTGGTGGCCACCACCGGGGAGGCCCTGGACCTGCCGGGACTCCACGAGGGCATGCTCGCGCCCTGGGAACGCCGGCGGCTCGACCGGATCCGGGTGCCGAACCGCCGCGACGACGTGCTTGCCGCCCGTCTCCTGGTCCGGTGGTGCGTCGCCCGGTTCACCGGGCTCCCGCCCGAGGCGTCGGGCCCGGAGCAGTACTGCGAGGGATGCCGGCGGTACGGGCACGGCCGCCCGTACCCGAGCCGTCTCCCCGGGCTCGGCGTCAGCCTGAGCCACGCCGACGGTCTGGTCGCGGCGGCCGTCGGCCCCGGTCCGGTCGGCATCGACGTGGAACCCGAGGGGCGCCGGCCCGGCCCCCTCCCCGTGCTGCGGCGACTGCTCCCCGAGGCCGAACTGCGGGAGGCGGCGGCCGCCCCGGACCCGGACGCGGCGCTGCTCCGCCTGTGGGTGCGCGGTGAGGCCCGGTTCAAGGCCGGCGGTCAGGAGGGTCTGCGACTCCTGGAGTGGGCCGACCGGGACCGGGCGGCCGTCGCGGCGGTCGCCGGGACCGGGCCCGTCACCGTCATGGCATGCGGGGACCCAGTGTCCGCACGACCTGCGTGAGGACCTTCTCGCTCCAGTTCCGCTTCGACGCCGGGTACTCGCCCACGCCGTCCGCGGTGGACATCCCGCTCACCTCGAACTGGTACGGGCCCTGGTGGCAGGTGGGCCCGTCGGAGACGTCCGGAAGGAAGCAGCCCTCGGTGCCGAGCGAGGTGCCGAGGTCCCGGAACTCCTTCTTGTACGTGCCCTCGGTCGCCCGCTTCCGCGCCGACTTGAGGTCCTCGGCGTAGTTCTGCTCCACGAGTGCGGGGTCGGCGATGGCCGTGAAGGTGACTCTGACGCTGCTGTTGTGCTCGCTCTCGTACTCGGACGGCAGCCCGAACTCGAACTCGCAGCCGCCCGCCGGGACGTCGCCCGTCGTGCCGGGCGCGGACTCGGACAGGGGGTTGAAGTCGATGATCGTGACCTTCACCGGGTCCCGCGCGAAGTCGGTCGCCTGCGGGAGGATCGCCCGGATCTCCTCGTCGCTCAGCACCTCGCAGGCGTTCGGCCACTCGGCGAGCGGCAGCGAGGCGTTCGCGGCCGGGTGCGCGGCGAGTCTCGGGCCCGACGGCTTCGCCGCGCCGAACTCCAGCGGCGGCGGTGCGCTGCTGCAGCCCGCGAGCGCGAGAGGAGCGGCCACGGCGAGGACGAGGCACCACCGGTTCAGTCTGGACACGTCACGTTCCCCCGAAAGTGAAGACGCCGGAATCGGGGACCATTCTGCACACCGGACGGCCGAATGGCGGGACCGGGTCGGGCGAATCCGCCGCTGACGGCGTGGCCCCGTGAGCGGGCGGTGGTACGTCGATGGCCATGCAGCCAGCCACGCCCCCGACGGTCAGCCCCTTCCTCCGTACGGCCGCCGCCTACGCGTGGCGGCTGCTCGCCGTCGGCCTCCTCGTCTACAGCCTGTTCGCGGTGCTCGGGCGCTTCCACGAGATCGGTGTGGCCCTCTTCCTCGGCCTGGTGATCACCGCGCTGCTCCGGCCCGTCGCCGACCTGGTCGCCCGGCACCTGCCCCGGCCGCTCGCGGTCGCCCTCACCCTGCTCGTCAGCATCGCGCTCGTCATCGGAGTGCTCGTGCTGGTCGGCGAGGCGGTCGCGGGGGAGCAGACCACCCTGGTGCGCGAGTTCCGGGAGGGCGTCGGACGGATCGAGCGCTGGCTGGAGCGGCCCCCGTTCCGCCTCGATCCGGACGCGCTCTCCGGCGTGCAGTCCAAGATCGGCGATTACCTCTCCAGCCACCGATCCGCCCTGCTCAGCACGGCGCTGAGCGGAGCCGGGCACGTCGTCACCGTCCTCGCCACGCTGGCCCTCGGCCTGTTCTCCGCGGTGTTCTTCATCCACTCGGGGGACCGGCACTGGTCCTGGTTCCAGGAGCAGCTCCCGAATGTGGTGCGCGACCGCGTCGCCATGGGCGGGAGAGCGGCCTGGAGCACCTTCACCGGCTATACGCACGGCATCGTCCTGGTCGCCGCGACGAACGCGGTGCTCGTCGGCATCGCCCTCTGGGCCCTCGGGGTCCCCCTCGCCGTCCCGCTCGCCCTCCTGGAGTTCCTCGCCGCCTTCATCCCGCTGATCGGCTCGCCGATCGCCCTCGCGATCGCCGCCGTCGTGGCGCTCGCCTCGAAGGGCCCGCTGGTGGCGGGCATCGTGGTGGCACTGATCGTGATCATCGGTCAGATCGAGGGACATCTGCTGCACCCGCTCGTCATGAGCTGGGCGGTGCGGCTCCACCCGCTGGTGGTGGCCGTCTCGGTGGTCGCGGGCTCCATCGCCGCGGGCGTCGTGGGCGCGGTCGTGGCGGTGCCGCTGGTGTCGGTGGTCTGGTCGGTGCACACGGCGCTGCGGGACGCGCGCGGCTGAGTTCCCGGACCGGTTCACACCCGAGTCCGTGCCGCGCGCGGCCGACTTCCCCCGTGCGCGGGGTCTTGCGCGGGGTGGGCGGCCTCTCTACTCTCCCGGCCAATGGTTAGGAATATTTCCTAACGATTGGCCATGGAGGGAAAGGGAGTTGACATGCGTCGACGAAGCGTCACGCTTCTCGGGCTCGCGGGTCTGCTGGCGTTGCCCCTGACGGTCATGCCGCAGGCGCAGGCCGCCGACGGCCTCGTGTCCGGCGGAAAGGCGGTGACGGCCTCGTCCGTCGAGACCTCGGCCTTCGGGCCCGGCCTCGCGGTCGACGGCAGCACGGCCACCCGCTGGGCGAGCGTCGAAGGGGTCGACCCGCAGTGGATACGGATCGACCTCGGGGCGAACCACACGATCTCCCGGGTGAAGCTCGACTGGGAGGCCGCGTACGGCAAGGCGTACCGCATCCAGACCTCCACCGACGGCACGACCTGGACCGACGTCTACTCCACCACCGCCGGTGACGGGGCGACCGACGACCTCACGGTCTCCGGCAGCGGCCGGTACGTCCGGATGTACGGCACCGGTCGCGGCACGCCGTACGGCTACTCCCTCTGGGAGTTCGAGGTGTACGGCGCGCCCACCGGCACCGGCGGGGGCGGCGGAGGACCCGCCGTCCCCTTCGGCAGCCACCTCAAGCCGTACGTCGCCGGCATCCTGAAGCCCTCCGGCACGCAGTCCGCCCTCGACCAGAAGGTCGTCGACTACTACAACCGGTGGAAGGCCGCCTTCGTCCGGCAGAACTGCGGCAACGGCTGGTACCAGGTCATCTCGCCCGACGCCGACCACCCGTACGTCGCCGAGGCGCAGGGCTACGGCATGGTCGTCACCGCCACCATGGCGGGCGCCGACCCCGACGCCAAGAAGATCTTCGACGGGCTCGTCAAGTGGAAGATCGACCACCCGTCCTCGGTCAACCCCAACCTCCTCGCCGCCGAGCAGGACGCCTCCTGCAAGAGCGTCGACGGCGGCGACGGCGCCACCGACGGCGACATGGACGTGGCCTACGGCCTGCTCCTCGCCGACAAGCAGTGGGGCAGCACCGGCACGTACAACTACAAGGACCTCGCGCTCAAGCACATCGCCGCCATCAAGAAGGACGAGGTCAACGCGACGACCAAACTCCTGAAGCTCGGCGACTGGAGCAGCTCGGGCGACCAGTACTACTACATCACCCGCACCTCGGACTGGATGGCCGACCACTTCCGCGCCTTCCGCGCGGCCTCGGGCGACAGCACCTGGGACGCGGTGCGCAGCGCCCACCAGACGCAGATCTCCCGCCTCCAGTCCACCTACGCCTCCGGCACCGGACTCCTGCCCGACTTCGTCGTCGACACCAACACCACGCCCAGGCCCGCCCCCGGCCAGGTCCTGGAGGACCCCAACGACGGCGCGTACTGGTGGAACGCCTGCCGCACCCCCTGGCGCATCGGCGACGACGCGGTGACCAGCGGCGACGCCACGTCCCTCGCGGCCGCCCGCAAGGTCAACGGGTGGATCAAGACGAAGACCGGCGGCGACCCGAACAAGATCGCCGTCGGCTACAAGCTCAACGGCACCCAGATCTCCTCGGGCAGCGAGGCCGCCTTCTTCGCGCCGTTCGCGGTGGCGGCGATGACCGACCCGGGCAGCCAGGCCTGGCTCGACGCCCTGTGGAGCAAGATGCTGGCGACCCCGGTCGACACGAGCAGCTACTTCTCGGCCAGCATCCAGCTCCAGGTCATGATCACCGCCTCAGGCAACCACTGGGTGCCGTAGCGGGGCGTCCTGCCGCACGGACAGGGCCCTGAGATAACCGCTCAGGGCGGCGGCGGTCCCGGCGAGCGGGAAACGGGCACCGAGCTGCCCGTCGGGACGGACGACGAGACCGGTGGCACCGTCGGGGAGGTACAGCCGAGCGAACTCCCCGGCGGTGTCCCGGTAGACGGGCACGGACGGACCGGCGGGCACGGACCGGCCGGCGGGCGAGGACGGACTGCCGGGCGAGGACAGGTCGCCCCGTGAGGACGGGGCACCGGGCGTCGACCGGGCGTCGGGCACGGACAGGTCGTCCGGACCCGCCGTCTCGTCCGCGTCCGCCGCGAGGATCACGATCGCCGGGAGGTCGCCGGCCGCCCGTACCGCCTCGGCGGCCCCGGCCAGTTCGGCGCCGTCCGGTCCGTACAGCAGCACCACGTGCCCCGGGCGCCCCCGCAGCACGTCGAGGAGCCGCAGCGGATACGCGGCGATCGGCGTGGTCAGGCCCGCGCAGTCCGGGGCCCGGTCGCCCGCCCGGGGCGCGCCCTCCGGACCGTACGGTTCGCCCGCGAGCGGACCGCCCCGGTAGCCGACGAGCAGCTGGGCCTCGCGCAGGAGCAGCGTCCTCCGGTCCTCGGGGTCGGCCTCGATCCCCCGTACGGCGTGCCGCACGGTCCGGCCGACGACCTCCTCGCCGACCGGACGGCGCTCGGCGTCGTACGTGCCGAGCAGCGCGGGCTCCGCCTCGCCCCGCACCACGAGGGCGAGCTTCCAGGCCAGGTTGCAGGCGTCCTGCACACCGGTGTTCATGCCCTGGGCGCCGGTCGGCGGATGGATGTGCGCCGCGTCGCCCGCCACGAAGACCCGGCCCCGCCCGTACCGGTCGACGATCCGGTGGCTGATGCGGAAGACGGAGGACCAGCGCAGCCCCGAAAGGCGCGCCGGGCGCGGCGCGAGCCGGTCGACGACGTCCTGGAGGTCGGCGAGCGAAGGGCCCCGGCCGCCTTCGAGGCCGTGCGCCACACCGTCCGGGGCGTCCGCGCCCCGGGAGGGGGAGAGTTCCGGCGGGAGCTTCATCGACATCCGGTAGCGCCCCGCCCCCGGCAGCGGGATGCACACGAGCACGTCGCCGGGGGAGCCGTCGGCTCCCAGGCGGGTCGAACGGATGCCGTAGCCGGAGGGCAGGTCCCAGTCGGCCACGACATCGCCCAGCATGTACTCCTCCTGGAACGCGCCGCCCTCGAACGACAGGCCCAGCGTCTTCCGCACGACGCTGTGCGCGCCGTCGCAGCCGATCAGATACGGGACCCGCAGCTCCTCGTCGGCCCCGGACGCCGTGCGCAGCCGCGCCGTGACCCCGTCCCGGTCCTGGGTGAACGACACCAGTTCCGTACCGCGCTCGATCACCGTCCCCATGCGGGCCACGTACTGCTCCAGGAGCCGTTCCGTCTCGTACTGCGGCAGCGCGGCGAAGCCGTACGGCACCTCGGGCGGCATGGTCAGCTCGATGCGGTCCCGCTCGCGGCCGTCGACGAAGGCCAGCTGACCGCGCAGCGGCACGGCGGCCTCCAGGACGTCCCGGACCAGGCCCATCCGGTCCCAGAGCTCCAGGGTGCGCGGCTGGATCCCGACGGCCTTGGCGTACGGGAGACGGGCGGGCAGCCGGTCCACGAGCCGGCAGTGCACGCCGTGCCGGCGCAGCTCGGCGGCCGCGCTCAGACCGACCGGACCCGCGCCCACGATCAGGACGTCGGTGGTGGAGCGTTGGTGCGCCACGCGTGCCTCCCAGGTTCCCGGACCCCATCGTCACCCGGGGCCGCCGCGTCGGCGAGCGGGTACGGCCGTCCGGTCGCGTCGGCCGGGACCGGTACTGTCGCGCGCATGCTCGAACTGATCACTCCCACCACCCGCCTGCACACCTCCTGGCAGGAGGCGTACGAGGAGTGGCCCGCCGGCGCGCAGCAGGACGGAGCGGGGCTGCGGCTCGCCCCGGACGGCACCCTGGACCGGCCGGACGTCTTCGCCGCCTGGGTGGAGCGGCTGCGCGGCCAGGGCGACACGACGGTGCCCGCCGCCCCGGGCCGCGTCCACGCCACGTACCTGTGGATCGTCGACGGCGACACCTACCTCGGCGCCGCCGAACTCCGGCACGAGCTCAACGACTTCCTCCGCGAGGCCGACGGCCACATCGGCTACAGCGTGCGGCCGTCCGCCCGGCGCAAGGGCGTGGCGATCCGGGCCCTGGGGAAACTCCTGCCGAGGGCCAGGGACCTGGGCCTGGACCGCGTCCTCGTCACCTGCGACGAGGACGACCTCGCCTCCGCGCGGACGATCGAGCGCAACGGGGGCGCCCTGGAGGACGTCCGGACGAGCGTGTACGGCACGAAGCGCCGGTACTGGCTTTCGACACGGCCCGCCCTGCCGGTCATGCGCCCCGGCGGACTGTCCACGAACGACCTCCGCGTGTGGGGCCGTGCCCAGGGCTTCGACGTACCGGACCGAGGCCGGCTGCCGTGCGAGGTCCGGACGGCATGGGCACGGGCCACCGAGGAAGCAGGGGAGTGCGCCGAATGATCGCGGAACTGCTGCCGGACGCCGTCGCCTCCGCCTGGCGGCGCGACGACGCGGAGCCCGTCACGCTCTTCCCCGAGGAGGCCGCCGCCGTCGCGCGCGCCGTCGTCGGGCGACAACGTGAGTTCGCCACCGTACGACTGTGCGCACGCCTCGCCCTGCGCCACCTCGGCCTGCCCGAGACGCCCCTCGCGCCGGGTGCGCGCGGGGAGCCGCGCTGGCCGCAGGGCGTGGCCGGCAGCATGACGCACTGCGCGGGTTACCGGGCCGCCGCTCTGGCCAGGTCCGCGGACGTGCTGTCGATCGGCATCGACGCGGAACCGGCCGCCGCCCTTCCCGAAGGGGTCCTGGAAGGCGTGTCCCTGCCCGGGGAGCGGCGGCACCTGGACGCGCTGACCGCCCGCACGCCGGGAGTCCCCTGGGACCGGCTGCTGTTCAGCGCGAAGGAGAGCGTCTTCAAGACCTGGTACCCGCTGACGCGGAGGGAGCTGGCATTCGAGGAGGCGTCGATCGACTTCGAGCCGGACGCCCGCCAGCACTCGGGCACGTTCACCGCCGGGCTGCTCGTCCCCGGCCCCGTGACCGGCGGCACCCGGAGGGACCACTTCACCGGACGCTGGCTCGTACGCGAAGGCCTGGTGCTCACCGCGATCGTCCTGCCCCGGTAGGGCCCCCTTCGAGGAACCGGTCGGGGCCGTCCCGCGTCCCTCCCGGGCATGAGCGAGAACCCGTCAGAAGAAGCGCGGGACCGGTGGGAGGGCGCCGTCGGCTGCCTCCTCGCCGTCGTCGGCGTCGCCGTCGCGGGCGCCTACGCGCTGCCCCGCGCTTCGTACAGCATCGAGGGAGGCTTCGAGGCGCACGCGCGGGACTGGGGAGTGATCCTCGTCGATGTGCCGCTGATCCTCTTCGCCGGTCTGGTCGTCCCTCCGCTGACCTGGGCGGCGGCCACCCGGTGGCTCCGGCCGTTGGCGGCCGTGCTCGTCTGCGTGGCCGTCGCCGGACTCGCGCTGTGGGGCCTCGCGGCCTGGTGGCATCCGCGTCAGGGCCCGGATCCCGGGTACGGGCCCGGCATCTGACGGTCCCTCGGCGCGGGGTAGCGTGCCCGACGCCCGCCTCGCCGGAGGCGCGGCCACGACCGACGAAGGAGAGAGCCCCCATGGCGCAGGAGCACACGGAGCACACCCCGGGCGTGATCGTCTCGCGTCCCGTCGGCCGGGTGGTCGGCGGGCGGAGCGAGGTGCGCGACGACGAGTGGGGGGACGTCGAGTCGGTCGTCCGCCTCGACGCGGAGGCCTTCGGGCCCGAGGCGCTGGCCGGGCTCGACGCCTTCTCGCACCTGGAGGTCGTCTACCACTTCGACCGGGTGAGCCCCGACGCCGTCGAGACCGGAGCCCGGCATCCGCGCGGCAACGCGGAGTGGCCGCAGGTCGGGATCTTCGCCCAGCGCGGCAAGAACCGCCCCAACCGGCTCGGCGTCTCCCGCTGCCGCCTGGTCCGTACGGACGGTCTCGACCTCCATGTGCGCGGTCTGGACGCGGTCGACGGCACGCCGGTCCTCGACATCAAGCCGTACATGACGGAGTTCGGCCCGCAGGGACCGACCACGCAGCCCGCCTGGGCCGACGAGATCATGCGCCACTACTACTGAACCGGGAGCGGACTCCGGTGGTGAACTGACGTACGGAACTCGAACTAGGGTTGCCCCGTGCGTGTACTGCTGGTGGAAGACGACGAGCCCGTCGCCGAGTCCCTGAGGCGCGGGCTGCTGCGCTACGGCTTCGAGGTGGAGTGGGTCACCACGGGGACGGCCGGACTCGCCGTCACCACGCCCTACGACCTGGTCCTCCTCGACCTCGGACTGCCCGACACCGACGGGCTCGACGTCTGCCGGGCGCTGCGGCGGCGCGGCGACGTGCCGATCATCGTGATCAGCGCCCGCAGCGACGAGACCGACCGGGTCGTCGGCCTGGAGATCGGCGCCGACGACTACGTGTCCAAGCCCTTCGGGGTGCGCGAGGTCATCGCCCGCATCCGGGCCGTGATGCGCCGGGTGCGTCCGGCGGAGCAGCCCACGGGGCCCCAGCGGTACGGGGCCCGGCTGAGCGTCGACCGCAAGGCGGCCCGGGTGTGGCTGGACGACGCCGAGGTGGCGCTGACGCCCAAGGAGTACGACCTGCTCGCGTTCCTCACGGAGGAGCCGGGCGCCCTGATGTCGCGCGAACAGATCATGGAAGCCGTCTGGGACGCCAACTGGTTCGGGCCGACCAAGACCCTCGACGTCCACGTGGCGGCGCTGCGCCGCAAGCTGGCCGGCGCGGTGACCGTCGAGGCGGTCCGGGGCGTGGGCTTCCGGCTGGTCGTGGAGTCCGTGGCCCGCCCGTGATCAGACGTCTCATCGTCAGCTACGTGCTCCTCGTCGCCGTGGCCCTCGCCGCGTTCACGGTGCCGGTCGCGTTCACGCTCACCGCCCAACTGCGCGGTGACACCGAGGAGTCCGTACGCCGCGAGGCCACCACGATGGCCCTGCTCCTCGGGGACGGCGACGAGCCCGCACGGCAGGCGCTGGCCCGGATGGCCGGGGCGTACGCGGACGAGACGCCGGGCACGGTCGAGGTGGTGGCCGCCGACGGCAGGAGTGCGATGCCGCCGCTGCCCCTGCCGTCGCACCCGGACGACCCGGCGTTCGGCGCGGCGCTCGCCCACGGCCGGACCACCGTCGACTGGGGCTCCCGGCTGGTCTGGGGCCCGGAGCTGGTCGTCACCGTGCCGGTGTACGCACGGCGCGAAGCCCTCGGCGAGGACGACGATGGCGACGACGAAGAGGCGGAGACCGTCGCGGCCCCGGCCCCGGCCGACCGGATCGTCGGCGCGGTCCGGGTCCGGTACGAGACCGCCGACCTGAGCGACCGGCTCTGGCGGATCTGGGGCTTCCGGGCGATCCTCGCGATCGGCGTGCTCGCGGTCGCCGCCGGTCTCGGTGCGATCGTCGCCCGGCTGCTCACCAGGCCGCTGCGTCAGCTCAACGACATGGCGAGCCGGTTCGGCGACGGCGATCTCACCGCCCGCTCGCCCGTCACCGGCCCGCAGGAGACGCAGACCCTGGCCCGCACGCTCAACCAGGGAGCCGAACGCCTCGACACCCTCGTCGCCTCGCAGCGCATCTTCGTCGCGGACGCCTCGCACCAGCTGCGGACCCCGCTGACGGCGCTGCGCCTCTCCCTGGACAACATCGCGGACGGCGTCGACGACGGGTTCGTCCGCGAGGACGTCGACCAGGCCACCGCCGAGGTCGTCCGGATGAGCCGCCTGGTCAGCGGCCTGCTCGTGCTCGCCCGCGCCGAGGCCAAGGTGTCCGCGCCCGAACCGCTGGCGCTGCGCGAGCTGGTCGAGGAGCGGCTGAAGGTCTGGCGCCCGGCCGCCGACGAACGCGGGGTGACCATCCTCCTCACCGGCGAAGCCGACGACCTGCCGCCGGTCCTCGTGGGGCCCGGCAACCTCGACCAGGTCCTCGACAACGTGCTCTCCAACGCCCTGGAGGTCTCCCCGGACGGGGGGACGATCACGGTACGGGTGGAGACGGGCGGCCCGGAGGAGGCGGTCCTGGAGGTCCTCGACGAGGGCCCCGGCATGTCCGCAGCCGAGCAGGCCCGCGCCTTCGACCGGTTCTGGCGCGGCCAGGGGCTGACCGGGCGCTCGGGTTCCGGCCTGGGGCTCGCCATCGTCAAGCAGCTGGTCACGGACGACGGCGGCGGGGTGGCCCTGCGGGACGCGCCCGGCGGCGGACTGTGCGTACGGATACGGCTGAGAACCGCCGCCGACGCGCCCCGCTGGATCACCCCTTAGTGCCTGCCCGACGACTGGGGCCTGTCTTTCGGATCGTGCCGGATCAGGGAGCGGGCCCTAGGCGAGGCCGTCCCAGCCCCAGCGCGGGGTGGGGCCGGGCTCGCCGAGGTCCGTGCCCGGGGCGGAGGCCGAGACGTCCTTGGCGATCCGCGTGCCCCAGTCGAAGTACTCCATCACCCGGCGGCGCAGCAGGGCGTCGTCGGGCAGCTCCTTCTCCACGGCCGCCTTCATCAACTCCATCCAGCGCAACCGCTGTTCCTCCGTGATGCCGAGCCCGAGATGGGCACGGAGCAGGGCCTGGTGCCCGCCGAGCTCCGCCGTGAACCCGGCGGGCCCCGAGAAGACCTCCGCCAGCCACACGGCGACGTGCTCCACATGGGTGGCGGTGAAGTCGGCGAAGACGGGAGCGAGGAGGGGGTCGGCCAGGACCCCCTCGTAGAACGTTCCGGAGAGCCGGCGCAGCGCGTCGGCGCCGCCCACGGCCTCGTACAGGGTGTTCGTGTGTTCGGCGCTCATGGAGGTCCTCCGGGATCCGGGATGTGTCCTCCCAGCCTTACCGCAACACGGCCCGGATCCCAGGATGTTCGCTCTCGGCGGGGCGCAGGCCCTCGCCTCAGGACGGGATCACCGACGAGTGGTGGTTGACGATCAGCCACCACTCGTCGCGCTTCTCGTACACATAGGTGTAGCGCGCGTCGAGCGGCTTGGTGACACCCGTCTTCGGGTCGGTGAGGTGGAAGCGGTAGAGACCGGCGTCTATCGCCGAGTCCGCGTCCAGGACGTTGATCTCCGAGCGGATCTTCTCGCCCCTCGGCTTCTTCTCCAGGAAGTGCGCGAAGTAGTCGGCGATCTCCACGTGGTCGGTGCGGATCCTCGGGGAGGCGGTCGGCAGCAGGACGGCGTCCTCGGCGTACAGGTCGGTGACCCGCTCCGGGTCGCCGGAGCGCAGCGCCGCGTTCCACCGGTCGAACAGCCCGGCGATCTCCCGCTCGCCGGGCATGACCGCGGCCTTGCCGCGCCGGCCGTCCTCCTCGTCCGCCTGTGCCACGCCGACCCCGGCGACGAGCGTGCCGAGGGCTGCGACGGCGAGACCGCCGGCGAGGGCGGCGCGGGTACGGGTCATGCGCTTCATCAGAGGCTCCAGCTTCGCGTGGACGGGCCCCGGACGCCGGTGCGTTCGGGTGCTGCCACTCTCGCGGCGCGTGATGCAGCCCCCGTACAGCGGACGTCAAGCGCCCGTCCAAGACTCGGGAAAGACGGTTCCTAGGGCTTCGGTCGCGCCGCGCGCGCCGCGACCAGGAGGAACAGTCCGCACGCCGCCACGATCAGCCACCCCGGACGGGTCGCGGCGGCGAGACCGGCCGGGTCGGCGCCCGCGACGAGACCGCCGGCGACGGCGATGCCGACGGCCACGCCGACCTGGCGCGAGGTGGACGTGACGGCCCCCGCCACGCCGGCCCGGGACGGCGGCAGACCGCTGACCGCGGTGTTCGTGAGAGGGGCGTTGGCGAAGCCGAACCCGATGCCGATCAGCAGGAAGGCGAACAGGATCAGCGGCACGCCCGTGTCCCCGTCCAGGCCCACGAGGCAGAGGCCCCCCGCCGTGGTGAACCCGCCCGCGAGGAGCAGGGGACGCCGGGGCCCGATGCGCCCCACGAGGGCGCCGGACCAGGGCGCGCACACCGTGGCGCCGAGTGCCAGGGGCAGGGTCACGGCGCCGGCCGCGAGCGGTGTCAGGCCACGGGCCTGCTGGAGGTAGAGGGTGCTGAGCAGCAGTGTCACGTTGAGGGCGACGAAGACCGCCGTCGCGCCGAGCACCGCCGTGACGAACGGCGGCCGCCGGAACAGGCCGAGGTCCATCAGGGGCTCCTCGCGTCGCAGTTCGATCCGGACGAAGCAAGCCGTGGCCACGGCGGTCAGCGCGTAGCCGGTGAGGGCCGCGGGCGACGCCCAGCCGATCCGGGGGCCTTCGATGAGCAGGCCGACGGTGAGGCAGAGCACCAGGGTGAGGAGCAGCTGACCGGGCAGGTCGAGGCGGCGGGCGCGCTCCCCACGGGACTCCGGCACGAACAGGGCGACCAGGACGAGGGCGAGGACCACCACCGGCGCGTTGATCCAGAACACCGCGCGCCAGCCGAACGCGCCGATGAGCGCCCCTCCGGTGACCGGGCCCGCCGCCATGCTCAACCCGAAGACCGAGGCCCACACCCCGATCGCGCGGGCCCGTTCCCGGGGGTCGGGCATCGCGTTCACCACGATCGCCAGGGCCACCGGGCTCAGCATCGAGGCGCCGATCCCCTGCACGGCCCGGGCGGCCACCAGGACGCCGAGGGACGGGGCGAGGGCGCACACGAGGGAGGCCAGGCCGAAGACGAGCAGCCCGGTCCGGAAGATCCGGCGCCGCCCGAGACGGTCGGCGAGGGCGCCGGAGACGATGAGCAGACTGGCCATGGCCACGGTGTACGCGTCGACGACCCATTCGAGACCGCGCGTGCCCACGTCGAGGCCCCGCCCGATCTCGGGCAGCCCCACGTTGACGATGGTGGCGTCGACGCCGACCAGGAACATGCTGAGCGCGCAGACAGCGAGCACCGTCCAGCGCCGGCGTGAGCTCAGCGGGACGGGTGGAGCGGCCAGGGATGTCGTGAGCACGTGAGTTCCCCCTTCGACGAGTGCGGACGCCGTCCAGACTCGAACCGGGGGAGCGGTCCTGGCAAAGAACTTTGCCAGGACCGCAAACAGGACCGTGAAACGGGACTCAGACCGCGGTGAACAGGTCCCCGGGGGCGTCGTCGAGGACGAAGCCGTTGTCGAAGCGGACGCGGACCGTCAGCCTGCGCTTCCGCTCCTGGTACGCGGTCCACTCGGGTTCCAGGGAGGCGACCTGCTCCTCCAGCTGCTGCCTGCTCCCCGGCGGCATCTGGTGGCCGAAGTCGTCGAGCAGCGACTTGAGCCGCTCGTACTCACGGACCTCCTGGCTCTGCGGCCGGTCCTCGTCCACCCGCTCGACGGTGCCCTCGAGGCCGGCCGCGAGGGCCAGGAACCCCGCCGCCGTCCCGGCGGAGGTCCCGCCCGCCGGGACGACCTGCCCGTCCAGCCGGAGATCGACCGTCAACCTCACCCGTCGGCCCTCGTTCAGCGTCATCGGTCCTTCGTCTCCAGTTGGTCGGGGTTCCGATTATCCGGGCCCTGAGGCCGTCTCGGTTACCCGCGTGACCCCGTACGGGTGGACTCGTCGCGCGGGCGCCGAGAGGGAGGGCCGTCGCGTCGCCCCCCGGTGGTGATGTGGCCGTCCAGAAGCTCCCGTGACCCGGAAGAGGCACCCCCGACATGCGACGTACCCCCTCCCGCCGGCTGTTCGCCGCGACGCTGCTCGTGGCGTCCGTGCTGGCCCCCGTGACGGCCACGCCCGCCGCCGCCGTCCACGCCGTGAGCACCGTCGCCGTCGGCATGCACGGCGAGGAGGACTGCCCGCCGGGCGGATTCGGTCCCGAGCTCACCTCCCGGCTCGACAAGGCCGTCGAGGACGTCCGCAGGCAGGCCGGCATCCCCGGTGTCGCCGTCGGCCTGTGGATGCCGGGCAGGGGAAGCTACGTCCACGCGACCGGCGTCGCGAACAAGGCCACCGGCGAGCCGATGACCACCGACGGCTTCATCCGCATCGGCAGCGAGACCAAGACCTTCACCGTCACCGCCCTCCTGAAGCTCGTCGACGACCACCGGATCCGCCTCGACGACCCCATCGCCCGCTACGTCCACGGCGTGCCGAACGGCCACCGCATCACCCTGCGCCACCTCGCCGAGATGCGCAGCGGCCTCTTCCCGTACACCTCCGACCCGGGCTTCATCCACGACCTGCTCAGCGACCCGCAGCGCTACTTCACCCCGGAGGAGGCGCTCGCGTACGGCTTCAAGCACAAGAACACCTTCAAGCCGGGCGCGAAGTTCGAGTACTCGAACAGCAACCTGGTCCTGCTCGGCCTGGTCGTCGAGAAGGTCACCGGCCGGCCGCTCCAGGAGTTCCTCCGCAACCGTGTGCTCCGCCCGGCCCACCTGCGCCACACGCTCCTTCCGACCGGCCCCGAGTTCCCCGAGCCGCACCCCCGCGGCTACACGAACCAGACGCTCAGCGGCGCGGTCGTGGACTCCACCGACTGGAACCCCAGCTGGGCCTGGGCGGCCGGGGCGATGGTCTCCGACCAGCACGACCTGCGCCGCTGGGCGAAGATCCTCGCCACCGGAGAGCTGCTCAGCCCCGAGACGCAGGCGCAGCGGCTCAAGACGCTGCCGACGGGCTTCCCCGGCCTCGGCTACGGCCTCGGCATCTTCGACGCCAACGGATGGATCGGGCACAACGGCTCGATTCCCGGGTACGAGACGGTGACCGTCTACCTGCCCGAGCGGGACGCCACGCTGGTCATCATGCTCAACACGGACATCACCAGCGGGGGCCAGGAGCCGTCCACGCTCGTCGCCCGCGCGGTCACCGCGATCGTCACCCCGGACCACGTCTACGCCGGCGGGATCCAGCCTCGCTAGGGGATGTCCGGCCCAGCGGAGGTCGATCGGGGCCACCTGCCCGAGACTGGGGGGAAGGAGGAGCCCATGGGTGACGGCGACGGTGGCCCCCCGGACCAGGTCCGCCGGCTGGTGCTGCACGGCACGCGCGGGGTCGTCTCGCGCTGCCGCGACTTCACGGCGGAGGCGCTGGCCGACTGGGGCTGGATCCCGGCGGACAGCGAGGAGGCGGGAGAGCGGGTCGAGGACGTCCTGCTCCTCGTCTCCGAGGTCGTCACCAACGCCTGTCTGCACGCCGGCGGCCCCGAGGAGTTCGTCCTGCGGAACGGGCAGGGGCGGCTGCGCGTGGAGGTGTCCGACGCCAGCCCCGAGCACCCGCGCGTACGGGTGCCCAGATCCCCGGCCCTGCCCGGCGGACACGGCCTGATGGTCCTCGACCTGCTCGCCGCCGAGTGGGGCAGCCGCGACAAGGAGCCGGGAGCCGTGGGCAAGGTGGTCTGGCTGGAGGTCGCCCGCCTGCCCCGAAGGAGCACCGGCGATTAGACCCGGCGGGGGCGGGCAGCCGCCGGACACGGGGCCGTCGCATCGGTGCGAGAGGAGCGGATCATGCCGCGCGGATCGAACGCCAAGCGGGAGCGGCAGTACGAGCACATCAAGGAGAGCGCTCTGGAGCGGGGCGAGGGCAGGAAGCGCGCCGAGGAGATCGCCGCGCGCACGGTGAACAAGGAGAGGGCGCGGTCCGGCGAGTCGAAGACCGCGAGCAGGAGCTCGACCGAGGACATGTCCTCCGGGCGCCGTGGCGGCCTGCGCTCGCACAGCGGCGCGCAGGGCCCGACCTACGACCAGCTCTACGCGGAGGCCCGGCGCCGCAACATCCACGGCCGCTCCTCGATGGACAGGGCCGAACTGAAGCGGGCCCTGGGCGGCGGCTGAGAGCTCGCGTCAACGAGCGTCCGGCCGGTGCTCCACCACACCCCTGACGACACCGAGGTCCACCAGGTCCTGCGGGCGCAGACGGAGCTGGTCGGCCGTGGCCGCGGCCTCCTCGGGGGCCCGCTTGAGGATGGCGGCGGCGGACTCGGGTGCGATGACGGAGAAGTAACCGTCCGGCGTGGCCCAGGTGTTGCCCGGGGAGGCGAGGGCGAGCGCACCGCCCGAACCTCCCTCGCCGATGAGCAGGGCGGTCACAGGGGTACGGGCGGAGGCGACGGCGGCGAAGAGGTCGGCGATCGCCGGTCCCGCGCCCGCGTGCTCCGCCTCGGCGTCGTTCGCGGCGCCCGGGGTGTCGATGAGCGTGAGCACCGGGATCCCGAGGCGGTCGGCCAGGCGCACCAGACGGGCCGCCGTGCGGAAGCCGGCCGGGCGGGTCGCGGTGCCGCACTGGGCCGCGTACGCGACCGTACGGCCGTCGGGGAGGCGGCCGAAGCCGCACCGCATGCCCGGGTCGACGCCCCCGCAGCGGTCGCCCGAGATCTCCTCGCGCAGCGTGAAATGGGCGTCGAGGTACGCGGCGGCCCGGGGCCGCTCCGGGTGCCGGGCACGCGCCACCGCCTCCCGGCCGCTCGCGGCGGGCGCCGCCGGGTCGCCGAGCGCGTACGGCGGCGGGACCGGGCCCTCGGAGGGCCGGACGAGCAGCGAGAGCCAACGTCCGAGCGTCTCGCGCAGCGCGTCCGGCGGCACGATCGCGTCGAGGTGGCCGTGGGCGAGCTGCGCCTCGGCGGTGTACGCGGCCGGGTCCGCGTCCGGCGGCCGCACCCGGGAGCCGGCGAAGCCGACCTGGGCGCCCGGCAGGGCGAGGACGACATCGGCGCCCGCGCCGAGCGTCGCCCAGCCGCCGCCCGTCGTCGGATCCCGCAGGACCGCGATCTGCGGCAGCCCCTCGGCCCGAGTGATCTCCGACTCGCGCGCCAGGAGCTGGAGTTGGAGGAGGGCGCGCATGCCCTCGTGCATCCGGCTGCCGCCCGTGGCCGGCAGCACGACCACCGGCAGCCGTCGCTCCCGCGCCACGGCGTGCGCGGCGGCGGCCCGCGCGCCCGTCCGCTCCCCGAGGGAGCCGCCGAGGAAACGGAACTCGAAGGAGATCAGCACCGCCGTCACCCCGCCCACCACGCCCGTCCCGCAGACCACCGACTCGGTCTCGCCGGTGCGGTCGGCGGCGCGGGCGTGCGCGGCGGAGTAGCCGGGCCAGCCGATCGGTCCGTCACCGGTCAGAGGGCCTTCCGCGAAAGGGAGTTCGTGGAAGTCGTCGGTGACGAGGGCGATCGCCTCGCGTGCCGTCGTCGGATCGCTCATGCGGGCCTCGCCGCTCGTCGCCGGAGTATGGATGCGGGATGGTGCGGTGCCGCACCTCCACCGTACCGCCCGGTAGCCGTCGGCTGCCCGGCAGCCGTCAGCCGCCCGGGACGAACGCCGCCCGGCGGGCGATCCGCCGCCGGTCGGCCTCCGTCCCGAAGCGGAGGTCGATCGCCCGCGTGGCCTCCGCCCACTCCCGCATGGTCCGCACCCGGCCCAGGGTCTCCCGGACGAACGGGTCGTGCCAGCGGGCGACGGCCCGCCGCCACAGCTCCGCCGGGGGATCGGTCAGGACGTTTCCGACGGTCCCCTCGTACGCCGCCATCGCCCGCACCGCGCCGTCCGGTTCGATCTGCAGCACGGGCAGGCAGACGCCCTCGGCGATCAGGTCGGGGCTCATCCGCAGGGCCAGGTTGTCCGTGCTCGTCACCCGGACGCCCGGCGGCGCGAGCTCCTGGAGCCGCCGCCCGTACTCCGCGCTGCCCAGGAGCCGTACCCGCTCGTCGTCGAGCAGCTCGTGCTCCGCGAAACCCGGCCGGCTGGCGAGCCCCTCGGGGACGACCGCCCCGAACGACACCTGCCCGAGGCCCGGGAACCGGGGCGCGACGGCGGTCAGGAACTCCTCGACCTGATGGGCGTTGCTCCGCATCACCACGTAGTCGACACCGATGCTCGCCCGGGCCCCGACGGTCAGCAGCTCCAGGGCGGCCACCGCCCGGTCGAAGGAGCCGCGCCGGCCGCGGATCCGGTCGTGGACGTCCGGGGTGGCCCCGTCGAGGCTCACGCTCACGGCCGAGAAGGCGTCGACGGCGGCCTCGGCGGAAGCCCGGTCGAGCGTCCAGCCGCTGGTGAACAGCGACACCGGCACCCCGGCGGCCGTGAACCGCTCCGCGACCGCGAACAGTTCCGGCACGAGCAGCGGCTCGCCCCCGGCCAGGCACACCCCCTGCGTCCCCAGGGCCAGGATCGCGTCGGCGGCGCGCAGCATGTCGTCACCGGAGAGGCGACGCGCCGGGCGCCGCCCGGACTCGGAGTAGCAGTGCGTGCACCGCAGGGGACAGGCGTACGTGATGTCCCACAGGACTTCCAGCGGGTGGTCGGGGATCTCCACGGCGGCTCCTCAGCGCTGTACGGGGTCGTGGTCGCCGTCCGGGGCCAGGACCACCCGGAGGCGTCGCCGCTCGGGCTCCTCCTCGATGCCCGGGGCCGGCTCGGCGAGGGCGAGGCGGGGGAAGCGGGCGAGCAGGGTGCCGAAGGCGATCCGGAGCTCGGCGCGGGCGAGAGCCGAGCCCAGGCAGTGCTTGTGCCCGAGCCCGAAGGCGAGGTGGGCGTTCGGCGCCCGGTCGGGGGCGAAGCGGTCCGGGTCCTCGAAGCGGTCCGGGTCACGGTTGACGGCGGCGAGCGCGCAGTGCACCCCGCCGCCTGCGGCCAGCGGGGCGCCGTCCACCTCGGTCGCGGCCCCGGCGTAGCGGGACGCGAGCGTCGTCGGCGTGACGTGCCGCAGCAGCTCCTCGACGGTGGCGTCGAGCCGCCCGGGGTCGGCCCCGAGCCGCTCCCAGTGCTCCCGCTGCCGAAGCAGCAGCTCCAGACCGTCGGTGATCAGCCGGGTCACCGGACGGTGGCCCGCCACGAGGACGAACCGGACGGCGGCGAGGGCGTCCTCCCGAAGCAGCTCGGCGTCCTCGCCGCCCTGCCGGAGCATCGCGCTGACCAGGTCGTCCCCGGGCTTCTCGGCCCGCTCCCCGATCAGGTCCTTCAGGTACCGGGACAGCGCGTGCCCCGCGCTCTCCGTGACGGTGCTCGCCCCGCCGTACTCCGCGATCCAGCCGTACAGGTAGTCGCGGACGTACCCCCGGTCCTCCCGGGGGATCCCCAGGAGCTCGCAGAGCACCGCCACCGGGAACGGGCGCGAGAACACCCGCACCAGATCGACGGGCTCGCCCGGCGGCACGGCCGCGAGCAGCAGATCGGCCTCCCGCTGGACGCGCGGGACGAGCGCCGCGACCCGGCGGTGGGTCAGATGACGGGAGACGGTACGGCGCAGCCGGAGGTGCTCCTCGGTCGGGAGGAAGAACAACTGCTCCTCGTCGCAGGCCTCTTCGTCCGCGCCGGTGCGCATGGACGCGGCCAGCGGATGCTCGCCGCGCAGGGCCGGTTCGACCAGGACGGCGGCGGCCACCTCGTACCGGGTGACCATCAGACCGTCCTCGCGGCCGCCGAGGCTGACCTCCACCGTGCCGCTCTCGCGCAACCGCGTCAGGGCCGCGTGGTCCCTGAGCATCTCCGCGCCGATCACGGGCGGCCGGCCGGAACCGGCGTACGGGCATTCCATCGGGCGGTCCTCCTTCCGGACTTCAGGGGGTGGGTTCGAGGAACTGGGTCGCCGCAAGCTCGGCGTAGAGCGGATCGCCGGCGAGGAGTTCGGCGTGGGTGCCGACGGCCCGCACGACACCGCCGTCGAGCACGACGATCCGGTCCGCCATGGCGACCGTGGACAGCCGGTGCGCCACGATCAGGACGGTCGTCGTCCGTGACACGTCGGCGACGGTGTCCCGCAGCGCGGCCTCGTTCACCGCGTCCAGCTGCGAGGTCGCCTCGTCCAGGAGCAGCAGCCGGGGGCGGCGGAGCAGCGCGCGGGCGATCGCCACGCGCTGCCGCTGACCGCCGGAGAGCCGGGTGCCGCGGTGCCCCACGAGCGTGTCGAGGCCCTCCGGCAGGCGCTCCACCAGCTCGTCGAGGCGGGCCGTGCGCAGGACCCGGTCGAGCTCGGGGCCGCTCGCGCCGGGCCGGCCGAGCAGCAGGTTGTCCCGCAGGGAACCGGACACGACGGGCGCGTCCTGCTCCACGTAGCCGATGAGGGAGCGCAGTTCCCGCAGGTCCCAGCTGTCCAGACGGCGCCCGTCGAGGAGGATGCTGCCGGCCGAGGCCTCGTAGAAGCGCTCCAGGAGCGAGAAGAGGGTGGTCTTGCCCGCCCCGGACGGGCCGACGAACGCGGTCGTGCCCCGGGACGGCACGGAGAAGCTCACCCCCCGGTGCACGGGCGGCAGTTCGGGACCGTACCGGAAGTGCACGTCCCGGAACTCCAGGGAGGCCGGTACGGGGGGGACGGCGGGTTCCGGACGCGGCGCCCGGCCCTTCGGTTCGGCGCGCAGTGCCTCCGTCTCGCGGATGCGGTTCACGGCGGCCGCACCCAGGTGGTACTGGCTGACGCCGCCGACGAGTTGCTGCACGGCGGGCACCAGGTAGAACACGTACATCAGGAAGGCGATGAGCCGGCCGACGTCCAGGGCACCGGAGGCGACCCGGCTGCCGCCGATCGCGAGCACGGTGAAGAACGCGGTCTGTACGGCGAGTTCGGCGGTGTTGCCGGCGAGCGCGAGCCACTTCGCCGCCCGCACCCCGGCCCGCCAGGAGCTCTCGGCCGCCTCGTGGACGGCGGCCTCGGCCCGGTCCTCCGCCCCGGAGGCCTTCACCGTGCGCAGCGCGCCGAGCGCCCGCTCCAGGGCCGCACCGACCAGACCCACCGACTCCTGGGCCGCCGTCCCGGCCTCGTTCACCCGGACCATGACCGTGCGGACCACCCAGCCCGCGAGGAGCAGGACGCCGAGCGTCACGCCGGTGAGCACCGGGTCGAGCAGGCCCATCAGCGTCGTGGTCACGACCAGGGTGAGCGCGCCCATGGCGGTGCCGACGAGCGCGTCGGTGGTGACCTGCCGGAGGAGCGCCGTGTCGGAGGTGACCCGGGCGATCAGGTCGCCGGGCTCGGTCCGGTCGAACTCGCCGATCCGCAGCCGCAGAAGGTGCGAGGAGAGGCGCCGCCGCGCGGTGAGGACGACCGTCTCGGCGGCCCTGCGCAGCACGTACTGCGCGACCGGACCGGCGAGCGCCGTGACGGCGACGAGGGCCGCCATCGCCCACAGCACGCCGTCCAGGGACCGGTGGTGGGTGAGTCCGTCGATGAGCCGCTCGGCCACGAGCGGGATCGTCAGTCCGGCCGCGGTGGTCAGCAGGCTGAGGAGCCCGCCGAGGGCGAGCGCCGGCCAGGAGGGGCGGACGTGGTCGAGCAGGACGCGCCGGACGGAGGCCGCGGGTTCCTCGTGAGGAAGGTCGGGACGGGACGGTGTGTTCACGGGATTCCTCGAAGCGGGTCGGGAGGGTGTGTCGGGGCCGGGGTCCGCCGTGGGGGACGGACCCCGGCCCCGGACCCGTCAGCAGGTGCTCTTGTAGGAGGTCACGATGCTGTTGCACGGGTGCGCGGACTCGGCCTCGCCGAGCGACTGCAGCTGGAGAACGCAGGCCATCTCAATCACCTCCCTCCGTGTTCCGGAAGCGGTTCCCCGGTCGCGGGCGCCCGCAGATCGAGGAAGGGGACGATCGACGCGTTCCGTTCGAACGCGACGCCGAGGGCAACGAGCACTCCCGCCGAACCGCTGTCCAGGTCCATGGACAGGCGCAGGAGCTGGTTGCCGGGGAAGGCCGGGTGGCCTTCGTGGGAGACGGCGTGCCAGGAAAGCCGTCGGACGTGCTCGCGCACGTGCGGCCGGTCCTCGGGCACGTCGAGAAGACCGAGGGTGGTGATGACGCCGGCCCGCCCCATGAACAGCGCGGGATGGCGCACGAACGGCGCCCGGCAGGCGTGCCGCACCCCGGCGACGACCCGCGCGAACTCGGCGGCGTCGGGGTCGGCCGCGGCATCGGGATGCGCGAGGTAGCGGGCGAGGACCAGCGCGAGACCGCCGCTGCCGGGCCCCAGGTAGACCAGGTGCCGGTTGCCGTACAGGAGCCGGAAGCCGCCGTCCGGGAGGAACTGGCCCCGGTCCGTCTCGCGGCGCAGTGCCGTCCGCGCCAGCGCGAGATGGCGGGGGTCGCCGGTGACCTCGTGGAGCCGCAGGAAGAAGTACGCGACTCCCGTGAGGCCGTGTTCGAGCCCCATGCGCCCCGTCGGCGGGAACATCGGCGAGCTCTCGCGCCCCAGCTCCGCGGCGAGCGTCTCGCCGATGCCGAGGGCCTCCGCGCGCAGCTCCCCGTCGCCGGTGAGCGCGGCGAATCCGAGCAGTCCCAGCCCCGCACCCGCGAGACCCGAATGCAGTCCTGGCGCCCGCAGGCCGGTGTGGAGCGCGCGGGCCCGGCCGAGCACGTCCAGGGCCTCGTCGCGGCGCCCGAGCGCGTCGAGCGTCGCCGCCACGCCGTGCAGACCGTCCATCAGGCCCGGACGCGGCTCCCTCGCCCGCCGTACGGCCGCGGTCAGCCACTCCACGTACTCCTCCGGCACCTCGGCGCCCGCCCGGCGCAGCGCCCAGAGCACCCCGGCGGCCCCGGACGCGACCGTGAGGCCGCCGGTGCCGAACTGCTGGGGGTCACCGGGGAAGAGCCGGTCCGTACGTCCCGGGGTCGCGCTCGCGCGGATCCCGGCGACGAGCGCCTCCCGGACGGCGGGCCAGTCCTCCGGCGCCCCCGCGAGAAGCCGGGCCGCGGTGTCCTCGCCGAAGGGCTCGCGGCCCTCGCCGAGTCTGCGGACGAGTCGCGCGCCGAAGCCCTCGGGCACCGGGAAGTGCGCGGTGATGACGTCGGTGAGGGTGGCGTACTTGACGGGGTCGCGCTCCTGGAGCGGGTTGATCGGCAGGAACATCCACTGCCGCAGGCAGTCCAGGGCGTACTCGTCGGCCTCCCTCCCCGGCATCCCCTCGGGCGCGGTGAAACCGGGTGCGCCGAGCGCAGGCGGCTTCGGGTCGTCGAGGTCGCCGGCGATCTCGAAGTCGATCAGGGTCACGCGCCCGTCGGGGCGCAGGATGACATTCGCCGGATGCAGGTCGGTGAAGCGCACCCCGCGCGCGTGGACGGCCATGAGCGCCCGGTCCACCTTCGCCAGGACGTCGGTCGCCCACCCGGTGTACTCGGCGAGCCACTCCGGCGAGGGCTCGGGGCTGCCGAGCGGATACCGGGCGAACACCTCCTCCAGGAGCGTCTCGCCCTCGACGTACTCCTCGACGAGGAAGTGGTGCTCCCAGACGACCAGACGGCCGAGGACCCGGGGCACGCAGTCGAGGCCGTCGAGACGCTCCAGGACCTCCCGCTGCCGGGTCAGCCGGGCGACGGCGTCGGCACCGTCCCGGTCGAGCCCCGCGTGCGGCCGGGCCTCCACGAGGACGACGTAGCCGCCGCCGTCCCGCGGCCGGGCCAGATAGACACCGCCGCCGTTGGAGAAGTGCAGCGACTTCTCGATCAGGTACGGGAACTCCTCCCCGCCCGCCGTGCGCCGCTCCACCGAGTCGCGCAGCACCTCCGGGACCGTCACCCACCCCGGCACCGTGAAGACCGGATCGCGCCGGTCCGGCACCAGCGAACCGTCCGGCGCCCGCACGGCGTACACGAGCTCGCCGGCGGGCCCCGTGTACGTCAGCGGTACGAACGCGCCGTACCGCACGTACACGGGGGAGTCCTCGTACCGGACGTCGCTCAGGACGTACGGGCCGGTGAAGCCCTTCAGGAGGGCCGCGAGCTCCGGCAGCACCTCGGCGAGGACGGTGTCGTCCGCCGGGTACAGGGTGAGGAGCTTGCCGCTGCCGCCCCGGTCGGCGTACTTGCTGTTCAGGAGCCGCAGCGCGGCCCCGCTGCGGAGGAACTTGAAGGTCACGCCACGGGCGAGACAGAACGCGGAGACGAGGTCGCACACGGTCTCCGCCTCCGCGGCCGCGGCGGACACGTGGATCTTCCAGCCCTGCTCGGGCAGCTTCCCGCCCTCGGGCTCGACGACCGTCCACAGGCCGTTGGCGCGACGGCGCCAGCCGGGCGGACAGGGCCGTCGGCCGGCCTCGAACAGACTGTCCTCGTCCCGCATGTGCCACGGCGGTTCGAAGAAGGCCGGATCGGCCTGACAGTAGGCCATCAGCTCCGGAATCGTGGTGGCTTCCATGCGGACGTCTCCCGTGCGAGAAGGAAGGAAAAGGGAAGAAGGGGGCTACGCGCGGTGCTCGGGGCCCAGGACGACCGGCAGCGCGAGCAGGTACCGCACCCGGCTCCTGCGGTAGTGCAGCTCCCGGACACCGGGCGCCAGGTCCAGGCCGGGGAACCGGCGGGCCAAGGTCCCGAGCGCCGTGCGGACCACCGCCCGGGCGAAGCCGGCACCGAGACACGCGTGCGGCCCGTGGCCGAAGGAGGCGTGGGGGTGGGGGGCGCGCCCCAGGTCCGGGCCGCCCGGTCCTTCCGGGACGGTGGTCGGGTCGTGGTTCGCGGCCGTCAGGGAGGCCAGGACCCGGTGCCCCGCCGGGATCCGGACACCGGCCGTGTCGACCGGTGCGACGGCCCGGCGCGCGAACCCCACCGGGTACGGGGTGACATGGCGCAGCAGCTCCTCGGTGGCAGGGCCGGCGACGGCGTCAGGGTCCCCGGTGAGCAGCCGCCACCGGTCGCGGTCGGCGAGGAGCACGGCGACACCGTTCCCGAGGAGCGTCGTCGTCGGACGGGCCCCCGAGACGAGCAGCAGTCGCGCCGCCGCGATCACGTCCTCGTCGCGGAGGGAGTCGCACATCCTGCTGAGAAGGTCGTCGGCGGGCTGCTTCCGCCGCTCCGTGACGAGACCGCCCAGATACGCGTCGACGTCCTCGTGTGCGGCGGGCGGCGGTGTCGGGACCCGCCGGACGAGCCAGTCGGCGAGGTACGGCCGGTCCGGCTCCGGCACGCCCAGGAGCTCACAGAGCGCGGCCACGGGCAGCGGGACCGCGAACGCGGCCACCAGGTCGACCTCCCGGTCCCGGGGCAGCGTGTCCAGGAGCCCGTCGGTGACCCGCCGCAGCCGGGGCACGAGCGAGTCGACCCAGCGCGGGGTGAGGTGCCGCTCGACGAGGCCGCGCAGCCGGCCGTGCTCGTCCGCGCCGACCGTGATCGTGTCGGCGTCCCCCGGATGGAGGGCGGCCGACTCTTGTGGCTGTGGCCGGTATCCGGCCGTCGTCGCGGTGTCTCCCCGGAGCCCCGGATCGTCGAGGACCGCCCGTGCGGCCTCGTACCCCGTGACCACCCAGGTCGGTACGGATCCGGGAGAGGCGAGCCGGTGGACCGGCCCCGCACCGGCGAACCGGCGCATGACCGAGGGGTCGTGGAGGTCCGTGGGGGAGAGCCCCCGGTTGCCCACGGGACGCCCCTCCTCGGCCGGCCCCCGGCGCAGCTCCCCGAGGAACCGCTCCACGGCCCGCCCGGACTCGTCGTCCCGGCCCGGCAGCACCAGCACCGGACAGGCGAGACCGGGAGGCGGGGCGTCCGCCGCCGGAGGCTCCGGGGCCAGCGCCACCACGGCGGCCGCCCGCTCCGGATGCCGGTCCGCGAGCGCGAACACCGCGCCGCAGGCCCGGCCCTCCGCCACGAGGACCATCCGGTCCGGGCTGTCCGGCGCCGCCAGGAAGTCCGCGAGCCGCGCGGTCCATCCGCTGTCCCCGCCCCCCGTGGGCGGGGTGAGCGTCCGGACCCGCCAGCCGGCCCGCACCGCGAGCGATGCCAGGCCTTCCCGGCCGGTCGCCCCCGTACCCGTACGGCCTCCGCCGAGGAGCACGAGCTCCCCGGATCCCCCCGACGCCGGCACGGCGCTCATGTCGTACTCCCCCCGAAGCACTTCCGACGACCGGCGGGCTTTCGGTCGTGGTGCCCGCCTGTCGCATAGCCTCCGCCGACGGGGGGAACGGCGACAGAGTGGACACCTACTCAAACCCCGGCGGACACCTACTCAACGGACAAGCGACACAAGAAAGGAGAAGGGGGTGGGGACGCCGGTGACGGGCGACGGAAGACCCCCGTCCTTCTCCGGTCCGCTCCCCTTCACCGGGCGTGACGCCGAACTGGAGCGCCTGCGCGGCGGGTTGCGCAGGTCCGGCTGCAGGGGCGTCGTCATCACGGGGGAGGGCGGGGTCGGGAAGAGCAGGCTCGCCGTCGAGTTCGCCGACGAGGCCGCCGCGCACCACCGGACCGTGCGGCTCCCGGTGAGCGAGGCCGCCTCGCACGTCCCCCTCGCGGCCTTCGCCCCCCACCTCACGGGTCCCGCCGACCCCGACGAACTCGGCCCCCACTTCCAGGAGTTACGGCGCCTGCTCGCCGCCCCGGCCGGCCGGCCCCGCACGCTGCTCCTGGTGGACGACGTCCACCACCTGGACGGTTCCTCGCTGACCCTGCTCTCCGCGCTCGCCACCGACGCGTCCACCGCCCCGGCACCCGGTTTCTTCCTGGTCGCCACCCTGCCCCAGGACGCCGACTGGCCCGAGGCGCTGCGCTCGCTCTGGCACCAGGACGCCGTGGAGCACCTCCGCGTCGGCCCCTTCGACCGGGCGACGACCGCACGCCTCCTCGCCGGCACGCTCGGCGCGCCCGTCGCCGCCCCCGTCGTACGGGCCCTGTGGGAGGCGGGCCGGGGCAACGCGCTCTGGACCCGGGAGATCCTGCGCGCCGCCGTACGGGAGGGCACCCTGCGGACCGTGGACGACGTGTGGTGCCTCACCGGGCCGCTGGACGACACCCTCCTCGACGCGCCCGCCGAAGGGCGCTTCCGCGGGCTGCCCGAGGACCGGCGGACCCTGCTGCGGCTGCTCGCCCTGTGCGGCCCGCTCGGGCTCGACGACGCCCTGGCGCGGGTCACGCCCGCGGCCCTCGCCGCGCTGGAGGAGGAGCAGTTCGTCACGGTCACCGAGGACGGCCGGCGCAGCCGTGTCCAGCTGGCCCACCCCTGGCACGCCCTGCTCCTCCGCCGGGGCACCCCCCGTCTCCTCGCCCGCGCCCTCCTGCTCGAACAGGCCGGGCGCCTACGGGAGTACGGGGCGCGGCGGCGCGGGGACGCGCTCTCCCTCGCCCGGTGGGAACTCGACGCCACCGGCACGGCCGACCCCGACCTCCTCGTCCGCGCGGCCGGGCACGCCCTCGACGACGGCGACGTCGACACCATGTGCCGACTGGCCCGCGCCGCCCTGGTGCAGGGCCCGCACGTCGTGGCCGGTCTGCTGCTCGGCGAAGGGCTCGGCCAGCGCGGCGAGTTCACCGAGAGCATCCCGGTCCTCGAACGGGCCTTAGCCGAGGCCCGTACCCCCGGCGAGGTCGAGTCCGCGGCCGCGGCGCTCTCCCAGCACCACCTCTACGGCCTCGGCGACGCGGACGCCGCGTTCGGGGTGCTGGGCCGGGCCGCCGACCGCATCGGGACCCGGCCCGCGCTCACGGCCTGCCGGGCCACGCTCCTGAGCGCCGTCGGCCGCAACGACGAGGCCGCCGCGGTCCTGGCCCTGGGGGAGGGCGCCGACCCGAAGCCCGACGGTGACGACGGCGGGTGGACGCAGGCGGACGTGCTGCTGTTGCAGGCGCACCTGCGGGTGCGGCTCGCCGGAGGGCGAGTCGAGGAGGCGGCACGGACCGGCCGCCACGCCTACGCCGTGCAGTGCGGGCTCGCCGACCGGTGGACCGCCTACTACCCGGCCCGCAGTCTGTACCTCGTGGCGGCCGCCCTCCTGGAGTCGGGCCGCCTCGACGAGGCGGAACGCACCGCCCTCGAAGGCCAGGAGGCCATGCGGGACGCGGTCCCCGCGCTCACCGTCTGGTTCGCCTGGGTCAGGGGCCGCATCGCCCTCGAACGCGGCCTCGTCACCGACGCCCTGTCCCACTTCCGCGAGGCCCGGGCCCTGGCCCGCCTCTGCGGCCAGCCCTTCGCGGAACAACGGGCCGTGGCGGGCCTGGTCCTCGCCGCGGCCCAGAGGGGCTGCATCGCTCCGGAGGCGGAGGCGCTGGCACCGGCCCGCGTGCCGGAGGGCCTGACGGCCGCCCGGGGGCCTCAGCCCGAGCCGCTGACGACGGCCGCTCCGGCAGCGCCCACCCGGACCCCCGGCACGCAGCCGAGCCCGCCCGCCCCCTCCCCGCACACCCCCCTCCGCCAGACCGACACCCTCCGTGCCCACGGCTGGGTCCTCCTGCTGCGCGGCGCCGACGGGCCGGCGCGGGAGCTGATGCTCGGGGCCGCGCGGGCGGCGCTCGGCCGGGGTGAGGCCACCGTCGCGACGGCGTTGCTGCACGACGTCCTGCGCTGGGGACCGCCGGGTGGCGCTGTCGCCGACGAACTGGTCTCGGCGGCCGCGCTCGTCCAGGGGGCGCTGGCGGAGGTGCGCGCCGCCCACGCGGCGGCCGCGAGCTCCGTGGACGGGCCCGATCCGGCCGCCCTGGAGGCCGTCGCCGAGCGGATGGGCGCGCTCGGCCTGCACCTGTACGCGGCCGAGGCGTTCGCGGAGGCCGCCGGGGCGTGGCGGCGCCAGGGCCGCGCGGCGAGCGCCGCCCGGGCAGCCGCCCGGGCCCTCGCGCTGCGCGGCCGGTGCCAGGAGGCGGCCACCCCGGCGCTCGCCGGAGCCGCCGCGGCGGTCCCGCTGAGCGCCCGGGAGCGGGACATCGCGCTGATGGCCGCGCGCGGCCGTACGAGCAGGGAGATCGCCGAGACGTACGTCCTGTCCGTACGGACCGTGGAGAACCACCTCGGCAGGATCTACCGCAAGCTCGGCATCACCGGACGCGCGGACCTGGCGGCCGTCCTGCTCGCCTGACCGCCCCGAGGCCCGCGACCTGCTCCGGGTCGCGGGTCAGGCCAGCACACCGCTCCCGTGCGGGGCGTACAGGTCGAGCAGACGCACCCGGGTCACATGCAGGCGGTGGGCGAGGATCGAACCCACCCAGAAGATCACCGAGGCGCCGAACTCCGTGTCCGAGTGGCACATCGACCGCACGGCCGGCGCGTCGAACTCGTACGCCCGGACCGGCGTCATCGCCTCCGCCCCCGACTGGCACAGGTACGGCGGGAACAGCCACGACAGACCGACCAGCTCGCCGTGGTGCAGGGTCTCGATCACGGGCTGTCCCCGGCCCGGGACCTTCGCGTCGAGGGTCACCGCGCCGGTCTTCACGATCCAGAACCGGTCGGCGTGCTGCTGCTCCTCGAAGAGACGGTGGCCGGAATCGAAGTACACGTCCTCGGCGAAGGCCATCAGCCGCTCCCGGTGCTCCGGCGGCAACGTGCTGACCTTGGGTGCGGCGATGCTCATGGCGGACCCTCCTCGCGCACTCGGCTCCCACCCCCCAGTGTGGGCCCGCCCGTCGCACCGCGCAGGGTCCGGTCCGCCGGGCGGGGCGCGCCCGGGGCCGGCGCCCCGCTGCGTACCGGCTTCCTCACCCTCCGTACGCCCGTCGTCCGGAGTGCGCCGGGCGGGTGGAGGGCGGAGCATGAACGTGAGGAGGGAGCGGCAAACGGGGGCGTGACCCAGGAGGGTGCCATGCCCGTCCCGGACGGCGGCGACGCGCTCGTCGTACTGCGCGGGGTCGACAAGCACTTCGGCACCCTCCACGTCCTCCAGTCCATCGATCTCACGATCCACCGCGGCGAGGTCGTCGTCGTCATCGGGCCGTCCGGCTCGGGGAAGTCGACGCTGTGCCGGGCGATCAACCGCCTGGAGACCATCGACGCGGGCGAGATCGTCGTCGACGGGCGGCCGCTGCCCGCCGAAGGACGCGAACTGGCGGCCCTGCGGGCCGACGTGGGCATGGTCTTCCAGTCCTTCAACCTCTTCGCGCACAAGACCGTGCTCGACAACGTGACCCTCGGGCAGATCAAGGTCCGCAAGAAGGAGCGGAAGAAGGCCGAGGAGCGGGCCCGCTCCCTCCTCGACCGGGTCGGTGTCGCCTCGCAGGCGGACAAGTACCCGGCGCAGCTCTCCGGGGGCCAGCAGCAGCGCGTGGCGATCGCCCGCGCCCTCGCCATGGATCCGAAGGTGATGCTCTTCGACGAGCCGACGTCCGCACTCGACCCGGAGATGATCAACGAGGTCCTGGAGGTCATGCAGCAACTGGCGCGGGACGGCATGACGATGGTCGTCGTCACCCACGAGATGGGCTTCGCCCGCTCCGCCGCCAACCGCGTGGTCTTCATGGCCGACGGACGGATCGTCGAGGAGACGACCCCGGACGAGTTCTTCCACAACCCGCGCAGCGACCGCGCCAAGGACTTCCTCTCCAAGATCCTCCACCACTGACCTGCCAGCCCAGCCCCAGGGGTGATCCTCATGAACCCGCTCAGGACCAGCAGGGCCGTCGTGGCCGCCGCCGCGGCCGTCGTCCTCTCCGTCACCTCGGCCGGATTCGCGAACGCCGCGGCCGGCGCGCCACGGGACAGCGGCGACAACGGCAAGATCGTCGTCGGCATCAAGTTCGACCAGCCCGGCATCGGCCTGAAGACCCCCGACGGGAAGTACACCGGCTTCGACGTCGACGTGGCGACCTATGTCGCCAAGCAGCTGGGTCACGACCCGAAGGACATCGAGTGGAAGGAGGCCAAGAGCGCCGACCGCGAGACCCTGCTCCAGCGCGGTGACGTGGACTTCATCGCGGCCTCGTACTCGATCACGCCCAAGAGGATGGAGAAGGTCGACTTCGCGGGTCCGTACCTGCTCGCCCACCAGGACGTCCTGATCCGGGCGGACGACGACTCGATCAAGAAGCCGTCCGACCTGAACAACAAGAAGCTCTGCTCGGTCACCGGCTCGACCTCCGCGCAGAACGTCAAGGACAAGATCGCCCCCAACGCCCAGCTCCAGGAGTACGGCGGCTACTCCGAGTGCCTGACCGGCCTGGAGAACGGGGTCATCGACGCCGTCACCACCGACGACTCGATCCTCGCCGGATACGCCTCGCAGCCCGAGTTCAAGGGCAAGTTCAAGCTCGGCGGCTTCAAGATGAGCAACGAGAACTACGGCATCGGCGTCCAGAAGGGCAGCGACCTCAAGGCCAAGATCAACACGGCCCTGGAGAAGATGGTCGCCGACGGCTCCTGGCAGGCGGCGGTCACGAAGAACTTCGGGCCCGCCGGCTACCAGAACGAGCCCGCCCCGAAGATCGGCGTCATCGTCCAGTGAGCCGGCCGCCGTGTTCGACTTCCTCCAGGGGTACGACCTGCTCGGAGCCTTCTGGGTGACGGTGCAGCTCACCGTCTACTCCGCGATCGGCTCCCTCGTCTGGGGGACGCTGCTGGCCGCGATGCGCGTCAGCCCCGTCCCCCTCATGCGGGGCTTCGGCACCGCCTACATCAACATCGTCCGCAACATCCCCCTCACCGTCATCATCGTCTTCACCTCGCTCGGCCTCTTCCAGACCCTCGGGGTCAGCCTCGGTGCCGAACGGTTCACCACCATCAACTTCCGCCTCGCCGTCCTCGGCCTCACCGCCTACACCAGCGCCTTCGTCTGCGAGGCCCTGCGCTCCGGCATCAACACCGTCCCCCTCGGACAGGTCGAGGCCGCCCGCGCCATCGGCCTCAGCTTCCCCCAGGTGCTGCGCCTGATCGTGCTCCCGCAGGCCTTCCGATCCGTCGTCGCACCGCTCGCCAACGTCCTCATCGCCCTCACCAAGAACACCACCGTCGCCGCCGCCATCGGCGTCGCCGAAGCGGCCCTGCTGATGCGCGAGATGATCGAGAACGAGGCCCAGCTCCTCCTCATCTCCGCGATCTTCGCCGTCGGCTTCCTCTGCCTCACCCTGCCCACCGGGCTCTTCCTCGGCTGGGTGGCCAAGAAGGCGGCGGTGAAGCGGTGAAGGACCGGCCCACCGTCCTCTACGACGTCCCCGGCCCGCGCGCCCGGCGGCGCAACGTCCTCTGGAGCGTGCTGTTCCTGATCGGGCTCGCCGCCGTCGTGTGGTGGGTCGTCGCGGGCCTCGCCGACAAGAACCAGCTCGAATGGTCCAAGTGGGCGCCCTTCTTCACGGACGCCCGCGTCTGGGAGACGTACATCCTGCCCGCCCTCAAGAACACCGTCATCGCCGCGGCGCTCGCCATGGTCATCGCACTGCCCCTCGGCGCGTTCCTCGGCATGCTCCGGCTCTCCGACCACATCATCCTCCGCTCCGTCGCCGGCACCGTCGTCGAGTTCTTCCGGGCCATCCCCGTCCTGATCCTCATGCTCTTCGCGGACGCCGCCTACTCCGAGTTCACCGACGTCAGCCCGGACAACCGCCCCCTGTACGCCGTCGTCACGGGCCTCGTCCTCTACAACGCCTCCGTGCTCGCCGAGGTCGTCCGCGCCGGCATCCTCGCCCTCCCCACCGGCCAGACCGACGCGGCCAAGGCCATCGGCATGCGCAAGGGCCAGATCATGACCTACGTCCTCCTGCCGCAGGCCGTCACCGCCATGCTGCCCGCCCTCGTCAGCCAGCTCGTCGTCATCGTCAAGGACACCGCCCTCGGCGGCGCGATGCTCGGCTTCTCCGAACTCCTCGCCTCCGTCCGCCCGATGAGCGCAAACTACGGTGCCAACACGATCGCCTGCTTCACCGTCGTCGCCGTGATCTTCATCGCCCTCAACTTCGCGCTCACCACCTTCGCCTCCTGGCTCGAACGCCGGCTGCGGCGCGGCAAGAGAACCACCGGGGCGGTCGTCGGCGTCGAGGCGGTGGAGGAACTGGCGGCACCGGGCGAGCACCCGGACACGCGCGGAGGGCCTTAGGGCCTGTCTTCCGGATCGTGCCGGGCTCGCGGGGCCTGGCACGCGCGCTCGCCGCGTCGTCGTCGGTCGGCGACTCCCCCGTAGCCCTTCGGGCACGGGAGGTGCCCCCGCCGCGTCGACTCCCTCCGCCTTGCGATCGCGCTCGGCATCCGAAGGATGGATCAGGGAGCCGAGACGGAGCGAGCGAAGCGAGTGCAGTGCACCGGGCCCCGCTCCCTGATCCGGCCTGATCCGAAAGACAGGCCCTGGCCGGCGGGCAGGCGGACACGCGCCGAGGCCCATCCGGGTGATGCGGTCCATCCGGGCGTCCGTGTGTGCCGAAATAGCGACCATGAACGCCACCAGGCCCGCGCCCGAGCCCCACGACGAACCGCGCCGCGAACAACCCACCCGCACCGACCGTCTCCTCGCCGCGCTCGGCGGCCTCGTCTCGGCGTACGTCTCCCTGGCCGTCGCGGACCTCGTCGCCCGCTGGGTGCGCCCCGAGGCGAGCCCCGTCCCCGCCGTCGGCGGCGCCGTCGTCGACAGCACCCCGGCGCCCGTCAAGGAGTGGGCGATCCGCGCCTTCGGCGAGAACGACAAGACCGTCCTCCAGCTCGGCATCCTGCTCCTGCTCGCCCTCCTGGCCCTCGGGGTCGGGCTGCTCGCGCTGCGCCACCGTCTGCTCGGCGCGGCTGCCGTCGGTGCCTTCGGCGTCTTCGGAGCCGTCGCCGCCGTCACCCGCCCCGACTCCGGGGCCGTCATGGACGCCGTCCCCTCGCTCGTCGGAGCCGCGGCCGGGGCGCTCCTCCTGTACGTCCTGATCGGCCGGCTCCTCACGCCCCGGCCCGGGACCGCGCGGGCCGACCGGCGCGGATTCCTGATCGTCGCCGCCTCCACGGGCCTCGCCGCGACGGGCGCCGCCGCGATCGGCCGCGCCGTCGGCACCCCCGTACAGGAGAACGCAGCCGCCTCCCGTGCGGCCCTCGTCCTGCCCCGACCCGATTCCCCCGCACCGGGAGTGCCCGTCGGAGCCCGGCTCGACGTCCCCGGCCTCGGCCCCTTCGTCACCCCGAACCGCGACTTCTACCGCGTCGACACCGCGCTCATCGTCCCCAAGGTCGACGCCGACCGCTGGCGGCTGCGCATCCACGGCAGCGGCGTCCGCGAGGAACGCACCCTCACCCTGCGGCAGCTCATGGCCCGGCCGACGGTCGAGCGGGACATCACCCTGTGCTGCGTCTCCAACGAGGTCGGCGGTTCGCTCGTCGGCAACGCCCGCTGGCTCGGCGTCCCCCTGGCCCCCCTGCTCCGCGAGGCCGGCGTCCGCCCGCCCTCCGAGGGCGGCCCCGCCGACCAGCTGGTCGCCCGCTCCGTCGACGGCATGACCATCGGCACGCCCGTCGAAGCCGTCATGGACGGCCGCGACGCCCTCCTCGCCTTCGGGATGAACGGCGAACCCCTGCCCTTCACCCACGGCTTCCCCGTGCGCATGATCGTCCCCGGCCTCTACGGCTACGTCTCCGCCTGCAAGTGGATCGCGTCGATCGAGCTCACCACCTTCGACGCGTACGACGCCTACTGGGTCCCGCGCGGCTGGGCGGCGCAGGCCCCCGTCAAGACGCAGTCCCGCATCGACACCCCGCGCGACGGCGCCCACCCCGCCGCCGGCACCGTCATGGTCGCCGGGGTCGCCTGGGCCCAGCACCGGGGCATCCGCCGGGTCGAGGTACGGGTGGACGACGGCCCCTGGCAGGACGCCCGGCTCGCGGCGCAGGACAGCGTCGACACCTGGCGCCAGTGGGTCCACCCCTGGGCCGCCACCCCCGGCCGCCACACCCTCACCGTCCGCGCCACCGACGGCACCGGCACCACCCAGCCGGAACAGCGCACCGACACCATGCCCGACGGAGCACAGGGCTGGCACTCGATCGACGTCACCGTCGGAAGGGCGTGACCCCCGGCCGGTGGGCCCTCAGAACCAGTGCAGGCAGTGCGGGGCGCGCTCCCCGCGGAACAGGGCGTCGGCGAGCGCGGCGGCGCCCGGCCGGTGGGCCCGGACGTGCCCGGCGCGCACGAGGGTGCTCGGGGCGGTGCCGCCGAGGTAGACCGAGCCCAGGTCCCGCACGTCCAGGGACAGATCGGGCTCCCGGTCCGTCGGGACGCACTCGGCCTTGCCGCCCCGGACGGTCAGCAGGTGCCGGCCGCGCTCGCCGAGGAACGGGTCGTCGACATCGAGGACGAGCTCGCCGTCCGCGGACCAGCCGCGCGCGGTCAGCGCGCCCGGGACGTCGAGCAGCCGCACCCAGAGCCAGTCCGTGTGGTTGCCCGACTCTCCCGCGCGGAAGTCCGCGAGCTGCCAGCGCAGCGGGTGCTCGGGCGGGACGTGCTTGAACACGACCTTGTCGACCAGGTCGTGTTCGAGCACGAACCGGGCCAGGGCCGTGAAGGCGGCGTCGTCGCAGGCGATCGTCTCGTCCACGGTCAGGCTGCGGTCGTCGCCGACGGTGTAACTGGCGTACCCGTCCGGGGTCCCGTCGGCGTCCCGGTGGACCGCCACGTGGCGCGGCGCCGGAGCGATCGGGGGCTGCCCCGCCCGCAGGCCCCACCAGCGGTGCGGCCGGGACAGCGCGCCGGGCTGCGCGCGGCGGTACCGGTCGTAGACCTCTTCGAGGATCTCCGCGCAGTCGGCACGCCGCAGCACCTCGACCGAGCCCGCGTCCGTCGCGTCCGCGGTCCCGAGCGCCCGGGGGAGGGCGAGCGCGGCCCGCCGGCGCGGCACGGTCAGCCGCTGCGTGTACGTCGCCGGGCCGTAGCCGAACCTGCCGTAGATCGTCGCCTCGGAGGCGAGGAGCACGGAGAGGAAGTCCCCCCGGGCCCGCAGCTCGGTGAGCTGCCGCCGCATCATCGCGCTGAGCGCGCCCCGGCGCCGGTGCGAGGGCAGCACGCCGACGGCGGTCACCCCGCCGACCGGGACGAGGACCTCACCGGGCAGCGTGAGCTCGAAGGAGTACGAAGCGGTCGTGCCGACGGGCCGCCCGTCCTCCGCCAGGGCGAACAGGCCGCGGTCCATCTCGAGCGCCGACCACCAGACCCCGCCGCCGTCCTCGGCCGGCGTGTCGGGGAAGAGCCCGAAGGCGGTGTGCATCGTGTCGACGAAGAGACCGCGGTCCTGCTCGGTCGTGGGACGAATCTCCATCGGTACTGCCGCCTCCCCGGAACACCGGCACCACCGCTCGTGGCGCCCCGCACAGTGCAGCCCCGCCCCGTGGCCGGGTCAAACGAATTTCCGCCGTTCCGGAAACGGAGAGGGGCGGCCCGACGATCGGGTTCCGCCGTGCCGGAGCGGAGACCGACAGCGTGACGAGCGGCATCCGTCGGGTCCGGAGCGGAGATCGGCACCGTAACGAACCGGCTCCGCAGGTCCGTTCGAGGCCGACATGAGGGAGACTGCTCCCGTGCGTGGACATCTGCCGGACGAGAACCCCGGTTTCGTGGGACGCCGCACGGAACTGGAGCGCATATCCGCCGCGTTGGCGGAGCACCGCCTCGTCACCGTGACCGGCGTCGGGGGCGTGGGGAAGACCCGGCTCGCGCTGCGCGCCGCGCACCTCGCCGCCGACGCCTACCCGGACGGCGCCTGGTGGACCGACCTCGGCCAGCTCGACGGCGACCGGCTCCTCGTCGCCCTCGTCGCCGACTCCGTCGACCTCGCCGACCACACCCCCGGCATGGCCACCACCGGACTCTGCCACCGGCTCGCCGACGACCGGCTGCTCCTCGTCCTCGACTCCTGCGAGCACCTCGCCGAACCCTGCGCCCGGCTCGTCACCGAACTCCTCGCCGCCGCCCCCGGACTCGCCGTCCTCGCCACCAGCCGCCGCCCCCTCGGCGTCCCGGGGGAGCGGGTCGTCGCCCTCGACCCGCTGCCGCCCGCCGGACGCGACGCCCTGGAGCTGCTCCGCCGGGCCGCCGGTGAGGACTTCCCCGCCGCCGGGCCCGCCGGCGAGATCTGCGTACGCATGGAGGGCATCCCGCTCGCCCTGGAACTCGCCGCCGCGCAGATCCGCCTCCAGGGCGCCGAAGCCGTCCGCGACCAGCTCGGCACCCGCCTCGACAGACCGCCGGGAGCCCGCTTCGACCTGCTGGCCCACACCGAGCGGGTCTGGCCCAGCCGCCACCAGACCCTGCGCGCCGCCATCGGCTGGAGCCACGAGCTCAGCACCCCTCTCGAACGCCTCCTCTGGGCCCGGCTCTCCGTCTTCCGCGGGCCCTTCGACCTCGCCTCCGCGACCGCCGTCTGCGCCGGCGGACCCCTGAACCGCGCCACTCTGCCCGGCGCGCTCGACGGACTCGTCCGCTCCTCCGTCGTCCGCCCGCCCGACACCGCCGGCCGACACCGCATGCTCGACACGATCCGCGAGTACGGGGCGACCTGGCTGGACCGCACCGGCGAGACCGCGGCGGTCGCCGACCGGCACGCCGCCCACTTCCGGGGCCTGGCCCGCCGGGCCGAGACCGAATGGCACGGCGCCCGCCAGCTCCGCTGGTACCGCACCGTCGACGCGCACCACACCGACCTGCGCACCGCCCTGGACCGGCTGCTGCGCACCGACCCCGACGCCGCCCTCGACCTCGTCGGCTCCGTCGCCTTCGCCTGGTCCTGCCGCGGCCGCCTCCGCGAGGCCCGCGACGGCCTCGAACAGGCCCTCCTCCTCAGCGAGGCCCGCGGCCGCACCCGGGCCCGCGCGCTGTGGGCCCTCGGCGTCACCCTGGTCCTCCAGGGCGAGTCCGGCCCCGCGCAGGAGATCAGCGAGCGCTGCGCCCGCGAGGCCAGGCACACGGAGCACGCCGAGCACGCGTCGTACGGGAAGACCGAGGGGCCCGGCGACCTCACCCTCGACGCCGCCGCCCTCGCCGGACTCCTCGCCCTGACCACCGGCCGTCCCATGGCCGCGTACGTCGTCGTGGGCCACGTCCTCGACGCCGCCCCCGGCGGTCCCGCCGACTCCGCCGCCCGGCTCCGCTGCCACCTCGTCCGGGTCTTCGCCCTCACCGGCCTCGGCCGCCTCGCCGAGGCCCGGGAGCGGGCGCTGCGGCTGCGGGCCCTGTGCGAGGAGCTCGACGAGCACTGGACCCGCACCGCCCTGGAGTACCAGCTCGCCCTCACCGGCCTCCTGGAGGGCGACCCGGCGGCCGCCTCCGGACACGCCCGCGCCATGCTCGAAGGCACCCGGAGCCTGGGCGCCAGCCTCGGTGTCGCCCTGGGCCTGGACGTCCTGGCGACCGCCCTGGCGGCCGCCGGGGACGGCGAGCGCGCGGCCGACGTGAGCGGCACGGGCGAGGCGTACTGGCGCTCCACCGGCCAGCCCCGGCGCGGCCTGATCGGCCTGCGGGCGCTGCGCGAGAAGTACGCCGACACGGCCCGCGCGACCATCGGCGAACCCGCGTACGAGGAGATCTTCGCCCGCGCCCTCACCGGCCCCCCACAGGACGGCCTCGACCGCGCCCTGCGCGGCCGCCGTCAGGACTAGGCCCCCCGGCCCGACATGCCACGCCCCCCGCCCCGGCGCACCATGAGGGCATGGACGGATCCCTGAGTGGTCTGGGTGACATCAGCACACCGGGGCGCGTGGCCGGTCCCGAGGAGGGTGTCACCGCGCAGGAGCTCGCCCTCGCCGCCCGGAACCACGGGCTGCCCCTCGAAGCCCTGCGGTACGACGTCACCCCGCCCGGTCTCCACTACGTCCTCGTCCACTACGACATCCCCGCCACCGACGCGGACGGCTGGCGGCTCACCGTCGGCGGCCGGGTCCTGCGGACGCTCGACCTGGACCTGGCGGCGCTCCGCGCCCGGCCCGCCGTCACCCGCCGGGTGACCCTGGAGTGCGCCGGGAACGGCCGCGCCCGGCTCACCCCCCGCCCCGTCAGCCAGCCCTGGCTGGTCGAGGCGGTCGGGACCGCGGACTGGACCGGCGTCCCGCTCGCCGACCTGCTCGCGGAGGCGGGCATCGCCGAGGACGCGGCCGAGGCGGTCTTCACCGGCGCCGACCACGGGGTCGAGCGCGGCGTCGAGCAGGACTACCGCCGCAGCCTCCCCCTGGCCACGGCCGCCGACCCCGCCCGGGACGTCCTCGTCGCGTACGCGATGAACGGCGCGCCCCTGCCGCCGCAGCACGGCAGCCCGCTCCGGCTCGTCGTCCCCGGCTGGTACGGCATGGCGCACGTGAAGTGGCTCCACGACATCACGCTCACCGACACCCCGTACACCGGCTTCCAGCAGAGCGTCGCCTACCGCCTGCGCCGGGACGCGGACGAACCGGGGGAGCCCGTCACGCTCATCGCGCCCCGGGCCCTGATGATGCCGCCGGGCTTCCCCGACTTCATGTCCCGCACCCGCGTCGTCCGCCCGGGCCCCGTGCCGCTCACCGGGCGCGCCTGGTCCGGGTACGGCCCGGTGACCCGCGTCGAGGTCAGCGAGGACGGCGGCGCGGCCTGGAGCGACGCCGAGATCGCACGGGACCCCGCGCACCCCTGGGCCTGGTCCGCCTGGCGCACCACCTGGACCGCGACGCCGGGACTGCGCCACCTGACCGTCCGGGCCACCGACGCCGCCGGGAACGTCCAGCCGCTGGCGCCGCCCTGGAACCGCGGCGGCTTCGCCAACAACCTCGTCCAGCGGGTCGAGGTGCTGTGCACCCCGGAGGCGTCCGAAGCCCGGTCGGCGGGCGCGTAGAGTCGACCCCGGTGCACCCCCGCAACCAGCGGGTACACCGCCGACCGACCTGATGAGGAGACCTCCGTGACCGACCCGGCGTCCACCGCCCTCCAGCTGCAGATCGCCCGGGACCTCCAGGTCGCCGAGACCTTCGACCCGAAGGCGGAGATCGAGCGCCGGGTGGCCTTCCTCACCGAGCGGCTCACCTCCACCGGACTGCGCTCCCTCGTCCTCGGCATCAGCGGAGGCGTCGACTCCACCACCGCCGGGCGGCTCTGCCAGCTCGCCGTGGAGCGGGCCCGCGCCGCCGGCCACGACGCCACCTTCTACGCGATGCGCCTGCCGTACGGCGTCCAGGCCGACGAGCGCGACGCGCAGACCGCCCTCGGCTTCATCCGCGCCGACCGGGTCCTCACCGTGGACGTCAAGGCGGCCAGTGACGCGGCCCTGGAGGCCTCCCTCGCCGGCGGCGTGACCTTCCGCGACGCCCACCACCAGGACTTCGTGCACGGCAACATCAAGGCCCGGCAGCGGATGATCGCCCAGTACGCGGTCGCCGGCGCCCACGACGGACTCGTCGTCGGCACCGACCACGCCGCCGAGGCCGTCTCCGGCTTCTTCACCAAGTTCGGCGACGGCGCCGCCGACGTCGTCCCGCTGACCGGCCTCACCAAGCGCCGCGTCCGCGCGATCGCCGACGAGCTGGGCGCCCCGGCCGAGCTGGTGTGGAAGACCCCCACGGCCGACCTGGAGACCCTCGACCCGGGCAAGGCCGACGAGGACGCGCTCGGCGTCACCTACGACGACATCGACGACTTCCTGGAGGGCAAGCCGGTCGCGGAGGCCGCCTACGCCACGATCGTCCGCCGCTACGAGCTCACCGAGCACAAGCGGCAGCTGCCGATCGCTCCCTGAGCGGACGGCGCGGCGGAGCCGGAGGATCCTGGAAGGGGTGCCTGGCAGGTCAGGCCCCCGGAAGGGAGCACGTCATGTTCGGCGAGTCCACGGCGTACAGCGGCTTCTCGGTCGACGACCTCGACGCCGCACGCCGCTTCTACGGCGACGTCCTCGGCCTGCGGGTGGAGGACACCGGCCCCGAGGGGATGCGGATGCTCAACCTCACCCTGCCGGGCGGGGCGCGGGTCTTCGTCTATCCCAAGGAGAACCACACCCCCGCCACCTTCACGATCCTCAACTTCGAGGTCGACGACGTGGACCGGGCCGTCGACGAGCTGACGGGGCGCGGAGTGACGTTCGAACGCTACGAGGGCTTCGAGGCCGACGAGAAGGGCGTCGTGCGCGACGGACACGGCCCCGCCATCGCCTGGTTCACGGACCCGGCGGGCAACGTGATCGCGGTCCTCTCGACCGGCTGACCGCGGCGGCACGCTCCCGTCCCGGATAGCCTCCCCGCCGTGTGATCCAATCTCCTCGCGGGGGCGTACGAACAGGAGCAGGAGCAGCGTTGACCACCTACCGCCAGCCGGGGCTCGTCCTCACCGACCACCGCTTCCCCGTCCCCCTCGACCACACCCGCCCCGACGGCGAGCGCATCGAGGTCTTCGGCCGTGAGGTCGTCGCGAGCGACAAGGCCCGCTCCGGCCACGAGCAGCTGCCCTGGCTGGTCTACCTGGAGGGCGGCCCCGGCTTCGGCGCCCGCCGCTTCATCGGCCCGCAGGCCTGGCTGGGCCGCGCCGTGCAGGAGTTCCGCGTCCTCCTCCTCGACCAGCGCGGCACCGGCCGCTCCACCCCCGCCAACCGCCAGACCCTGCCGCTGCGCGGCGGCCCGGCCGAGCAGGCGGACTACCTGGCCCACTTCCGCGCCGACTCCATCGTCAAGGACTGCGAGCTGATCCGGCGCCGGCTCACCGGTGGCGCCCCCTGGACCGTCCTCGGCCAGAGCTTCGGCGGCTTCTGCGCCACCCACTACCTCTCCACCGCCCCCGAAGGCCTGGAACGGGTCCTCATCACCGGCGGCCTGCCCTCCCTGGACGCGACCGCCGACGAGGTCTACCGCGCCGCCTACCCCCGTATCCGGCGGAAGAACGAGGCCCACTTCGCCCGCCACCCCCAGGACGCCGAACGGGTCAACGCGATCGCCGCCCACCTCCTCGACCACGAGGTCACCCTCCCCGGCGGCGGCCTCCTCACCGTCGAGGCCTTCCAGTCCCTCGGCATCCTCCTCGGCTCCGGCGAGGGCACCCACCAGCTCCATCTGCTCCTGGAGGGCGCCTTCGTGCCCACCCCGGGCGGACCCGCGCTCTCCGACGCGTTCCTCGAACAGGTCCAGGCCCACCTCTCGTACGCCGGACACCCGCTCTACGCCGTGCTCCACGAGGCCATCTACGCCCAGGGCCAGGGCCCCACCGACTGGGCCGCCGAGCGGGTCCGCGCCGAGCACCCCGAGTTCGACGCCCGCACGGCCCTCGCCGAGGGCGCGCCGCTGCTCTTCACCGGCGAGACCGTCCACCCCTGGCACTTCACCACCGACCCCGCCCTGCGCCCGCTCCGCGAGACCGCCGAACTGCTCGCCGCGCGCACCGACTGGACCCCGCTGTACGACCCGGAGCGCCTCGCCGCCAACGAGGTCCCGGTGGCGGCCGCCGTCTACCACGACGACATGTACGTCGACACCGCCCACTCCCTGGAGACCGCGCGTGCCGTACGCGGCCTGCGGACCTGGGTGACCGACGAGTTCGAGCACGACGGGGTGCGGGCCGGCGGACCGCGCGTCCTCGACCGGCTCCTCTCCCTCGCGCGGGGAGAGATCTGAGAGCACAGGTCATAGGATTCGCCGCGCAATCGATCAGCAATGACACCGGGGCACGAGCCCCGGCCTGCGCGAAGGGGCCCGGATGGCGGCACACGAGACACCGGCCTCCGGCCGGGAGCTGAAGTTCCGGGCCCTCATGGCGGAGCTGCGGCGCGGCATCCTCGACGGCACCTGGCCCCCCGGCAGCAAGCTCCCCACCGAGCGGGCCCTCGCCACCGAGACCGGCCTCTCCGTCACCACCGTCCGCCGCGCCTACGAGGACCTGGTCGCCCTGGGGCTCGTCGAACGGCGCCAGGGCGCGGGCACCTTCTCCGCCCACCGGCCCGAGCGGGACCGGTCCGACCGCCGGATCGTCGGCGTCCTCGTCCCCGACACCACCTTCTACTACCCGCGCGTCCTCCAGGGCATCGAGAAGGAACTCGCGGCGGCCGGCGCCCGGCTCGTCCTCGCCTGCTCGCACTACGACCCCGACGAGGAGGACGCCGCCGTCGAACGGCTCCTCTCCGCCGGGGTCCACGGACTGCTCCTCGTCCCCAGCCTGCACACCGCGACCGACCCGGGACGGCGCGCCGAGGAGCTCCTCGCCCTGCCCGTCCCCGCCGTCCTCGTCGAGCGCCGGCTCGCCGCCCACGGACCCGGCGACCCCACCGAGCACGTGTGCACCGACCACGAGGGCGGCGCCTACGACGCCGTGCGGCATCTGCGGGCCCTCGGCCACGAGCGGCTCGGGCTCGTCGCCCGCACCGACGCGCCCACCACCGCGCCCATCGAGTCCGGCTTCGCCCGCGCGCTGAGCGACCTCGGACTGCCCGAGGCCCCCGCGTACGAGCGGGACGTGATGGCCCGCTGGGACCCGGACCGCGCCGACCGGGCGCTCGCCGCACTGCGCGCCTCCGGTGTCACCGGCGCGCTCTGCTTCGGCGACCGGGAGGCCGCCCTGATGCTCGGGGCGGCCCGCCGCGCCGGGGTTCGGGTGCCCGAGGACCTGGCCCTGATCAGCTACGACAACGAGTTCGCCGATGTCGCGGAGACCCCGCTGACGGCCGTCTCGCCGCCCAAGTACCAGCTCGGCCGCCTCGCCGCGCAGATCCTGCTCCGGCGGCTCGCCGAGGGGGACGCGGCCCCGCTCCACCAGGTGCAGCTGCGACCGCGCCTCGTGGTCCGGGCCTCCTGCGGCGGGCGGGCCCGGGGAGCCGTGTGAAAAGTCCAAGCATTGAGCACGAATTGCTCATGGTGTGCTCTGCTCGCGCACGGATACAACTCGGTCCGGACCCGCGAGGGCCCCTGTGAGGAGAGGACCCGGACCATGAGCACCCACGTCAGCGCGGAGATCGCCGGCCAGCCCGACTGCTGGCGCCGCGCCGCCGAGATCGCCGACCGCGACGCCGCCCTGCTGCCCGCCCGGGGCGAGCGCGTCGCGGTCGTCGGCTGCGGCACCTCGTACTTCATCGCCCGCGCCTACGCGGCCCTGCGGGAGTCCCTCGGCGCGGGCGAGACCGACGCGTTCCCCGCCTCCGACGCGACCCCGCTCGGCCGCGGCTACGACCGGATCGTCGCCCTCACCCGCTCCGGCATCACCACGGAGGTCGTGGACCTGCTCGCCGGCGCCGCCGGCCGCGTCCCGACGCTCGTGGTCACCGGCGTCCCCGACAGCCCCGCCGGGCGGCTCGCGGACCGGATCGTCGACCTCGGCTTCGCCGACGAACTCTCCGTCGTCCAGACCCGGTTCGCCACCACCGCCCTCCAACTCCTGCGCGCGGGGCTCGGGGTGGACCTCGGGCCCGCGATCGCCGACGCCGAACTCGTCCTGTACGAGCAGCTGCCCGCCGCCTGGGAGCGGCGCGGCCAGTTCACCTTCCTCGGCACCGGCTGGACCGTCGGGCTCGCCGACGAGGCGGCGCTGAAGCTCCGCGAAGTGGCCCGCGCCTGGACGGAGTCGTACGCGGCGATGGAGTACCGCCACGGCCCGATCAGCATCAGCGACCGTGCGAGCCTGGTCTGCTGCATCGGCCCGGAGCCGTCCGGTCTCCGCGACGAAGTGGAGTCCACGGGCGCGCTGTTCGCCGCCGACGCGATCGACCCGGTCGCGGCCCTCGTCCGCGCCCAGCGGCTCGCGGTCGCCCTCGCGGACCGGCGCGGCCTCAACCCCGACCGCCCGCGCCACATCTCACGCTCGGTCATCCTGGCCGGAGCGTTCCGCCCCACGGCGTCGGACGCCGCCCGTATCCTGCGCTCATGATCGACAACGAGAACCTCCTGGAGATGCCCGGCGACTGGCAGCGCGCGCTGTGCGTCGTCGCCCACCCCGACGACCTGGAGTACGGCTGCGCGGCCGCGATCGCCGCCTGGACGGACGAGGGGAAGGAGGTCACGTACGTCCTCGCGACCCGAGGCGAGGCCGGCATCGACACCCTCGCCCCCGACGTCTGCGGCCCGCTCCGCGAGCAGGAGCAGCGGGACAGCGCCGCTGTCGTCGGCGTGGACACGGTCGAGTTCCTCGACCACCGCGACGGCGTGATCGAGTACGGCCTCGGCCTGCGCCGTGACATCGCGGCCGCGATCCGGCGCCACCGCCCGGAGCTCGTGATCACCCTCAACCACCGCGACACCTGGGGCGGGGGCCCGGGCGCCCCCTGGAACACCCCCGACCACCTGGCCGTCGGGCGCGCCACCCTGGACGCGGCGGCCGACGCGGGCAACCGCTGGATCTTCCCCGAACTGACCGAGGAACAGGGCCTCGCCCCCTGGAACGGCGTCCGCTGGGTGGCGGTGGCCGCCTCCAGCACCCCGACCCACGCGGCCGACGCGACCCCCGGCCTGGACCGCGCGATCCGCTCCCTCCTCTGCCACCGCGCCTACATCGAGGCCCTGACGGACGAGGACCCGGAGGCCTACGTCCGCGACTTCCTCACCACGGCGACGTCCCGAGCCTCCGCCCGCTTCGGCGACCGCCCGGCGGTGACGTTCGAACTCTTCGCCCGCTGAGTGCGTGCTCCCCGGCCTGTGAGCCGTCCGCCGGCGGCCGGCCGGGGAGCAGACATCGTCAGCGCCGACGCGGTCCTGCACGGGGCGGGGGACCTGGCGTGCATCGGCGGCGACGACCAGCTCACCGTGCTCCCGCTGCTCGACCGAGAGCTGATCCGTGCCCACCCCAAGCCTTTCTTCGGCACCAGCGACAACATCAATCTGCTGATGTTGCTGCGGAACCCGGGCATCGTCGGTTACCACGGGGCTGCCTGATGACCGAGTCCGGCCGTCCGTACACACTTCACCCCCTGACCGCCGACTCCGTACGCGCGGCCCTGTTCACCCGCGGCCCCTACGAACTCCGCCCCGCCGAGCGGTACCGTGACGCCGAAGACCGACCGCGACTGGGCGGAACCGGCCACGTTCGACGCGGAACCCGGCTCCGAGCCCGCGGACGGCTGGATCTGGCACCGACCCGAGCGCACGGTCGAGGGCCGGGCCTGGGGCGGCAATCCGGAGATCCTCTCCTGGCTGCTGATGGCCGACCGCGAGATCGAACGTGACACCGCGCAGCAGCGCGAGGCGGTGCTGCGCGCGCCGGCGACCTACGCCCCACGGACCATGGCGGTCTTCGACGTCGACCTCGGGCACACCGATCCCCAACTGGTGATCCTCTACGGGGGCCTGGTCCGAGTGGACGGCCCGGCACGACGCATCACCGTGACGTACTGACCCCTGCCCGGCCGTCCGACCAGGGCCGCGCAACGGCCCGCGTCGCGACTCTGCGGTCGTCGCCGCGCGGTCTATCTTGTGAGGGTGACGACGTCGTTGCTCTCCGGCGGAAGGACCGCGCCTACGGCACCGGTCTCCCGCTGGGGAGGCCTCCCCCTGGCTCCACCGACGTTCAGATGGCCGCTGTGCTCCTCGTGCGAGCGGCCCATGCTGTTTCTGGCGCATCTGGATCTGCGCGATCACGTCGTGTGCGTCTTCATGTGCCGCAACAGTCCCGGGGAATGCGAGGAGCGGCATCCGTGGGCCGGAGCCAATCGGGCTCGCGTCTTTTCCGCCCGGGGGCTGACTCCGCATGCGGCGCCGGACGACGGGCGCACGAGCTTGGCGGCAGCCACCGCGCTCACCACGTTCTGCGTGGACGTCCCTGAGCACAAGGACGCTGCGAGCACCGTGAACTTTCCCGTGCTGGGCCAACTCGGTGGTCGGCCCGACTGGTTGCAGCAGGACGAGACGCCGTCCTGTCCTTCCTGCGGACGTGTCATGGACTTCGTCGCCCAGTTCGAGGACAAGCGGGATCAGGAAGGACCCCCGTACTTCGGCACCGGCTGTGCCTACGTGTTCGCCTGCGGGATGTGCATGGAGGCGGTCTGTTCCTGGCAGTGCTGACAGCCCGCACGCGTCGGGAGCCGTACCCTGCCCGACACGTGCGGATCCCACGGGATCACCGCCCGCGGTGGCCGGCGCGGGAAACCCCGGCCACCGCCAGGAACAGCAGACCGGCCGGTCACATCCTCGGTGACGGCTTCAGGACCGCGAAGATCGCGCCGAAGGGGTCCGCGAGCCAGGCGATGCGGCCGACGTCGGGGATGTCGGCGGCGGGCATCAGGACCTGGCCGCCGTTGCCCTGGACCGAGCGGGAGGTCGCGTCGGCGTCCTCGACCGCGAAGTACGGGACCCAGGACGGCTTCATCCCTTCCTGTGCCTCCGCCGCGCCGCCGAAGGAGGCGTCCTCCTGGTCGCCCTCGGCGGTGGAGATGACGCGGTAGGTCATGCCGGGGGCGTCCATCTGCGCCCAGCGCCAGTCGAACAGGGACTTGTAGAAGCCGAGCGTGGACTCCGGTTCGGGGACGTGGAGTTCGGCCCAGAGGAGGGTGTTGGGGGAGGAGGTCTTCTCCAGGCCCTGCACCGTCCCGGGCTGCCAGACGGCGAACTCGGCGCCCGCCGGGTCGGTGAGGTTGGCCATGCGGCCCGCGTCCATGACGTCGAAGGCCTCGGTGCGCGTGGTGCCGCCCGCGGCCTCCGAGGCTTTCTGGGTGGCGCTCGCGTCCGGGGTCTGGAAGTAGACCGTCCAGGCGCTGTGCGCGCCCTCGTCGAGCGGCCCCAGCGCGGCGACCGTGGCGCCGTCCTGCTGGAAGAAGCCGTAGCCTCCGGCGTCCGGACCCGCCGACCGGAAGTCCCAGCCGAAGACTGCGCCGTAGAACGCGGCGGCGGCCTCCGTGTCGGGGCTGCCGAGGTCGAGCCAGTTGGGGGAGCCCTTGGTGAACTGCGTACCGAGCATGGAGGTGTCCCGTCCTTATGTCGTACGTGGCCGATTGTGGTCACCATGGCCGATCCTCACCCTTGGGCCCGCGTGACGCAGCCCCAACCGCCCTCATTCATCCGGCCGGCCGACGGGCCGTCTCCGCCTCCGGATCCACGAGCAGCAGCTCGTCGCCGATCGCCTCGGCCGGTCGTCCTCGACGGCGAGCCCGGCGACCTCCCCGGCCACGACCTCGACCCCGGCCGCGTCGAGCAGTGCCGCGTCGTACCTGTCGTCCGTCTGTGCGTTCATACGTCGAGACTCGGTCGGAGCCAGCCGTGATCGCAAGAAATCTTGCCGGTTCTGCAAGACTGGTGCCATGACCGAAGACGACCGCATCGACGCCGTACTGACCGAGGTCGGCCCCCGGCTCCGCCGCGTCCGCCGTGACCGGGGGGTGACCCTCGCCGACCTCTCGGCCGCCACGGGGATCTCCGTGAGCACCCTCTCCCGGCTGGAGTCCGGCCGGCGCAAGCCCAGCCTCGAACTGCTCCTGCCGCTCGCCCGCGCCCACCAGGTCCCCCTGGACGAGCTGGTCGGCGCCCCGCCGGTGGGCGACCCCCGGGTCAGGGCGAAGCCCATCGTGCGCCACGGCCGGACGATGTACCCGCTGACCCGGCAGCCCGGCGGGCTCCAGGCGTACAAGGTGATCCAGGAGAAGCCGTACGACAGCCCGGAGCCCCGGGTGCACGAGGGGTACGAATGGCTGTACGTGCTCTCCGGCAGGCTCCGGCTCGTCCTGGGCGAGCATGACGTCGTCCTGACCGCCGGCGAGGCCGCCGAGTTCGACACGCGCGTCCCGCACTGGTTCGGGCCGACGGCCGAGGGGCCGGTGGAGTTCCTGAGCCTGTTCGGGCCGCAGGGGGAGCGCATGCACGTCAGGGCGCGCCCCAAGAAGTCCGGCTGAGCCGTTCCCCCAGGGCAAGCGACCGCTTAGTATGCCACCGACCACTCGGTACGGAGGAGGCATTCCGGATGCAGGCATGGCGTGTGCACGAGAACGGCGAACCGGGCGCGGTGATGCGCCGCGAGGAGGTGGAACCGCCCGCGCCCGGCGAAGGCCAGGTCCTCCTCCGCGTCCGCGCCGCGAACGTCAACTTCCCCGACGCGCTGCTCTGCCGCGGCCACTACCAGGTGCGGCCCCCGCTGCCCTTCACCCCCGGCGTCGAGGTCTGCGCCGAGACCGGGGACGGGCGTCGCGTCATCACCACCGCGGCCCTCCCGCACGGCGGCTTCGCCGAGTACGCCCTCGCCGACGCCGCCGGACTCCTGCCCGCCCCGGACGCGCTCGACGACGCCGAGGCCGCCGCCCTGCACATCGGCTATCAGACGGGATGGTTCGGCCTGCACCGCCGCGCCGCCCTGAAGGAGGGCGAGACCCTCCTCGTCCACGCGGCGGCGGGTGGCGTCGGCAGCGCCGCCGTCCAGCTCGGCAAGGCGGCCGGCGCCACCGTCATCGGCGTCGTCGGCGGCCCCGAGAAGGCGGCCGTCGCCCGCGCCCTCGGCTGCGACCTGGTGATCGACCGCCGCTCCGAGGACGTCGTCGCCGCCGTCAAGGCGGCCACCGGCGGCCGCGGCGCGGACGTGATCTACGACCCGGTCGGCGGCGAGGCCTACCAGCAGTCCGCCAAGTGCGTCGCCTTCGAGGGCCGGATCGTGATCGTCGGCTTCGCGAGCGGCACCGTCCCCGCTCCCGCCCTGAACCACGCCCTGGTGAAGAACTACTCGATCCTCGGCCTCCACTGGGGCCTGTACGCGGCGAAGGACCCGGCCTCGATCGCCCGCTGCCACGAGACCCTGACCGGCTACGCCGCCAAGGGGCTCATCAAGCCGCTCATCGGCGAACGCGTCCCCTTCGCCCGTGCGGCCGACGCCGTCCAGCGCGTCGCCGACGGCACCACCACCGGCCGTCTGGTCGTCCTCCCGGAAGGAGCCCACGCATGACCGACGCCGAGGAACTCCGCACCCGCACACGACAGTTGCTCGCCGAGCATCCGCCGGCCACGACCGACCGCACCGACTTCCTCAAGGCCCGCTTCGACGCCGGACTCGCTTGGGTGCACTACCCGGTCGGCCTCGGCGGACTCGACGCGCCCCGCGCCCTCCAGGCCGTCGTCGACGCCGAACTCGCCGCCGCGGGCGCCCCCGACAACGACCCGCGCCGGATCGGCATCGGCCTCGGCATGGCCGCCCCCACCCTCCTCGCGTACGGCTCCGAAGAGGTCAGGTCCCGCTTCCTGCGGCCCCTCTGGGTCGGCGAGGAGGTCTGGTGCCAGCTCTTCAGCGAGCCCGGAGCGGGCTCCGACCTCGCCGCCCTCGGCACCCGTGCCGTACGGGACGGCGAGGACTGGGTGATCGACGGGCAGAAGGTGTGGACCTCCAGCGCGCACATCGCCCGCTGGGCCATCCTCATCGCCCGCACCGACCCGGAGGCGCCCAAGCACCGGGGCATCACCTACTTCGTCTGCGACATGACCGACCCCGGCGTGGAGGTCAGGCCGCTGCGCCAGATCACCGGCGAGGCCGAGTTCAACGAGGTCTTCCTCACCGGCGTCCGCATCCCCGACGCCCACCGCCTCGGCGAGGTCGGCGACGGCTGGCGGGTCGCCCAGACCACCCTCATGAACGAGCGGGTCTCCATCGGCGGCGCCCGCATCCCCCGCGAGGGCGGCATGATCGGGAAGCTCGCCGCGACCTGGCGCGAGCGCCCCGAGCTGCGCACCCGTGAACTGCACCGCCGCCTCCTCGACCTCTGGGTCGACGCCGAGGTCGCCCGGCTCACCGGCGAGCGCCTCCGCCAGCAGCTCGTCGCCGGACAGCCCGGCCCCGAGGGCAGCGCCATGAAGCTCGGCTTCGCCCGGCTCAACCAGGCCATCAGTGGCCTGGAGGTCGAACTCCTCGGCGAAGAAGGCCTGTTGTACGGAGAGTGGGAGATGCGTCGCCCCGAACTCGTCGACTTCACCGGCCGGGACGCCGGATACAGGTATCTGCGCTCCAAGGGCAACTCGATCGAGGGCGGGACCAGCGAGGTGCTCCTCAACATCGTCGCCGAGCGGGTCCTCGGCCTGCCCTCGGAGCCCCGCAACGACAAGGACGTCGCCTGGAAGGACCTGACCCGATGACGGCACAGACCGATCTGCTGTACTCCGAGACCGAGGACGACCTGCGGGCGGCCGTCCGTGCGCTGCTCGCCGACCGGGCCGGCCACCAGACCCTCCTCGACCGGATCGAGACGGACAGCCCCTACGTCCCCGGTCTCTGGAAGTCCCTCGCGGGCGACATCGGCGCCGCGGGGCTCCTCGTGCCCGAGGCCCTCGGCGGCCAGGGCGCGAGCCACCGCGAGGCCGCCGTGGTCCTGGAGGAGCTGGGCCGCGCGGTGACGCCGCTGCCGTACCTCACGAGCGCGGTGGTCGCCACGGAGACGCTGCTCGCCCTCGCGGGGGAGAGCGACCCGGCGGCGGAGCTGCTCGCCGCACTCGCCTCCGGCGAGCGCGTCGCGGTCCTCGCGGTGCCGCTGTCGACCGCGCCGGGCGTCGAGCCGCGACCCGGTCCCACCGTCGCGGGCGTGGCCGACGCCGTCGTCGCCGACGTCCTGCTCGTGCCGCGCGCCGACGGCCTGTACGCCGTACCGGCCGGAGAGGCGACGGTCGAGCCGCAGACCCCGCTCGACCTCACCCGTCCCCTGGCCCGCGTCACCACGGAGCCCGGGAGCGGCACCCGGCTCGCCGACGGCGACGCGGCCCGTGCGGCCGTCCGGCGCGGGCTGCTCGCGGGGGGCGGACTGCTCGCCTCCGAGCAGCTCGGCCTCGCGGAGTGGTGTCTGGAGGAGACCGTCCGGTACACCCGCGAGCGCCATCAGTTCAACCGGCCCGTGGGCTCCTTCCAGGCCCTCAAGCACCGCATGGCGCAGCTCTGGCTGGACCTCGTCGGGGCCAGGGCGGTGGCCCGCGCGGCCGCCGACGCCCTCGCCACCGGCAGCCCGGACGCCCCGCTGACCGTGGCGGTCGCCCAGGCGTACTGCTCCAGGACGGCGGTGCGCGCCGCGGAGGAGTGCGTGCAGCTGCACGGCGGGATCGGGATGACCTGGGAGCACCCGGCGCACCTGGCGCTGAAGCGGGCCAAGTCCGACCAGATCGCGCTCGGTTCGACGGGCCGGCACCAGGACGTGATCGCCGACCTGATGGACCTTCAGGCGCCCGCGTAAGGGATCCGCCCGCACCCGGGTGCAGCGCCTGATCGCACCCAGGTAAGGGGCCCCTGTGTCCGCACCCCTTTACATATTGTTTAATTGCGAGCTGTTCGCAATAACAGTTGATCTTCAAGAGGGGTGTGGACACCTTGGCCGCCCGATCCGTCCGCCGAGCGACCGCCGCGATACTCACAGGGGCGCTCGCCCTCGCCGTCGCGGCCTGCACGAATCCCGGCTCCACCGCCGGCGGCTCCGGCGGACCCAGGGATTCCGCGGTCGTCGGCATCGCCTACGAGCCCGAGACCCTCAGCCCCCTCCTCGGCTACGGCAAGGACGGCAACTCCAAGATCTTCGACGGGCTCCTCGCCTTCGACGCCGACATGAGGCTGAAACCCGCCCTCGCCGTGCGGCTGCCGCGCGTCAGCGACGGCGGCCTCACCTACACGTACACCCTCCGCAAGGGCGTCACCTTCAGCGACGGCGTCCCCTTCACCGCGAAGGACGTCGTCCACACCTACCGGACGATCCTCGACCCGAGGACGAACAACCCCTCCCGCACCGAACTCGACGCCCTCGAGAGCGTCGAGGCCGTCGGCGACGGCACCGTCGTCTTCCGGCTCAAGTACCCCTACGCGCCCTTCGCCCAGCGCACCGTCCACGCCATCGCCCCCGAGCACGTCACCGCGGAGCAGGACGTCAACACCGGCGCCTTCACCCACAAGCCGATCGGCACCGGGCCGTACGTCCTCACCGGCTGGTCCAAGGGCGAGAAGCTCACCTTCGCCGCCAACCCCCGCTACTGGAACGGCGCGCCCGCGGTGAAGAGGTTCACCATGGCGATCATCAAGGACGACGACGTCCGCGCCACCCGCCTGCGCGCCGGCGACCTCGACGGCGCCGTCCTCCCGCCCAACCTCGCCGCCGGCTTCAAGGGCGACCGGGTGAAGAAGACGTGGACGGCGAAGACCTTCGACTACCGCACGGTCACCCTGCCCACCCGCAACCAGGTCGCGGGCGACACCGCCGTCCGCCGCGCCCTCGACCTCGCCGTCGACCGGCAGGCCATGGTCGACAAGATCCTCGAAGGCGCCGGAAAGCCCGCCTACGGACCCGTCCCCACCGACAGCCCCTGGTTCGCGAAGGGCACCGAACGGCGCCACGACCTCGACGGCGCGCGGAAGATCCTCGACGAGGCCGGCTGGAAGCCCGGCCCCGACGGCATCCGCGTCAGGAACGGCGTCCGCGCCGCCTTCCCCCTCTGGTACCTCTCCGGCGACAAGCTCCGCCAGGACCACGCCCTCGCCTACGCCTCCGACGCCAAGAAGGCCGGCCTCGACATCACCACCCAGGCGGGCACCTGGGAGGTCATCGAACCCCGCATGAAGACCGACGCCGTCCTCGCGGGCGGCGGCTCGCCCGGCGACCCGGACTTCGACCAGTACCTCCTGCTGAAGTCCACCCTCGCCGGCGACGGCTTCAACAACATGGCCCGGTACGACAACCCGACCGTCGACCGCGCCCTGGAGGACGGCCGCCGCACCGACGACCCCGGCAAGCGGCGCGCCGCGTACGACACCGTCCAGCGCGAACTGGCCAAGAACCCCGGCTACACCTTCCTCACCCACATCGACCACCTCTACGTCATGAACGACGCCTGGGACGGACCCGGCACCCAGACCGAACCCCACGACCACGGCCTCGCCTCCGGCCCCTGGTGGAACGTCGAGGACTGGAAGCCGAAGAAGTGACCCGCCGCCTCCCCTGGGGGGCCATGGCCCGGATGACGGGGCGGCGGGCACTCGCCGCCGTACCCGTCCTCCTCGGCGTCACCCTGGCGGTGTTCGCCGTCGCCGAAGCCTCCCCCTTCGACCCCGTCAAGGCCTACGCCGGCACCGCCGGACTCACCGCCTCGCAGCAGAACCTCGACCAGCTCCGCGCCAACCTCGGCGTCGACCGGCCCCTCCTCACCCGCTGGTGGGAGTGGCTCACCTCGGCCCTCACCGGCGACCTCGGCGACTCCGCCGTGCTGCGCCGCCCCGTCACCGAGGTCATCGGCGAACGCCTCGGCTGGTCCGTCCTCCTCGCCGCCACCGCCTTCGCCGTGGCCCTCGCCCTCGGCACCCTGCTCGGCGTCCTCGCGGGACGCCGCCGCGGCGGCCTCCTCGACCGGGCCGTCAGCTCCGCCGCGTACACCCTGGAAGCCGCCCCCGCCTTCTGGCTCGGCCTCCTCGCCGTCTGGTTCTTCGCCCTGAAGCTCGGCGTCCTGCCCGCCGGCGGGCTCACCGACACCGGCAGCGACACCGTCACCGCCGGTCAGGTGGCCCGCCACCTCGTGCTGCCCGCGCTCGTCCTCGGCCTCTCCCAGCTGCCCTGGTTCTTCCTGTACGTCCGCCAGGGCGTCGGCGACGCGCTCGACGAGGACCCCGTGCGCGGCGCCCGCGCCCGCGGCCTGCGCGAACGCACCGTCCTCACCGGCCACGCCCTCCGCTCCGGCATGCTCCCCATGCTCACCCTCGTCGGCTCCCGCGTCCCCGAACTCATCACCGGAGCCCTCCTGGTGGAGACCGTCTTCAGCTGGCCCGGCATCGCCGCCGCCACCGTCACCGCCGCCACCTCCGTCGACTTCCCGCTGCTCGCCGCCCTCACCGTCCTCGCCACCGCCGCCGTCCTCCTCGGCAACCTCCTCTCCGACCTGCTGTACGGACTCGCCGACCCGAGGGCGGGCTTCGATGGCTGACCCGCGCACCCACCGGCTGCGGCTCCGGACCTCCGCCGGCACCGTCGCCGTCCTCGTCCTCGCCGTGCTCCTCGTGCCCCCGCTCGTGCAGCTCGACGAGCAGGCCGTCGACCTCTCCCGCAAACTCCTCCCGCCGTCCTGGGACCACCCCTTCGGCACCGACGACCTCGGCCGCGACCTCCTCCTGCGCTGCATCCACGGCCTGCGGATCTCGCTCCTCGTCGGCCTCGTCGCCGCACTCGTGGCCACCGTCGTCGGCACCGCCGTCGGAGCTGCGGCCGGAGCCCTCGGCGGCTGGACCGACCGCACCCTCATGCGGCTGGTCGACGCCTTCTCCTCCGTGCCCCACCTGCTGCTCGGCATCTTCGTCGTCGCCCTCTTCCGCCCCGGCGTCTGGCCCGTCATCGCCTCCGTCGCCGTCACCCACTGGCTCTCCACCGCCCGGATCGTCCGCGCCGAGGTCCTCTCGCTGCGCGGCCGGCCGTTCGTGGACGCCGCCGTCTCCGGTGGCGCGAGCCGATGGCGCGTCGCCGTCCGGCACCTGCTGCCCGCCGTCCTGCCCCAGGCCGGACTGGCCGCCGTCCTCATGGTCCCGCACGCCATGTGGCACGAGTCCGCGCTGTCGTTCCTCGGCCTCGGCCTCCCCAGCCACCAGGCGAGCCTCGGCAACCTCGTGCAGAACGCCCGCTCCTCGCTGCTCGCCGGCGACTGGTGGCCCACCCTCTTCCCCGGTCTCCTCCTCATCGTCCCCACCCTCGCCATCGCCGGCCTCGCGGGCGTCTGGCGCGACCGCCTCAACCCGCGCCGCCGATCGGAGCTGCCCCTGTGACCGCCCGCATCGCACGCGCCCTTCAGGCCGTCACGGCCGAGCGGGCCGGGGACGCCGTCCTCAGCGTCCGCGGCCTCACCGTCCGCTTCCGGCTGCCCGGCGGGCGGACCGTCGCCGCCGTCGGCGACGCCGGCTTCGACCTCGCGGCGGGGGAGTGCCTCGCCCTCGTCGGGGAGAGCGGCTGCGGCAAGTCCGTCCTCGCCTCCGCCCTCCTCGGCCTCCTCCCCGGGAACGCCGAGACGTCCGGTACGGCGTTCCTCGACGGCACGGACCTCCTCGCCGCCGACGAGAAGACCCTCGCCCGCACCGTACGGGGCCGGCGCGTCGGCCTCGTACCGCAGAGCCCCGCCGCCCACCTCACCCCCGTCCGGACCGTGCGGTCCCACCTGGAGGAGACCGTCCGCGCCCTCACCGGGACCTCCCGCCGGGCCAGGCGCAAGGCCGCCGAGGACGCCGCCGACCGGGCCGCGTTCCCCGCCGGACACCTCGACCGGTACCCGCACGAACTCTCCGGCGGCCTCGCCCAGCGCGCCGCCACCGCCCTCGCCCTCATCGGCGACGCCCGGCTGCTCCTCGCCGACGAACCCACCACCGGCCTCGACCGCGACCTCGTCGACCGCACCGTCGACGAACTGCGCCGCCACGCCGACGAGGGCCGCGCCCTGCTCCTCATCACCCACGACCTCGCCGCCGCCGCACGCATCGCCGACCGCGTCGCCGTCATGTACGCGGGCCGGATCGTCGAAGTAGCCCCCGCCCACCGCTTCTTCGGCCCCACCGGACCCCGCCACCCCTACGCCCGCGGGCTCCTCGACGCGCTGCCCGACCGGGCGTTCACCCCCGTCCCCGGCATGCCGCCGGAACTCTCCGCCCTGCCCGACGGCTGCGCCTTCGCCCCGCGCTGCCCCCGCGCCACCGCCCGCTGCGCCATCCGCCCCGAACCCGCGGCCGGCGTCGCCTGCCACCATCCGGAGCAGCCCCGTGCTTGAACTCGACTCCGTCACCGCCGGATACGAGCGCCGCGCCCCCGTCTTCCGCGGCGCCTCCCTCACCGTCGCCCCCGGCGAGTCCGTCGGACTGCTCGGCCCCAGCGGCTGCGGCAAGTCCACCCTCGCCAGGGTCGCCGCCCTCCTCCACCGCCCCGACGCGGGCCGCCTCGTCCTCGACGGCACCGAGGTACGGGCCTGGCGCCACCGCGCCCCGCGCGCCCGGCGCACCGCCGTCGGCGTCGTCTTCCAGCAGCCCCGCACCGCCGCCGACCCCCGCCTCACCCTCGCCGACGTGATCGCCGAACCCCTGCGCGCCACCGGCCGCCGCACCGAGGCCCGCGAGCGGGTCGCCGCCCTCGCCCCGGCCGTCGGCCTCACCCCCGACCTCCTCGGCCGCCGCCCCCACGAGGTCAGCGACGGCCAGCTCCAACGCGCCTGCCTGGCCCGCGCGCTGACGCTGCGCCCCCGCTGGCTGATCTGCGACGAGATGACCGCCATGCTCGACGCCTCCACCACCGCGGCCCTCGTCGCCGCCGTCGAGACCTATCGCGAGGAGACCGGCGCCGGCCTCCTCGCCGTCGGTCACGACCGCGTCCTGCTGAACCGCTGGTGCGACCGTACGGTCGAATGGAAGGACTGCCTGCCCACCGCGGCCTGACCGAAATCTCACCCGTATGGCCGCCCCGCCATACGCCCGGACGGATCGCGCATTCCGCCACACTGTCCCCCGAACGCCGCAATTCCGGTGCGGCGACGGAGGGACGTGAGAGCGATGGCCGTTTCCATTTCTGTCGTGCTGCTGCTGCTGGTGCTGGCCGTGATCTTCCTGCGGACCGGCGGGCTGAAGATCACCCACGCCCTCGTCTGCGCCCTGCTCGGCTTCTTCCTCGCCGGCACCAGCATGGCGCCCACCATCCACAACGGCGTGGCCGCCACCGCCGACGTGGTCTCCAGCCTCAGACCGTGATCGTTTCGGCGTGTGTACCTCCGTGAACTGCCCGTGAAACACAGGGCAGTTCCATGTACATCTCACGCACTCGGCCCTGACGTCTGCCGCCGGCGCGACACACGTCAGGACCCCGAGGAGCCGCTTTGACCACCCCACCGCCCCGCAGACGAGCACGCGCGCTCGCGCTGGTCGCCGCGCTCGCGGCGACCCTCCTGGCGGGCTCCGCGCCCGTCGCCCAGGCCGAGGAGATACCCCTCGCCCCCGGCCACCGCCTCGTCGACCACTACGAAGGCGCCCCCGCCACCGCCCGGCCCGTGCCCGGCGACGGGCCCGTCCGGCACCCGTACCTCGCCCCCAACGGCCGCAGCGGCATGCACGCCGACGGCGCGGGCAGCGGCACCTACCCCTGGTCCGGGCCGCTCGGGCGCGACCCGCGGGTCACCAGCGAGAAGATCGCCGCCGTCGGCGGCGAGTGCGCCACCGTCACCTTCGACGCCGGCGGCCGTCTGGTCACCGTCTGCGGCACCTTCGGCGGCTTCCTCCTGAAGCTGCTCGACCCGCGCACCCTGGACACCCTGGCCGAGTACAAGCTGCCGCAGCGTTCCTCCACCGTCGAGGCCGTCACCCGCCTCGACTTCGAGAAGATCTTCAAGAAGTCCTCGTCCTCGGGACGCTGACCTGCACAGATGGCTGTATCGGCCGTGCTGACCTGCGAGTTTGCTCGTTTCCGGGGCTTTCATGGTGACGCCGGTTTACGCGGTCGATTCTCCCCAGCCGCTCCCCAACGGGCCCTCGTTCTCCCCGGATTCTCCCCGGCTGGAGTTCGTGACGGGGTGAACTATTGCTGGTCAAAGGACGGATTCCGGCTGCTGCTCGCGTCGACGGCTACCCCGGCGACCGCCTCCCCGCCCCGCCCTGCCCAACGCCCGGATCGTGCCGCGCTCGGGGCTGGAGTTGTGCCAGAACGCGTATGTGACCAGCGCGAGCGTAGGGAACGTGATCTGGATACAGGGCTCACTCTTGAGGAGATGTATTAACTTTCCTTCTCGCGACTGCAGAATACAGGTCGCTGATTGCGGTGGGTGGTACGTGGTTGCGTACCACCCACCGTCTTTCCGTCAGTCGAGCTGGGTGATTCTTGGCAGCTCGCCCGTGGCGGCAGCGTTCGCTGCGGGCAGAGCGGTCGGGTAGATCCGTATGTCGCTCACAGAGCCGTTGGCGTACTCGGCGTATACAGTGCCGGCTACCTTGCGGCCTATCTGCACCGCATTGTCTGCGTTCCAATCGATGCCTGTGTAGGCGTGCGCCCCGGCGAGACGGCCGTCTACGTACACCAGCATCTCGTTCGCTGCGGCGTCGAAGACGCCGACCAGATGAGTCCAACGCCCAGCCGCAACCGGCGTTCCGGACCCGTAGGCGGCGGAGAATGAGGAGGTTGCGGTGCCGTCGGTGTGGCGACCGAAGGCCCACGCCTTCGCACCGGAGGAGTAATAGAGTTGGAATCCACTCACGTTCCCGACGGAGCCCGATTGGGACACAAAGGTGGAGTTGCTGGTCAGCGATCCGAGTTTGACCCAGGCCGAGACGGTGAAACTGCCAGCCGTATTCACGGCTGGGCCGGTGGTGGCGGCGTACCCGGTAGTCCCGGAGAGCTGGAGCACCTTCCCGCGTGTGGTGTCGTTCGTCCAGGCATACGCGCCGGCCAAATCGGCGTTGAGGTCTCCCGGATCATCGGACGCAGTGGCGCCCGTGCCTTCGTTGAGGCGCCAGTTGTGGGTTGAGGTGTTGCCCACGGCGCCTAGCGATGCGGGGGCGGAGAATGCGGCGACCTGACCTTGGGGTGTGGCGCCCGGATACTCCATGAGCTGTCCGGTGCTGTCGACCGCGTACAGCTCGGGGAGGCCGTCCGGGCCGCCGGCAATGCTGTTGAGATCGCCGGGAGACATTACCGCCGGGTACTTCGTAGACGACAGGACCGGAGCCAGCGGAGTGGCCAGGTTGCTCTGCCACCCGGGGGTGGCACCAGTGGTCCAGTTCTGGGCCGCCGTGCCATTGCAGGTGTAGATCTGTAGCTGTGTGCCGGCGGTGGGGCTGGCGTTCGGGTCGTCCAGACATTTGCCGGAGTTCGGGTTCTTGAGGCTGCCCGAGGTGTTGAGGACCCATTCCTGCGCGGGCGTACCGTTGCACGAATGGAGCTGGACGGGTGTGCCGTTGGCTGTGCCGGCGCTGTAGACATCGAGGCAGCCGCCCAGGGCACGGATCGTGCCGTCGGACATCATCGACCAGGTCTGGGCGCGGGTCTGGTTGCATCCCCAGGTCTGAACCTTCGTACCGTCGGCCGTGCCGCCGCCGTACACGTCGAGGCAGAGCTTTCCGCCCCCAGAAGCGGCCACAGCGGAGGTGAAGGCGGTGCGCACCGGGGCGTGGAGCAGCGTGGGGGTCTTTGTGTTGGGTTCCACGGTGATCGGGAAGGTGAGAACTGTGCCGCTGGTGTCGTCGCGGGCCCACAGAACGGGGGATCCGCCGGTGATGCTCCCCTTGCCAGCGGTATCAGTGGTGAGGGTGCCGCCGACCGTGCCTGGCGCGATCAGTGTGTAGCCGGACCAGTCACCGTCACCGAGCAGGATCGGGTTGTGGAGGTGCTTGCCCTGTGTGGTCTGGTAGATCCACAGTCGTTTGTTCTCGACCGTGATGACGGCGGGGTTGTTCTGCGTGTTGCCGAACACGTTGCCGGGAGTGATGAGCTGGGTGATGTTCCAGCCGGAGGCGTCGTAGTCGGCGGTGCGGCAGCGGGAGTCGTCCGGGGTGATGGCGGCCGATTCGCAACCATCCTTGACGACGATTTCTGAGCGCTTGCTGATGAAGCCGGGGTAGGTGGACCATTTGACGCGGGGGAAGGCGTTGTCGTCGGTTGGATCGAGGTCGTTCTGGTAGACGTAGAGCTGTTTGGTCTGCTTGTTGTAGGCGAACAGGTCGTCGACGTCGGCGCCGTGCAGGTTGCCGCGGTGAGCGACGAGATAGTTGTTCCATCCGGTCCCGTCGGGTGACTGGGCGGCCGTGGAGACGGTGACGGGACCGGTGATGGGCGGCGGGGTGCCGGTGAGCGGGCCGGTCTGGCTCGGGGCTGCGCTCTGTGCCGAGTCGGTGTCGCCGGTGATCAGGTCGAGGTCGCCAGTGCTGGTGGTGGCGAGAAGGTCGGGGATTCCGTCGCCGCTGATGTCACCTGGTGTGATCTTCGTGGCGGGGTTCCAGGGGGCGGTGTAGGTGTAGCCGGCGGGCTCAGAGGAGGCGTTGCCGGCTCTGTCGACGGCCACCACGTACAGGGTGTGCACGCCCCAGTGGGTGACGGGAACCTTGAACGTGGCGGTGGCGGTGCCCGCCGTGTTGGTGCTGTTGACGGCTGCCGTGGTGCCGGTGGCGACGGTGGGCTGTGTGTCGAGCTGCCACAGGAAGTGGTCGATGCCGCTGGTCAGGCAGGCGTTGGGGGTGCAGGAGGTGTCGGAGGGCGGACCGTCGGCTGCACTGACGGTGAAGTCGGTGGTCTGGGTGGGGCTTGCGTAGACGACGGGGTCGGCGGGACCGCTGCCGACGCTGGGGAAGGAGGGGTTGGTGTTGACGGTAGGGGTTTCGGGGCCGCTGAAGTCGGTCTTGAACCAGCAGTGGTCGCTCATCGGGGACTTCAGGTGCTGGGCGGAGTCGGTCTGGCTGTAGACGTCCCAGCCGTATTCGTGGCCGTCCAGCAGCTTGAACCCGATGGGCATCGATGCGTCGGTGCCACTGGCGAGGTAGGCGCTGTCGGGGGTGGACTTGTGGATGCCGTAGCCGGAGGCGTCGAGGACGCTGCGGTCCCACACGTCATAGTGCGCGGCGGCTTTCTCGCCGGAGATGGCGGTGGTCACGATCGAGTGCAACTGGATGTTGCTGCCCGCGTTGGAGTAGGTGGTGGCGCCGATCCAGCCGTCACCGCTCATGACGCAAGGGCCGCTCGCCTTGGCTGCGGCGGGTACGGTGTGCGGGCTGGAAGGCGTTGCCGGCGGGATGTCGTAGGTGACGTTCAGTGTGAGGACGCTGGACATGCGCAGGTAGTTGTCGCTCGTGGAGGACTCGTCACCGAACAGGCCGACAGTCCAGAAGTCACCGCTGGCGCTGTTGGTGTCGGCGATCTTCTGCGCCTGGGCGGTGACGGTGAAGTTCGCGGTGTGGTTGCTGCAGCTGCTGTTGGAGTTCGCGCCACTGGGAATCGTGGTGCTGACGGTTGCGTACCCGGGGCTGTCCCCGGGCTGGCTGAGCCAGTCGGTGGTGGAGGAGATGCCACCGGTGGTGTGCAGCGTGATCGGCTGGTTCTGGGAGCAGTCCCAACTGGCTGCGTACGTCGAGGAGATGGAGATGATCGCCTTGGACACTTCCATGGACGGGTCCAGGCCGCTGGACGGAATCGCGTAGAAGGACCGCTCCTTCCCGTTGCCGCAGGCCCCGCCCCAGCGCTGATAGCCCACGCCCTCACCATTGGGCTGGGGCTTGTTGTACTGGGGGCTGTTGTTGCAGGTGGAGCTGGAGTACACCTCGTCGTACGCGCCCGAGCTGGCGGTGACCGGGTTCATGTAGGGGTCGATGTAGACGGGGTAGGTGGTGGCCGGATCGGTCAGCACGGTGGCGTCTGGGGTCAGCGTGAAGGTGGTGGAAGTGGTGCTCATCGGCACCTGGTCGACGAGTGCGCCGACGCCGGGCCCGTCGGCCGAGGAGACGGTGGGGGCGGTGGGGGCGTCGACCGCCGTGGACTCGGCGGCGGCGGTCAGTTTGGCCATCGCGGTGGGCGGGGTGCTGGAGTCCCACATCAGCGGTTGCGGGCCGGTGTAGTCCAGGGTGCCATCCGTGGTGGTGGCGTTCATGCCGCCCGACGGAGTCGCCGACAGGGACAGGCCTTGGGCGGAGGCGGCGAAGGTGAGCTGCTTGACCTTCGGGTTGGCGGCCGCCGCCGCGTCGTGGACGATCAGGACGTCGGAGAAGCCGCCCTGGTCGGTGACGGACACCGAGAGGTCCACCCCGGGGAGTACCTCTTTGTAGAGGGCCGTGTCCCCGTTGCCGGTGGGAGTCGGCAGAGTGAACGGCAGGGTCAACGCCATCTTGTGGCCGTCTTGGTGGGTCAACGTGACGAGGGGGCCGGTGCCGCCGCCGGAGAGGGTGACGCCGTTAGGGGTTGCGTTGGGGGAGAGGGTGCCGTCCGGGTTGGTGACCAGTGTGGCGTCCACCGGCGTCCAGGACCCGTTCTTGCGAACCCGTACGGGCATCACGCTGGTGGTGGAGGTGAAGGTGCCGTCGGGGTTGGCGGCGGTGGTGGATATCTCGGTGGTGAGGTCGTCGACCGGTACCGATTGGCCACTGGCGACGGCCTGTGCCTGTGCGGACAGCCGGGGATCGGATGGTGCGGCATCGTCGGCGGTCGCCGGTGTGGCGGGGATGGCCAGCAGCGGGCCGGCGAGCAGAGCCAGTACGAGATGACGGACTATCAGTTGTCTTCTCCGGCCACGACTTTGGACAAGTGGGTGCAGCATGGGGTGAAGTTCCTTTGATCGCGAGCACTGCAGAGATGTGATCTCCAACACGCAGGTTGGATTGCGGGAACGGCGGATGGTGCGCGCGGTGTCCGGTTTGCCTCGCGGTGATCAAGTTCGGCTTTGCACAAGCCAGACACATTTTGCTCACCGTTTGCATATGGCCTGGTCACGGCGCCGGCACAGGCTATTGAGGTGCTCGCGGATCATCAATAGCCTCCCTGCGATCACGCTGCCCGTGTGATCGGGGAGCGGCGCACCTCTCACGGTCGTCGCCCGTGTGGGGGGGCCACATGTCTGGGAAGCGGCGCTGGTTTGCCAGCGCTCGATATCGCATCTGGGGCGGGAAGTTGAACCGCTGGACGGTGGCGCTGACCCTGTTGGCGCTCCTTCTGCCGCAGGGCGTCGCCCAGGGGCTCGGCCCCGGGTTCTCCCCGGACGACGACAACGTCGGCGCCGCGGCCCGGGCCGGTGCCGGGCGCTATGCCTTCAAGGGCGACGTGTGGAACCCCAAGGAGCTGGCGGCGACTCCGGCCGTGGGCCACCACACGCTGAGCCCGAAGTCCCCGGCTCATCCCCGCGGTTACAAGCCACTCGATGCTTACCACGTCGTCGAGCCTGCCTGGCCGAAACCGGGAACCGTCACGGTGCCCCTGACACGAGCAGCCGACACAGGTACCCGCGGGGCGAGGGCCACCGGCACCGACGCGAAGTCCACCACGCGGTCTGCGGGCACATCCGCCCCCGTCGCCGGATCCGCTGTGCCCTCACCGGGCGTCCCCTCGTCCGCCGCGTCCACGCCGCCGTCGGAGTCCCCGAAGACGGCTCCTGCCGAATCCGACGCGGACAGTGGACGCACCGTGCCGGTCGCAGGCCCCGTCAAGGCCGGATCACTTCCGGTCTGGATCGCCCCCGCTGCCACGGTGCGCCACCAGAGCAGTACGGCCGAGTCCGGTCCCGCCGCCGTCCGAGTCCAAGTGGCCTCGCACGCCCAGACCCTCCGTGCGGGGGCGAACGGAATGCTCGTAGCGCTTTCGCGCCCTGATGCCCAGGCTCCCAGTGACCGGATCCAAGTGGTCATCGACTACGCGCAGCTGGCCAAGGCCTACGGCGGAGGCTACGGCTCCCGACTGCAGCTCCGTCAGCTCCCGGCGTGCGCCATGACCACCCCGCAGTTGGCCGCCTGTCGGACGCAGACACCGATAGCCTTCACCAACCGGCCCGCTGCCCACCAGCTCACCGCCGTCATCACCCTCACGGCCACCGCTCCTGACGGCCCGTCCCTCCCGGGGCGTTCACTTGCGCCGCAGACGCTGTCGGCCGAGTCCACAACGCTCGCGGTGACTTCGGGAAGCGCCGGATCGCAGGGCAGTTACACGGCGACGTCATTGGCCCCGTCAGGGAGCTGGCAGACGTCCGGGACGGGCTCGTACACCTACTCGTATCCGATAGACGTCCCCGCCGGCGTCGGCGGCAGTTCTCCTTCCGTCGCCCTGTCCTACGACTCTCAGTCGGTGGACGGCGAGACCTCGGCCCGCAACTCGCAGTCCTCATGGATCGGAGACGGCTGGAGCTACCAGCCGGGCTTCGTCGAGCGCGGCTACCGCGGTTGCGGCAGCCTGCTGGACGGCAACGGCGACAAGATCCTCAAGGGGTCGGGGGACCAGTGCTGGGGCGGTGACAACGCCCAGATGTCCTTCGGATCCCACTCCGGCACGCTGGTGCCGGACGGCATCGATTCCAGCGTGCCGGGCGAGATCAAGCAGTGGAGGCTGCAGGGAGACGACGGCACGATCGTGCAGGAGCTGTCCGGGGCGGCCAACGGCCTGTACGACGGCGTCTACTACCGCGTCCTGACCACGGACGGCACGGCCGCCTACTTCGGCTCCGATCACGCACCGGTCGGAGTCGGCGCAGCCGGCGTGCCCCAGGCGGGAGCCCCCACGGATGCCTCCACCCAGGCCGCGTGGGGTCTGCCGGTGCTGCACCCGCGCTCGGGTGACCCGTGCTACAACCCGACCAAGGGCAAGGCCTCCCGCTGTGACAAGCCGGAAGGCTGGCGCTGGAACCTGGACTTCGTGGTCGCACCGAACGGAATGGTCCAGCGCTACGACTACAACACCCAGACCAACTACTACGACCTGGGCGGCGGCCAGGCCGCGACCGGCGAGACGGGCACCCTGACCTCGTACACGCGCGGCGGCCTCCTGGAGTCGATCTCCTACGGCTACACGCTCGCCGACGCTCTGGCCGAGCACACCCCGGCCGCGCAGGTGGTCTTCGCCTCCAAGCAGCGTTGTCAGACCACGGGATCGTTCACCGACTGCTCGGCCGGCAACCTGAACGACACGACGGCCCCGCACTGGCCTGATGTGCCCTGGGACCTGCACTGCGACGCCACCGACAGCACCAAGATCCCTGACGGGGCGACCTCGGTGCCCACGGACGTCTGCGTCGTTAGCGGTCCGACCTTCTGGACCACGACCCGTCTGGACGGCATCACCACCAAGGTGCACGTCATGGAGGGTGCGACCGACAAGGGTCTGATCGCGGTCGACTCCTACCAGCTCGGGCACGTCTTCTCCGATGCGGGGGGCACGGTCGACCCGGTCACCGGCACCACCGTGGACCCCGTGGACGCCGGATCGCTGCAAGCGGTGATGTGGTTGCAGTCGATCAAGCACACGGGCAAGGACACCTACAACAACGGCAACAGCGACCTCTCCACCAACGAGGTCTCCTTCACCGGTACGGAGATCGACAACCGGGTCAACGACAACCGTCCGTCCGCACCGCCGCTCTTCCACCCCAGGATTTCCTCGATCCAGACGGAAACCGGCGAATCCATCGCGGTCGAGTACAACGCCACCCCCTGCGCGGGCAAGAGTCTGAGCTTCGCGACCGCGGATTCCAACACCGACTCGTGCTATCCCGAGTACTGGACGGTCCCCGGGGCCTCCAAGCCGATCGCGGACTGGTTCAACAAGACCACCGTTCACGCCGTCACCGTCGCAGACCTGACGATTGCCTCCCAGTACAAGCCCGACGCACAGAACATCCCGGCCGGCTCGGAGATCCAGACCTCCACGTACAGCTACGCAGGAGCGGCCTGGCACCGCGACGACTCGGCGCTGACCGACGATCAGTACCGCACCTGGAATCAGTTCCGGGGCTTCCGCACCGTGACGGTGCAGACCGGTCAGGCACCCGAGCCGGTGACCCGGCAGACCACCACGTACCTGCAGGGCATGAACGGCGATTACAGGGCCGACGGCTCGCGCCGCGTGGTGAGCGTGGACGCTACGGTCGGCGGCAGCACCGTCCTCAGCGTCACCGACGCCGATCAGTTGGCCGGCACGGCCCTGCAATCCGACTCGTACACCGCGGCCGGCGGCTCCGTCAACGCCGTGACCGTCAAGGGCCCCTTCACCGACACCACCACGGCGAGCGCGGCCCAGTCACCCTGGTCGGACTGGACCCAAGAAGACAACCCCGGCGAGACCAGGCCACCCCTGTCGACGCTCCCGGCTCTGGCGGCACACCGCATCAAGACGCGGCAGACCCACGGATACTCCCTCCTCGCAGACGGAACCTGGCGTCACACCCGTACCGATGCCGCATATGACGACGAGGGCCGTCTGATCAGTGTGGATGCTCACGGGGATGTGAAGGACACCTCCCAGGAGAAGTGCTCCACCACCAGTTACGCCACCCCGCCCGCAAGCAATCCGCACATGCTGTCCTACCCGGACCAGACCACCACGGTCAGCGGGCCCTGCGGCACCGTGGCCGGCGCCGCCACTCTGCTGGCCGACAAGAAGATCTACTACGGCGGCGACGGCACCCTCGCGAACCTGGGGACATTCGGGCAGCTGACGGCGACGGGGGCGCCGACCGCAGTACGGGTGGCGACCGGTTACACCGGCACCACGGAGAACTGGCAGACCACGGTCGCCATGAAGTACGACGGCGCCGGCCGAATCACCGACGCCGTCGACGCCACCAGCCAGAACACCCACACCGACTACCTTCCGGCCTGGAACGACAACGGAGGCAACACCAACCCCAGAAGCATCGAGAGCACCAACAGTCAGAACTGGAAGGTGACTTCCACCCTCGATGCGCTCCGGGGCCTCCCCACACGGAACGTCGACGTCAACGGTCGCATCACGGATATCACCTACGACGCCCTCGGGCGACGTACCGCAGTGTGGTTGCCCGGCAGGAACAAGGCCGATGGCAAGACCGCGGACATGACGTTCGCCTACTCCATCAACCCCGGTGCGGTTGCGGCGCCCGGTGGCACGATCACCCAGCCCGGCGCGCCGTCCACGGTGACGACGAAGACGCTGCGTGAGGACGAGACCTACGCCACGTCGATCTCGATCTACGACGGGATGCTGCAGCCGCGCCAGACCCAGGCCACCGCGCAGGGTGACAGCGACACCGGCCGGATCATCTCCGACACGTTCTACGACTCCCACGGCTGGCCCATCGCCTCCTTCGCCCCGTATTCGGAGCCGAACAACCCACCCTCGACCACGCTGTACGCGGCGAACGAGAACCAGATCCCGTCGGAGACCACCACCGCCTACGACGGCCAGGGCCGCCCGGTCACCAGCACTCTGTGGCACCAGGCCGTCAGGCAGTGGGACACCTCCACCAGCTACCCCGGCGCCGACGAGACGGACACCACCGCCGTCGCGGGCGGTCGCTCCACGGCGACATTCACCAATGCGCTGGGGCAGACGACCCGCAGTGTGGTGAAGAACCCCGGCTCCACCGTCACCCTCACCGGCGGGCAGGTGATCCCGTCGGGTACCTCGCTGACGTCCAACAGCGTGCGCCTGACCATGCAGGGCGACGGGAACCTGGTCCTCAGCGCGCTGGCGAGCGGCAAGACCATCTGGTCCAGCGGGACGGGCGGGAACACGGGCGCCTACGCCCGGTTCGGCACCGACGGCAATCTGGTCGTCTACAACACCTCCGGCACCGCCAAGTTCACCACCAACCTGTCGGCGACCGCCGGCGCCACCCTCCGGGTCCATACCGACTCCACCCTGTCCATCGTCGCCGCCGATGGCAGGACGGTCCTGTGGAAGCAGGGCACGCCCGGTGCCGTCGTCGCGGCCGATGCCACCACCCGCTACACCTACACCCCGGCCGGCCAGGTCTCCACCGTCAAGGACACCGCGGGCAATACCTGGTCGTACTCCTACAACCTGCTCGGGCAGAAGACCTCGCAGACCGATCCGAACGCCGGGACCAGCACGTTCGACAAGTACGACGTGGCGGGCAACCTGCTGCAGAGCACCGATGCGCGCGGCCAGGTGCTCTCCTTCGCCTACGACTGGGACGACCGCAAGACCGCCTCGTACGCGGCGCCCTGGTCGGCCACCCCGGATCCGGCCAAGCAGCTCACGTCCTGGACCTATGACACCCTCGCCAAGGGCTACCCGACCTCCTCCACCCGCTACGTGGGCGGCAACACCACCACGGGGAAGGCGTATACGAAGGCCGTCACCAGCTATGACACCGCCTACCAGGCGCTCGGCTCCACCCTGACCATCCCCGCCGCCGACGGCTTCGCAGCGGCTGGGCAGAGCGCCGCGCCCACCAGCGGCACCGTCACCTACACCGCCACCGCCACCTACACCCCCACCCTCGGGAAGCTGGCCAGCACCCACTACCAGGCCGACGGCAACCTCCCGGCCGAGACCGTGGACTACGGCTACACCCAGACCGGGAACCTGACGGGCATCGGCGGCTTCCTCTCCAACGCCGACACCCCCGCCTACCTGGACACGGCCGTCCATGACCCGTTCGGGCGGGTCAAGCAGGCCAACTACGGGCCGACCGGCAAGGAACTGGCCACCTTCGCCCAGTACGACGCCACCACCGGCCGGGTCACCCAGACCTCCAGCATGCTGCAGACCCAGACCACCGCACTGGACGTGGTCAACTACCGCTACAACCAGGCCGCCGAGATCACCGCGATCGACGACCTGCGGGACAACACCACCCACGACACCCAGTGCTTCACCTACGACTCCTTCCAGCGCCTGACCGCGGCCTGGACGGACACCGCAGGCATCACCAGCCCCAGCAGCGCGCCTGTCGGCTCCGTCGGCGGCTGCAACACCAGCCGCGTCCAGACCACCGCGGCACCGGTGAAGACCACCACGGTCGGCGGGCCGGCGGCCTACTGGCAGAGCTACATCTACGACCAGCTCGGCGACCGCACCGGCATGGTCAACCACGACACCTCGGGCAACGCGGTCAACAACACCACCCAGACCATCTCCTACCCCGGCGCGGACGGCACGGTCGCCGCGACGCTGCCCGACCAGGGAGGTGCCGCCAGCTCACTCAACCCCTCCACCGGCACCACCACCATCACCCCCACCTACGCCGACACGACCACAGGCAAGAACGCCGGAAACACCGTCAAGCGCACCAACAGCTACACCGGCCAGCTCCTGGCGACGATCAAAACCACCACCGGCGCGAACCTGTGCCTGACCGACCCGGCCAATGCCACCGTCGACGGCACGGTGCAGACCATCAACACGTGCGGCATCACAGGCCAGTCCTACACGGTGGCCCTGGACGGCACCGTCAAGATCCAGGGCAAGTGCCTGGACACCGCCGGCGGGGCCACGGGCAACTCCACCAAAGTGGTCATCACCACCTGCAACACCGCGATCGCCACGCAGAAGTGGAAGACGACCACCACCAAGACCCTCGTCAACGTCGGCTCCGGACGATGCCTGGCCGACCCGGCCGGCAACCAGACCCCCGGCACGCAACTGATCCTGTGGGACTGCAAGACCACCACCGACCAGCAGTGGAGCACCCCCACCAACAACACCAGCATCCCGGCGGGCCAGAGCCAGAGTCTCGCCTACGACAGTGAGGGCCGCACCGCCAGCGTCTCCACCACCTCGGGCACCAGCACCGTCAACACCAGCAAGTACCTGTACGACGCCGACGGCGGACTGCTGGAGCAGACCAGCGCCGTCGGCTCCACCGACACCACCCGCATCCTGTATCTGTTCGGCGGCACCGAACAGATCACCCAGAACGTCGCCGGCAAGACCTGGACAGGCCTGCGCAATTACGCCGGTCCCGACGGCACCCGCATCACCCGCTCCAGCACCGGCAGCCTCACCTACCAGGTCACCAACGCCCAGGGCACCGCCACCACCGCCATCGACGCCACTTCCCTGGCCGTCACCCGCCGCTCCTTCGACCCCTACGGCAACCCCCGCGGCACCAAACCCACCAGCTGGGTCGCCCCCGACGAGAACCGCGGCTTCCTCGGCCGACCCACCGACACCACCACCGGCCTCGACCTCCTCGGCGCCCGCAACTACGACCCCACCCTCGGACGCTTCCTCACCCCCGACCCCCTTTTCGAAGCCGGCGACCCCAACCAGATGGGCGGCTACACCTACGCCGGCGACAACCCCGCCACCAGTAGCGACGCCAACGGCCTGGAAAGCTGCTACCCGGTCTACTGCAGCGGCGATCACGGCACCTATGGGAACAAGCCCCCCATACCCCCGGGGGGCGGCTCTTCCTCCACGAACACTTCCAGCGGCAGCACGGGCGGGGGCAGCACAGGCGGGGGCAGCGGCTCCGGTTCGACCCCGAGTCCCAGTCCGGGACCGGCTCCCACTCCCCCTCCGCCTGGCGCAGTCGACGAGGGCTGCGGCGGCGTGCCCATCCTCGTCAGCCTCGGCTGTGGCATCGTGGTCGCGGCCGCGTCCCTCGTCACCTGCGAATTCTGGCTCTCGGGGGGCGGGGCGGATCACGACCAAGCCTGCGAGATGGCCGGCGGCGTCATCTCGGGCGGTGGCCTCGAAGGAAGCGTTCCGGCAGTCGCTGAGGGCGGTATTGAAGGCGCCGTCGAGGAGGGCGGAGCCGCAGTCGCCGAGGGCGACGCCGCCGTCGTCGCGGGTGCTGGGGCGAAAGCCGTCGACGAAGCGGCTTCCGATGCGGCCGACCTCGTCGCCCTCAAACGCGCCAATGCCCAAGCCCAGGCCGAGAAGGCCGCGGCCGAAACTGCGCGGGCCGACGACCCGGCCGTCGGATCACCCGGAGTCAAGCCCTCGGCGCGAGACTCGCGGGCGCCGGCACGGAAGGGTAACCCTGGCTCAAAGGCCTCGTCCAAGGCGGTCGTCAGCAAGACTCGGCTCCCCAGGGGGACCTCCATCGAGGACGGTCTCGCCGGTGCGAGGAACCTTCGGAACCGGGTGGCGCATCGTACCCTCTTCCCTGACGGTGGTCGGATTCCGGCCAGCATGGGGCTGGCGAAGAAGACATGGTCCGCGGGGTACAACGCCGAGACGGGAGAGATCGCCGTTGCGTCATCGGGCTGTGGCTACTGCGCGGAAGGGAATGTCATCAACGCTCTGGGGGGTGACGCGAATCGTGTGGTACTCACACGGGCACTGACTTGGGACATGAAATTGGGGGCCTGGGACGAGATGCCCATCTGTCAGGTCTGCCAGACGTATCTGACTCCAGAGGACGTCGAACCGGGGGCGTGGTACATGCATCCTGGCGAATGGGACAACAGGTAACTGGCTTGCTCACGTATGATGTTCTGCCAGGTGAACGGCGGATCCAGGGAACGAAAGGCGCAGGGACAGAGGCATGAGTGTTAGCCCGGCATTGATCCAAGCTGAGCGAGTTGACTGGTCCTCCCTGCGCTGTGGATGTGGCCAGATGGGTACGCATATCCCGGAGAAGTTCGCCACATTGCTGACAGCCACATCCTCGCGCGATTTTGTGGAAGCATCATTGGAAGGGCACGTCTACGTCCAATCGCTGCTCTTCGAGGTCGCGGTACCTGTTACCGCAATGATTGTGGCGGCCCTGCATGAGCCCACTTCCGATGAAGTGCGTCTCAGGTTGCTTGATGAACTCGGGGCCTGTGTGGGAGGGGAATCCCACTGGACGGAGATTGAAGCAGGAGCTCCGGAAATCGAGATCGATTGTCAGATCGCGGCTCGGGAGGGGATTTGGGCCCTCTATCAAGAATATGCGTCTGGTCATGCCATGATGGCCAGAATGATCCTGGACGCAGTGGATACGGATCGGGAGCGGTTCGCTTATTTCGACGAGAAGCTGATCGGGCGGATCCATAAGCGCAGGCAGCGCAGCTGACCTCTCAGCTTGTACTGAGCCTCTTCCAACCTGACGGATGCGACCGTGTGTTGAACGGTTCTGCACAACGACGAAGCTCCTGGTATACGGGTTCTCGACCAAGATCACCC
>NZ_JBIARL010000029.1:0-81679 GCF_042889835.1 Streptomyces sp. NPDC002463
AGCGTGTGCAGCAACAACCTGATCCAGCGGGTTAACAGGCTAGCCCGATTGGCCGGGTAGTCGCGGACCACGGCAACTGCGGCTGCAGTACTAGGCTGGGGGCTCCGCTGGAGAGACATCATCGGGGAAACCTTATGAGTGACGCCGCCAACCCGTACGACACCGGCCACTCCCAGGTGCTGGAGGGGTGGGAAGCCGTTCGGAAGCGGCCCGGGATGTACATCGGCTCGACCAGCCAGCGCGGACTGCACCAGATGGTGTTCGACATCGTCGGCCGGGCGGTCAACGAAGTCCTGGCCGGCCGTGCCAGTACCGTCGATGTCACCCTCACACCCGACGGCGGCGTACGCGTCGCCGACGACGGACCGGGAGTACCCCTCGAGGCCACCAAAGACACCGGCGGTCCCACCCTCGAAACCCTACTGACCCACATGCACCCGGGAGCAGAACCAGGCGGCCGCCATGCTGTGGCCACGAGCCTCTTCGGCGTCGGGCCCCGCGTCACCAACGCCCTGTCGAGCCGCCTGACAGCCGAGGTGCGGCGCAAGGGGGTCCACCGGGTTCAGAAGTACGCCCGCGGCATCACGCTCACCCCACCCACCAGCGCAGGACCGGCGACCAGAAGCGGCACCACCATCACCTTCTGGCCCGACACCGACATCTTCGAGACAGCGGAGTTCTCCTTCGCGGTGCTGGCAGAACGCCTCCAGGAACTGGCCTTCCTCAACCGGCGCCTGGACATCTCACTCACCGACGAACGCCCCCGACCGGGTCCCGGTCGGCACGGTACCGGTTCCCGGACGGGGGCCCGTGACTTCGTCGCCTTCCTCGACACGCAAGCAGGAGCGCCCGTCCACCCTGACATCATCGGCTTCCAGCAGGAGGACCCGCGGATCGCAGGGACGTTGGAGGTTGCCCTGCGGTGACGCCGCTCCCACGAGGAGAGGCTCCACAGTTACGCCAACAGCGAGCCCACACCCCACGGCGGCACGCACGTGACAGGGTTCCGCGACGGGGTGGCGGCCGCGGTCAACGCGTACCTGCGGGAGTGCCGGCTCCTCGCGGAGGCAGCGCCCGATCTCAGCGCCGCCCAGATCGGCGACGGTCTGACGGCGGTCGTGCCGGTGAAACCGGACCGGCCCGAGTTCTCCGGCTCCACGCGCGGCATGCTGGCCGGCACCGCAGTACGCGTCAGCGTCGCCGAGGCCGTACAGGACCGCCTCCGCACATGGCTGGACAAACACCCAGAACACGCCACGGCCATCACCGACCGCATCATCCACGGCACCCGTCAGGACTGAACAACACGAACCGCCTTGCCGAAGCCATCCCCGCAGGAGCGGGGAGCAGGAGGCAGCGCTGTCGGGCGCGTACGAGATGACGCCGTAGCCCCCTGACGGACCATGGTGCTCCTTCAGGGGCCACCCGGCCCGGGGGCCGGGGTTCCGGAGGGAGCACCGTTGTCCGGCTCCTCGTATGCGACGTGCGGGTGCAGGCCTCCCTGCCGCCAGTGCCGGGAGAGCTCGCTGTTGAACGTCCGCTCGGTGGCGGGGTTCTCGGGGAGCGGGAGCCTCAACGTCCTGTACAGCTCGAACCGGTGGGTGTCGATGGCCGCGTTCAGTGCGATCCCGTAGGCGATCGCCGAGGACACCGCGCCCCGGTAGGCGAGGCGGGAGAGCAGCAGCAGGGCTCCGGGCAGGAGCATCCACGCGTCGTGCGCTTTCCACACCAGGACGGTGGTGGCCACGGCCGTCGCGGCGACGGTGACGGAGAGCCGGCATCCCATGTCCATGATGTTGCGGTGATCGTCCACCACGCTCTTGGTCCCGGCGGCGAGTCGGGGGTAGATCCTGGGCCACACCGCGACGGCGTCGAGACCGTGGGCCGTTCCAGCGGACTCCCGCAGGGCGACGAGGACGTTGCCCAGCGCCGTGGGCATTGGGGGGAGTTCCAGGGGCGGGAAGCGCAGCTCCAGTTCGGTCCTCGCCGCGCCGATCTGGTTGCCCTCGTGCCGGGTGGGTCGGTCACCGGTGTGCACGGCGCGACGGCTCACCTGCTTGCGTTTCCGTTCCTGTCGTCGCACACACGCGTCGGTGACGGGCCCGAGCCATCGGGGCCACTGTCCTTCCAACAGTCGCACCAGCCACAGTTGCAGAGGGTGGAGGACCACCGATACCAGGGTGATCGCCAGCCACAGCAGGACCAGTTCCCCGACGCCCAGGTGCGCGGCGGTGTCCCAGGCGCGGTCGAGCCTCAGGTCCGCCGAGGGGGCGCCCGCCCACACCAGCACCAGGAGGAGCACCGAGCAACCGAGCGTGGGAAGGTACGACACCAGAAGGAATCGTGTGCCCAGTCCCCCTCCGGCCGGGGTCAGGACTCTAGAGAGCGTCATGTGGCGGACACCTCGCAGTCGGGGCAGACCGGGGCCGTCGGGGCCGTGGTGTAGATCGCCGTCCCGCAGCCGGGACACGTGTAGCCGCGGACCTCGTACCGCAGGGACGCGCCGGTCAGCGTCGCGCCGTCGCCCTCACCGCTGCGCTGGTCCTCGGTGTCGTCTCGCGACGGTTCGTCGAGGGCAACCGGGTAGTCCTCCCTTACGGCCACACCGATCGGCTCGTGCTCGACGTACACGAGGACGGAGGCCACGTGAGGGAACCGGTCAAAGACCGCCTGCACCTGGCCGGCCGCCACGAGTACGCGCTCGGAACGGGCGGGGCTCGGATCCTCGACCAGGACGGCGAAGGCGCTCGCGGTGCCGAAGTCCCTTCCCTCGACGACGATGTGCCGGTACACGTGCTGCCTGTCGGTCATGCCTCCCATGCTTCACCAGCCTCCTCCGCTTCGGTAGACGCTCTCCCTTTTTCCGTCTCCGCATTGCAGTGTGGAACCTGTCGAACGTGTGAAGGGGGTTGCATGAGCGGCTACTTCAACGGGGCCGGCTGGCTGCGCGAGCGTGAGCGGAGGCTCAGTCTGTCCTTGGAGGCGCTGGAGTCTGCGGTGTCGGCCCTGCGGAGCGAGGAGGCGGACGCGGACGCGGACGAACCGCAGGCCGCGGCCCTCACCGCCGCCTGCTGGTTCCACAGCTTCACCGTAACGTTCATCGCGCCGTCGACCGCGATGGTCCGGGTGGAGCTCGACACGGATCTCCTCCTCACCCGGTCGCTCCATGAGCGCGGCCTTCCCTCCTGGGAGCCGTTGCCGGCGCTCCCGCCACAGGTCGCCGACGCCCTTCGGCTGTTCGCCCTCATGAACAACCCTCGCACTCGGGATTTCGAGCTGGCGCTGGGCGCGCTCTCCACCGTCCTCGGGGAAGCGGTGGACCCGTGGACCCACCGTGACGCGTTGTCGGCGATCGGCACGCTGTGGCTTTTCCACCACCAGCAGACCGCCAGTGCCCATTCCTTGCGGGAGGCGATCGAATCGCTGCGCGGAGCGGCGCTCCTCTCGTCTCTCGGCCCCCGCGACCCCGGTCCGTCGGTGCGCGACCTCGACGACCTGGGATCGGCCCTCCACCGCCTGTACCTCGCCGATCTCGACGAGGAGACGCTCAGGGAATCGGTGCGGTATCACGGGCTGGCGGTGGAGGCATCCGCGGGGACCCGTCGGATCCAGCCACTCGAGAACTTCGGCACGGCGCTGTTCGAACTGGCAGCGGCATGTCGTACGCCGGAAACCCTGTGCCAGGCGACCGCCGCGTTCCGTGAGGCCATGTCCCTGCTCCCTCGGGGGGGCCTGCAGTGGTGGGAGCTCGCCGAAAAATTCTCCCACGCCCTGAATCTCACACCCACCGTCCACGGCCCGGGTCCTGAACTGGACGCGGCCCTGCGCGAGCAGGGCGAACTGATCGACGGCTGCGAGGAACACTCCTCCCCTCTTCTGCTCCAGGTCATGGCGAGCCTGCTGGGGGTCCGGTACTTGCTGGCGAGGGACCCCGGCGACCTGGATTCACAGATGATTTTCCTGCGTCGAGCGCTCGACCTCTGCGAACCTCCTGATCCCACGTGGGTCGCCCTGACCGCAGACCTCGGGGCGGTCCTTGCCACGCGATTCTTCCACAGCCGGTCGCCGGAAGACCTCAGGAAGGCCGTCGACCTTCTTTCCACGGCCTCCGAGCATGCCACGGGAGAAATACTTCCACTGATCAAGAGCAACCTCAGAAAAGCCCTTGCGGAATTCGATCTCGCCACAGCCGGGGATCCGGAAAAACATTCCACGGAAAAGGCCCCTGGACCAGGGGAACACTCTCTCCGAAAAGTGATCTCACTTCGAGAGCAATACGCCACGAGAAGCAATCCGACTTTCCTTGATCAAGGAATCCAGTGCGCGGAGGCGGCGCTGGAAGAACCGATGGAGAAACGGATCGAGTTCCCTCTGCGCACCGTGCTCGCAGCCCTGTACAAGGAGCGCTCCCTACGCAACGGGAGCGGCGACGATCTGGACAGGGGAATCCTGCACCTGGCACAGACGATGACCTCCGGTCCCCCGGACCTCCCCCGGTCCCCCTACACATCGGCGAGACGTCGGTCGGACATGGGCGAGATGTTGCGGGTCAGGTTCGAGCAGCGGGGCGACCTGGACGATCTTGACAGGGGGATCGAGGTCCTCCGTCTCGCGCTACGGGACGAGGAGGACGACGAGGAGTCCGGCGCGGTCGATCGCAACCGACTGGGCCTGACACTCATCCGGCGATACGAGCACAACCACGATCTCTCCGACCTGCGCCTTGCGGCCCGCATCCTCACCGAGGCGACCGGAGCCGAAGCCTCCGCCCCCCTCCGGGCCTCGATCCTCAACAACCTGGGCTCCGCCCACGGTGCCCTTCACCTCCGGACCTCCGACCCCGAAGATCTGGACAAGGCGGTCGCATGCCACCGGTCCTCGGTCGATCTCAGCATCCGCGGATCCCTGCACCACGCCACCCGTCTCTCCAACCTCTCCATGGCCCTTCGCCGCCGGTACGGGATCCGGAAGGCCCCGGAGGACCTTCAGGACGCACTCACGGCCGCGGAGAGAGCGGTTCGTGACACACCCCCGCAGGACGTGGAACGCGTCCGACGCATCGATGCGTACGCCGCGCTGGTACGCGCGCGTCATGAGGCGCAACACGACCCAGCCGACCTGAGACTCATGATCGACCTGGGGGAATCGGCGCTGAGGACAGTGGCGGAGGGGCAGGTACACCGGGCAGAATGGCTCACTTCATGCGCCCGGAACCTCCTGTACGCGGTGACGGCCCGGCCCTCCCCGGCCCCCTCTTCCTTCCCCTCCCCCTCTGATCTGGTCGTCCGGGCCCTCTCCCTGCTCGACCATGCCTGGCGGGACGGCACCTCCCTGGTCCACGACCGGGCCGAGGCTGCCCGGCTGTGGGCCCTCGTCGCCTCCGCCGGGGATCCGGCCGCAGCGGTCGAAAGGAGTCAGGCGGCGTTCGGGCTGTTCGCCGCGATCGACTGGCACGGGATGCGAATCCCTGACCGGGTGTCCCTCCTCCGTTCCTGGGCGGGGTTCTCCTGCCAGGCAGCCGGATGGGCCATCGGACTGGGCCGGTACGCCGAGGCCGTACGGTTCCTGGAGGATGGGCGCGGCCGTCTGTGGGCGCAGATCGCGGACTCCCGCACCCTCCTCGTCCCGGAGGAGTCCGCCGGGACGACGCTGGTGGAGCAGTTAAATGCCGTCCGCTCCCGTCTCGATCAGCTCACCGGCCCGACAGGCGTCGGACCCGCATGCGCCGGTTCCTCGGGCACCGGTTCCGTACCGCCGGAGGACAACGGCTCCGGACCGTTCACCGAGGCCGCGCGGGGACGTCTGCTGCGCCGCCTCAACGCCGAACGCCGGCGTCTGCTCGCCGAGCTCACGGCCGCGGACGGGCGTGCGGAACCCGGTGCGTCCGGCGCGGACTTGTCCCTGATCGGAGCCGACGGGCCTGCGGTCCTGCTCAACGTGTCCGGGGACCGGTGCGACGCCCTGGTCCTCCACGCCACGGAATCCGGGACGGGCATCCATCCCGTCCCGCTGCCGGGCGTGTCCGCCAAGGAGATCGAGGAAAAGGTACGGGCCTTCACCGGGGCCCTCGCCGTGGCCCGTAAGACCCACGGGCGGCTCCTGGCAGACAGGCACGCCGGGCGTGGGAGCGGCCGGATGGTCCAGGCCGCGTTCCACAGCGCGGTGGAGGAGCTGGACGAACTGCTGGTCTGGGTCTGGGAAACCCTCACCGGACCGGTGATCGCGTCCGTTCCGGAGGGCACGGGTACGGAAAGGGCCGGGGTCCGGCGGATCCTATGGGGCGCGACAGGGCCGCTGACCCTGTTTCCGCTCCATGCGACGGGCCATCACGACGGCTCCGGAAGATCCGTCATCGACCGGGTCGTCTCCTCGGACCTGCTCACCCTCGGCGCCCTCGCCCGGGCCGCCCGGCTGCCGGAATCCGCCGGCCCGGCCCGGCTCCTCTCCGCCGGGGTGCCGCTGCCCCGGGGGAGGACCAGGCCGCTCGGCGCGGTCGCCGAGGAGATCGCGGCGGTGGCGGCGCACGCCCCGGTCCCCCTGACCTCGCTGGACGGCGAACGGGCCACCCGCGACCGGCTCCTCTCGCAGCTCTCCCAGCACACGTGGTTCCATTTCGCCGGACACGGCACCCAGGGGATCAACGACCCCGGGGAGACGGCGCTGTCCGCCTTCGACGAGCCGCTCACCCTGGCCGACCTGGCCGCCGCACTCCGCGCCGACGCCGAACTGGCCTTTCTGTCCAGCTGCCACGGCGCCACGCCGAGTCCCGACCACCCGGACGAGGCGCTCCACCTGGCGGCGGCCTTCCACTCCGCCGGTTTCCGTCATGTCATCGCCGCCAGGCACCCCGTCGACGACCTGACGGCCGGACGCATCGCGACCGGTTTCTACCGGCAGCTGCGGTACGACCTGGATCCCGGCCTGGCCCTTCACCGCACGCTTCTCACCCTGCGCACCGAACTGGCCCGGGAGCGGGAGGAGGACGACCTCGTGCACCCCTTCGCGTGGATCGGTCACACCCACCTGGGACCGGCGGGCCCCGTACAGGGGGTGTGACCGGCCAGAGGCCGCGACAGGTCCCCACGGCTCCCGGACGCCCGGGACCACGGGGATCCCCGGGGCAGCGGAGCGGGCGGACGCGGACGCGGGTGGTTTCGACGCCGCTCTCGACGAGGCGGCCGGACTCGTCGAACGCCTTCGGGCCGTCGATCGTGCCGAAGTCGTTGCCGTTGAGCAGGACGAGGGTTGAGGAGCCCTCGACGGCAATGCCCTCACCCGGCCCGACGAGGATGCCCGGAAGACATCCGGGCCCGGACCAGGCCGTACGGACCATGACCTGCCCGGCGGAAAGGACGGCTGACCACGGCCGGAAGCCACGACCGACGGACCATGATCCTTCTCACCGATAACGCTGTACCGATGTTCCTACCGACGCCAATTGCATTGGATGCGAATGGGCGACACCTGTCCTGAAGGCAGGCCCAGTGCCGCAGAGAAGCGGCCAACCAGGGTCGTTGACCTCGGTAGAACGGTACTGAACCTCTTTCATCTTGAATAGCTGCAGGTCAGCAACGTGTGGATGGATTGGATGATGGCGCTGATGCGGCTGGTGGAGCATCGGGCCCGCCGGAGCAGTCGCCAGGACTTCAACTGCGCGAAGGCGCGTTCGCCCGGAGCCCTCAAGCCGGGTGTGGTCGCGGTTGAACTGCTGGTAATGCTCGGGCTGTTCGCGGTGACGGTAGTACGGGGTGCGGAAGGTGGCGCCGGCGCCCTGGTAGGCGCGGGCCGCGGTCAGATCATGAGTGCGGCCCGGCGTCGCGCGGGAGAACCACAGCGGTGTACCGTCGGGCCGCGCGATGACCTGCACGTTCATGCCGTGCTGCCTGTGCTTTTGGGAGTAGTACTGCTCGTCCGCGGCGATGCGGTCGGTGGGGATCAGGGCGGCTGTCGACGATGACGAAGTCGCCCTCGCCCAGCCCGGTCAGCGCCTCGCTCAGGCCCGGCGCCCGCGCCGCGAGGATGTCGAGAGTCTCGTCGACGTACCACCAGGCCGTCGCGGTCGAGACGCCGAACCCGTTCGCGAGCTGGGCAAACGTCTCGTTCTTCCGAAGACGGGCCAGGACGAGCAGGGCCTGCTTGAAACAACCGAGCCGTCTCCACGGCGAGTTCAGTTCACGCCTTCGGACGTAGATCAGCCAGGAGACATGCTCGACGAGCTCGTACGGGACGTCGGGCATGGAAGGAAACGGAACCAACAGAGCCCCCGGGCTGTCGGCAGTGTCGAGTGGAATCAACACCGCCGACGACCGGGGGCTCTGCCACGTCACCACCCAAGCCGACCAGGCCTTATAGCCCCTCAGAAACAGGATGAAACAGGTTCGGTGCGGTATCGGCGCGCGATGATGCTGCTGGCCTCGGCGACGGGAACCGGGTGCCGGTGATCGCCCAGCTGGTGCAGGCCGACAAGGACACCGTGCGCAACGTGATCCACCGGTTCAACGAGATCGGCCTGGCCTGCCTGGACCCTCAGCGGGCGGGAGGCCGTCCCCGCCTGCTCAATCGTGACGACGAGGACTTCGTCATCCAGACGGCCACCGCCCGCCCCACCAAGCTCGGCCAGCCCTTCACCCGCTGGTCACTGCGTAAAATCGTCGCCTACCTGCGGAAAGTCCACGGCCAGATGATCCGCATCGGTCGCGAGACGTTACGCAGCCTGCTCGCCCGCCGCGATGTCACCTTCCAGCGCACCAAGACATGGAAGGAATCCCCCGACCCGGACCGCGAGGCGAAGCTGGACCGGATTGAGGAGGTCCTGAACCACTTCCCCGACCGGGTTTTCGCCTTCGACGAGTTCGGACCGCTCGGAATCCGGCCCACCACAGGCTCGGGCTGAGCCGCACGGAAGCAACCCGACCGGGTGCCAGCCACCTACCACCGCACTCACGGTGTTCGCTACTTCCACGGCTGCTACTCGGTCGGCGACGACCGCCTGTGGGGTGTCAACCGCCGCAAGAAAGATGCCGGAAACGCGCTCACCGCGCTGAAATCGATCCGTGCCGTCCGCCCGGACGGTGGCCCGATCTACGTGATCATGGACAACCTGTCCGCCCGCAAGGGCGCCGGCATCCGCCGCTGGGCGAAGAAGAACAAGGTCAAGTTGTGCTTCACCCCGACCTACGCCTCATGGGCGAACCCGGTCGAGGCCCACTTCGGATCTCTGCGGCAGTTCACCATCGCCAACTCCCAGCACCCCAACCACACCGTGCGGACCCGGGCCCTGTACGCCTACCTGCGCTGGCGCAACGCCAACGCCCGCCACCACGACGTCCTGGCCGCCGAACGACGTGAACGCGCCCGTATCCGCAGCGAGAAAGGCATCCGCTGGGGCGGCCGGCCCTATCAGCGGCGGCCTGAATCGGCCGGAAGGTGAGTCACCGAGATCGTTTGACGACGTTTGCCCGATAGCGTTCCAGCACGCCGACGGACAGTGCCGATCTCGCGGTGGGCGCCGTCGACGACGGTGAGCACGTCGTCCGGAACCCGCATCTGTGCCTCGGAGTAGCGCGCCCGGTGCTCGCGCCTTGCATCGTCCAGACGAGATCTCACGTCGTCCGTGACACGGCCGGCCCGAAGCGCATGCCAGAAGTGGTTGAGCTCGGACTGGTAGTCGAGCGACGCCGTGTTCAGCCTGCCGTAGCAGGTCCGAACAGCCTCAGCCAACGCGCGTTTGGTTTCGTACTGCCGCTCCTCGGCGCGCTGCCGTGCTGATTGATCCAGTTCCCGGGCCTTGGCCCTCTCGGCGAGCCACTGTGTCATAAGTGCTGATGCGAGAGTGCCGACGATCCCCCGGAAACGCGATCGCCAGTGGCACCACTGTGCTACTCATCCGCTACCGTCTCTCTGGGCTGCTCCACTCCGAGTGTGACGGTGTGACGCCGCAATGCCTTGGAGCCACTGCACCCGTTCCTACTTCTCACCTGCATTCCCGGCGCCGTCCGTCCGCCCGCCGTTCTCAGAAGGTGTCGACAACCGCTTCTCGTTGTGAGCTGCACAGCCGAATCGTCAGACCATGACGAGCATCACGTCGGAAGGGGGACCATCCCCGCACGCTCGATCCCCGGCGGTTCTTCCCCACCATGGGCCGCCCACCGCCGGAGCATGGGGATGGAGTGGACGCCTGGGGCCGACGAGGACCGGTGAGACGGCTTCCCTACTGGGTGGCGTGCGGATACCCGCCTCGCGTCGCGGACCGGCGCGACCGGTGCCGGCCACCGGGCATGGGCTATCGCCGCGGTACGGGGACGAGGCGCAGGAGTGCGTGGAGGACGGCGTCGATGGTGTCCTGCGCGGGCTCGTCGCCGACATGGGTCAGCAGGCGTGCCAGGACCCGCAAGAGATGCGGCGACGCCATCACCCGGGGGTGGAGGATCGGCCGGTAGCCGAACCGGGAGAAGAGCAGATCGCCCGCGAGGTTCCCCAACCGGTAGTAGCGCGCCCATCGGCGCTGGATCTCGGCCGGGTACTGATGCAGCGCGTGTTCCCGGCGCGGCCCGGCCGGCCGGGCCAGCGCCAGGGCGATGGTCTCCGCCGCCACCTCGGCGGCCTCCATCGCCTGGGCGATGCCCTCGCCGCTCCACGGGCTGACCATGCCGGCGCTGTCACCCACGAGCAGCAGGCCCCTGCGGTACTGCGGTCGCCGGTTCAGCCCCATCGGCAGCGGCGCGCTGCGCAAGGGGGAATCGGCGTTCCCTTCGTGCAGGCCCCACTCCTCGGGCAGGCGGGGCAGCCAGTGTTCCAGCGCCGCCCGCAGGTCCACGGGCCGGCGCCGCCGCTGCTGCGGCAGAGCTCCTAGGCCCACGTTGACACGGCCGTCCCCCATGGGGAACACCCATCCGTATCCCGGCAGGTCGAGTCCGGTGCGTGGACAGCGCAGGTCGGCCCACAGCTCCAGGTAGGGGTCGTGGGTGCGGGCCTCGCTGCGGTAGTACCGGCGGGCGGCCGCCGCGACGGGGCGCTTCACGTCCCGTTCGAACCCGAGGCCGAGAGCCGTACGCGCCGAGGCGCCGTCGGCCGCGACCACCAACGGGGCCAGGTAGCGCACCGGCTCCGCGTCCGGCCCGCGGGAGGCCGTCACGCCGATGACGTGCCCCGCCCGGTCGGTCAGGGTGCCCGTCACCTTCACGTGGGTGCGGAGGCGCGCTCCGGTGGCGCTCGCGCGGGTGGCGAGCAGGTCGTCGAAGTCGTGTCGGCTGCGGGTGAGGCCGAAGTCGGGAAGGGCGCCCAGGCGGGGCCAGTCCAGCTCCACCTGGTGTCCGTCGCAGACCCAGCGCATTCCTTTGTTGCGCATCCAGCCCGGCGCGTCGATGTCGATGCCCAGCCGCACCAACTGGTGCACGCCGCGCGGGGTCAGCCCGTCACCGCACACCTTCTCCCGAGGGAAACCGCTCTTCTCCAGGAGCAGCACGTCCACACCGGCTCGCGCCAGGTGTACCGCGGCAGCGGAACCAGCTGGTCCCGCCCCCACCACGATGACCTGCGCCTCCTCGTCCCCGGCGCCTTCAGCTCCCCCACGGCCGCCGTCACGACCGCCGTCGATCCCGTCACTTTTGGTGATCACTCCCCTACTATGCCCGCCTCCGGGCACCGGCAGTCCGTTCGGCGCGGCGGAGGCGGCCGCCTGTCCGGGAAGGGCTTCGCGCGAGAGGTCTCGCCGGTGGTGGTGGGGTACGTCGAGTGATACCGGACAACCTCCGGCGAAACGCCTGGAGCATGAGGAGCGGGTAGGAATCCGCGGGGGCCACGGTCCCCGGGCGGAGGACCAGGGCCTGTCCGGCGGAGCAGGACCGGGCAGACCCCATGCCGTGTCCCCTGGTTCAGGCCCGGCCCGCCCTCCGGCTCACGGGCCGAAGACGCAGGCCGGCATCCCGGGCGAGTAGCCGTCCTCGGCGACGGCCGGGGTGCCGATCCACCAGTCGTAGACGTAGCTGCCGTCGCTGAGCCTGTCCCAGGTGGTGAACGGCCTGCCGTACTGGGTGTGGACCCCGTCCCAGCCGCCATTGTTCACCTGGCAGACCACGTACACCATCGATCCGTAGTTCGCAGATCCGGTGACGCGGGCACCGTAGTCCGCCCATTCACGCTTGAACACCCCGTCAGTGGCGTTCACCCGGTACCAGCCTTCGCCGTTCGCCGTGTTCTCGGTCGCCTGGGCGGCCGGAGCCCCGGACCAAGCCAGGGACGCCGCCACCACAGCCACGGCTCCGGCCGCTCGTGCACGCCAGCTCATCAGCGTTCTCCTCTCCGTACTCATGTCCTCGTCCCCGCCTGCCGGGGAATGCCTTGAAGTGAATCCGGCCGGACCGGTCGGCCACTAGCGGATCGGCCACTCCCCGACCAGACTCCGACCATGCCCACGCCCCTGGCCGACGCCCTCCCGCAGCGCCAGCGCCTCGCCCTCACCCTGCGCCGCGTCCGGCAGGAGCGCGGACTGTCGCAGCGCGCCTTGGCACGGCTTCTGCATCTCAGTTCGCACACGTCAGTCGGAGACTGGGAGCACGCCCGACGCGTACCCTCCGACGACATCCTGGGCCTCTATGAGCGCCGCCTGGGATTACCGGAAGGGGAGTTACGGGTCGCCCGGCGCGAGCTGCTGGCCGCCGAGGCCGCGCGGAGCGTCGCCACCACCGTCGCTTCGGCAGCCGTAGAGACAGCCGCTGTCGCTCGGGCATCCGTTCAGCCGGCAGCATCGGCAGCGCCTCGCCCCGCGCCGGTCCGCCCGACGACCGCCGGCCTGCCGCCCGCGCCGAGCGACTTCAGCGGACGCGCCGACGACGTGGCCGAACTCCGCACCCTGCTGACAGGCCCGGCATCTGCGCCCGTCCTGGTATCCGGGCCACCCGGCGTCGGCAAGACCACCCTGGCTTTGCGGGTGGGGCACGCGGCGGCCGACCGGTTCCCCGACGGTCATCTCTTCGCCGATCTGCGTGGCACCCAGGCCGACGCCGACCCCGCCGCCCCGCTCCACACCCTGCTGTCCGGACTCGGCGTCCCGGACCAGCTGATCCCGGCCGACATCGGGGCGCGCTCCGGACTCCTGCGCACCCTCCTCGCCGAACGGCACGTGCTCCTCGTCCTCGACGACGCCGCGAGCGAGGCCCAGGTCAGACCGCTCCTGCCGGGCAGCGGCGGCTCCCGGGCGCTGGTCACCAGCCGCTCGCGCCTCTCGGGGCTCGCCGGGGCCCACCGCCTCACCCTTGACCCTCTGCCCGAGCAGGACGCACGAACCCTGCTCGCCGCCATCGCCGGTCCCGGCCGGATCGCGCGCGAACCCGACGCGGCCGCTGACATCGTCGCCACCTGCGGCGGGCTGCCGCTGGCCGTACGCATCGCGGCCAGCCGGCTGGCCATCTCCCCGACCTGGAGCCTGGCGCACCTGTCGGCGCAGCTGCGGGACGAGCGCACCCGGCTGTCCCTGCTCAAGGCCGGGGACAACGACGTCCGGCAGGCCTTCGCCTGCACCTACCGGCATCTGACGCCCCTGCAGGCGCGGCTCTTCCGCCTCCTCCCGCTCGTACCGGCCCGGCACACCGGGACGGAGGCCGCCGCGGCCCTCCTCGGCCGCGACGGGCGGCATGCCGCCACGGTGCTCGACGACCTGGCCGAGGCCGGGCTGCTCACCCCCGCCTCCGTGCCCGGCCGCTGGCAGACCCACGATCTGCTGCGGCTGTACGCCACCGAGCAGTCCGCCGCGCAGGACCGGCCCGCCGCTCGGGCCGCGGCGGCCCAGCGGCTGCACCACTGGCTCGTGGACACCGCGCACCGGGCCGCCGGTGCGCTGTCACCCGCCCGTACCCCGTTTCCCGGAGGTGAACCGGCCGCGCTGGCCTGGCTCGACAGCGAACACACCAGCGTCCTCGGCCTGGTGGCGGCCGCCGCCAGCACCCGGGGATGGCCCGTCGCGCTCGACACGCTCGTGACCTCGCTCAGCTGGTACTTCGATCGGCGCTGCAGCTGGGAGGCCATGGCCGCGATGGACCGGGCCGCGGCTTCCCGTGCCGAGCGCGACGTGGAGCGGGCCGCCGGACTCAACGCACTCGGCCTGGCGCGCCTGGAACAAGGGCGGTACGCGCGGGCTGTCGAGCACCATCAGGAGGCACTGTCCGCCGCGCGGCGGGCTGGTGACTGGTACCAGGAGGCCGACGCCCTGGCGAAGACCGGGCTCGCGTACTGGGGCCTGGGCCGGCACTCCGATGCCGTCCACTGCCACCGAGCCGACGTGGACCTGGCCAGGGCCAACGACGACCGGGGGCGGGAGGCGAGCGCGCTCAGCCATCTCGGCACGGCCCTGCGACTCGAGGGGCGGCCCGAGGAGGCGATAGCTGCGCTGGACCGGGCACGGGAGATCTGGACCGATCTCAGCAGTCCGCGTGGGATCGCCATGGCCGACTATCGCACCGCCGTCGCCTACGCCGACCAGGGTCGCCACGCGGAGGCGCTGACCACCGCGCGGGCGGCGCTCGGCGTGTTCCACTCACTCGAGGACGCCTGGGGACCGGCCGGCGCCCACCAGGTCATCGGCCGCGCCCTGGAGGGGCTCGGCCGGCAGGCCGAGGCAGCCGCGGCGTACCGGCACGCCATCGAACTGTTCACCGCCGTCGCCGACGCCCGCCGCGCCGAGCGGACCGCGTTGGCTCTGCGGGCGATGGAGGAAGGGGCCGGCCCATACACCGCCGCCCCGTTCCTCTGACCGAACCTGCCTGTGGCACCGAGGGATCCGGAAGGGCCCGTGTCAGCTGTCGAGACGGTCCGGCCCCTGGGCGCTCGGTTGTCTCAGCCGTGCAGGCGCGGGCCCTGGTGGCTCACCAGGGACAGCCAGTCGCGGTTGGTCGCCCTGCCGGTGACGGGGAGTCCCCGTTCGGCCTGGTAGATGCGCAGCACGTCCTCCGTCTCGGCGGTGAAGGTGCCGCTCACCACGGTCGGATGGCCGGCACCGGTGAGGAGCGACTGGAGTGCCTCGACCGCCGGACCGTAGTCGCCTCCGCCGAGCGGGACGACGAGCCTCGGCCAGGTCTGGGGGCCGACGCGGCCGTCCCGGACGAGGCCGAGGGACTTCTGGAACTCGGTGATCGCGGTGACGGTGGTGTGGTCGACGGTGCCGGTCACCTCTACCTCGTGGCCCTTCGCCTGAAGCAGGTACTGCACCGTACGCGCCTCCCACAGCACGTCGCCGAGGCGCACGACCGGCCAGTCGTCGCGCAAGGCCACCATGTCGGCTCCGCCGGTGCCTGGGCCGGTACCGGGCGGGGCGATCAACGGCCGCAGCCAGAGGCCCGCCGCGAAAGCCCCGCAGGCGAACAGGAACCACAGGATCCGGGACACCGACACCGGGACAGCTACTGGTACGGCGACGGCGGCCGGACTCTCGACCACAACCGCGCCCGGGGCACCGGAGCTCATCGCCTCGCCCGGCGCCTGCGGCACGCGTGCGCGTGGAACGCGTCGCGCCTCCTGGGCCGCGCGCGCGAGCATCAGCGCCTCCCCCAACTCGCCGTCCGGTGCTTCGAGGGCCTCGTGCAGGGCCTCGACGACCGGCGGCGGGGCGGCCGTCGGCCGTCCCGGGTTCAGATAGCGGGACATGGTCGCCTGATCGACCCCGGCCCGACGGGCCAGGGCCTTCTGCGTGGGACGCACCCCGGGGCACGCCTCCCACCACGCCCGGAGTACGGCGGTGAGCGCCGCGGCCGGATCGATCAGGGCGGGTTCCTCCGCGCCGGCCCGTGTGCGGTCCATGTCGCATCCCCTATGCATGTGCATCGTCGCAGGCCAGCCGGGTGCATCCATGCGTGCATGGATGCGTGAGCGCTGGCGGGTGCCGAGGCTAGCGGCGCGGGGCCTCCGGGCGGCACGGTGTGCGGGCCGGGAGGGTGTCACCGCTTCCGGCGTCCCGACCGCTCCCGCCGCGGTACGTCCGCGTGCCGCCGTTCCGGTGCGGGGGACGACTTCATCTCCGCACCTCACCCGAACGGGTGAGGTGGCGTGTTGACGAAAGGACACACAGTCATGCGCAAGTGGACCGGCCCCACCCTCCTCGCCGCCGCGGTCGCCGCCCCACTCCTCGTGGTCGCGCCATCCGCCGACGCGGCCCCCGCCAAGTACACCCACTCGGCCGCCTCCCAGCAGTTCCGCGCGGCGGGTGTCTCCTGGACGTCGAGCAAGAACTGTTCGGACTGGAACCGGAAGGGCTGTACGTCCTTCACGAACATCAACCGGGCGACCGTCGCCGGGGCCATCGCCTTCAAGAAGGCCAGCCGCTGCACAGTGGTCATCACCGGCGGCACCGAGGTCGGTCACAGCACCCGGGGCACGTACACCCACCGCAGCGGCTACAAGGTCGACATGTCGGTACGGACGTCCTGCCTCGACACGTACATCACGAAGCACTACAAGAAGGCCGGCACGCGCGGCGACGGGGCCCGGCTCTACAAGTCCCCGAACGGCAACGTGTACGCCCGCGAGAAGCACCACTGGGACATCACGTACTACAACGGCAAGGTCTGACCAGCCGCTACCGGGGCTGGGACCGGACCGGTCCCAGCCCCGGCCGTAGGACGACGCCCATCCGGTGCGCGTAGTTGACCGCTCGTGCACAACAAAACCGAACCTCGACCGGCCGAACCTGCCGAGTCCGCCCCGATCGTCCCTGGTGTGGCAGGAACGGATCGAGAGGTTCGGATCGAGAGGTCCGGATCGAGCGAGGACCGCTCATCGGACCGAAGTCCATCGCCGCCACCTCCGAGCGGACCCAGGCCATCAAGAAGGGCAAGGGCGCAACCTTCTACGCACCACAGACCGGCGGTGCCCAGGTCTCTGAGCCGGGTTGGTACACCGACACGGTGACCGGCCAGATCACCGCCCCGGTCCCGGGGAGCATCGAGGATCCCGAACCCGACGGGCCCGTGAGGGCAGAACGCGCGGGGACCGGCCGGGCGGCCTGCGGATCACCGACGACTCCGCAGGAGTCGCCTTCCTGCCCGGCTGCTGCGATGGACTGGAAGACTGGCGCAACTGGTACCAGCTCGTCGACGGCGGCAGCCTGCTCGGATTCGGCCACGCTGCCTCGTCACCGGTTGCGGAGCGCTTCGGCGACACAGTCCAGCTCACTCTCAATGCCGACCAGAGCGACAATCCGGTGGTCGAACTGTCCATCACCGAGCTCCGCAACCTGCTCACCAGTGCCGAACAGGACCTGGCCGCCTTCCTGGCGCGGGCAGCCGACTGGGCCTCCAGACACCTGCATGCCCCTGCACTCCCATCACCGCCGCCCTCACCCGCGTCCTCGCCCCCCACGCCCATCACACCAACACAGCCATAGGACGGCAGCCCTGACTTCGCCAGCCAAGAAAGCAGAACCTTGGACCGCAAGGGGCACGCGAAGTGACGAGCACGTTCACGTGTATCTGGCTGAGCACTCCGACGCGCACGCCGACGAGGCCGCCCCCGCAGGAGCGGGGAGCAGAGACTCGCGGCGAGGAGCCGCGTCTGCGGGGAGCAGACAGTAGAGGCGGGGGTGGCTCTGTGGTGCACGAAGTGTGTGTAGAAGTTCGTGCAGCTCAGCGTAGTCCGTGCAACTTCTGTGGCGCCCTCGCCGGGTCGAGGGGCGCCGAGGGTGGTGTGGACTCTGGCCGGGGTCCGGATGCGTCCTGGGATGTCGCGGGGAGCAAGGCCCCCATGGGTTCGGCTGGGCGACCCGCGTAAGGTGCGTCAGACGAGGATGGAAGATCTTGAACTTCAGTGTGCCTGGTCCAGAAGCGGACTGGCTGGACGCACCTGTCTCTCGAGCGCGAATCCGAACCCTGCGTGGCAGACAAGCATGTGGTGGTACGTCTCGGGCCTGTTTCGCGTGGTGGCAGGCCTTGCGCCGTCGCTGGACTCCGTGGCGGGTCGGCTGAAGCTGACGACCGAGCGGAGCTGGGAGGAACCGTGCTCCGTGGATGTTGCGATGGTCCAGATCCGTGACGCGCACTTTGCCCTCCACCGCATGGAGGACAGTCCGATGACGGACACCATCGTGTCCGTCATCAACGAAACGGAGGACGACGAGGCAGCAATCGCCATCCTGCTCGCCGCCTTGGGCGTAGGACGTGAGGTGATGACGTTCAGGGGAGATCCGCGAAGCGGCGAGGTCGAGTGGCTGCCCGCAGCACGTCCCCTGAAGTGGCCTGCACAGAGCCAGGCCTCACAAGGTGATCTCCCTCCCCACAGCCTGGAGCGCAGTACACGGATATTTTCATCGGCATAGTTCGAATCTCAGCCCTGCTGTTTGAGAGCGCGGATCAGATCACGGTTGGCGACTCGGGCAGCGTCGAGTTCGACCTGCCGGAAAACGCAAACACCGAAGGTCATCCCCCTGGATGCGGGACCGCATACGAGGAACCACCCCGCAGGAACGGGGAGCAGTTAGTACTCCAGCCGTAGATCGTGATCCGGATGGGAAGGTCAGGCCCGGGACGCTCCGAGGAACCGCAGCACGGCCAGGACGCGGCGGTGGTCCGCGTCGACCACTGGCAGGTCAAGCTTGGCGAAGATGTTGTTACTGGGCGACGACCTGCGGGTCCAGGGCCGTGCCCCCGTCCGCCATTCGCCGGACCGCCTCCACGAAGTCGGCGACATCGGCAACCCGCTGCTTGAGCAGGTAGCCCACACCGCTGGTGTTCGCAGACAGCAGGTCAGCCGCGTACCGCTCCTCCACGTACTGCGAAAGCAGCACCACCGGCGTCCCCGGCCAGCGCCGACGGATCTCCATCGCCGCCCGCACTCCCTCGTCGGTGAAGCCGGGCGGCATCCGGACGTCGGTCAAGGCAAGTTCGAGCCGGTGCTCCGCCACTGCCGCCAACAGCCCCTCCGCGTCGCCGGCTTCTGCGGCGACCTGGAACCCGCCCATCTCCAGCACCTTGATCAGGCCGACCCGCAACAACACCGAATCCTCGGCGATCACCGCGCGCACGGCAGCTCCGCGGTGATGGTGGTGGGCCCGCCAACGGGGCTGCTGACGTGGAAGGCCCCGTCGAGGGAGCCGACCCGCTTGGCCAGCCCGGTCAGCCCCGTGCCGGCGGCAGCGTCGGCACCGCCCAGCCCGTCGTCGGTGACGCGTACTCGCAGCACCTCGCCGACCTGACGGACTATCACCTCTGCACGCATCGCGTTGGCGTGCTTCGTCACATTGGTCAGCGCCTCAGAGATCACGAAGTACGCGACCGACTCCACGTTGGGCGCCACCCGCGCCTCCAGATCGACCCGCAGCCGCACCGGCAGGGGCGTGCGGGCAGCCAGCCCGGACAACGCCGCGTCCAGACCTCGGTCTTCGAGCACGGCCGGGTGCAGCCCCCGCACCAGGTCATTGAGTTCGGAGATCGCCTCCTTCGCCTCCAGGTGCGCTCTCGCGATCACCTCGCGGGCATCACTCGGCAGGTCCGGGCGGGTGGCAATGGCCAGACCCAGGTTGACCGCGAGAGACACCAACCGCTGCTGGGTGCCGTCGTGCAGGTCGCGCTCGATCCGGCGGCGCTCCGCGTCGACGGCCTCGATCAAGTCGGTCCGGCTCACGGCCAGCTGATCGACCCGCTCCTGGAGCCGCTGCGCCCGGCTGGGCCCGAGCAGGCCCAACGCCAGTCGCGCCTCGGTCCGGGCCACTGCCCGCACGGTCCAGGGCAGGGCGCACAGGAGGAGGAGTCCAGCCGCTGTGTAAGCCGGCAGCTGGGTCAGGTAGCCGAACCAGTCCTGGCGGATTCCGGTTGGCAGCGCCCATGACCAGGCGTAGGCGATGACGCCCGCCAGGCACGCCGCTGCCACCGCGAGCACCAGCAGCTCCAGCAGCGCGAGCAGCGGGCCCAGCAGGAGGTGGTAGCCGATCTTGCGCCAAGGCCGCGTCGCCGCGAGCCACCGGGCGGTCGAGGCCCACGTCCGTTGTTCCGGCGCGGTGGGGGTGAACCGGGGGACGTCCACACCGATGAGCACCCGGTAGCGAGCCCGCTGAACGGCCGTCAGCACCGGGGTGCCGAGCAGGACCAGGGCGGCCGACATGGAAACCGTAAGGAGCCAGTTCCCCGTCCTGGCGGTAGTCGCCGCCGCCCAGGCCCACACGGGCACCAGCGCCAGGTGCGGCAGCACACCAGCGGCAAGAAAGCCGGTGTCCCGCTGCGCCCGGAGGACCGTGCGTCTCAGTCCGGCTGGAATCGTCATGGCACGACGCTAGGGCACCGCAGGAGGACGGTGCCATGAAATCTGTACCCGATCTCATGGTGAACCTAGTACCAGCCGCAGATCTTGATCTTGGCCTGTGGGCGGACAGCATCTCGGGTCGGCAGGTCGGCTTCTGCTGGCCGCCGGCAGGTAGACCGGGCCCGGTGGAACAGGCACTATGCCCCGGTGCGCATCGTCATCAAGTTCTTCGTGACACCGGACGCCGAAGCTGCCGCTGCTGTCGCGGAGGGTGGTCCCGACGGGGTCTTCGAGTCCCTGACCTTCGGCGACTTCGATGTCGAGGAGGCTCTGATCGAGTGGGAGGGCATCTTCACCGGTCGGAGCTTTGAGGAAGTCCTTGACGACGATGTTCCCGAGACCGTTGTCGACCCGGACGACGGCGAGGGTCCACTCGTCCTCGCCGTCTCCGGCACCCTTCGAGATGCCCTGTGCACTGCCGTCGAGCACCGGCTCGCTGAAGTCAGCCGGCTGTGGGTGGCCGAGCGGGCGGCAGACGGCGAGGTCTTCGACCCCGAGATCGCCGTGTGGGTCCTGAGCGGCTTGGCCGACCTGGCCCGTGCCGTCGTCCGCGAGGGAGACGAGAACCTGTACTGCTGGGTGGCGTAGAAAGGGCACGGCCACCGTTGATCATCGTCGGTTGTGTGGACGGACGAAGATCAGCCGATGGTCGTGGGCCACAGCGTAGACCCTGCCCGGTGGCAGCCGGTGTCCGACGGCTTGACGGCGAGGGTAGCGAGGCGGTTCGCCCGGGTCGAGCCGCGTCGCAGGGCACGGGCCTTCGTGCTGGGCCTGCTGGCAGAGTTGCTACGGAAGAACTGTTGGACGATCGCGGAGCATGCCGGTGACAGCAGTCCGGCCGGTATGCAGCACCTGCTCAGCCGCACGTCCTGGGACGCCGGCTGAGTCCGCGACGACATACGGGACTTCGTGGTCGAGGACCTCGGCAACCAGGACGCCGTCCTGGTGGTGGACGAGACCGGTGACCTGAAGAAGGGCACCGCGAGCGTCGGGGTGCAACGTCAGTACACCGGGACCGCGGTGCGAATCGAAAACGCCCAGGTCGCCGTCTACCTCGTCTCCTCCACCCCGGTCGGGCACGCTGCCATCGACCGGCGCCTCTACATCCCACACTCCTGGACTCAGGACCCCGACCGGTGCCGGGCCGCAGGCATCCCGGACCACACGGGGTTCGCCACCAAGCCCGCTCTGGCCACCGAGATGATCACCCAGGCCCTGGACGCCGGCGTCACGGCCTCATGGGTCACCGGCGACGAGGTCTACGGCGGCGACCCCCACCCGAGCGCCGAACTGGAGCGCCGTCAGGTCGGCCACGTCCTCGCCGTCTCACGCAAGCGACCGATCCCGACCCGCGCGGGCGTCTTCACGGCCGGCATGCTGGCCCACTGCCTCCCGAAGACTGCATGGCAGCGACTCTCAGCCGGAGACGGCGCCAAAGGTCACCGCTTCTACGACTGGGCCCGAGTAGAGATCGACAGCCCGGCGAGCAGCACGGGTCACCGGTCGTTGCTCATTCGACACAACCGGCGCACCGGCGAACTCGGCTTCTACCGTTGCTACTCGGCTGGACCCGTTCCTTTGAGCGCCCTGGTCAGGGTGGCCGGGCACCACTGGACGGTGGAGGAGACCTTCCAGTCCGCGAAGAGCCTGACCGGCCTGGACGAGCACCAGGTCCGCCGCTGGACCTCCTGGCATCGCTGGACCACGCTGGCCATGCTCGCGCACGCATTCCTCGTGGTCACGGCCGCCATCGAACGGACCACCGTGACCACGCCGCCAGGGGTCGCCCCGCTGACCTGCGGCGAGGTCCAACGTCTCTTCACCGCCTTCGCCGCACCGTAACCACGCGGCCTGGCGCACTGGCTCAGTTGGTCATGCTGGCGCCGACGACACCAGGCCCGTGCACGGAGCAGCCACTACCAACGCCAGGCCCTCCAACAGTCGTGATCAAGATCTACAGCTGGAGTATTAGGGAATGGATGTATGGGAAGCCCCACACACACTCACCACAGCCGCCGGCAATCATGCGCCACACCCGCCCAGGCAGACAGAGGCCAGGAAGATCGCCCAGAGCAAGCACCACACCCAGGCCCTGCTCTGCCTCGCCAGACGCCGGGCCGACGTCCTCTTCGCCATGCTCCGCGACGGAACCTTCCACGAACCGCAGCCCGTTCGGGCTGTCGCTCAGCAGACCTAGTGTGATGCGCCAGAAATTCTGATGGTTAGTAAGTACCCTGTTGTCATGTCGCATTCCGGGCCTTCTGCTGTGGCGATCACGTTGTCCGAGGCCGAGCGCGCCGAGTTGGTGCGCCGGACGAAAATGCCGCACCGACGCTCGGCCGAGAAGGCCTGCATCATCCTGGCGTGTGCTGACGGCATGCCAAATGCGGGTGTCGCACGGCCCGTCGGGGTACAGGCCGAGACGGTTGGCAAGTGGCGTCGGGCATTCGCCGCAGAGCGGATGGCCGGGCTTGAGGACGCCGGCTGGATTGGCCGGCCGAAGGCCGACCTGATCCTCGACGATGCTGAGCGCAGGCAGCTGCAGCAGTGGGCGCGGCAGGCCAAGACCGCTCAGTTCCTCGCGTTGCGGGCCAAGATCGTGCTGCGCTGCGCGGAGGGCGGGACGAACCAGCAGGCCGCGGCTGGCCTTGGCATCGACAGGTCGACCGTGGACCGCTGGCGGGCCCGGTTCATCGCAAAACGCCTTGACGGTCTGCATGACGAGCCGCGCTCGGGCCGGCCTCCTTCGATCCTCCTCGACCAGGTCGAGGAGGTCGTCGTGGCAACCCTGGAGTCGGTCCCGGGCCAGGACACGCACTGGTCACGGGCCTCGATGGCCCAACGCACTGGCCTGTCGAAGTCGGCGATCGGGCGAATCTGAAAGCGGTTCGACCTCAAGCCCCACCTGCAGGACTCCTTCAAGCTGTCCACGGATCCGCAGTTCGTCGCCAAGGTCGTCGACGTTGTCGGCCTGTAGCACCACCCGCCCGAGAAGGCGGTCGTGCTCTGCGTGGACGAGAAGAGCCAGATCCAGGCGCTGGACCGGTCCCAGCCGGTGCTGCCGATGATGCCGGGCATGCCCGAACGCCGCATCCACGACTATCTGAGGCACGGCATCACCAGCCTGTTTGCCGCCTTCAACATCGCCGACGGCACCGTCATATCGGCACTGCACCGCCGCCACCGGGCGATCGAGTTCAAGAAGTTCCTGATCCAGATCGACAAGGCGGTGCCCGCCGGGCTCGACGTTCACCTCGTCTGTGACAACTACGCCACCCACAACACCGCCGAGATCAGGACGTGGCTCGGCAAACACCCCCGATTCCGCGTCCATTTCACTCCCACCGGCTCCTCTTGGATGAACCAGGTGGAGCGGTGGTTCGGCCTGCTGACCGACAAGCTCATCCGCCGAGGCGTCCACACCTCCGTGAAGGCACTGGAGGACGACATCACTGCGTGGATCGACACCTGGAACGAGAACCCGCGACCCTTCACCTGGACCAAGACGGCCGACGAGATCCTCAACTCCCTCGCCGACTAACTCACCAAGGTCGGAACCACCGGTCAGAAAACAGAGCAGAACTAACCATCAGAATTTCTGGCGCATCACACTAGACCATGGTCAGGAGGTGATTCGTCGGTGCGTAGTCGATCTTCCAGTCGGCATAGACCCCGCAGAACCCATCCTTGATACACCGCAGCCCCACGGTCACCCAGCGGACGGATCCGTCGGTGCCGAGCGAGAACGCGACCGCGGCCTCGAACTCCTCGCTCCCGCACGGGCAGCCGGCCGCACCGGGCTCGTCGTCCTCCCAGGACTCCTCGTTCCAGTACTCCTCGCTGTCCGCGATGAACGCACGGCTGCCGCAGCCAGAACACTCCCGTTCCGCGCCGGACGCGTTGACCAACACGAAGAACACACGCCCGCCGCACCCCTCACAGGCGGAAGGAGCGATCTTCACCACGCGGCCGTCGACCGCTTCCCGCAGGAACACCGCGAGCTCCGCGGGGACGCCCTCGCCAACCTGATCATCAGCATGCACCTACACATCGTTCCAGACGCCCCGAACCCACACCCGACCAGCTTGACCAAAGACATGGACGGCTCGGGCGTATCAAGAGGCCACCGCGGAGCGGGCTCGTACCACCACTCCAACGAGTGAACAAGGCGATCGGTGGTGACAGCCACAGGAGACCGGGCGCTGCCGCCCTATGTGCAGACATCCGCTGCCTGGGGCACCCATCCGGCACTCACGAGCCGTCACCACCAGGCCAGGGCCGGAGCAGGAGTAACGGACCTCGCCACTCGAACACCACCGTGAAGCCACTCTGCACCACTGCGGTCCTCAAGAAGGAATTAGGGGTCCCCGCTGGCCGAGCCCCGGCGCCGTACGCTACGGCCGCGGCATCGCCAGCAGCACTGGCGCGCCCTCGTCCAAGACGGTTTCTCCTACGTGGTGAGGCGGACGCGTCGTTTGTAGCAGCACAGGTAAACGGCGATGCCGAGAAAGGCGATGCAGTTGCGGGTCCGCCATCTCCTCGTCGTTGACCTCGTAGGTGCTGGTTGCGCTCTGGTCTCCCCCGCGTGCGACCGGATCGTCAGATCTCTGGGCCCCGAGGCATCCTGTTCCTGGGAGCGATACTCCGCCAGGGCGTTGTGGCATTTGGCTACGTCCTCCGTCAGGTGTGCCGGCTGCTGTGTCTGCCACTTGCCCGGCAGGTCGGTGAGCCCCGGCAGCATCCGCTCCGCCTCAGCAGCGCTCAGCGCCCGTACCCGATTGCCCTTCCCCTCATCGCTTCCTGGAGCATTGCCGACCAGCCGGGCCATGCCGTAGACGAGGAGGGCGGCCACCACGATGAGCGAGACCGCCAGGCCCAGCACCCCGGCGGTCGTGCCCGGCCTGTGGATCGTGATCGGTCCGAGCGAGATATGGCTCCCGCGCATCCTCGTGCCGTTGACCATCACGACGTTCACCATCTGGGCGTGATTCGTCGACACGTTCAGGTGCGCCGCCAGGACCTGCCGGAAAGCGGGACCCGCCCCCCAACTCCTCTCGGACACGCGTTCGGCTTCCTGCCGGCGTCTTCGTCACTGGGCGCGGCCTCCACTCCGGCCGGCGCCGCCCACCGCCGGCGTACTGCCGTGAGCGGAAACGGCGCCGGCTGGGCGGCGGCTTCGGCGACGGGTACAGCGCCGGGGCAGTCGTCCAAGGTGGGACGATGAGCGTGCTCCGACCCGGTGACACCACTGACGAAGTGATCCAGGTCATGGACACGGCCAAGCGGCAGGACTGCAGAAGGGCTTGCGTGCCCCGCGAGCATCCGTGCCGATGCCGAAGGCCGGTACTACGGTGCGGAGCCCGGGTGGCGGGCCGGTGTCGAGTGGATGCTGCTGTGGATCGAGAACACGGTCACCCAGATGAGGGAGGACGGCCGCGGCGGCCGTCAGGGTGTGTCGCCGGAGTAGTAGAAGCGGCAGCTGACGCCCGGCCCGGGTGTGCGGGGTTCGTCGGGGCGCGGGTCGTACAGCGCGCGCCCGCCGGGCCACCGCGACAGCTCAGTGGTCAGGGCGACGCCGTCGTCGACTTCCTCGGTCCGCCACCCGTGGATGTCCAGCAACAGGCCGTCCAGCGGACCGCCGACCAGTTCGGCGTAGGTCCGGTGCGCCAGAGGGCCGGGGTCGGGGTCGTCGTGGTCCGCGCCGTAGACGCGTCCGTTCAGCAACTGCTCATCGCCGTTCATCTGATCAGCGTTGCACCCGCCACTGACAACGACGCGCGCCGCAGACCCACGCATCCGCCCGTCGGCCCCTGGTGCGCCCGCGCCCGGTGCTGCGCCCCGGTCCTGGTGCGCCCCTTCTCTCCGGGCCTGCCGAGCTCAGGGAAGCGCGGCCGGTCGGTCCCCGCCGGCGTCGTGGATTCGGCTCATGACCGACGAATGGCGGAAGGACCGAATCAGGGCTGCCCTGAAAGGCGAGAACCCGACCGTACTGCGACGGCTGACAGCAGGGTTCGCGGTGATCGGGGACGTACAGTTCCTGCCGGGACACTCGGTTCTCCTCGCCGACGAACCGGAGGTGCAGCGGCTTTCCGACCTGCCGCGGCACTCACGCCGGCGGGAATGGTCGTCGTCCACGTTCTGTGACCCCGCGGCGGCTGTCGGACGGGGCCGCCGTGGCGAGCAGGTCCCGGGCGAGCAGCCCCGCACCCAGGCAGCCGGCGGCGTCCCCGAGGGCCGCCGGCACGATCGCGGGCACCTTCTGAAACGTGGCACGTTCTGCCACCGCCGCACGGAGGGGGGTGAACAGGGTGTCGCCGGCCTCGGCAAGGCCGCCTCCGATGATCAGCGTGTGGGGATCCAGGACCGTCAGCGCGGTGAGCAGGCCGTCGGCGAGGGCCTCGACCGCCGCCTGCCACACCCGGGACGCGGTCTCGTCGCCGGCCTCGACGGCCCGGGCGCAGCCGGCAGCGTCAGCAGTCGGGGCACCGCTCGCCAGGGCCCAGGCGCGACCGATCGCGGCAGCGGAGGCCAGAGCCTCCAGGCAGCCGCGCCCGCCGCACCCGCAGAGGGGGCCGCCGGGGCGTACGACGATGTGGCCGATCTCGCCGGCGCAGCCGTGGGCGCCGGCCTCGATGCCGTGGTCGAGGCCGATGGCTCCGGCGATGCCGGTGCCGAGCGACACGTACAGGAACCGGCCGGTGCCCCGGCCCGCCCCGACGCGGCCCTCGGCAAGACCACCGGTGCGCACGTCGTGCCCGAGTGCGACGGGGATTCCCCCGAGCCTGCCGCTCAGCAAGTCCCGCAAGGGGACGTCTCGCCAGCCGAGGTTGGCGGCATACGTGGCGATGCCGCGTTCGGAGTCCACGATGCCGGGCACGACGACGCCTGCGGCCTCCGTCGCCGTGCCGAAGTGCCTCTGTCCGTAAGCCTGCAGCTCCTGCGCGAAGCCGAGAATCGTCTCCACGACTGCATCGGGCCCGCGCTCGCGCCGGGTGGCACGCCGCGCCTCGTGCAACAGCACCCCGTCCATGCCGACAAGCGCTGCCTTCATTCCGGTGCCGCCCACGTCGAGGGCGATGACATGTCTCACGGGAACACTCTCGCTGGGGGTACTTCCTGCCGTGTCGTACCGCGGCTCTGCGTTTGCGGAGGCGAGGCTCCGGCCTGTGGAGGAGCCTCGCCCCACGGGCTGTCATCTCTGGGAGACGTCCAGGACGCGGATGTCGTCGTGGTGGACGATGCGGGTCGGTACGTCTCCCTTCTCCAGTGTCTGGCCGGGGCGGTAGAGACCCCACTTGAGATAGCCGAAGTCCGCCGGATTCACGGGGTGGAAGGTCTTCACGTTCTCGTACGTCTGCCGCAGCGTGAACTGCGATTCACCGGGCATCCGGGTGGACACCTTGTAGTAGCCGGTGCTGTCGTCCGTCCAGTGCACGTCCACGCGGAAGTGCATCCACCCGTTGATGTACGGGCGGAAGTCGGCGACCACGGTGGACTGGAGGTCGAGGATCGGCGACCGGAAGGCGATGCTGTTCCGCTTGGTCATCAGGTAGAAGGAGGGCTGGTTCCCGCCGGCGTGCTTCCCCTGGAAGATGATGTCGCCGCTCTCCGAGTCCCCGGACCGGAAGGGCTTCCAGTCCTTCAGCAGCACGCTGAACTCGTACCTCTGCTCGTCGCCCACGACGAACTTCCCCTCGTGGACGTCGTTCGTGGCGCTCTCGCTGCGGGGGGCTCCGTCGGAGACGTACGCGGGATCGCCCAGGGTGACCTTGTGGGCGACGGCGTGGTCCGCCCCGGATGCGACGACGTACGACGCGTCGTCGGCCGTGGCGTGCGTCGTGGTCAGTTCCGGGATACCGGAATTCAGCTCGCCGTTCTTGTAGTCGATGGTCAGCAGGGCCGAAGGGCCGCTGTCATCGTCGCACGAACCCAAGACGGACCGGTTCTCGCCGTTCTGCCCCGCCTGTGCGGTGGTCAGGCCCGCCGCGGTGAGCGTGCCCGCGAGCGCCGCGGCCATGAGGGACCGCCTCGTCGACTTCTCCATGATCAGATCACCGGCCTGTCTTCGATGCGGACGAGGTTGTGGCCGCGCATCGTGTACAGACGGCCGCGGTGGTCGGCGTTGACGTGCGGACCGCTGTACCAGGCGCCGTTGATCTCGGCCACCACGGTGCTGACGGCGAAGGTCCTGGGGTCGAAGCGGAAGAGGGTGGTGTCGGAGACGCCGTAGACGACGCCCCGGCTGGTGACCATGGCTGCGAAGCCGGGGCAGACGGCGCGGTGGTCGGCGGTGTGGACCACCCGGCGGATCGTGAGGTCGACGACGAAGAAGCCGCCCTTTCTCGTGAGTCCGTACAGGTGTCGGCCGTGCACCGCCAGCGCGGCCGTTCCCGTGGTCAGGGAGGCGGGAAGATCGAGACGCCACAGCTCCCGTCCCGCGACCGGGTCGAAGGCGACGAGGGTGCCGCGCGGCCCCGTGGCGGTGGGGTTGTCGCCGCCGAGGTACGCGACGCCGTCCCGGGTGGCGACGGCACGCACCAGCTGGGTCCCGTCGACCGGGTTGATGTAGGCGGCCTTCTTGCCGGTCTTCGTGGAGTAGGTCCACAGGGAACCGCCACCCTCGGTGTCGGACTGCGCGCCGACCAGCAGAAGCTCGTTGACCGCGTCGTAGCAGACGTCGAGCGGGCGGTTCTGTTCGCTCGGGAAGGCCGCGAGCTGGTGGGGCTGCCCGTCCTTCAGGGGGTCGTACGTCCACATGCCCTGCGAGCTGTACTGGCCGGTGTAGAGCACCCCGTTCAGCACGTGGGCGTCCTTCGCCTCGCCCGGCGCCCGGAGGTTGACCACCTTGCCGGTGCGCAGATCGTGGCGGGCGATGCCGTTGTTGCCGCCGACGTAGACGTACCGGTGGTCGGCGGCGATCCCCATGGTGGCCTGGGGGCTGACGGGCGCGCCCGCCGGACCGAGTTCGGTGACGACGGACTTGCCGGCGACCAGGTCGATCTCGGCGACGAAGGCGTAACCCGAGACGGCGGTCAGGGTGCCGCCGGCGTAGTCCAGGCCCCAGATCTCGCCGAGGTCGCCGTCGAACGCGACGGGGGTGATGGCCTTGTCGGCCGTCGAGTAGGAGTGCAGACCGGCATCGGTGGCGAAGTAGATCGTGTCGCCGTTCGCGGTCAGGTTCTTGACGACCTTGCCGGTGGTCGGCGTCACGGTGTACGAGGAGAGGTCGGCGAGGTCCATCACGGCCAGCTTGGCGGGCTCGGTCGAGCCGGCTGTGCTGACGACGAGGCGGTCGCCGACGACGAGGAGTTCACGCAGGCTGGGGTCCTTCTCCATCTCCGGCGGGGTGACGTCGGTGAAGGTGGCCGACGCCCGGTCGTACGCGTACAGCGAGGCCTTGCTCGCCCCGTCCCCACCGGCCAGGGTGCTGCCGGCGCCGAAGAAGACGGTGGTGTCCGTGGCGGCGACGGTCCTGGCGAGGGTGGCCTTCGGGTCGGGGATGCCGAGCTTGGTCACCTTGCCGGTGGCGGGGTCGTACATCCACAGCGCGGGTGCCTTCCCCGGGATCCCGCCCACCGCGTACACGGTGCCGTCGGGGGCGACGGCGAGATCGCGGATGTCGCGGTCCTCGGTCCGGCCGACGGGCACGGCGGGCTCGTCCGGGGTGGACAGGTCCCAGCGGAAGAGGTTCGGCTTGCCCTCGTCGGCCTTGGTCAGGATGCCCGCGTACAGGTACCGGCCGGTGGGATCCGCGGCGAGCGCCTGGATCGAGTGTCCCGTGCCGAGGACGGTCTGGGACACCACCTTGCGGGTCGGCAGGTGGAAGGCGATCACCCGGGTCGGTTCGAGGTTGCGGGAGCCGATGCAGACGATGTCACCGACCTGGAGCGCGCTCATGAGCGCGAACTGCTCGATGCCGGGGCCGAGATCCGTGATGCGGGTGCAGGCCGGTCCGTTGGATGTGGCCTGCGCTGGTGCCGTGAGCAGCGGGGCAGCGGCGGCGGTGAGCCCGAGGGCACCACCTGCCATGAGCAGCTGACGCCTGCCCACCGGTCGAGAGTGCTGCATGGGGGGAGACTCCTTTGTTCGTCGTGCGGGGACACGGAGCGGGGAGGAGCAGATGCCGTAAGGGGGAAAGCACGGCGGAGGGGCCGGCCGGTTCCCCGATCGGCGTCGTCCGGGACCGGCCGGAGCGGTCAGGCCGACGTCGCGAGGGCGGCCTGCTGCACGGCGTGTGCGAACGGTTCTCCGGCGCAGTAGCGCTCGATCTCGTCGAGGGCGCTGCCGGTGATCCGGTGCAGTTCGCCGCCGAGCGAGCCGGCGATGTGGGGGGTGAGGAGGACGTTGGGCAGGGAGTAGAGCGGTGAGCCCGCGGGAAGCACCTCCGGTTCGGTGACGTCGACGACCGCGTGGATGCGGCCTCTGACGGCTTCGGCGGTGAGGGCCTCGGTGTCGACGAGGGAGCCACGGGCCGTGTTGATCAGCGTGGCGCCGTCACGCATCAGCGAGAGCCTGCGCGCGTCCATCAGGTGATGGGTCTCGGGCAGCGCGGGGGCGTGCAGGGAGACGACGTCCGAGGCGCCGACGAGCTCGTCCAGCTCCACCGGCCGGACGCCCATCGCCGCTGCCCGCAGCGTGCTGACGTGCGGGTCGGCGAGGAGGACGTCGAGGTCGTACGGCCGCAGCAGTTCGATCACCTTGCGCCCGACGAGTGACGCTCCGACCACCCCGACGGTCCGGCGGTAGTTGCCGAACCCGGGGAAGTGCCGGGACCAGTCGAGGGGAGAGCGGTGGTCGCGGTAGAGGCCGCCGATCTCCAGGACCCGCTTGTTGGCGAAGAGGATCGCTGCGACCGTGTACTCGGCGACGGGGACAGCGTTGGCCGCGGCGGCCGAGGAGACCGCGAGACCGCGGTCCCAGCAGGCCTGTGTCACGTGGTGCTTGACGCTGCCTGCGGCATGCACGATCGCCTTCAGAGCAGGTGCCCGTGCCAGGACCTCCTCGTCGAGGACGGGACAGCCCCAGGAGGTGATCAGGATCTCCACGTCCTCCAGGGCGGGTTCCTCGACGAGGTCCTCGGCGACGTGGTCCGGGTCGATGTCGACGTACGCCGTCAGCCGCTGGATCTCGGCGGGTGCGAACAACGTGTCCCGGTGATGGCGGCCCATGGCGAACAGTGCGCGAGGGCGGGTGGCCGAGGTCGGGCGCATGGATGGATTCCTCACGGTGGCGTCCTACTTGACGGCGCCGGCGGTCATGCCGGACTTCCAGAACCGCTGCAGCATCAGGAAGACGGCGATCAGCGGGGCCACGGCCACGAGCGAGCCGACGACGGCCAGCAGGTAGTCCTCGGGGTGGCCCTGGGTGAGCGCGGAGGAGTACCACACGTAGAGGCCGAGGTTGACCGGGTACAGGTCCTGGTCGGAGAGCATCACCAGGGGCAGGAAGAAGCTGTTCCAGATCTGGGTGAACTGGAAGAGGAAGATGGTGACGAAACCGGGCGCGATCATCGGGAAGGCGATGCGGCAGAAGGTCCGGAACTCGCCGGCACCGTCCATCCGTGCCGCTTCCAGGACCTCGTCCGGCACGTAGGACGCGCTGAAGACCCGGGCCAGGTACACACCGAACGGGAAGACGAGGCCGGGGACGAAGACGCCCCAGAACGTGTTCACCAGGCCGGCCTTGGCGGCGAGCAGGTACAGCGGGATCGCCATCGCCGTGCCGGGCACCATCACGCCCAGCAGCACGAGCGAGAACAGGCGCTCCTTGCCGGGGAACGCGAGCTTGTCGAACGCGTAGCCGGCGGCGACGCTGAACATCGCTGCCAGGAGGGCGCCCACACCGGCGTACAGCACCGTATTGATCAGCCAGCGCAGGTAGACGCCGCCGTCGGCCTGGAACAGGTGTCCGAGGTTGTCGGCGAGGTGGGTCTCGTCCCCGAGCGCGAAGCCGTTCGTGCCGAACAGGTCCGCGCGACTCTTGGTGGAGGACAGCAGCAGCCAGGTCAGCGGCAGCAGCGTGTAGAGGGTGGCGAGGCCCAGCATCGCCGTGACACCGGCTTTGGACAGCAGGACGGAGGGTGACTTCACGCGGCCCTCGCGTCCGTGAGGCGTCGGCCGGCGACCGGGTGGCGGCGGTGTCACGGGTGCGGGGGCCGGAGCGTGGAGTGCGGAGGTCTTGGTCACGACTTGCTCCCCCGGCGCGAGATGCGGGTGACGACGAACGACAGCACGGCGGCGAACAGGGCGATCAGCAAGGACGCGGCTGCGGCCAGGCCGAAGTCGTTGTTCTGGAAGGCGGCCGTCTGGACGTACATGTTGGGGGTCCAGCTGCTGCCGATCGCGCTGGAGGCGTTGTAGATGACCTTCGGCTCGGTGAACAGCTGGATCGACCCGATGACGGTGAACAGGACGGCGAGGGCCACCGCCGGATAGATCATCGGGAGTTTGACGGACAGCGCCGTCCTCACGGCTCCCGCGCCGTCGACCTTCGCCGCGTCGAGCGTCTCGCGGGGCACGGCTTGGAGGGCGGCGTAGAAGATGACCATGTTGTAGCCGGTCCATTCCCAGACGGCGATGTTGGCCGCGGAGAACACGGCGTTGTCGACCGACAGGAAGTCGATGCCGATGCCGCCGGATTCCAGGAGGTCGATCACGGGGCTCAGGCCGGGGGTGTAGAGGTACACCCAGATCAGTGCGGCGATCAGTCCCGGCACCGCGTGTGGGAGGAACAGCGCCAGCTGGAAGAAGGACCGGGCCTTGGCCAGCCCGGAGTCGAGGAGCAGGGCCAGGACCAGCGCGCCCCCGATCATCACGGGGATGTAGATCGCGCAGTACGCGGCGATGACGAGGAAGCCCTCGCGGAACGCCTCGTCGGACAGGGCGCGGGCGTAGTTTCCGAGGCCGGAGAAGACGCTTACGGTTCCGCCGAACCCGAGGCCGGAGGTGCGGGTGGTGAACAGGCTCAGCCAGGCGGCGTACAGCAGCGGGGCGAGGGTGACGGCCGCGAACAGGCCGAAGAACGGTGTGAGGAGCAGTGCGGCGGTCCGGCGCTGTCCTCGGGCGGATGGGCTTGCCATACCGGCCTTCCTTGGGTGGGGCGGGGAGAGCGGGTGCTGAGGGTCCGGGGCCGGCCCGCCGTTCGGGCGGGGCCGGTCCCCCGGTCCGGGCTCCGGACTTCTACGGGGCGGTGACGGTCAGGCCGCGCTGCTTCATCTGTGCGACCGTGGCCTGCTCGGCGGTGGAGAGGGCACCAGGCAGGTCCACCGAGCCGTCGGCGACCTTCGGAAGCTGGTCCACGATGGCGGTGTTGGTGGCGCCCATGACCGGGCCCCACGTCCAGCCGGGCGGGATGGCGTCGTAGGACCGGGACATGAGGGCGTAGATGTCCTGTCCGCCGTAGTAGTCCGTCCTGAAGGCCGCCTTCGTCACCGGCACCAGCCCCGGATCGGCGGGGAACATGCTGCTGGTGCCGGAGGACACCCATGCCTTCATGCCTTCGGGGTCGGTGGTGATCCACCTGATGAACTCGGCGGCGGCGCCGCTGTTGTCGGACCCCTTCGGGATCACGAAGGACGAGCCTCCGTACATGCCCGAGGCCGGCTTTCCGTCCCACGTGGGGACGGGGGCCACGGCCCACTTGCCCTTCTGGTCGGGCACGGTCGCCTGGTGTGCTCCGGCGCACCAGCTGGCGCAGACGTAGGCGACGGTCTGGCCCTTCTGGACGCTCGTCCAGAACGGGTCCAGCTGGCTCAGCGAGCGGATGAGGTCCTTGTGGGCGAGGTCGCCCCAGTAGGCGGCGACCTTCTTCGACGGGCCGTCGTCGACGGTGACCTTCCAGGAGTCCTTCTCGGTCGAGAACCACCGGCCGCCGGCCTGCCAGGAGAGTGCCTCCAGGACCCCGGGATTGTCGGTGTACAGGACACCGCCGCGGGCGGCGGGGTCGGCCTTCTTCACCTGCTCGGTCATGTTCCGGTACGCGTCCCACGTCGTGGGGACTTCGATCTTGTGCCGGGTGAAGAAGTCCTTGCGGTACATCATCATCAGGGGCGCCGCGTCACGCGGGACGCCCCAGGTCCTGCCGCCGAGGTCGACCAGCTGCCGCGTCGCCTCGGGGAACCGCTCCTTCACCACCGGGCCGAGCGTGGAGCTCAGGTCCTCGACCTTTCCCTGGGCCGCGAACTCCGGCAGGTTCGGGTACTCGACCACCGCGACGTCGGGCGCGGTGCCGGCCTTCACGGCGTTGGTGAGCTTGGAGTAGTACTCCTGGCCCGACGGGACCGTCTCGAAGGTCACCTTGATGTCCGGGTGGCTGCGGTTGAAGGCCGCAGCCACCTTGTCGGACCCCTTGACGAAGGACCAGAAGGTGACCTCCCCGGTCTTCTTCACCGCGGGTGGAGCCCCCTGGCCCGTCTCTCCGCAGGCGGTGGCGAGCAGGGCGAGAGCTGTGACGGAGCAGGCCAGGACGGCCGTGGTTCTGCGAAGCATGATGTGCACCGATCGTTCGCGGGGGCGTTGACCGGAATCATTCGACAGGAGAATCGCTTCGTCAATGCTTTTGCTTCATATGAAAGAAAACGAAAGTTACCGATGTGACCTGACGTCGCTCCCCACCCCGTCTAAGCGCGGCCGCCGGGCGTGGACGGGGCACTGCTGGAGTCCCGCACGCGCAGCTCCGGGCGGAGCAGCAGCTCGGCCAGGGGCGCGGCCGGATCGGCGATCCGGCGCCTCATCAGGTCGACCGCCCACGCCCCCACGGCCCTCTTGGGCGGCGCCACGGCCGTGAGCGGCACATCACTCAGCTCGGCGACCTCGTCGTCGTACGTCACGATGGCCAGATCCTCCGGAACGCGCAGGTCACGTGCCCGAAGGAGGCCGATCAGCGCGACGGCGTCGAGATCGTTGTGGACCAGGGCGGCCCGGACATCACCCGCTTCGACCGCCCGCACGAACTCCTCGAACCACTCGGCCGGCGCCGCCCCGTCACTCGGATCGATGCCGTACTCCGGACCCACCGGCAGCCGCAGGGCCTGACAGGCCGCCACGTAACCCTCGCGGATCAAAGGCGTGTTGGGGCTCTCCACCCGCGCGACCAGGGCGATCCGGTCGTGCCCCCGCTCGGCGAGGTGCCGCACCGCCAGTCCCGCGCCGTGGGCGTGATCGGACGCGACCTGCTCCAGTCGCCCGGCCTGCCCGCCGACCCTGCGGTCCACGAGGACGACCGGCACGTCGAGACCCGTCAGCCACTCCTCGGCCAGGTCCACGGGCTCCAGCCCGGCGCGCGGCATCAGCAGCAGGCCGTCGACACCCGCCGCGACCAGCCGTCGCACCTGCTCCCGGTTGTCCTCCAATGTCTCGCCGGAAACCGCGAGCACGACGCGCACCCTGTGCGTGCGTGCCGCGTCCTGCACTCCTCGGATGATCTCGGGGTAGTAGTAGCTTCCAGGCGGAACGATCAGCCCGAAGACGTCCCCCTGCCCCGTCGCCGAACGAGGGGCGGCGGGCCCGGCCACGTCGGCTGCCTGCGCCGCGCTCGATGACATGGCACCTCCGTGCACACGCACCACCAGGCCCCGGCCCGCCAGGTCCCGGACGTCCTGGCGCACGGTGACGGCGGAGACCCCCATCTCCTCCGCCACGTCCTTCACCTTGACCGACCCCCTGCGCTCGATCAGGCGCAGGAGGGCCTCACGTCGCTCTTCAGCCAGCACGTCACGTGCCCCCTCTCTCATCGCAAGCGAAGCTTTTTGCTTTCACTCGACAAATGAAAGGTACCAACCAAGCCGTGCATGCGACTGGCGGTGCGACGCGGGCCGACTCGCCGAGGGGCGGATGCCTCACGGAGCGGCTGCGGAGAGCGGCGTCTTGCAGCAAAGGAAGCCCGGCGGTGGCAGCACGCCCTGCGCTCGCCTGCAGGGCGATTCCCGGTTTCCCGGGTTACGGGCGGGCGCCCAGGTCAGCCCAGGGCGAGCCAGCGGATGCCGAGCTGCTCGACCTGTACGGCCTCCGTGTCGTCCAGCGGCTCCCGCCCGGTGGCCTTGCGCAGGAAACGCGTCCGGCTCCACCCCAGCTCGCCGGTGGCCACGGCGTGTTCCCTGCCGAGGAGCAACTCCGCCACGACGTCGCCCGCGGCCGAGGTCAGCCAGGGCTTGCGTCCAAGTGCGTCGGCAAGGTCGAGACCGTGGACGGCGACCTCCACCACGCGGGTGAGGAGGAACTCCGACAGGAGCATGGCGTCGCCATGACGCGTTCGTACAGTCCGGCCATCCTGCTGGACCCGGCACAGCCGGTCGACCCGCTGCCAGGCGACGGCGAAGTCCTTGACGAAGGCGGCGCCGTCGGCCGACCGGGCCGCACGGTCCTGGGCCAGCGCGATCCGGCCGTCGTTGGTCCGGGGCGAGAAGCGCTCGTCCGGGCGGTAGTACTCCGCCGCCGAGATCTCCGGCTCACGGGGTGCCGGTGCGTCCAGCATGCCCGGTAGCCAGTCGATCACGATGCATACGTGCCCCAACAGGTCGAGCACTGTCCAGGGGGTACAGCGTGTCGGAAGGCTCCACTCGGCCGGGGAGAGCCCTGTCACGGCATCGGTCAGGGCCCCGGCTTCCTGACGGAAGGCTTCGAGCACTCGGCCTTGATTCACGCTGGTGATGTTCCTGATCATCGTCGGACAGGCTCCTGTCGGTCATGCGATCGCGGCTCGGCGCACGTGTTCGTCACGGCGGGCACCCGTGAGCTCGCATCGGTCGTTCCCCCAGGGCCGGCGACTCCGTCCTTGAGGGCGGAGTCAGCCCCGTCAGGCATTCGGCTCTCAGATCTCCACGTTGCCGGGCCGCTCCACGCGGAGCATGGAGTGGACAGCCGAGTCGTTCCACCGTCCGCCACGGTCGGCTCTGGTGTGCTCGAAGAGGTAGTCCGCAAGGAGCCGCTGGGCCCGGGTGCCGATGCCCCGGCCGCGGACGGAGGGCACCAGACCGACGGCCGGGCTCCAGTCGGTCAGGTCCGCAGGCCCCCAGGTGCCGGGGAACCACTTGACCCGGCCGACCGTCACGTCGCCCTCGACGACCGAGAACAGCCCGCCGTCGGGGCCGAGGAGGCCGTTCTCCGCGAAGCGGTGGCGCAGGTCGGCCGTCGACTGGTGGCCGAACCACTGGTGGACGCCCCGGCCCTCCGGCCCGTCGAACTCCCGCTCCCACACGTCGAGGTCACCGGCGGTGACGGGACGCAGTGTGATCTTGTCCGACATGCAACGGCTCCTGATCTCCCGGACCGCACGGCCACGACGGGCAACGTCTTTGTGAACTTCTCCTCCAGCCGACACGCGCTCCGGCGGGGTGCCGGTTGCGTCCGCCCAGAGGAAGATCGCCAAGACAGCCCTCGGGACAGCTGCACAAGCCGGCCTCCCTCGGACCGTAGAGGGCAGCAACTGCTCCTGTTTTCAGGGCCCAGTAGCGGTCCCCGTAGGACCGGTGCCGCCATTCCGTGGGGTGGTTCACCAGCCCCGTCACCGTGAGCACCGAGCCCAGGAGCCCGCGGTCGGCTCGGGCCTCCTCGCCGATGCCGGGGCATCGGCGTGGCAAGCACCCGTGCTCTGCGTACCGTCGCCCGCGGTCACGTCACGGCGGTGATCACGATCGACGCCGTGACGAACACTGCGACGGTCCTGGCCGTTGCCTACGCAGGAGAGTGACACGCGGGCCACGTCGTTCCCGTCCGATCAGCGGCCGTACACGCTACGGCAGAGGTCAGCGGCGCCCATGGGCGCGCCGATCTCCTTGGCCTGGGCACAGAGTCGGCGCATCTCGGGTGCCTGCCCGTTGGCTGCCTGCCGCCGCCGTGGCGCGGCCTGGTGCTTCTGCGGGGACCGGGGCTTCCGATTCTTCCCGGCTGCGGACGTCACCCCCTTCGGGGTCCTCTTCTCCGCCATCGTCTCGGGGGACTTCCGCAGCCTCGTACGACGGCCCGCCTTGTCGGTGTGGAAGGGCTCGGCTGCCGCAGCGGCGGGCGTGGGGGCGGTCGTCACCGGCGCGGGTTCGGGGCGGGGACCGGTGGTGGAGAGCTCTTCGCGGGGTGCGGCCTGGGTGGGCTCGGACCACGTGGGGATCGGCGCCGGCGGCCGGTCGGCCGCCGCGGCAAGTTCCCCGGGCCGGGCGGCCGGCGGGCGAGGGCCGGGAGCCGAAGGAACGGCCACACAGCCGCTCGTGACGAGCACGGCCAAAGCGAGGATCACGGTACGGCGGAGGTTCATGGTGATCACGCTGCCGGAGCGGTCATGGGACGGGCGGGTGACACGGCCCGGGTCCACCGTGACGAGTGAACGGCTCCCACCGGCGGACCGGGTAGCAGGGCGCGGCCGTCAACACCCCCGCCCAGCCGCACGGTCTCGTGCTCCCACCGTCTGGACACCCCGTCACTCGCAACGACGCTCCACAACCCCGTTCAGAGACCACCCCGGGTATGGGGAGGAGCCGTGGTAAGCATGGTGGCGAGCAAGCCGCAGGCTTTGCCCCTACAGCAGCAGCACTCACCACACCCCACTCCGAACGGGCGCGCGTCAGCCACTGAGCCAGACCCACAGCCGCTCACGGTCGACGCGGTCGCGGGGTGATGCCGAAACCCGCCGACGAGTGCTCTCGCTCGAAGCTTGAACCTACGCAACCATCCGCACCCTCCACGAAGTTCGGGAACTCCTCGAACCGGGTCCGCTGGTTGCCGCGCCCCCATGGAAATGAGGAGCAGTCAGGCGAAAGTTCGTCACGCGAGGCCGAGGACGAAGCCACTGCGCGGCAGCGTCGGTACCCGCGACAGCGGAATGGTCAGATCCTGGGCGGGGACGCTGTACTCGAGCCCGGCCAGCTCGGTCACGAGTGTCGAGAGCACCGTGACCGTGACGTCCTCGCCGGGGCAGCGATGCCCGCGGGCCGGATCCCCGCCTCCTTGGGGGACGAGTCCGTCAGGGAGGCGACGCGCGCGACTGAAGCGGTGCGGTTCGAAGCGGTACGGATGGTCCCACAGGTCCAGGTCGTGGTTCTGCCCGTAGAGGTCGAGGAGGAGCATCGTGCCCTTTTCGATCCGCTCGCCTCGCCACGTCAGGTCCCGGGCGGCGAGGCCACCGACGAAGGGTGCGAACGGATAGAAGCGCCGCACTTCGTGGGCGAAGGCCAAGGCGTGCTCGCCGGTGGGGTCCGCGCGCAACAGCTTTCGGTGGTGCGGCCAGCGGTGCAGGGCGTGCGCCGCGAAGGTCGCGAACCAGGCGATCGCGATCGTGGGGCGGACGATGTTCAGCAGCTCCACCGCGGCAGTGTGCGTATCGAGAAGTTCGCCATCCGGGGTCCGGTGCTGGGCCACAGCCTCCAGCACCGTCGGCCTGTCGCCGTCCGTCGGACTCTCGCGCACGGCACCGACGAGACCGCCCATCGCGTTCTCCTGCCTCGTCCGGGCCCTGCGGGCTCGCAGATGGCGCAGTCCGGGAGCGGCGAAGCCGTCAACCATGGCCACGCAGTCATGGGCCAGACCTGCGGCCTCCGCGTCGGGCAGGGGGATGCCCGCCCAATCACGGACGGCGAGGGCCAGGGCCTCGGCCGTCGTGTCGAACAGCACGATGGGCTCTCCCGCCCGGGACGCCTCTTCCACCGCGTCGTGCCAGCGACGCCTGACGAGGGTGCACAAGTGCGCGACGCTCTCGTCGTCCTTGAGCAGGGCCATGAACAGCGCCTTTCGGGCGCGGTGCGCATCCCCGTCCAGTGTGTGTACGGCCCCCCGTCCGAAGAGGGTGTCCAGAACCGGCCCGGGCAGCGCCTGCTTCCGTACGACGTGCTCCTCGTCGTAGAAGAACAGCACCGCCTCAGGACCTCGTACGGCGACCGCGGGCCTGCCCAGCAGGCGGGTCCGGTACACCGCGCCGCCGGCCGACCGCATCCGGTCGGGGAGCCACGCGTATCCGCGCGCCAGCGCGCCCAGGGTGCTGTCGTGCAGGGGAGCCGCGAAAGGCTTGGAAGGAATCATGCAGTGCGGCTACCCGAAGATGCACGGCGTAACGGTGGAACCGCGGGCCAACCGGGTCGCGGGTGTTCGTGCGACGGCCCCCTTATGCCGCGTCGGCAGAAGGGCGGCTCACCGCTGTGCGCGGTGCCGGCCCCCCGGTGATGCTGGACCCGGCCCGGGTCCGTGACCGCCACGACAGTTTCGACTTCCACCATCTCCCCTTCGGGGCCGACGCCCAGAGCCCACGTCAGCCGTCAGGGCTCGTCGACGAACTTCGACGGCACGGCAAGCCCCTGGTGCAGACCGTGCACGACCTGCGCAACCCCCACCGGCCCGAGCGAAGCGCCCACGACGCGGCCCTCGACGCGCTCTGGGCCTACCCTGATCCCCCTGGACCTCTCGGCGCTCACGTACGCCTTCGGGGCGCATCCGGGCCGGCTCGAAGTCTGCTACGACCTCGGCACCGCGGTGGCCGTCCCGGGCTGCGGCTGATACGCCGAGCAGCGCCCTTGCCACGTCTACGGCACGGCCCCGAAGGCCTGGACGTACGGTGGCCGGCCGCCGCCGTGCGCCGAGCTCACGGCCACCGGCTGACGCCATGTGGCCACCCGGAGGCCCGGGCGGGTGGACGCACAGCTCTCACCAGCGGTGGATGCGTACTCGCGAACCTGCCGAAGCCGGCCGGCCCGCATTCTTTCCGGAGCCGTGAGCCCGGGGAGAACGGCCCGGGGAGAACGGAGCGTCACAGGGCGGCGAGGACCTGCGGCGAGGGACAGGAGTGCGGTGTCCTTGGACGTCTGCGCGACCTGGGCGAGCATCTCCCAGTGCAGTGAGTTGCAGGTCGCGGCCAGGTGCACCTCGCGCAGGTCACGCAGCAGCAGGAGCAGGAGGCCGGGGTCGGGCAGGGTGGCGAGGGTGGCCGGACGACTGGTGCCGAACGCCGCGAAGCGCGCGTCCTGTGCCGTGTCGAGGTCCAGGCCATGGCGGGCCGCCGCCTCACGGAGACGCTCGACGTGCTCCCCGGACCACGTGGCGAGGTCGGCGGCCACGTGGTGGATCTCGTGCTCGGCACGATGGCGCTCCGCAAGATCCGTGAGTTCGCCGATCAGGTGTCCCTCGCCCTGGTTCAGGGTCCGCGGTGCCGGTTCGATGCCGTTCACCGGCGGTCCTCCTCCCGGTCCCATGCGGGGTCGGGGAGCTGGGTCACCCGTGCCATCGGTCCGCCCGTGGTGGCCGGCAGGCGCCGGCCGGCCGGGGCGGAGGCCGTGGTGGTGGGGGGCGGGTGAGGGTTGTCCGTGGCCGCGGGCGACGCGTGTGACCGCTGCGGCGGCGGTCTTGAACAGCGGCTGTTCGGAGGCGGGTTCCCAGTCGGTGATGGTCGTTTCGTTCGCCGCCCGGCCCGGAGTGGAGGCGTCGGGACCGGCGCCTGACGGCGTGTCCCAGTATCCGTGGTGGAAGGGCACGAAGATCACGCCCGGCCTCAGTCCGGTGATGCGCAGCTGTCCTCGCAGGGCGCCGCGTGGGGTGGTGACCTCCACGACGTCACCCTCCGCGAGATCGAGGCGGGTCGCGTCGTCGGCCGACATCTCCACCCACACGTCGGGCGCCGCCGCGTTCGGTCGGGGAGAGCGGCCCGTCCTGGTGCGGGTGTGGAAGTGGTAGAGGGTGCGGCCGGTGGTGAGCTGGAAGGGATAGGTGTCGCTGGGAGTCTCGTGCGCGGGCGTGTAGGCGGCGGGCTTGAACATGGCCTTGCCCTCGGGGTTACGGGCCCGGTAGTCGTCTTCGCCGTCGGCAGCCCCGGTGACGAGGTCCTTGCCGTAGGTCTCGCACATGTCCGGATGGGCCCAACTGATGCCCCCGGTGTAGAGGCGCGGCGTTCCCCGGGGCGCCCGTTGGCCGACCGGCCATTGGATGCCGGTGCCCTCGCGCAGCATCTCGTAGGTCAGGCCGGTGTAGTCGCAGGGACGGCCTGCACTGCAGCGCTTCCACGCCTCGAAGGCCGACACCGGATCCCGCCACGTGACGAGTGGCCCTCCGTCTTGATGCCGGAAGTCCATGCGGCGGGCGTAGTCGAGAAAGATGTCGAGGTCCGGCCTCGCCTCTCCCGGCGGTTCTACGGCTTTGTCCGAGAGATGGACGGTGCGGTCGGCATTGGTGAAGGTGCCGGTCTTCTCTCCCCAGGTCGCAGCGGGCAGTACGACGTCGGCGTACTGGGCGGTTTCGGTGAGAAACAGGTCCTGGACGACGAGGACAGGCGCTCCTGGGCGAGGATCGTCCGGACGCGGGACAGTTCCGGCAGGGATACGGCGGGATTGGTCCCGCTGACCCACAGCATGCGGATCGAACCCTGTTCGGCGTACCGGAACATCTGCAGGGCGTGCGTGGGCGGTGCGTAGTGCGGAATCACCGCGGGTTCGACGTTCCAGACCTGGGCCAGGTCCTCGACGTGTGCGTCGTTCTGCCAGTTCCGGAAGCCCGGGAGGTCTCCGTCGGCGCCGCATTCGCGGGTGTTCTGGGCGGTGGGCTGCCCGTTCATCTGCAGCACTCCCGCTCCGGGCCTTCCCAGCATTCCCCTGAGCAGATGCAGATTGTTGACCTGAACGGCCGCCGCGGTGGCCTGATGGGACTGGTATACGCCCTGGAGCACGGTGGACAGCAGCCGCTCGGCACTTCCGAGCAGCTCGGCCGCCTCGACGATCCGGGAGACCGGGACATCGCAGATCCGGGCGGCCCATTCCGGCGTGCAGTCCTGGACCTGGGCGGCGAGCTCCTCGTGGCCGACCGTGTGCGTCCGGACGTAACCGTGGTCGACCCGTCCGGTGCGGATGATCACGTGCAGGAGCTCGCGTTGAGCAGTGCCACGTTCGTGCCGATCCGGGGCGCGAGGTGCACGGTCGCCTTCCGGGCGACCGGGGTGGGCCGGGGATCGACGCACAGCAGACGGGGCGGGTCGCTGCCTTCGAGGCGGTCCAGGACGCGCATCCACTGCACGGGCTGGGTCTCGGCGATGTTGCGACCGAAGAGGGCGATGACGTCGGCGTGGTCGATGTCTTCGTAGCAGCCGGGCCGGCCGTCGGAGCCGAACGTCTCCTTGAGCGCCTCTGCGGCGGTGGCTGTGCACAGACGGGTGTTGCCGTCGAGATGGTTCGTCCCGATGCCGGCCCGGGCGAGGACCGCGAGCGTGTAGTGCTCCTCCAGGAACAGCTGCCCGCTGGTGTAGAAGCCGATGGCCCCGGGGCCGCGTTCGTCGAGGAGTGAGCGGGAGCAGGAGACGACACGGCTCATCGCGGTCTCCCAGTCGGACTCCACGAGACGGCCGTTCTCGCGGACGAGGGGGCGTGTGAGCCGGTCGGGTGACGCGTTCGCCTGCCAGCCGAAGAGGTCCTTCGGCCCGAGTCGGCCGCGGTTGACCCGGTCGGTGGCACGTCCCCGTACACCGACCATCCGTCCGTCCACCACCGCGATTTCCATGGCGTCCCCGTCGGAGTGGAGGATGGAAGCCGCCTGCACCCGCTTCTGCACCTGGTCGGGGCGGAGCCCTTCAGTGAGACAGGTGTCCACCCGAGCCGGCCACGGCTGGTGGCGTCCGTGGGGAACCCGACCGCCCCAGGGATCGCGGATCCGGTCCACCGGCCCTTCCATGCCGACCTCCTCGACGCGGTCCGCCGACCGGTCTCCGGTTGCCCCGTGTCTCGCGGATGTCGACGTCGTCCGGGTCAGTACGAAGACGTCTTCAGGACGGTGACCCTCGGCAGTCGCCACAAGGTGTCTTCCGGACGCGGGACTGTTCTGCAGCCGACCAGCACCGCACGTTCGGCTCGCTCGCCGGCGCTCCTGTGCGCGTGGGTGCCTGCGAGCCGCCGTGGCAGACCTGGGCCGCGTCGTACATGAACGCCATCCCCCTCGCTGTCGTACCGGAGCCTTCGGCGGTATCGGTTACGAGCCGGTGCGCCGGCCGGCCGAGCGCCGATACGACCTCGGCATCAACGCCGAGAACGAAGTCCGGCTCCAGGAAGCGGCCCAGCGGATCCGACAACCGGGCGCCCGGGTGAAGGCGGTGCGCGCCCCCGAAACCGAGTGCGCACGGCGAGGCTCGCCCTCGGGGAGCGCGGCACGCCGTGGTGGGACCGACAGGAGAGGAGCGTCGTGCGCGCTGGAGCGAGGGGCCGGCTGCGCTCGACAGGGACGCCGGCGAGGAGGATGCCGACGGGCCATGGGCCGGCTTCCGGCCGTCCTGTGGACGACGCTCGAAGGCCGTTCGATCGGGCCCGTGGAGCCCTCCATCCGTCCACCAGCTGACGGGCACGGCAGACTTCGAACGGGACTGGGCGGTCAGGTCGTTGCGGGACGCCGGTCACGGAGACCGGGCCGATGGCGTGGAGACCGAGGTCCTCGGGCACGACGTCATTCCCGGCCGCTGGACGTTCCAGATCCGACGGGACGCATACCGAGCCGTTCAGGGCCCTCGAGCAACTCGCCGTCGCGATCTCGCCGAGGGCGAGGATCGTCCGTACGAGGCCCGGCTCAAGGCGGCGCGACGCGCTCCGGGCCACCCTGATCACACTTCAGGGCTCGATGGAGACCCCTTGACGCACGGGGTCGGCCTGCGTCCCGAACCTCTTCCACGACGGTTCCGATCTCTTGGCATCGCCCGGCCCTGAATGTTTAAAGTCGAACTTATGGTGCACTCGCAGATCTAGAAGACGAAAGCGAAAGCAATCACGATCACTTCGGTCACCTGCGTCTTCGAGGGACAGCTGCCTGGCTGAGCTGAGCGTCAGGAGGATCGGGTGAAATACGGAGTGGGCCACCACCGTCACGGCAGACACCGGGCGCTCTCCCGCTGGAAACCACGGGCCGTGGTACGCCGGAGCCTGGTGCGCATCACGAAGTGGGAGCTCCACCTGATGGCCTGGGGTGTGCGGATGACGGTGCGGCGGGCCCTGCACGCCGTGTCGCCGGCGACGGTTCGGCACAAGTGGTAGCCCGAGGTGTGGAAAGAGCCTGCGGAAGGGCGAGAGATGAGCACCTGGGAGAAGACGAAGGGGCAGATGGAAGAGGTGGCCGGCAGCGCCATCAGGAAGTCCGCCCACGCGATGGGGAACGAGAAGCTCGCGGCCAAGGGCGGCGCGCTGCAGATGCGCGGCAAGGCCCGGCGCCTCAAGGAGAAGGGGAAGGACAGGCTTCCCTGATCGGATCGGGGGTACGCGCAGCTGAGCCGGCCAGTCCCAGCACATCGGAACGCCACATCGGGAGACAGAAGGAATCATGGGAATACTTGCTTGGATCCTCCTCGGGCTTCTCGCAGGCATCATCGCCAAGATGCTGATGCCGGGAAAGGACCCGGGCGGCATCATCGTCACCACGCTCATCGGCATCGCGGGCGCCCTGCTCGGCGGCTGGCTGGGCAAGGTCATCTTCCACGTCGATTCCGTCGACGGCTTCTTCGAGATCTCCACCTGGATCGCCGCCATCGTCGGGTCGCTCGTCCTGCTCTCGGTGTTCCGCCTGTTCGCGCGGCGCAGATGACCTCGCACGGGACGGTCGTGACGCGTCTGCGATCCGGACCGCCCCGCCCGCACCACACGTGGCCGAGCGGCTTCCCTCTCCTGTCGAGGGTGAAGTCGCTCGGCCGCTCTCGGCCGCGGTAGGCGCGGCCCCTCCCCCACCGCCACCGGATCTCCGTGTCACCCGGAGGGCGGAAGCAAGGTGCCCAGGGGGCCGAGGTCCAAGTTGAGGTCCTCGAGCGTGTATCCGTGCTCGGAGCACAGCTCGGTCATGCGGTCGTGGAGGGCGAGGAGAGTGGCTCCGAGCTCCTCTTCCTGTGCGTCGGTGAGGTCGCCCGAGTCGACACGGCGAAGGGCTTGGCGTTCGATGAGCTGCCTCAGAAGCTCGACGACGGTGAGTACGAGCTTGAGGAGGTCCTCGCCGACGGCGTCGGGATCGGTGCGGATGCGGTGAGCCGGGGGCCGGGGCTCCCCGGGCGGTGCCGGAGGCTCTTGGAGCAGCCGGAAGGCGTGCGCCAGCGGGGCACCGAGCGCGTCCGGGTCCGGAGGCGGCGACGGCCCGGTGGGTTCCGCGTTCATGGCCGGCTCCTGGGGGCGAAGGGGTCGTCGGAGTTCGTGACGGAGGTGATGAGGGCGCGCAGGGAGACGCGTACGAGGTCGATGTCGGCGATCGACAGGACGATGTCGCCCGTGATGACGACGCCTCCGGCCAGGAGACGGTCGAGGAGGTCGACGAGGGCCACCTGCCGGCCGGGCAGCGAGTCGTCTCGCTCGGTGAGGGTCATGATCGGCTGTCGGTACGATCGGCCGTGTCGGCGGCCGGGGCCGGTGACACGGCGAAGGAATAGGGTGCCCAGGGGCCGGTGACTTCGATGCGGATGCCGGGCAGGCCCTGGCCCGCCTCGTCGAGTGCTGCGCGGAAGGCCTCTGCCTTCTCGTCGGGGACGAGGTAGGCGTCGTTGAGGACGTTCTCGCCGTTCTCGCCGCGTGTGAGCGGTCCGGTCTGCACGGGGTGGCGGACGGCGTGCGTGGCAAGGCGGGCTGCGATGGCCGCGATGCGATCCGCCGCTTGCCTGGCCTGCAGGTAGCGGTCCTCCCGGGCGTGGTGCTGGGCTCGGCGAGCCCGGAGATAGGCCCTGCCGGGGCTCGGGGCGTCCGTCGGCGCGGTGGAGTGGGCTCGGGCCTCGCCGTGGGGGTCGTCGGCTGCTGACGCCGTGGGCTGGGCAGGGGCCTCGGCCTGGATGCCGTCGACCGCAGGCGCAGTGGGCTGAGCGCGGGCCTCGGCGGGGATGTCGTCGGCCGTGGCGGCTCCGGCGGCGATGTAGACCTTGACTCCGTACTCGGCGTGGCGGGCCAGGAGGGCGAGTCGGGCGGAGAAGGAGTCCTGTTGCTCGCGCAGGGCTTCGCGTGCGCGGTCGTCGTTCTGGTAGAGGGTGGCCAGTCGGAGGGGCAGGACGATCGTGTGCTCGGTCAGGGCCTGGATGACGTCGTGGTGGGCTCTGGCGGTCTTCTCCAGCCAGCCCAGGTCTTCGAAGCGGGATCTGAGGGCTTCTTCCCGCCACTCACCGGCGGGGACCTCGCTGACGACGAACACCGGGGCGGGCGATCTCGGCCGGCCGGGATCCAGGAAGGTGACCGGAGCGTCTCCTACGCCGCGCAGTCCCGTCAGCGACTCGTCCAGTCGCGGGGTGCCTGCGGCCACGGCGTAGACGTAGGTGAGGCCGGGCTCGCCGTTCATGGTGCGCGCCTCTCTCTCGTGGCGTCCCCGGACCGAACCCCTTCGTGTCGCTCCGCGCCTTCCTCTGCCGGGCTCTGCGGGGCGGCGTCCAGTCGCTCACGGCGCAGGGCTTCCACCTCGGCGCGCAGACGACGGTTCTCCTCCGCGAGCGGGTCACCGCTGTGGCGCGAGGAGAGCGAGGGATCGTGCTCCCACCAGTCGATGCCCATCTCCTTGGCCTTGTCCACCGACGCGATGAGGATCCGCAGCTTGATGGTGAGCAGCTCGATGTCGAGGAGGTTGATCCGGATGTCCCCGGCGATCACGATGCCCTTGTCCAGGACGCGTTCGAGGATGTCGGCAAGGCTGGCCGACGAGGACGGCGGGTACGACGCCGACGTCGCCCGGGACGGCATCGGGGCGATCCTGTGGGCAAGCGGGTCAGTCACGACACCCGACCTCCTGGGTCACTGCGGGCTCTGCCGGAATTGTGCGATCTCGTCGAGTCGGTCGAGGAGTTCGTCCTCCTGGCTGTCGAACGTGGCCTGGTCGATCTCTCCGTCCACCAGGCTGCGCTCCAGTTCGGCGAGGGCCGCGTAGACGGGAGCCGGGTCGTAGTACTCCTCGTTCGCCTGGTCCAGGGCTCTCTGCGCCGCCCACGTCACGAGCCGCACGGGCAGCAGCGGCGCGGTCAGTAGCTTGGTCAGCATTCCCATGGCGTTCTTCCTCGGTGTTCCCTGGGCGGTTCCCGTACCGAGCGCACCGGCCCGCGCGTGGCTACACGAAGCTGTAGGGGGGCAGCGGCCCGTTGACCCGGAACCCCACGTCCTCCACCTGCTCGGCGAGGCGGGCCTCCGCCTCCAGGAAGGCGTTCTTGTCGTCGTCGTGGACCAGGAGGGAGATGTTGAGGATGTCTCCGTCCGCCGGGGTTCGGACGCTGTGATCCCGTGCGAGAGGGACGAGCGATCGGACCAGTCCGGCGGCCAGGCCCTCCCGCCGCTCCCCCACTTCGGCGGCGACGAGCTCACCCAGCTCCAGCGGCAGCCGAGGGTCGGGGTCGCCGCCCCGGATCCGGTCGTTGAGCTGCCGCGCCCGGTCCGACCCGTACAGGATCTCCCGCAGGAGGGCGTCCTCGTCCTGAGAGACCTTCACTTGGTACTCGGCGCAGCCCCGCAACCGCTCCAACGCCGCCAGATAGCCGTCGGCGTTTTCCAGGAGCACCTGGGTGACCGCCTGGTCGTCGGGGGCGGTGTAGCCGAACTGCAGCGGGAGGACCGTGCCGTCGGCCATGAGCCGGTCCTGCACCTCCTGGTGGACGGTGAGGTCGCGGCGTCTGGGCCGGATCTCCTCATCGACGTCCGAGACGACCGCTCGCAATCGCCCCGCGGTGACGGCGCGCACCGGAGCGGGTTCGGTTCCGACGCCCGTCAGCCCGTCCAGCCGGCACGGGTGCGCGGCGGCGATGACGGAGTACACGTAGAGGGGCATCGTCTACTCCCTCTCTCGGCGGGCGGTGCGCCGGGCGGGCCGACGGCGTCGGGGAGTCTCTTCCTCTTCCGCCGCTTCTTCCGGCTCTTCCTGTTCTTCTTCGTCGTCGTCGGACGAGCCGCCCAAGGACTGCGTCACCGCGTCCACGACGCCGCTGATGGCCCCTTTGGACTTGCCGCGCGCCCCGCTCTCGACCGCGTTGCCGACAACGTCGGTCAACTGGGTGGGGGCCTTGCGGCCGGCTTCCAGGTCCAGGCGGTTGCAGGCTTCGGCGAAGCGCAGGTAGGTGTCGACGCTGGCGACGACGATCCGTGCGTCGATCTTCAGGATTTCGATACCCACCAGAGAGACGCGCACGAACACGTCGATCACCAGGCCTCGGTCCAGGATCAGCTCCAGGACGTCGTAGAGACTGCTCGTGCCTCCGCCCGTGCTTCTGCTGACGTTGCTTCCACTCTGCGGCACCACGGTCATGGCCGCTTCCCTTCACGCGCCGGCCCCGGTCAGGTAGGCCGGTCGATCATGCCCCGGGTGTATCGCCGGGTGCGCTCGTACGAGATCAGCTCGCCCTCCGCGTCCACGGTGACCTTGTAACTGGCGAGGATGCTGGTGGTGTCCGGTATCCGTTCCAGCTCGAGGACCTCGACCTGGGCCTCCCAGCCGTCCTCGATCGGCCGGAGAGACGAAACCGACTCGGGGACGCGTCCCAGGAGCTCCGAGACCTGTTCCACCGCGGACCGCATCGCCGCGGCCGCACCGGAGGTCTTCCTGCGCGTCGGCGTCTTGCGCGCAGGCTTCGCGCGAGCGACGGCCTTCCGGGCGGGCACCTCTCGGTCCTGATCCTCCTCCGGCGGAGGACGTCGGCTGCGGCCCGGCTGTGCTGAGGCCATGAGCCTGCTCCCCTCGCGAACTGAATCGTGCGGCTGCCCGCCCATGTCCGTACCAAACACCACACCGTGATTCCTACAAGATTTCTTTACTCTCCATATTTCACGCATATCTCCCATCCGGTAGAGCAGTCCCCGTAGTGACAGCGCGAGCGGTGGCGTCTCGTCGCCCGCACCAGGGCATCCGCCGTGGCGCACGGAGTCGCGGTGACGACCGGGTCACCAGGTGAAGGGAAAAGCTCATGGAGGACACGACCAAGATCGCCTTGGCGGCCGCAGTCGCCGGGGGCTACCTACTGGGGCGGATGAAGAAGGGACGCCTGGCCTTCTCCCTGATCACGTACGCCGCGGGCCGGCGTTTCGGCCTCGACCCGCGCGAGCTCGCGACTCAAGGCCTGAAGAAGCTGGCCGAAATGCCCCAGGTGGCCGAGCTCGGCGACCAGATCAAGGGTGAGGCCCTCGACGCCGGACGCAAGGCGCTCGTGGCCACCGCGAACCGCCGGATGGCCGATTTTGCCGACTCCCTGCACGAACGCACTCTCGCCCTGGAACAGGGCAGCGGGGACGACGCGGAGGAGGAGTACGACGAGGCGGAAGGCGACTACGAGGAGGAGCCCTACGAGGACGAGTGGGCCGAGGAGGAAGAACCCGAAGAGGAGGAGACCGGGGCCGCGGAACCCTCGGCCGAGGAGGAACCGGAGGAGGAACCGGAGGAGGACCTCGGCGAGGACGAGGAGGAGGAGCAGGACGAGGCGGGGGAAGAGGAAGCACCGCCGACTCGCCGCCGCACCGCCCGCCGCTCTGCCTCCGCGTCGCCCTCCAAGACGACCCAGCGCCGGGCCCCGGCCCGCAAGACCGCCCCGGCGAAGAAGGCCGCCCCGGCGAAGCGTGCGGCCCCGGCGAAGCGTGCGGCCCCGGCCAAGAAGACCGCGCCCGCGAAGAAGACCGCCGGCAAGAGCGCGAGCAAGGCCCCGAGCAAGACCGCGGGCAAGAGCGCGAGCGCCGGGACGAAGGCTCCCACGCGGCGGACGGGGACCGGCACGACGGGCAAGCGCTCCCCGAGCGGGACGAAGCGCAGCACCCCTGCCAAGAAGGCCCCTGCCAAGAAGGCCGCGTCGAAACCGCCGGCCAAGAAGACGGCGGCCAAGAAGAGTGCGGGGCGTGCTCCCGCGTCCAAGACCGCGGCGAAGAAGACCGCCAAGACGACCAGCCGCAAGACCACTGCTCGGAGGTGAACCATGGCCACCAATCGCGCGAACAGCGACGACCGGTCCGGGTTCGACCGGCTGATGGAAGAGGCCTCCGCGTATCTGGCCACTCAGACGGGCCATCTCGCGGACAAGGCCGTGGACAAACTGGGCGATCTGACCGACGGCCTCCAGGACGTCGCGGAGAACGGCGGCAGTCTCGGGGACATCGGCGGCCGCCTGCTTCAGGGCGACTCACCTGTGAAGGCCATGCTCGGCCACACCGTCGACGGCCTCAAGGACAAGGTCAAGGACGTGGGCTCCGGACTGCTCGGCGGCAAGAAGCGGGGCCGCAAGGGCGGCGGCAAGGCCATGAACATCGTCGAGACCATCGACGTCGGCGTGCCCCTGCGCACCGCTTACGACCACTGGACGCAGTACGAGGACTTCAGCGGTTTCGCCAAGGGTGTGCGCAACGTCTCTCAAGGTGACGACACGACCAGCGACTGGAAGGTCAAGGTCGGCCCCTCCACCCGCAGCTGGAAAGCCACCGTGCAGGAGCAGATACCGGACGAGAGGATCGTCTGGACCTCAGAAGGAGCCAAGGGGACCACACGCGGTTGCGTGAGCTTCCACGAGCTCGGCCCCTCCCTCACCCGGATCCTCCTGGTCGTGGAGTACTACCCCGCCGGGCTCTTCGAGAAGACCGGAAACCTCTGGCGGGCACAAGGCCGGCGCATGCGTCTGGACCTGAAGAACTTCGATCGCTTCGTGTCTCTCTCCAACGAGGAGCCAGAAGGCTGGCGCGGGCAGATCGAGGACGGCGAGGTCGTCCTCACTCACGAGGAAGCCCTGGAGGAGGAGGGCGAGGAGGAGGGCGAGGAGGAACCGGAGGAGGACGCGCCGGAAGACGAGGACGAGGAGGGCGGAAGGGACGAGGAGGCCGAAGAGGAAGAAGGCGAGGAGGAACCGGAGGAAGACCTCGGCGAGGAGGGCGAGGAGTACGAGGAAGACGCCTACGAGGACGAGGAGCCCAGTCCCTCGCGGCGTCGACGCTGAACCCCACCGGACCGTCCCGTCGTGGCCGTGCTCACGCACGGCCACCGGCTTGGGTCCCGCCACGACGGCGCGCCACGACGGCAGGTGAGGAGGCCGACGGCCCCCGCCGTCGGCCTCCTCACCTGCCGTTGCCGAAGATCAGTGCTTGAGCGCGTCCTTCGCCTTCTGGGCAGCCTGCTTCGCATCGGCGGCGGCCTGCTCGGCACGCCCCTTCATCTCCAGGCTCTCGTTGCCGACGGCCTTGCCCGTGACCTCCTTCGTCTTGCCCTTGGCGGTCTTGCCCATGTTCTTGGCCTTCTTGCCAGCGGCCATGCCCGTCACCTCCAGAACTATTGGTCCGCTACCCGGATAAGACGAAACAAAGCATGCTGATTCGTCCAGGGTCGACCTGCGTCCTGCTGACCGCGCGAAGGCCGCGGTGGCATGCCGTGCGGAGGGGGTCGCCGGCCAGGCCCGTTCGCCGAGGACTCACGGGGCACCCGGCGCCGCTTCGGCGCCCGTACCCTCCGTCTCCTCCCTGCAGCACTCCCCGGGCGCAGCACGCCTCGACAGCGTCGATCCGTCAGCCGGTGAAAGCGGGGTGCAGCCTGGTGGACCCGGCTCCCACGGACCATACTGGTCGCGACGTGATCACCCCATTGAACGGTTTCATGGCCAGGAACAGCACTTCATCGACCATCGCCCCCGCCACCGCGTGGCTCGGGCGTGGGCGCCACCTCGGGTCCGAGGCGGAGCAGGACGTCCGGCGTAACCTGATCGCCCTCAAGGCGGCTCGGGTGATCGACGATTTCCTGGAGCTCGACCCCGTCGAGGCGGCCCGCTCCACCGACCTGTTCCCGAGGGACGGGTCCGCCGATCCCGGACCGCTGGCCCGCCGCGTCTTCGAGGCCCGATGGCGCGTCGCCGACGAGGTCACCGTGCGCGCCCATCTGACCACGTACGACCCCGAGTCCCGCCGTATCGAGCGCGACGGGGTCACCTGGGTCCTCGCCGCGGAGGCGGAGCGGGCGTGGGAGGCGGACTGGCCCTCGCCCGCCACCATGTTCTGGCCCGACAGCGGTCAGGTCGCCTGGGACCACGAGATGGTGCCGGGCGTGCGCCTGCGGACGACGAACCACCTGCCCAAGGACGACGGCGAGTTGCGCCGCGTGCTGCGGGACTGCACCCAGCAGAGCTGGAACATCCACGTCGTGGTGCACGAGGCGATGACGCCGGACGCGCCGGGGCGGCGACCGGTCACGGCGTTCCTGCCGAAGAGCCTCAGGCACCGGGTGGTCGAGCACCGTGCCACGCCGGACCAGGCACTGATCGCCGACTTCGCGATGAAGCGTGAGCTGGGCGTGGGGCTTCCGCGCGGTGGCGCCGTCATCCTGCCCCCCGTGCCGGAGTACGAAGCGGAGCGGTTCACGGTACGTGATGTCTTCCTGGACGGTACGGAGCCGACCGAGCTCCTCGCGAAGATCCTGGATTTCGCCTCGCTCCCGCGGCCGCTCGCGGTCGACGCCGAGCGGGCTCTGACGCGACTGCGCCAAGGCTGGCACCTCCTCACCCCGGACGAGGAGCTGGTGCACGCACGGGCGATGGTCACCAAGTACGCCAAGGCGCTCGAAGCCATGACGGTGTCGTGCAACCTGTACCAGGAGGCCGCCGAGTCGGCCCTGGCGGCACTGGCCGAAACGGCCGGCGGCGACGTGCCGCCCCGGACGCCCACGTCGACGCCGGCCGAGCAGGACGTCTCCCCCTTCAGGTCCCTCACGAAGACGCTCAACGTCTTCAAGCGCCCCAACCGATGAGCCGGGCTTCCGGCCGGGTCCAGATGTCAGGAGCGACGGTCAGGTCATCCCCTCATCCGAGCGCCGGCCGACGGCGGCTTCCAGGCTCTGCGCAGCGCGGCACGACTCGTACAGATCAAGCGGCGCCGGGCCGATCGCCGGGGTGGTGGTCGACTGCACCGACCCGCGAGCGATGGCCCGGTTCTGGGGAGAGGCCATGGACTGGACGGTGCACGAGGTCACTGACGACCACGTAACCACCCGTTCCGCCAAAGGCGTCGACCCCTAACGGCAGACGCCCGTCAAGCCGGCGCCGACGACACCGCCCTTGCCCGGCTCCGCAGGCTCGACGCCCCGCGTCACGTACCCGGCGGGGAAGCAGCCCTCGTCACCCAGCGGTGGCGGTGGTGGAGCCACGAGCCGATGCGGGTCGACTGGCTGAGCGCCTTCGTCCTGTTCGTCGGCACGCTGGTGTTCGCCGAGATCTGCCACCAGCCGAGGCCGTGCCCTGCGGCGCAGCCTCGGCTGGTGGATCGTCGCGGTGAACCGGCTGGGCTCCGTCCTCTTCTTGGTCTCGGCGCTCTCTGCTTCTCCGCGGACGGGATCCTCCAGCAGTGCGAACGCCTCTGACCTGGTCTCCGGATATCCCCGGCTGTGGCGCACCCTGCGCCGGCGGGCCGGTGGGGGGTGCCGGTGCGTAGCCGGGTCGTCACGGAGGAAACGGCTCCGGATTCATCCGGTCCTCATCGGCCGGGAATTCGGGACGGGCAGGTGGATGTCGAGGACGCAGATGTCGTCGCGGTGGCGTGGGCGCCCGGCGGCCAGGGTGCGGGCGAGGGTTCGGGCGTTCCCCTCCCGCACGAGGCGGGCCGCCGTGTCCGCCAGTTGCCTGAGCCCCTCGTCGATGTCCTCGTGGGGGACTTCGACGAGGCCGTCGGTGTAGAGAACGAGGTGGTCGCCCGGCACGAGGGTGAGCAAGGCCTGTCCGTACGGCGCCTCGAACGAGGCACCGAGCAGGCATCCTTCGGGCTGGGCCAGGTACCGTGCCGCGCCGTCGCGGATCAGCAGGGGTGGCAGGTGCCCGGCTCTGACCCAGGTCAGCTGGTGGTCCTCGGGCCGGTACCGCGCCATGACCATGGTCGCGGTGGCGGAGTACGACTCGGTGGCGGTGTGGAGCAGCAGCGCGTTGAGGCGGCTCAGGACGACGGGGAGCTTGGATCCGGTGATGCCCATCCCCTTCGCGGTGAAGCGGAGTTGAGCCATGGTGCCGACGGCTGTCAGGCCGTGACCGGCGACGTCGCCGACGACGAAGAGGGCGCCGCCGTCGGGGAGCGTGATGGCGCTGTACCAGTCTCCTCCGACGTTCACGCCCGTTTCGGCGGGCAGGTAGGCGACGTCGACGCGCAGGTCGGTGAGGTCCAGCGACTGTTCGGGGATGGGCAGCAGAGTCTCCTGCAGCCGGGCGGCGAGGGCACGTTCGGCCTTGAGCATGCCCCGCTGGACCAGGTTGTCCCGTTCGCTCTCGCGGAGGGCGATCTCGGTGCCGCGCTGTGCGGTGAGGTCCTGGAAGAAGCCGTGGACCTCGACGGGGGTGCCGGCCGAGTCCGCGTGGGCCTCGGCGACGATCCGGAGGTGCCGTACGCCGTGCGCGGTGGCGATGCGGAAGGGCTCGTCGATCGCCGTGCCGTCGCCCAGCAGGCGCTGAACGGCCGCGCCGAGCCGCGCGAGATCGTCCGGGACGAGGTGGGCGGGGAGTTCCTCCAGGGACACCGGCCCCAGTCGCGGGTCGCGGACGAAAATGGTGTAGACCTGATCGGACCAGGTGATGGTGTCGGTCGTCAGGTTCCAGCTCGCCCAGCCGAGGTTGCCCAGGCGTTGCAGGTCGTCCAGGCGGCGTGTCTCGCGCTCGCTGGTGTCGTGGCGGATCCAGCAGACCACCAGTCGGCCGCCCAGCGGTGAGACCCGCACCGAGTAGACGGACTCGTAGGGCACCCCCGGGGCCGTCTCCTCGTACGTGAACGGCAGCCCTTCGTAGACCGTTCCCGTCGTCAGGGCGTCGAGGTACCCCTCCCACAGGTCGCTTCCGGCCACCGTCGGATACGTCTCCAGGATCCTGCGGCCGACCAGCTCCCTGCCTCGCCGCCCGGCGACGTCGACCGATTCGGCGGCCGCCGCGTCGATCCGGAAGTCCTCGACGCGGCCGTCGGCCGAACGCATCGGGGTCAGCAGGACCGCGGGGCCGGAGAGGGCGTCGAAGATCTCCTGGACGGCCACCACGCTGTCGTCCTCGTCCGTCGACGCAGGAGCGCCCGGCCTCCCGGAGTCGCGCAGGCGTCCTTCGCACAGCCGGACCGCGCGGCGGAGCAGGCTCCGGGTGCCGTGGGAGAAGGGCCCCGCCACGGTCCGGAAGAAGCCGACGGCGAGGGTCGCCGGTCGCTCCCCCGGCAGCGGGATCCAGGCACGCGAGGGCCACGGGCCGCCGATGAGCAGGTACCGGTCGGCGTCCAGCCGGGCGTTCTCCAGCCACACCGCACGGGCCTCGGTCAGGGCCTCCCGCGCCGCCACGCCCGCCATGGGCGGGACGTGACTCCACTGTTCGGTCAGAGACGGGTCGAACCCGGCGTGGCCCGTCAGCTCCAGACTTCCAGAGCCCCCCAAGGCGTAGATCATGACCGCGTCCACCTGCTCGGCATCGCCCAGGACGAGCAGGAGCAGCTGGGCCACCTCGCTCGCGGTGCTCGCGGCGGCCAGGCCATCGGCCAAGCGGGCGAGGAGCACATGCTGGGCCTTGTCGGCCGGACGTACCGCGTACCGGGCGGCGTCGAACGGAGACGGCGCGGCGCCGACAGGGGCGGGAGGCGGTCGGGAGGCCGGTGTCCGGCCGGTGATTCCCAGCGTGAGCCAGCATTCCTCGGCGAGGGTGCGGTCGTGCCGCGCGGCACGCTCCCGCAGGAGTTCATGTGCTTCTTCGGCGGAGGTCCCCTCACGGGCCATGAGCACGCCCGAAGCCCGTTCGAGGACGGCGGCCGCCGCGGCTCCGGCCTCGAGGTCCGCGACCTCGGCCCGCAGCCTGCTCACCACCTTTGCCAGCGCCAGCACCTCCGGAGACGCGCCGCCGGCCGAGGTCGCTGGCTCAGCCTTCATATGCCGAGCATGCCACAGACCTGGTGCACGGGCGCTCCGGTCGCGGTCTCCCTACATGTACCCCTCCCCGTACGCATGAACACGGTGGATCGTGCGCACGTACCGACGTTTTCCGAACCGTGCGCCGTCACGCCGGCAGCGGGGTGCGCGCTCGCCGTCAGCCGCCGTTCCGTCACTGAACGTGATCACGTCGCTCGTGCACAACAGCGCCGACACGTTCCGCTCCATCACGCGGAGGGCCGCTTCTGCCGGGTCGGTGTCGATGTGGGCGTCCAGTGCCGAGTGCAGCACGCGCTGGACGCCCGGCGGGCAGGGGTGCGTAGCCGGTCGGCCGCGCTGTAGCCGGTCCCCTGCCAGGCGCTGATGCCGATGTTGATCTGGAGCGGGTCCGGGTCGGTGGCCTTGCCGGGCCCCGCAGAAGTCCTCGCGGTCGTGGACGCGCATGCCGTCGAGGGCGGCGTGGACGAGGGCGGACGGGCTGGTGGTACCGAGGAGGTCCTCGGGGGCGAGGTGGCGTTCTGCGTCCCACTGGGGCCCTACCCGGACAGGCCTGACTCCGGACGGAACGAGGCCCGAGACCACGGACGTACGGGCGTCGCGTCCCACCGGCAGTTTCTCGTGCGGACCGGTGACGGACTGCATCGCGGCCTTCGCGGAGAGGGAGCTTCCGCAGGTGGAGAAGAAGGCGTGGTCGGCACCGGCGGCGTCCGCCACGAGGCCCTGCGCCTCCTCGACGACACCGCGCGAGGACGTACGGTCGTCGTTGGCCGCGAGCACGTCCGAACGGAACACGTCGCCTCCGAGGACCGCCCGGACCTGCGGGTCGGCCCCGCGCCCCCTGCTTGTGGCCTGGCGGTGTGAAGGGGTCTGGCCGACCGCATGGCACGAGGCGAGAGCGTCCGGCACCGGCGTCTTCGACTGGTCCACGCCGTGCCCCTGCCCGGGAGACGGAGCGAAACGCGCGTCATGCGGGCGGCCGTACCCTCCCGTTCCGGAACCACGGCCCGTCACAGGGCGCCCGTGCCGCCCGGGAAGGGACCGCCGGGGCGGTAGTACTGGCTGAGCTCCTCGCGGTACCGCAGGTCGGCGAGGTGCTTGTCGGAGACGAACTCGGGTGCGTCCTTCACCTGTTCCTTGGACAGGCCGAGGAGGACCGCGTGCCGCTCCAGGTCGACGCGGGTCACCGTGCTCGCCGGGATCAGCACCTCCTTGCCGAAGATCCAGACGCCCGTGTCCACGACCAGATACGAGTCGTCCACCTCGTCCGAATGCTCGTCCACCTTGCCGATGTGGCCGTCGGCCGCCTCGACCCGCCATCCGGTGAGGTCGGTGCCCGCCAGGTGGCCGGACTCCGTGCTGTAGGACCAGAGATGTTCGGTCATCGCTGCCACTCCTCCATCACTGTGCGTCGTGTACGTCGTGTCCGTCGCGGCACCGGACGTGCGGGCCGCCTCAGAGCAGGTCACGCCGGTCGTGGGTGACCGTCGTCTCCGTGTCGCTCCCGTACGTCGCGGTCGTACGCGGGCCCGGAGCGGTCGCGCAGCCGCGTCCGCCGTCGGCGGTCCACCGCCATGCCGGCGACGCATCCCGGGACGACCATCGCTACGACGGCCAGGACGGTTGCGGTCACCGACGACTCCCGTCCTTTCCCGTTGCTCGTACTGCCGGGTTGTGCCGTCCCGGTCCTTCGGGGTCTCCGGGACGCATGGAAGTCCGCGTGCCCCACGTCCTGAGACGCAAACCGGCCATCAGGGGACACGGAGATGCAGGGCCGATGCTCCCCCTCGTCGCGCGCGGCGCCGCCGCGGGCGGCCCTGTTCAGCCCATGATGAGACGGTCACCGGGGTCGGCCGGTGACCGGTGGCGAAAGGCGGACGGGTGCCGGTGGAGAGCGACACTCTGGGAGCGGTCCTGGCCGACGTGCTGGCCGCGTCCCACCGCGTCGGACCCCATGCGATCTCCGATCTCGTACAGGATGCGGGGCGGCGTCTGGGACTGACCGATGCCGGCGTGTACGTGGCCGACCTGCAGCAGCTCGGCCTCGTCGCGCTCCTGACCTCCGAGCAGGCGCGAAGCCGGATCGCCGAGGGTGAGACCGTGGGCCTGGAGACCCTGCCCGTCGACAACTCACTCGCCGGACGCGCCTACCGCACCGAGACCGTTCAGGTGAGCCTGCCGGACGCCGACGACACCGAACGGACGGGATGGATCCCGGTCGTGGACGGCATCGGCCGGCTGGGGGTGCTGCGGGTGACGGCGCCGGACCTCGACGCGTCGCTGCTGCACCGGTGCGAGGCCCTCGCCGGGTTGGTCGCTCTGATCCTGGCGACCAAGCAGCCGTACAGCGACCTCCTCGCCGACACCATGCGCACCCGGCCGATGAGCCTGCAGGCGGAGCTGCTGTGGGCGTTCGTGCCACCACGCACCATCGGCACCTCGGCGGTGACCTCCAGCGCCCTCCTGGAGCCCGCGTACGAGGTGGGAGGAGATGCGTACGACCACAGCCTGGCCGGGGAGGTGCTGCACCTGACGCTGCTGGACGCCATGGGCCACGACCTCGCCTCCGGCGGCTGCAGCGCTGTGGCGTTGGCCGCCTGCCGTTCCACCCGGCGCGCGGGCGGGCAGCTCGTCGACGTCGCCGAAGAGATCAGTCGCACCTTGGACCGCTGGATCCCGGAGCGGTTGCTGACCTGCGTCCTGGCCGACCTCGACACCACCACCGGCCGGCTCGACTGGATCAACTGCGGCCATCCCGCACCGCTGCTGATCCGTGACGGCCACGTCGTGACCGGAGCGCTCGCCCGCACGGCCCACCCACCGCTCGGGCTGACCGGGTACGACATCCCGGCTCCGGCCCTCCACAGCACGCATCTGCAGCCGGGGGACCGGTTGCTGCTGTTCACCGACGGCGTCACCGAGGCACGCTCCTCCGCCGGCGAGCTCTTCGGCGAGCAGCGCCTGGCCGACGCCGTCGTCCGTTCCCTCGCGGCCGGTCTCCCCGCCCCCGAAGCCCTGCGCCGCCTCATCCAGCAGATCCTCGTGCACCAGGACCAACGTCTGCACGACGACGCCACGATCCTCCTCGCCGAGTGGCATCCGCCGGGCCGGTGAGCCGCCGGCGCACGGCTCGATCCCCCGCGACTGCTGAGGGGGGGGCGCCCCCGGCCCGACTCCCGAACATCCTCGAGCGCCTCGGGCTCTCGTGTGTTTGCCGAACGCGCCGACGGTGAGGCGAGAAGGACGACCACGTTTCCTTCGTCGAGTGGGGAGTCATGGAAAGCGTTGTTCGACTGGCGCTCGTCCTCGGCGGCTCGGTGCTGGTGGCACTGGCCGTCGGCAGGGCGGCGGAGCTCTTCGCCCGGTACGCGGACGCACGCCACCCCTACACCCCCCTCTGGGGGTTGCTGAGGCGCTGTCGTACGCCGCTCTACGCCGTTCTGCTGTGCGTCGTGTTCCGGTGGTCCTACCGCGCGACCGATTGGCCTCCGCTGCTGGACCGTGCCGCGGTGCTGGACCACATCCTCCTGCTGTGCCTGATCGGAGGCGGCGCCTGGCTGACGATCCGCGTCGTCTCGGCCGTCGTCGAGTCCGCGTACGCGCGGTACGCGGGGCGTACGCGCGACGCGGCCCGGCTGCGCCGCGTACGGACACAGGTCACGCTGCTCACCCGGGTGATGTCGGTGGCCGTGGGCGTGATCGCCGCCGCCTTCGTACTCGTCACGTTCCCCACGTTCCGCGGGCTCGGCACGTCGCTGCTCGCCTCCGCCGGGGTCATCGGCATCGTGGCGGGCGTGGCGGCGCAGTCGACGCTCGGCAACCTCTTCGCGGGTTTCCAGATCGCCTTCGGCGACATGGTGCGCATCGGCGACACGGTGGTCGTCGACGAGCAGTGGGGCATCGTGGAAGAGGTGACGCTCACCTTCCTCACCGTCCGGACGTGGGACGAGCGCCGCGTCACCCTGCCGGTCTCCTACTTCACCTCCCGGCCCTTCGAGAACTGGTCGCGCGGCGGCAACGAGTCGACGGGGACGGTCTTCGTCCACTGCGACCACTCCGCGCCCGTCGATCTGATGCGCACCCACCTGCGCAAGTTCCTCGACACCTGTCCCGGCTGGGACGGCCGGGCCTGGGGCCTCGCCGTCACCGACACCTCGCCGACCGGCATCACCGTCCGCGCCCTCGTGACCGCCAAGGACCCGGACGACCTGTGGACGACCCGTTGTGCCGTACGGGAGGAGCTCGTCGACTGGCTCGCCAGGGAGCACCCGACCGGGCTCCCCCGCGTCCTCGTCTCCCAGGCGACCGACGCCGCACAGCCCTGACGCGCGTCCGGCGGCGACTGGCCCTTGGCGCGCGGCGCCTCAACCGATCTGTTCGGCCAGGGCGAGGATGATGCCCGAGGGGCCGCGGAGGTAGCAGAGGCGGTAGATGTCCTTGTACTGCGCCACCTCGCCGATCAGTTCGGCTCCGTGGGAGCGCAGGCGGGCGATGGTGTCGTCGAGGTCGTCGACGGCGAACATGACCCGGTGGAGACCGAGAGTGTTCGGCTGTGGGTTGCGCGAACCGTCGCGCACCGCAGCGGGGGCGTGGTACTGCGCGAGCTCCAGTTTGCTGTGACCGTCCGGGGTCCGCATCATCGCCATGTCGCTGCGGACCCCGTCGAGTCCGACGGCGTGATCCGCGAAGGGGCCTTCGATCTGCGCCTTGCCTTCGACCTCCATGCCCAGTGCGGTGAAGAAGGCCACGGCGGCGTCCAGGTCCTCGACGACGATGCCGATGTTGTCCATCCGCTGAAGCGTCATGACGGTTCTCCTTCTGTGTTGCGCGGCCCTGTCAGGCCACCGGTGCACCGGTGGCGGAGCCGGCGGCCCCTTCTCGGCACCCGTCACCGGACCGAGTTCCGGAAGCCCGCTTCCGGCCCCGCCTCAGAGTGCCTCAACCCTCGAACCGAAACCCGGCCAGACACGACACGAGGGGTCAGGGAGCAGAAGTTCGGTGGCGGTGGCTGCGCGCGGAGAGCCGTGGGCGACGGCAGCCCTTGTCGGTGCCGGGTGACGGGATCACACCGCCGGCTGAGCCGCGGTGCGCTCGGTGGTGCGGGGGGGTGTAGCGGACGGTCAGGACGCCCTCGGCCACTGCGCGAAGCCGCCAGCGCCTCTCGCCCCGCACGTTCGGTGACGCCCTGGATCGGTCGGCGACACAGCGTGATCTCCCCGGTAGCGGCTTCTGTCGATCCGGACGAGGGTGGGTGGGCGTGCGCCACGACGAAAGGCAGGGCGATGACCGAGATCCGACCCGCGACGACGACCGATTCCGGCGCTCCGGTGGAGAGTGATGAGCATTCGCTCACCGTGGGGCCGGGAGGTCCGATCCTCCTCCAGGACGCCTACCTGATCGAGCAGATGGCGCAGTTCAACCGGGAACGGATCCCGGAGCGCCAGCCGCATGCCAAGGGCAGCGGGGCGTTCGGCCGTTTCGAGGTCACCCATGACGTGAGCCGCTACACCCGGGCGGCACTGTTCCAGCCGGGTGCCCGTACCGATCTGGTCGCACGGTTCTCCACGGTGGCCGGTGAGCGCGGCAGCCCGGACACCTGGCGTGACCCGCGCGGCTTCGCGGTGAAGTTCTACACGTCCGAGGGCAACTACGACATGGTCGGCAACAACACGCCGGTCTTCTTCGTCAAGGACCCGATGAAGTTCCAGCACTTCATCCGGTCCCAGAAGCGCCGGGCGGACAACAACCTGCGCGACCACGACATGCAGTGGGACTTCTGGACCCTCTCGCCCGAGTCCGCGCACCAGGTCACCTGGCTGATGGGAGATCGCGGCGTCCCCCGGACCTGGCGCCACATGAACGGCTACACCTCGCACACGTACATGTGGATCAACGCGTCCGGTGAGCGGTTCTGGGTGAAGTACCACTTCAAGACCGACCAGGGCATCGAGTTCCTCACCCAGGACGAGGCGGACCGGATGGCGGGCGCCGACGCGGACTTCCACATGCGGGACCTGTTCGAGCACATCCGGGACGGCGACTTCCCGTCGTGGACGCTGCACGTCCAGGTCATGCCGTACGAGGACGCCGCCGGGTACCGGTTCAACCCGTTCGACCTCACCAAGGTCTGGCCGCACGGCGACTACCCGCTCATCCCCGTGGGCCGGATGACGCTGGACCGCAACCCGACCGACAACCACGCCGAGATCGAGCAGGCGGCGTTCCAGCCGAACAACTTCGTTCCCGGCATCGGGCCGAGCCCCGACCGGATGCTGCTGGCCAGGCTCTTCTCGTACGCGGACGCCCACCGCGCCCGCATCGGCACCAACTACCAGCAGCTTCCGGTCAACGCGCCGGTCGTCGACGTCCACACGTACTCGAAGGACGGGGCGATGGCGTACCGGAAGACCTCTGACCCGGTGTACGCGCCGAACTCCAAGGGCGGGCCCGCGGCGGACACCGAACGGTACGGAAGTCCGCCGAGCTGGAGCGTCGACGGGGAGATCACCCGGACGGCGTACGTCGCGCACCCCGAGGACGACGACTGGGGGCAGCCCGGCACCCTCGTGCGCGAGGTCATGGACGACGCGGCCCGCGACCGGCTCGTGGACAACGTGGTGGGCCACCTGCTCGACGGCGTGAGCGAACCGGTCCTGGAACGCGCCTTCGCGTACTGGAGCAACATCGACGCGGGCATCGGCAAGCGCATCACCGAGGGGGTTCGCGCCGGGCAGAAGTCGTAGAGGGCAGGCCTCCGCCCGGGATCAGACGCGGGGCTCTTCGTCGGGGCTGCTCGGCAGCGGGCCGGGGTAAGGGCCGGGCCGCTCCGGCTCGGGCCGGGCGGAGCCGCGCGCGTCGCGCTCTCCCGCCTCGGCGCCGGGCCTGGCCCGGCTGTCGGCGGGACGGAGCCCGCCGCGTCGGCCGCCGGTGGCGCCGTCGCGTTTCCCGACGGAGCGCAGTGGTGCCTCCGTCCCGGTCGTCTCCTCGTCCACGCTCGTGGTTCCTCCTCGGTCGGTCCGCCGGGTCAGTGGGCGGCGGCCCCGAACTCGGCGTGCTGGGTGCGCAGGGCGTAGTCGGGCTCCCCCTGGGGCGTCCCACCGATCCAGCGCCGCCGCAGCTCGGCGCGCGCCTCCGTCATCAGGTCCCGGAACTCCGCGTCGCTGAGCGCGTGCCCGTCCATCGCCGTTGTGCCGTCGTCGTTCCCACGCATGTGAGCCGCCTCCGTCCGGTCGTGGTCTCGCTCTGGCGACTGCCCGTTGCGGCCGTCCGGAATCCATTACTCCGCGGCCCCGTCCCCGGGCGTGGTTCGGGCCCGGAGGAACGGGCAGTCGTGCGGTACCGACGCAGTCGACGCGATGGGTGGTGTGGGTGATGTCTGCTTCCCCTAACGAGGACACCCCGCAGGTGCGGTCCGCGGAAGACGACGGAGCGGGAGGTCCCGGCCCCCGACGGGCCCGTTCGGATCCGCCGCGCATCCGGCCGCTGCCGGAGGGTCCGCTGCTCGTCGAGGGGCCCGCGGAGATCGTCATGCCGGACGGGACGGTGATCCGCTGCGAGCGGCCCGTGATGGCCCTCTGCACCTGCCGGCGGAGCCTGCGGGCGCCGTTCTGCGACACGAGCCACCGGCCGCGCGTACGCCGCCGCTCCCGCCGCGCGACCGGGGAGGCGGAGAGGTCATGACACTGCTCCTGACGGCTCCCGCCACGGAGCCCGAGACGCCCGAGGCGCGCGGCGAGATCTCCCGCGCCGTACGGGACCGGCTCCTCGGCGGCAGTCCCGCGCGGCTGCCGCGGGCAGGGGAGATCGCGCGCTGCTCCCCGTACGGCGAGGACCTCCACCTGGCCCTCCACCTCTGCTACGAGCTCCACTACCGGGGCTTCGCGGGGGTTCCCGACACTCTGGAGTGGGACCCCGACCTGCTCCGGGTGCGGGCCCTGATGGAGCACCGCTTCGAGAGCGCGCTGCGCCACGACTGCCGGCATCTCGCGGACCTCGACGAAGCCCTGTCGGTCCTGCTCGTCGAGTTGGACGACGACTCCGACGTCTCGCACTTCCTGATGTCCCGGGGCGAGCTGTGGCACCTGCGGGAGTACGCGGCGCTGCGTTCCGTGCATCAGCTGCGTGAGGCCGATCCGCACCTGTGGGTCGTGCCCCGGCTGCGCGGGCGCGCCAAGGCGGCGATGGTCGCGGTCGAGTACGACGAGTACGGCTCCGGGCGGGCGGAGCGGATGCATTCCCGGCTCTACGCGGACCTCATGGCCGACCTGGGTCTCGACCCCTCGTACGGGAGCTGCACGGACGCCGCCGGTGCGGAGCTCCTGGCCGTCTCGAACCTGATGTCGCTGTTCGGCCTGCACAGGAGACTGCGCGGGGCGCTCGTGGGGCACTTCGCCGTGCTGGAGACGACCTCGCCGCCCGCCGCCTCCCGCATCGTCGCGGCACTGCGTCGGACCGGGGCGGGCCCCGCCGCCGAGCGGTACTTCGAGGAGCACGTGGAGGCCGACGCAGTCCATGAGCAGCTGGTGCGCCGTGAGGTCGTGGGCGGTCTCCTGGAGGACGAGCCCGCGCTCGCTCCCGAGGTCTCCTTCGGCATCGCCGCGACCTGCCTCCTGGAGGACCGGCTCGGCAGCCACGTGGTGAACGCCTGGACCCGCGACGAGAGCGCCCTGCGCACGCCTCTGCCACCGCTCTCCGGGAACGAGCGGTGAGGGCCCGGCCGCCGATGGGGGACGTGCGCCTCACGCCGTCCGGTGACGACGGGGCGGATGGGGCGCCGGGAAGTGGGTAGGGGCCGGTCCCCTCACGCGGACCATGGCGTCAGCCGCGAGGAGAGGAGCAGGCCATGAACCTCACAGACGGCGCCTTCGTCCCCCTGCCGACAGGCGGGACGGGGCCCTCCCCGTACGCCTCGCCGGCTCGTGTGTCCGATGCGAGGTCCCCCGCTCTCCCGCCCGACCACACGCAGGCGATCCTGGAGACCACGAAGGAGGTCGGGGCCGTCCTGAAGGCGTCGGGGCGCCCGTTCGCCCTGGTCGGCAGTGTCGCCGCGTACGCGCACGGGATCCCCGTCCGGCTTCAGCACGACACGGACTTCGCGCTCATGCGCGAGGACTCCGACGTCGTCACGGAGTCCCTGCGGGAGCACGGTGTGCAGATCGTCGAGCCGCCCGAGGACTGGCTCGTGAAGGCCCGCGCGGGCGGAGAGGAGATCGACCTGATCTTCTCCCTGGCCGGGCGGCCGGTCACGGCCGAACTCCTCGCCCGCGCTCAGACGCTGCCGGTGGACTCCGTGCACATGCCGGTGCTCGCCCCGACCGACCTCATGACCTGCCGGCTCCTCGCGCTCTCCGAGCACCACTGCGACTTCGGTCCCCTGTTGCCGATGGCACGGGGGCTGCGCGAGCGGATCGAGTGGGAGCGGGTGCGCGAGGCCGTCGTCGGAGCCCCCATGGGCGAGGCCTTCCTCTATCTCCTCGAACTGCTGGACGTCCTACCTCGACGGCACGGTTCCTGACACGACGACGCCCGCTGCGCGGCATCGAGCCGCGCAGCGGGCGTCTGTTCTCGGCCTGATGCCGGGAGCTGTCAGGTCTTCTCCGCGAAGAGCGGGGCGGCCCCGGTCATGTCCAGAAGGCGGGCCATCTGAGGGCTTGCCGCGTTGATGGTCAGGGCGCGGTGTTCGTCCAGGGCCCAGCGGCGGGCGCGGAGCAGGACGTTCAGACCGGTGGAGTCGCAGAACGTCACCTGGGAGAGGTCAAGCGTCACCACACCGCCCGCGACACCCTCCTCCAGAGCCTGCAGGAGGGCCGTTCTCACGTAGGTGGCGCTGGCGACGTCGAGCTCGCCGCTGATGGTGGCGGCCGTGCCGCCCGGGGTCGCTCTCACGGAGATGCTGATCTCTCCATCGCTCTCGTTCCCCGGACGGGAGGTGGGGCGAGGAGCATCGGAGAAGTGAGTCATCACGCCTCCAAGAAGGACGGCACCTTTTGGTAGGGATTGTCTGGCAAAAGGGATTACATGTCAATAATTACATGAAATCTGCTTCATACGATTGCCGGGATCCATGCCCGGGGTGCACCATGTCCCTATGAGGAAGACCGGAGACTCTCACCCGGAGTGGACTTTCCTCACCAGCCACGCCCGAGTCCTGTTGACGATCTCTCGCGATCCTGGTCTACGCCTCCGCGACATCGCGTCGATCTGCGGCATCACCGAGCGCACGGTGCAGGCGATCATCGCCGACCTCGAAGAGGCGGGCTATCTCACGCGCAGCCGCGCGGACGACGCTCGCCGCAACCACTACGGCATCGTCCAGGGCTCCCACTTCCGCCACCCCGCCGAGGCCGGCCACCAGATCGCCGGCCTCCTCGCGCTCCTCGCCGACCCGCACGGCACGGCCGAAGCCGGTGACGGCTAGCCCAGGGCCGGACACCTCCGCCCGGCGCACGGGCCACCCCGCCGGAACGACGGGACGGGCAAGGCATGGAGCGGCCCGCACAGGGCAGAGGCCCGACAGCACACAGGAGGTGCATCATGGCCACCGGTGCCACCCACTCGGACCGCCCGACCGCGCGCACAGAACGCGGCCGGAGCGTGGTCCGCGTGAGCGGCGAAATGGACCACGAACACGCGGAAGAGCTGCACGCATCGCTTGCGGCGGCCCTGGACAGGGCTCCCGCGGGTTCGGACATCGTCGTCGACCTGCAGAACTCCTCCTTCTGCGACTCCTCGGGGCTCAATGTGCTCCTGTCCGTCAGACTGCAGGCGCTGAAGCGGGGCGTCCACTTCATCCTGGCGGCGCCTAGCCACCAGATGATCAGACTGCTGGAATTCACCAGGTCCGACGATCTCTTCACCTACGCCCCCGTCGCGACGGACTGAGCCGCCCGCCGGCCCGAGCGGCAGATCGCCTCGGCCGACGAGGAGCCCTGAAGCCGTGAGCAGCGCCCTCGCCGACCGGCGGCCGCCGGGTGACCGTCCGCGGCATCCTCGACCCCACCCACAGCGACAGGGGCATGCTCGAGCTCCTGCGCCGGGTCGGCCTCGAGGACGCCGACGAGCCGCTCGGCGATCCGTGCCGGGTGGAGTGACGCGAAGTCAGGGCCCACGAGTTCGAGCCCTGACGCGACGGCGGCCTGCAGGGCCGCGCGTCGACACTCCAGGTTTCGACTGGAAACAGCCCTCTTGTCGTTTTTCCGCTCCCGGTCGGGGAAGGCGCCGAACGACGGGGCCGCGTCATGTCGGCGGTTCTGGTGGCCCGGTGCCTCAGCGCGCGCCGCGCCCGTACTTCGTTCACGGTCCGTCCTTCCGGCCGGGCCACCGTTTCGACGGGAGTTGGTGACATGTCTTCCGACCGCGGCCGTTCCCGGTCCCCCTCCCCGGATCCGGATCGCCTGCTCCGCATCTACCTCAACGACCACTACGCGGGCTCGGCTGCCGGCGACGCACTCGTCCGCCGTGTCGTCAGGGTGCACGGCCAGGGGCCCTCCGGACGTCGGCTACGGGGATTGGCCGACGAGATCGCCGAGGACCGCGAGAGCCTGGTGAGGATCATGACCGCGCTCGACATTCCCGTGATGCGGACCCGGGCCCTGGTCATGCGGTGCGCCGAGAAGGTCGGCCGGGCCAAGCTCAACGGCCGGCTGGTGTCCCGTTCGCCCCTCAGCGACGTGCTGGAACTGGAGGCGCTCCGTCTGGGAGTGGAGGGCAAGCTGGCCCTCTGGCGGTCTCTGGGCGAGGTCGCCCGCGGCGACGACCGGATCGACGCCGGGACGGTCCACCGCCTGGCGGACCGTGCCGAACGTCAGATCGAGCAACTGGAGGACCTGCGGCTGGCCGCGGTGGACATGGCCCTCGCACCGGGCGACCGGCCGACGCCGCACCGGCCTTCCGCTGCCGGCCGGCAGCGGTCGCACCGCCCGTTCGTCAAGGTCAGGTGGGTGTCATGAAGGTCGTGGTGACGGGTGCGACCGGCAACGCGGGCACGAGCGTGGTGCACGCGCTTGCCGCGGAGCCGACGGTCACGGACGTGCTGGGCCTCGCCCGCCGCACACCGGACCTGAACGTCCGCGGGGTGCGGTGGGAGGCAGCGGACATCGAACCGGGAGGGGCCGACCTCGACCGGCTGTTCGCGGGGGCGGACGCCGTGGTGCACCTCGCCTGGAAGTTCCAGCCCACCCACGACCCGGTGGAGACCTGGCGCACCAACGTACTGGGCGGAATCCGCGTCTTCGAGGCCTGTGCCCGGGCCGGGATCCACGTCCTGGTGCACGCCTCCTCGGTCGGCGCCTACTCGCCGGGCCCCTCCGACGGCCGGCCCGTCGACGAGTCCTGGCCGACCCACGGGTGGCCCGGTGCCGCCTACACCCGGGAGAAGGCCTACCTGGAGCGGTACCTCGACGGCTACCAACTGGCCCACCCGGACATGCGGGTGGTACGGATGCGGCCGGGCTTCCTCTTCAAGGCCACGTCGGCGTCCGAGCAGCGCCGCATCTTCGCGGGCCCGCTGCTGCCCGGGCGGCTCGTCCGGCCCGGCCTGCTCCCGGTGCTGCCCGCAGTCACGGGGCTCCGCTTCCAGGCCCTGCACACCGACGACGCGGCCGACGCATACCGGCGGGCCGTGGTGCGCCCCGTCCGCGGTCCCTTCAACCTGGTCGCGGACCCCGTTCTGGACACCGCGGCCGTGGCGCGGCTGCTGGACGCCCGCGCCGTGCCACTGCCCGCCCCGGCGGTCCGCGCCGCCCTGGCCGCGGCCTGGCAACTGCATCTGGTCCCCGCCGCGCCTGGGCTGCTGGACGCCGTCCTGCGGCTGCCGCTCCTCGACGCGGGCCGGGCTCGCGAGGAACTCGGCTGGGTTCCCACCCACACGGCCTCGGAGGCGGTCACGGCCTTCCTCGAAGGCCTCCGCGAAGGCATCGGACTGGCCACCCCGCCCCTGGTGGGGGCCCTGGACGGCGGAGCCCGGTAGGCGTATGACACCCCGGCGCGGCGGGGCGTCACCCGACCGGCCTCCCCCTTCCCCCCTCCGGATGGCGGCATCCAGGCTGAGCAAGCCGGGAACGCCGCCATCCGGAGGGGGGAAGGCCGGACGGCGACGTTCGTTCGGCGGATGCCCGTGGTCCGCCGCTTCATGCACACGATCTGCGAGGAGCTCGATGAGACCGTTCCTGTGCCGACCGCGTCCCCGGCTCGCCTCCGTCCACACCCGGCGGAGGCCCCGGCGTGCCGCAGACGGTCGCGTCACATGTCCTCGCCGACGGTGATCCGGGCACACTCCCGTACGACCTCCGCGAGATCGCAGCCGTTGTCGCGGAGGTCGCGCTGACGCCGGGCACCGCCGCCCCGCTCCTTCAGGGCAGCCACGGCGCGATGGGCCCCGGCCCGGTCGCCGGTGGCGCCGAGAGCCGCGTCCGTGTGCTCCAGCAGGGCGTCGAGGGCGACCTCGGCCGGCGTCTCGTTCATCGTGCGGGGGTCGAGGAGCGGTCCCTGGAGTCCGGAGCGCGCGGCACGCCACGACGCGAGCCGCAGCAGTCCCACCGGGATCCGGGCGAGCGGCTCCCCGGCGCGCCAGGCACGCGCGGCGGTCTCGACGAGACCCCGGGCCAGGGTCGCCACCAGCACGGTGGTGTCCGGCTCCAGGCACACGTCGGCGACGCGGATCTCCACGGTCGGGTAGTTGTGGGAGAGCCGGGCGTCGAAGTAGATCATGCCCTTGTCGCGCAGCACCCCGGTCGCCAGCATGTCGCGCACGCACTCGTGGTAGTTCTCGGCGCTGCCGAAGGGCTCGTACGGCCCGGCGGACGGCAGGCGATTCCAGACCCGGCTGCGGTAGCTGCTGTAGCCGCTGTCCTGGCCGTCCCAGAACGGCGAGTTGCCGCTGATCGCGCTCAGGAGGGGGAGCCAGGGCCGGATCCGGTCCAGGACGGCGACCCCCTCCTCGTCGGACTCCACGGCGACGTGGACGTGGCACCCGCAGGTCAGCTGCTCCTGCGTGGTGAGGGCGAACTGCTCCGCCATCCAGCGGTACCGGCGGCCGAGGTTGCGCGACGGTTCCACCGGCAGCGGCGAGGTCGCCAGGGCCGCGACGCGGGCGCCGGCCCCCTTCGCGTGGCGTGCCGCCTCGGCGCGCCACCGGACGATCTCCGCGCGCAGTTCGCGCATGTCGCTCAGGGGCCTGGTGGCGAACTCCACCTGCTCCTGCTGCAGCTCCTTCTCGAAGACGCCGTCCGCCTCCTCGCCGCCCCCTGCCGCCGCTGCGGCGAGCACAGCGGACGACACCGCGAGCGGCTCGCCCGTCGTGGCGCTGACGAGCAGCAGTTCCTCTTCGACCCCTACGGTGCGCATCGATGCTCCTGTACGACTCCGGGCGCGTTCCACCCTGCCGACTCCCTCGGAGGTCCCAGGTCATGCGTATGCCCGCGGCCGCCAGGTCGATGCTCCCGCCCGCCACGGCGCCGCCCCGTCGGTCCCCACGGATCGCGAGCATGCGGGCGTCGTCGTGGGCATCCGCGACGCGGTGTTCGGCCTGGGCCTCGCGGCGGAGCCGGTCCGATTCGCGTTCCGTCTCCGCCGGCCGGCGCCGGCTGCGGATCTGCGGGGTGAGGTCACGGCCACGGGGTTGACGGCCCGTTCGACCGCTACCGGGAGCGCAGGGCGTGCACGAGGACCTCGTCGTCCCGGGGTACGTCGATCACGCAGGTGTCCGGCGACGCGGCGAGCAGCGTACCGGCCCACCCTGCCCCCGCGCCGGACCGCAGGCGTACGCACCGCGCCTTCCCACCGGCCGGTTCCGTGACCATGACGGCCACCAGCACTCCCAGACCACACCCGCGCGGCCCGGCGGCGCCGCGGACTGTCAGTCGGGTGACTCAGGCGAACCGGGCTCCCCGGGGACCGGCGCCCCTGGATTCGGGGGCTCGGGATCCGGCGGCACGGGCTCGGGCCTTCCGGGCGGCGCCGGAGGCACGCCCGGATCCGGTGGGCCCGGGGGTCGGGGCGGTGCGGGCGGGGGCACCGGCACGGTGTCGGGGTCGGGCGGCACGGGCACGGTGCCCGCGGTCAGCGGGACCCGCTCCCCGTGGCGGTACCACCGCTGCGGTTCGAGAGTCGATCCTCGGGTCATGGTCACACCTTCCTGGAGTACGGTCGCGCGGCTCGTGTCCCCCCGCCTCCGCGACGCACAGCCGCCGCGGGGGGGCGGGCAGGACCGCTGCCAACCGTCCGGCGAGGGCGCCGAAAGCGTGCGTGGCCTGCTGCTGGCGGCTGCGTCGGCGAGCCCGCTCGTCGAAGCGGCCGTGCGCGCCGAAGTCCTCGTCCGCGTCGGCCGGGGCGAACAGGTCGTCCGGGTCCCCGGGAGAGCGCCGCCGCCCGTCCTGCTGGGCGTCGAACCCGGTCCGGGCGAGGTAGCGGTCCAACAGCCCGGGCACGACGGCGTTCGCCAGCAGGGCGGCCACGGTGCTGCCACCGACCCAGTACTCGCGACGCCGGGGGTGGTCGGCCGCGTACAGCACGGCGCGGGCGGCGACCTCGGGCCGGTAGATCGGCGGTACCGGCTGCGCCCCTTCCGAGAGGCGCGAGCGGACCCAGTCGAACCGCGGGGTGTTCACCGCGGGCATCTGGACCATCGTGGTGCGCACTCGGGTGCCGGAGGCCAGCAGTTCGCAGCGCAGGGCCTCGTGCCAGCCCTGGATGGCGTGCTTGGCGCCGCTGTATGCGGTCTGCAGCGGTATCTCCCGGTAGGCGATCGCCGATCCGACCTGCACGATCACGCCCGCGTCGCGCGGCAGCATCCGTTGGAGGGCGGCGCGGGTGGCGTAGACGTCACCGAGGTAGCTGACCTCGGTGACGCGGAGAAACTCCTCCGCGCTGATCTCGGTGAAAGGCGCGAAGACCGAGGCGAACGCGTCGTCGACCCATACGTCGATCGGACCGGGCTCCTCCTCCACCCGCTCGGCTGCCTGCTCCACGGCCCGCGCGTCGGCGATGTCCGCCTGGATGGTGATCACCTCGGCGGCGCCCGCCCGCTCGGCGTCGCGCAGCGCGCCGTCGAGACCGGCCCTCCCCCGGGCGATCAGTGCCAGCCGGTCACCGCGGGCGGCGAGCATCACCGCGCAGGCACGCCCGATGCCGCCGCTGGCTCCGCTGATCACGATGGTTCGTGGCACGGTTCCCTCTTCGTCCATATCCGTCCTGCTTTCCGCGATCTCGTGTCGCAAACGGCCGTGGCCGTGCGGGAGGGGAAGCGGACTCAGCGCCGCAGAGCGGGCAGGACGAGCTCCTGGTAGGAGTCGAAGAAGATCTCCTGGTCGGGACCGATCTGGCCGGCGTAGACCTCGTCGAACCCGGCCCGCGCGTAGGCACTCAGGGTCTCCACGTGCTCGTCGACGTCGTCTCCGCAGGTCACCGCGTCGGCGACCGCCTCCAGCGTGACGAGCTCGCTCGCCTGCTCGAAATGGGCCGGCGTGGGGAGGAGCTGGGCGAGCTCCCCCGGCAGCAGCTCGGTCGGCCACAGCCGGTGGACCAGGTGGACGGCTTTGTCCCGGTCGCCGCTCCAGCACACCTTCACCCCGCCCACCACCTTCTTGCCCGCACCGCCGCTCTCCCGGAAGGCACTCACCAGGTCGGAGTCGGGTGTCATGGTGACGAAGCCGTCGCCGATCCGGCCTGCCAGCTCTGCGGCCTTCGGGCCGAACGCGGACACGTAGACCGGGAGAGGGCCTTCGGGAGCGGTGTAGAGGCGGGCGTTGTCGACGGTGTAGTACCTGCCGCGATGGCTGACGAGATCGCCGGTGAACAGCTTGCGCATCACCTCGACGGCCTCCTCGAGCATCTCGGCCCGCTGGTCGAAGGACGGCCACGCATCGCCGTGTATGTGCTCGTTCAGCGCCTCTCCGGTCCCCACGCCCAGGGCGAAGCGCTCGCCGAGGAGGACGCTGGACGTGGCGGCCGCCTGCGCGGTGACTGCGGGGTGGAGGCGCACCGTCGGACAGGTCACCAGCGTGGTGACGGGCAGGTCCACCGCCCGGGACAGCGCGCCGATCATCGACCACACGAAAGCGCTGTTGCCCTGGGCGTCGTTCCAGGGGTGGAAGTGGTCGGAGATGGCCAGTCTCGTGAACCCGGCCTGCCGGGCCCGGCGAGCCTGGTCGATCAGCTCGTCCGGGGTGAACTCCTCACACGACAGGAAGTAGCCGTACTCCGTCATCGCGGTTCCGCTCCTCTCGTCGTCCCCCTCTGCTCGTCGGTGCGGCTACCCCCGCCCGCTCGCGGGAATCACCTCGCAAGCCGGGCGGCCGCCTCGAGCATCAGCGCGTAAACGAAGGTCTGCGGAAGGTTGCCACGCAGCAGGAACGCGCCTTCGGCGTCCTCCAGCGGCCGCTGGTCGTGAAGGAACTGGTAGACGTAGTGGTCTCTGGCCGAGGTAGGTGCGCACCGCGCGCAGGGTTGCCGATCATCCCGCCCAGTGAGCAGTGACTGTGCGCGGGCGGCTTCGGTCCGAACCTCAGCCGGTGCGGGGCGAGTTGCCTGTTCAGTTCGTCCAGGACGATGCCCGGCTCCACCACACAGGTCCGGGCCTCCGGATCCACGGACACCAGGCGGTCGCAGTACTTCGTCCGGTCGAGGACCACCGCCTCGTTGGTGCACTGCCCCCGAGGCTGGTCCCGCCCCCGCGCGACAGGACCGGCGCGTCGAACCGGGCGCGCACGGCGACCGCTGCGGCCCCGGCCTCCACCGCGCGCGGCACGACCACACCGAGCGGGACCTGACGGTAGTCGGACCGTCGGTCGCGTAGGCTGCTCGGCTCCCCGGATCGAAGCGCACCTCACCGTCCACCTCACCCCGCAGTACCCGCTCCAGGGCGACGAGGTCGACGCGCCGACCGGTGGTCACCGCTCAGCTCCATCCGCCGGGCAGGAACTCCTGGTTCTTCGCCATCAGGCCCTGCCGGACGACGGACGCCCGGACGCTGTCGCCCTTCAACACCGAGGAGGCCGCGGCCTTGAGCTGGTCCCAGTCGGCGTGCGGAGGGATCGGGGGCACCGCCGGATCCGTGCGGAAATCGATGACGAACGGCCGGTCCGCAGCCAGGGCCTGACGCCACGCCGCCGCCACGTCCTCCGGGCGCTCCACCCTCACGCCGTGCGGACCCAGCAGCTGCGCGATGTCGGCGTGGCGCACGTCGGGCAGGCCCTGCGAGGGCTCGAACTGAGGGGCTCCCTGCATGGCGCGCATCTCCCAGTCACCTGGTTGAGGGCCTGGTCGTCGAGCACCGCGACGACGAGGCGCGGATCGGACCATTCCCGGTGGTACTTGGCGGCGGTGATCGTTCCGCGAGGCCGCTCATCTGCATGGCACCGTCGCCGACGATCGCGATGCCGACCGGTCGGGGTGGGCGGACTTCGCGCGGGATGGGCGAAGACGTACTCCACCTCCCAGTCCCGCAGCCGCGGCACGAGCCGCGACGGTGTCAGGCCGGGTGGCCGGGTGAGAGGTCCACGACGTCGCCGAACCGGAGCAGCGGCGGGCGGACCGGGCCGGGCGGGCTGTGGGTGACGGGTGCGAGCAGGAAACCGACGTGGTCACCGCCGTCGACGCGGCCTTCGACCCGCCCCACGAACCAGGCACAACAGTCCTCCAGGACCGGCGCTCCGCCGTCCCCCGGCCGCCAGGCCACCTGGTCGAACTTGTCGGTGTCGTCCCCGGTCCGGCCTCCGAACAGCGCGGCGACCGGCTTCTGTTCGCGGCCGAGGGCGTGGACGGCGAGGTGGGAGGCACGGCGCGCGACGCGGTACGTGCGGTTGGCGGTGGACACCCACGCCATGAAGCGCGGCGGGTCGATCGAGCACTGCGAAGCGAAGCCCACGAGACAGCCGCCCCGCTCGCCGTCGGCCGCCGCCGTGACCACGAACATCGGGTAGTCGAGTACGTCGGTGAAGCCGTCGAGGCCGGTCATGGTCGATACCTCCGGTACGGGACGGGTGGCCGCGGAACGGCACCGGGTTCGAGGACCGCCACGGTGGTCTCCTACGTCCGGTCCGGTGCCGGCCCCGCATCGTGCGTCCACGCGGCGGGCGGGAGGTGGTAGAGGGCGAAGGCCCTGCCGATGACGGGCTGGGCGACGTTGCGGACGCGGACCCCGCCGGCCGTCATGCCGTGTTCGGTGCCGAGGTGGGCGTGGCCGTGCACCGCGAGGTCGGCGCCCGCCTCGTCGATGGCCTCCGCGAGGAGGTAGCTGCCCAGGAAGGGGTAGAGCTCGACCGGTTCGCCGGCGAGCGTGTCGGGCACGGGCGCGAAGTGCGTCAGCGCGATCCTGACGCCGCAGCCGTCGGCGGACACCTCGATCAGGGCCCGGCGAAGTCCCTCGGCGGCGCGGTGGGCGGCGCGGACGAACTCCTTCATCTCGCGCTCGCCGAACTCCCCCGCGCTGCGGCCCGCGAAGCCCCCGCAGAAGCCCTTCGCCCCGGCGACCCCGACCTTGCCGCCGGCCACCGGAAGAATCACGTGGTCCCCCTCCAGGACCGTGACCCCGACCTCGGCGAGGACGCGGGTGACGTCGGCCTCCTGCTCGGAGTGGTAGTCGTGGTTGCCGAGCACGGCGACCACGGGGACGCCGAGGTCGCGCACCTCCCCCGCGACCACCTCCGCCTCGGGGACCGTGCCGTGCCGGGTGAGGTCGCCGGCGAGGAGGAGGAGGTCCGCGCAGAGCGGCAGCGTCTCGAAGGACGGACGCAGCAGACCCCGGCAGTCTGCGCTCAGGTGGATGTCGCCGACGGCCGCGACCCGGACGACGGACCCGTTCCGCTCGCCGGGGTAGGTCACGACAGCTCCTCGGGCCGGTCGGGAGGATCGGCGCAGGCCACCAGGAGGTCCGCACGGACCGGGACGCCGGCCAGCTCCGCGTCGGCGAGCCGGAGGATCTCGTCACGGCGGCCGGTCGTGGGAAGGGTGCCGGTGAGGAGGATCGCCTCGCCGCGGACCTCGACGCGCACGCCGAGTTCGGCCACGTCCTCTCGGGCGAGCCGGTCCCTGAAGCGGGCGATCCGGTACTCGTTCCCGTCGCCGTTCATCGTGTGTCTCCGTCCCGGATCCGGGCCAGCGCCCTGCGCCGCAGACGGTAGGGGGTGACGTACCAGCAGAGGGCGGACCACAGCATCACCCCGCCGACGATGCCGGCGGCCGGCACCCCTCCGAGAACCACGTTCAGGATGAGCAGGAGCGTGCAGGCGACGGTCAGCGAGAGCAGCACCATGCCGCAGACCATGAGCCGTCCGGCGGCGATCACGACCTCTTCCTTCAGCCGCAGCCCGGAGAGACAGCGGTGCGGGGAGACGGGCGCGATCAGGGCGGCCGTCGAGGAAGCCGCGAGGACGACGGTGACGACGTACAGGCCGCGGTCGAAGCCACCGAGCTCACGGAAGCGGACGGTGAAGGCGAGGCTCAGCAGGAAGCCGAACAGGATCTGCACACCGGTCTGGGCGCCCCGTGTCTCCTGGAGGACCTCCTGCCGGCGTCTGTTGGCCCGCTCCCGGGCGCCTTCCGGTGGCCGGGGCGCGGGTGGCCGGCGGGCCGTCTCCTCCTCCACGATGCGCCACTCGGCCTCCGTCAGGCGTCTCGTCGCGGTCATGACGTCCTCCTGAGCTCAACGGGCCCCGCCTGGGAGGTGCGGGTGCCCGAAGGCCACTTCGGCAAACGTCCGCTCAGGTCGGACGCGTGAACGGGCTGGTGCGCAGACGGGCGAGGAGGTCGGCAGGGTCGTCGAACACGGCCGCCGCGCCCGCCTCGGTGAGGTCGGCACGCGGGATGCCTCCGGACAGCAGCCCGGCGGACGCCACGTGGGCGCGGTGTGCGGCCTTCATGTCCCAGACGCTGTCGCCGACGAACACGGCCCGGTCCTCGGGCACGCCGACGAGCGACAGGGCGTGTCGGAGCGGGTCGGGGGCCGGCTTGCCCTCCTCCACGTCGTCGGCGGTGGCGGTGTCCGTGAGGGCGTCGTCGGCGTCCAGGGCCCGGAGCAGAGCGGTCAGCTCACGGTCCTTGGCCGAGGTGACCAGGACGATCTTCCAGCCGTCGCCCGCGAGCGTCCGCAGCAGCTCACCGGCCCTGTCGAAGGCCTGCAGGCGTGGGAAGAAGGTGCCGTAGAGCGTGTCGTGCGCGGCGCTGAGGCGGGCGTCCTCCGACCGGTCGCGGGACGGGCCGAGCAGCTGGTCGATGAGCCGCTCCCCCGGCAGGCCCAGGGCGCGGTGCACGGCGTGGGTCGGCACCTGGTGGCCGCCCTGCCGGAAGGCCTCCCACCAGGCGACGACGTGCAGGTGGTTGGTGTCGACGAGCGTTCCGTCGATGTCGAAGAGTGCGGCGCGGTCCATGTCCGGGCTCCTAGAGGTCACGGAGGGCGGGGAGCGGGATCGTCTCCGCCCAGCGGGGAACGCGCACGGAGTCGCCGACGGCCGCGACGGGGGCGGGGTCGTCGGCGCCCAGCGGAGAACGGCGTCTGGCAGAAGGGCAGTTGCCCCGTCCGGGGCTGCCCCGCGCCGCCCGGGAGGTGTGTTGTACCGCCACGCTCAGCACGCTCCACGCGTGCGGGGCGCGCCCCTGGGACGTGAGCGAGGGGGAGCAGTGGTCCGAGATCACGGAGAAGTCGAATCCGGCCTGCTCCGCCTCGACCACGTACCCGACCAGCTCACGTGGGCCCGCCTGCTCGCTCACCATGGTGTACCCGATGCGCGTCATGACCGGCGACTTGCCGTGTCACGGGTGTCCGAAACGGGCGGGATGCGGCGAGTGGCCGGCTCCGGGGCCGGCCACCGGGCCCGGGCACGAGGAGAAGTCGGTCAGCGCATGTCCGGGTCGTCGTCGGGCGGGAGGGACCACGGCCGGGTCCCCCGGGCCGGGCCCCTCGGTCCCGGCGTCTCCACCGGCCCCGGCGCCTCCCTCATCGTGTCGGGCCCCTTGTCGGGGCTCCCCATGGGCGTGCCCGAGGCCGCGTCGGCGTCTTCGGGGCGGATCCGGCCGCGCCAGCCACCGGTCGCGTCCGCACGGTCCTCGATGTATCCCTTGAAGCGCTTGAGGTCTCCCTTGACCCTGCGGTCGAGCATCCCCATCATGTCGGCGGCCTTCTGAGCCATGCCGTCGGGCTCCACGTCCATCGCGAGCCGCACCCGGGTGTGTCCCTCGTCCAGGGGCTGGAAGCTGACGACGCCTTTCTGCCGTACGTCGCCTCCCGTCGTGCGCCACGCGATGCGCTGGTCCGGAAGCTGGTCGACGATCTCGGTGTCGAACTCCCGCCGGACACCGGCCACCTTCGTCCGCCAGTGGCAGTGCCGGTCGTCGATCTGCCGGACGTCCTCGACCCCCTCCATGAACCTCGGGAACTCCTCGAACTGCGTCCACTGGTCGTACGCGCTCCTCAGTGGCACGTCCACGTCGATCGTCTGCTCCACCTTGCTCATGGTCAGGCCTCCTTCGCCTCGTCGGGGCGCTGTGGGAACCGGCTCTCTCCGACCGGTCCTCACCCGCGACTGCCCACGGCGGGTTGCCGTATGCGGCTTCCCTCGACGGCGCCGCTCGCGGTCGCGGCCGGGAGATCGGACCGTGGCCGACCTGTGTCGGTCCGGGCCCGGCATGGAGGGACGAGGGGCGGGTAGACGCGCGCCGACGCGAGGAGTCGGTGATGGAGATCCTGACCATGGGGGTCGAGGAAGAATTCGTCCTGGTCGACCTGACGACACGGGCCCCGGTCAACCGCGCCCCGCAGGTCATCCGGCGCGCGGGCCGCAGACTCGGCGATCAGGTGCAGACCGAGTTCTTCAACGCGCAGATCGAGATCTGCACCCGGGCCACGGCGAGTCGCGGGGACCTCCACGACGAGCTTGCCCGGCTCCGGGCGGAGGTGGGCGCGGCCGCCCGCGAGGCGCACTGCGTGCCGGTCGCCTGCGGCACTCCCGTCCTGCCGCCCGAGGGGCCGCTGACGGTGACGGACACCGAGCGGTACCGGCTGATGGCCCGGCACTTCGCGTCCCTGGTCACTCGGGAGAACGGGGGCGCCCGCGAGGACGGGCTCGTCTGCGGCTGCCACGTCCACCTCGGGACGTTCGACCGCGAACGTTCCCTGGCTCTCGCCCAACACATGCGGCCGTGGCTGCCCGTGCTGCAGGCGCTGGCGGGGAACTCGCCCTACGCCCGCCGGCACGACACCGGCTATCAGAGTTGGCGGGCCGTCGAGCACGCGCGATGGCCGACCGTCGGACCGACACCGGTCCTCGACGAGGCCCGGTACCTCGCGCTCGTCGCCCGGCTCGTCAGGAACGGCACGCTGCTCGACCGTCGCATGGTGTACTGGCACGCCCGGCCCTCGGAGCACGTGCCGACCCTGGAGATCAGGGTCGCCGACGCCAACGCCGAGCTCGACACGGTGGTGCTGATCGCGATCCTGGTGCGCGGACTCGCCACCACCCTGCTGTGCCGCGTCGACGCCTCGGTCCCCCCGCCCCGGGTCCCCCGCTCCTGGCTGCTCCGGGCCCATCGGCTCGCGGCCGCTCAGGGCCTCACAGGGACGGGTCTGGATCCGGCGGACGGCCGGGAGCGGTCGGCCGTGGCTCTGGTGGACGCGCTGATCGCCGAGGCCCGGCCGGGCCTCGACCTGACAGGCGACACCGCCTGGGCGTACGAGCAGTGGCAGCGGATCCGCACGGACGGCGGCGGTGCCGCACGGCAGCGTGCCGTCTTCCACCGCCATGGCCGGTTCAGCGAGGTGGTCGACTCTCTGGCTGCCGCCACCACGAGGAGCTGATCACGACGCCGCTATGAAGCGCGCCCCGGGGTCAGGGCCCGTCCGTGAGGACGCGGTGATCGCGAACGAGAAGGCGCCCAGATCGTCCGGCCTCCGGGAAGTGGTCATGGGGCGGTCTCCTGAGGTGAGGTGTCGACGACGACCTCCCGACACCGGCACGGTGTCGTACCCGTCCGCGGTCGCCCGTGCGAGGGTCAGCTCCGGTGGGACCCGGTCGCCGGGGTGACGGTCGGAGACGAGGGTCTGTACGGCCTCGGCCTTCTGCGGCGACGGTGACCCGGGCGCCGTTCTCACTCAGGACTTCCACCGGTTTCCGCAGCTCGTCCCGCTCGGTGCCGTAGTTCGTCGCGAGGAGGAGGACGTTCCGTCCTTCGAGCTTTCCGTCGGGTGGCACGATGCACTTCCTCTCGGGTGTCGCGGCCCCCGGCCACTGGCGCTCCTCACCCTCGTACGAGCGCCTCAGACGTCGTGCCCCCGATCCTCCTCGGGCACCCTCACGTGACATGCATGTTCCTGGGAGAAAGGGGCAGCCGCGCTGGTACCGATTCCCCGTGCCGACACCGACCGGCCGGGCCCCGTGGATGGCGGAGGCAGCCATGGTTCCCCTTCTTCTCGTACTCCTCGTGATCCTCGTGCTGTTCGGCGCGGGTTTCGCCGTCGAGGTGCTCTGGTACATCGCCATCGCGGTCCTCGTGCTGTGGCTGCTCGGCTTCGTGATGCGCAGCGGCAGCGGCCGCTGGTACCGATGGTGAGTGTCGGCCGCCCGACCACAGGTCGTGGGGGCCGGGCCCCGGGCGGGGGGGGGGCCGGGGGGGGGGGGGGGGCGGGGGGGGGGGCCCGGCCGGCGGGGGGGGGGGGGGGGGGGGGCCCCCCCCCCCCC
>NZ_JBIARL010000030.1:0-74707 GCF_042889835.1 Streptomyces sp. NPDC002463
GGGCGCCCCGATCGCGGGCATCGGCGTCGCCGGCGCCCCGTCCGGCGACCTCGACGAGAAGTTCGCCCAGGCCGGCGTCGCCTCCCTCGCGAAGTAACGCCCCCAGCTGGTGGTGGCGCCCGGATCCCCCGCCGGGCGCCACCGCCTTTTCCGTTGTGACCTTTTCCGTATTTGACCTTTTAGGATCGGTACGTGTCACAGCGCAGCCGGACCGGAATCGCCGCCCTCGCCGCGGCCCTCACGTCCCTCGCGCTGCTCGCGGGCGGCTGCACCGGGGTCGGCGGCGTCCGCGGCACCCCCGGAGCCGCTGGGCTGCGCGACCCGTTGTTCCCGAAGCTCGGCAACGGCGGCTACGACGTCGGCCACTACGGCCTGACCCTCGCCTACGACCCCGCCTCCGGCCGCCTCGACGGCACCGCCGAGATCACCGCCCGCGCCACCCAGGACCTCAGCGCCTTCAACCTCGACCTCGCCGGCCTCACCGTGCGCCGCGCCACCGTCGACGGCGCCCCCGCCGCGTACAACCGCGCCGGGAACGAGCTCACCCTCCGCCCGCGCGACGACATCCCCGAGGGGAAGGAGTTCCGGACCACCGTCACCTACACGGGCGTGCCCGAGCCGCTCACGGACGCCGACGGCTCCAAGGAGGGCTGGCTCCGCACGGCCGACGGCGCGGTCGCCGTCGGCGAACCGGCCGGTTCCATGACCTGGTTCCCCGGCAACCACCACCCCTCCGACAAGGCGGCCTACGACCTCACGCTCACCCTCCCCGCCGGCCTCGACGGCCTCTCCAACGGCGTCAGGACCGCGACCAGGACCGAGCCGGACGGACGCGTCACCACGGTCTGGCACACGGCCGAACCCATGGCGAGCTACCTCGCGACCGTCGCCGTCGGCCACTACGAGACGGCGACCGCCACCGCCCTCGGCACCGTGCCCGTCCTCACCGCCGCCGAGGCCCCCGTCGCGGCCGGCAGCGCCGCGCTGCGGGGCGAGGTCCCCGGGATCCTCGCCCGCCAGGCGAAGCGGTTCGGCCCGTACCCCTTCTCCGCCGCCGGCGCCCTCGTCACCAAGGACGGGACCCTCGGCTACGCCCTGGAGACCCAGACCCGGCCCGTCTTCCCGGCCGGCTCCTTCGACCGCACGACCCTCGTCCACGAGCAGGCCCACCAGTGGTTCGGCGACTCGGTCACGCTCGCGAGCTGGCGGGACATCTGGCTGAACGAGGGCTTCGCCACGTACGCCGAGTGGCTGTACGACGAGGAGTACGAACACGTGCCCGCCCGCACCCACTTCGAGCGGGCCTTCGCCCAGGACGCCAACTGGGCCTTCCCGCCGGCCGCCCCGCCCACCGCGGACAACCTGTTCGACCCGCCCGTGTACCAACGGGGCGCGATGGTCCTGCACAAGCTGCGCGAGACGGTCGGCGACCGCGTCTTCGACGAGATCCTGCGCGGCTGGGCCGCCAAGTACCGCCATGCCAACGCCTCCACGGACGACTTCACCGCCTACGCGGAGAGCGTGGCGGGCCGTGACCTCGGAGCGCTGTGGGCCGTCTGGCTGTACGGCGACGGGAAGCCCGCCAAGCCCTAGGAGCCCGCCGAGCCCCGGAAGCCGGACAAACCCTGGAAACGGTCTCGCGGCGCCCCGCGAAAAAGACCGTCCCCCCGTGACATCCCCGCGCACCACCCGCTCCGTCGCATGGGTCAGAGACGAACGGAGGGGCACCCATTGCGTACCGGGGACCTGGAGGAATTCCGCGGCTTCGCCGAGGCGCGCCTGCCGCACCTGCGGCGCACCGCCTACCTGATGTGCGGTGACTGGCACCACGCCGAGGACATCACGCAGACGGCGCTGACGAAGCTGTACGCGGTCTGGGGCGGGCGGCGCAGGATACGGAATCTGGAGGCGTACGCCCACCGGGTGCTGACCCGGGCCTGCATCGACCACATGCGGCGGCGCTGGCGCCGTGAGCAGCCCGCATCCGAGCTGCCCGACCGCGCCGAGCACGCGGCCGACCAGGCACTCGGGCTCCAGGTGCGCGCCGCGCTGGAGGAACTCCCGCCGCGCCAGCGTGCGGTGGTCGTGCTGCGCTACTGGGCCGATCTGGACATCCCCGCGACGGCCGCGGCCCTGGGCTGCACCTCCGGCACGGTCAAGAGCCACACCGCGCGTGCGCTCGCCCGACTGCGACGTCTCCTGGGCGACGAGCAGGGCTCCGAGGCGTTCGGAGAACCCGGCACGTCCACCCAGCCTGCCGAACAGACTCGAAGGAAGGCCACCATCCGATGAACGACCACGACATGAAGTCCCTGCTGCGGGCCGGTCTCGCCGACGAACCGCCCCTGCACGTCGGCGTCGACGAGCTGGTCACCGCCGGCCGGCGTCGCCGGCTGCGCCGACAGGGGGCGTTCGCCGCGACGGGCGTGACCGCCGCTGCGGCGGTGTTCGCCCTGGCCCTGACCGGAGCCGGTACCGCACCGGACGGCCGCCCGGACCCGGCACGGGCCGCCGACCCGCTCGTCGGCCCCCTCGTCCCCGCGGCGGCCGAGACCGCGGCCCAGCCGCTGCGGCCCGACGGATTCGGGCCGGGAACCGACCACCGGACCGCGTGGACGAGCGAGCGGCTTGCCGACACCCTCGTCGGCCTCCTCCCCGCCGGCAGGGCCACCACCCGCGAAGGCGACTTCCCCGGCCGCACCTACCGCGTCCAGTGGGACGGCGGCACCGGCCCGGTGGAGTTCGTGGGCGGCGCCGGGTACACCGCCAAGGAGCCGGACGTGCCGCTGTGCGCCCACATCGCGATGCCGAAGGTGTCGCCCCGTCCCGGCGCGCCCGCCCCGGCGGCCGGCGCGGCGGGTGACCGCTGCGAGGTGGTCCGCCTGGCCGACGGCGCACGGGCGGAGGTGGTCACCGTGGGCGCCGACGGCAAGGGCCGGACGTCCTGGTACGTGCGGGTGCTGCGTCAGGACGGGCGGACGGTCACCCTGCAGCAGTGGCCGGCGCACGGCACGTCCCGCACGGAGCCCGCCGTGCCCACGGCCGAGCTCCTGAGGATCGCGAACGCCCCGGCCTGGGCGTTCTGACCCCGGGCCGGACAAGCCCCCTAGTCCGCCAGGCTCTTGCGCATCACGATGCACGGGCGGCCGTGCGCGAGGTCAGGGCGGCGGTCGATCTCCTCGTAACGGAGCGAGGTCCAGAAGGCCAGCGCCTTCGGGTTGTTCTCCAGGACGGCGAGCCGCAGCCCGGTGCGGCCCTCGGCGCGGAAGCCGGTCTCGACGTACGCGGCGAGCCGGCGGCCGTACCCGGCGCGCTGGGCGTCCGCGTGGACCATCAACAGACCGAGCCACGGGTCGGTCTGCGCCGGGTCGGGGTGGCGGCCGAGCGTGATGGCGACGGCGACGAGCCGGCCCTCCGCGCGGGCGACCAGCACCTCGGCCGTCGGCTGCGCGAGCTCGTCGGCGAGGGCGGCGGCGACCTGCTCGGGCCGGATGTCGTCGGGGTCCGGGAAGTCGCCGCTGAGCTGCTGGAACTCCTCGTTCGACGCGTACAGCGCGGTGAGCTCGGTGAGCAGCGGCCCGGGGAGGGCGTGCGCTTCCGTGTGCGGGAGGGCTTCGACGATCACGCGGCAAAGGGTAGGGCCCCGGCGTGACGTCACGCCGGGGCCCTGCCGGAGACTTCCGTCAGATGTTGACGCCGAAGTCGCGGGCGATGCCCTCGAGGCCCGAGGCGTAGCCCTGGCCCACGGCGCGGAACTTCCACTCGGCGCCGTTGCGGTACAGCTCGCCGAAGATCATGGCCGTCTCGACGGCGGCGTCCTCGGAGAGGTCGTAGCGGGCGATCTCGGCGCCGCCGGCCTGGTTCACGATGCGGATGTACGCGTTGCGCACCTGGCCGAAGTTCTGCGAGCGGGAGACCGCGTCGTAGATGGAGACCGGGAAGACGATCTTGTCGACGTTGGCCGGGAGGGCCGCCAGGTTGACGTTGATCTGCTCGTCGTCGCCGCCGCCCTCGCCGGTGCGGTTGTCACCGGTGTGCACGATGGTCTGGTCCGGCGTCGACTTGTTGTTGAAGAAGACGAAGTGGGCGTCCGAGGCGACCCGTCCGGCGGCGTCCACGCCGATCGCGGAGGCGTCGAGGTCGAAGTCGGTGCCGGTGGTGGTGCGGACGTCCCAGCCGAGGCCCACGGTGACGGCGGTGAGGCCCGGGGCCTCCTTGGTCAGGGAGACGTTGCCGCCCTTGGACAGGCTCACAGCCATGGAAAGTCCCTTTCATCGTTCTGTCGTCGCCTGGAGAAACGCGTACGCGCTCCGTGTGGTTCCCGGAGGAGGTCCGCGCGCTGTGCTCTTCGAGCGAAAACAGGATGACTCCTACGGCCCCCTCCGGGGAACATGGAAGGCATGTCCGGTCCGTATCCCATCCGCGGCTCCGTCTCGCTCCCCGAGGCCGAGCTCCAGTGGCGTTTCTCGCGGTCGTCGGGGCCGGGCGGACAGCACGTGAACACCAGCGACTCGCAGGTGGAGCTCCGCTTCGACCTCGCGGCCACCGACGCGCTCCCCGAGGTGTGGAAGGCCCGCGCCCTGGAGCGGCTCGCCTCCCGCCTGGTCAACGGCGTCGTGACGGTCCGCGCCTCGGAGCACCGCTCCCAGTGGCGCAACCGAGAGACCGCGGCGGTCCGCCTGGCCGCGCTCCTCGCCGAGGCGACCGCCCCGCCGCCGAAGCCCCGCCGGCCGACGAAGATCCCGCGCGGGATCAACGAACGGCGGCTGCGCGAGAAGAAGCAGCGCTCGGAGACGAAGCGCACCCGCCAGTCCCGCGACTGGAGCTGAGCGGGCCGTGAAGCCGTAAGGCGCTTCAGCCCAGCCGGCGGTACTTCCCCTGGTAGTACGTCAAGGGGTCACCGCCCCCCGAGGAGAGACCGACCGTCAGGACCCGGCCCACCACCAGCGTGTGGTCACCGGCCACCACCCGGCTCTCCGTCCTGCACTCCAGGACCGACAGCGCGCCGCCCATCAGCGGGGCGCCGCTCTCCTCGCCGCGCGTGTACGGCAGGTCGGCGAAGAGGAGCCGGTCGCTGACGCGGTTCTTCATGGCGAAGCGCCCGGCGATGTGCCGCTGGTCCTCGGCGAGGATCGACACCGCCCAGACGGGGACCTCGGCGAGCAGGTCGTCCATGCGGGAGCCGTTGCGGAGGCTGACGAGGACCAGGGGCGGGTCGAGGGAGACCGACACGAAGGCGGTGGCCGTCATGCCGACGTCCTCGCCGCGCGGGCCGTCGTCGGGGTCGTGCGCGGTCACCAGGACCACGCCCGCCGCGAGGCGGGCCATGGCCGCACGGAACTCGTCGTTGCTCACTCCCTCAGCATGAGGGATGGCCAGGTCGGACACGGGGGGAGAGGCGGGAGTCTTCTGGAGCACACCCGCACGCTAGCCGCGGCCGTCCGCGTCCCGCATCGGACCGGGGGACCAGTCGGTGACGGCCGCCGGACCTAGGCCCTGTCATATGCCACTCGGGTACGACAGTCAGCGGGACCCGCCATGACCTGCTGTGACTTGAGTCACAGAGGGCAGTATTTGCTGACCCTGTGTACCGGCTGCGGAGCTCGCTGTGATTCAGTGGCGGTGACAGTGCAGTACGAAGCCGATGAGAACCCTGGAGTTGCTGTCGAGGTCTCGGGGAGAGCGAGCGATGGAGACCGAGTCGGAGCCTTACGTCCGTCTCTCGACCCTGCGGCAGCTGCATCAGGTCGTGGCGGACCTCAACACTGCCCGCAGCCTGGCGGACACCCTGCAGACCGTCGCCGACGGCGTGGTCGCCGGTCTCAACTACGAGCTGGCCTGCGTCAACCTCGTCCGACCCGACGGTGACCTCGTCGTCGCCGCCTTCGCCGGAAGCTCCGCCGCGGAGGCCCTGATCACCGGCCGCGTCGGCTCCCGCACCTCCTGGGACCGCCGCCTCTCCATGGGCGTCTCCTGGGGCGACCTGCGGTTCATCCCGCACACCGAGGGCTGGGTCCTCATGGAGGACGACGTCCCCCAGTGGCACACCGACGGGCCCGCGCCCCGCTTCGAGGACGAGTGGCACCCGCACGACCGGCTCTACGCCCCGATGTACGCCTCGGGCTCCGGCCGCGAGCTCCTCGGCGTCATATCCGTCGACCGCCCGCGCAACGGCCGGCACCCCGGCCCCTGGGGCCAGGAAGCGCTCCAGATGTACGCCTCGCAGTCGGCCATCGCCATCAGCAACGCCCGCCTCCGCTCCAACATGCAGCGCGCCCTGGTCCGCCTGGAGCGCGAGCAGCAGGCCCTCCGCGCCTCCGAGGAGTCCTTCCGGCAGGCCTTCGAGTACGCGCCCTCCGGCATGGCCATCGCCGAGATGGGCGGCGACCAGCACGGCCGGCTGCTCCGTACCAACGACGCCCTGTGTCGGCTCCTCGGCCGGCCCTCCTCCGTCATGCGGCGGTACTCCTTCGCCGACCTCGTCCACCCCGAGGACATCGGGACCCTGCTCCGCACCTCCGCCGAGGGCGGCCGGGCCGAGCTGAGGCTCGGGCGCCGGGACGGCACGTACGTCTGGGTCTCCCTGCGCAACTCCGTCGTCGCCGACACCGCCGACGGCCCCCGCTTCCTCCTCACCCACGTCGAGGACATCGAGGAGCGCAAGCGGCACGAGCTCCAGCTCGCCCACCGCGCCTCGCACGACGCCCTCACCGGCCTGCCCAACAGTGCCGAGCTCCGCTCCCGGCTCTCCGCCCGGCTGTGCGAGCGGCCGTCGGCGCCGGGGGACGAGGCGGCGTACGGCGCGTACGACTCCCAGCGGGACGGCGGCTACGGGACGGGACACGGCGCCGGGGGGTACGAGCCCCCCTACGAGCCCTCCTACGAGCCCGCGTACGACTCCGGCTACGAGCCGCAGCCGTACGCCCACGAGCACGAGCACGAGCACGGCTTCGGTTTCGAGCCGGCGGGCGCCGGGCCGTACGACCACCACGTCCACATCGTCGCGCCCACCGGCGGCGAGACCGACGACGGCACCAAGGGGCTCGCGGTCCTCTTCTGCGACCTCGACGGCTTCAAGTCGATCAACGACCGCTTCGGGCACCACACCGGCGACGCCGTGCTCATCGAGGTCGCGCGCCGGCTCACCAACGGCGTCCGGGACGGCGACACGGTCGCCCGGCTCGGCGGGGACGAGTTCGTGGTCCTCGCCGACGGCCTCGGCGCCGCGGACGCCGCCGACCTGGCCGTTCGCCTGCGCAACGCGATCATCCCGCCGATCCGGGTGGACGGTCGTGCGGTCCGTGTCGGGGCGAGTTTCGGCATCGGCTGGGCCGAATGCGGGATGACCGTGGAAGAGGTCCTGAACTCCGCCGACCAGCGGATGTACGTGGAGAAGCGTTCCCGAGCCAAGGTCCACCGGCGGGCCGGCTGAGTCGCGCGCTCGCCCGTTCGGGGTAGGCTCGGCCGGTCGGCGACGGCTGGCGAGCATGGAGAGGAAGACCCGGATGGCTGCCGGTAACGACGGCGCGAACAAGCCCGAGGACGAAGATCCGTTCGGCTACCTGTACGCGGACGGCCAGGCAGCGGGCGCCCAGCCCCCGCAGGGCGGCGGCTACGGGTACCCCGGTCCCGCCCCCGCTCAGCCGGGTGTGCCCCGGACCTCGTACAACCAGGTCAGGACCGTCGGCGAGCGCAAGTACGGCCACCAGCAGCAGCCGTACGTGCCGCCGCAGCAGCAGGCCGCCTACGGCCAGCCGCAGGCGCAGTACGCGGCGCCCGAGACGTACGGCGCGCAGCCGCAGACCCGGGCGATCCCGGCCCAGCGCGGCGGCGGCTCCGGCCGCGGCCCCAACACCAAGGGCATCCTGGCGGGCGCCATCGCGGTCGTCGCGGTCGTCGTCATCGGCATCTCGGTCGCCCTGATCAACAACACGGGCAACGAGAACGACAAGGACCCCCAGGCCGGCGGCGGCACGCCGACGACCGCCCCCTCCCAGGTCTCCGAGGCGCCGAGCACCGAACCGAGCGCCGAGAAGACCCCGGAGGAACTCCCCAAGCAGGACGCGGCGACGCTGACGCTGGGCGGTTCGGCGACGACGGGTACCGGCGTGAAGGGCGCGAAGGGCACGAACGGCGCCTACGTGACCCTGACCGGCGAGGGCAGCTCGGCGAGCTGGTCGGTCGACGTGCCGAAGGACGGCGAGTACACGCTCCGCATCACGTACAGCGTGCCCGGCAAGGACGCCAAGACGTCCCTGACGGTCAACGGCGAGGCGCCGCGCAAGGTGAACATGTCCAACTTCGCGAAGGCCGCCGAGGGCGACTGGGAGAAGGGCTGGACGTACACGTACGCCTACGTGAACCTCAACAAGGGCTCCAACGCGCTGAAGATCTCCTGCGAGGCGGGGGACTCCTGCGAGGCGATCCTGGACCAGGTCTACCTGGAGGCCGGACACACCGGTACCTGAGCCCACCGGTGACCGACGGGAGGTCCTACGGGGTCTCCTCCGTCACCGTCACCCGCGTCAGCAGCTCCTCGTACGCCGGGGCGTCGAATTCGCCGGCCACCGGGGAGAGGACCGTCGCCGCCGAGAGGGCGACCGCGCGGGTGAGGCGTTCGGGCCAGGGGGCGTCGTCGACCAGGCCCGAGAGGAGGCCGGCGACGGCCGAGTCGCCCGCGCCCGTGGGGTTGCCCTTGACCGCGGCGGGCGGGGTCGCGCGCCACAGGCCCTCGGGGGTGGCGGCGAGCATGCCCTCGGGGCCGAGCGAGGAGACGACCGCGCGGGCGCCCCGGCGGCGGGCGTCGCGGGTGGCCCGGTGGGGTTCGCGGGCGCCGGTCAGCTGGGCGAGTTCGTCGGCGTTCGGCTTGACCAGGTCGGGGCGGGCGGCGATGCCGCGGCGCAGCGGTTCGCCGCTGGTGTCCAGGAGGACGGGGACCCCGGCCGTCCGGGCGAGGCGGACGAGTTCCGCGTACGCGCCGACGTGGATGCCCGGCGGGAGGCTGCCGCAGAGGGCGACCGCCCGTGCTCCGTCGAGGAGTTCGGTGAAGCGGGCGCGGAAGGCGGTCCATTCCGCGGCGGTGACGGTCGGGCCCGGTTCGTTGAGCTGGGTGGTGTCCCCGCTCGCGGTGTCGACGACGGCGACCGTGCGGCGGGTGGTCCCGGCGGTCTCGACGAGTTCGTCGCGTACGGGCGTGGCCGCCAGCTGGTCCCGCAGCGTCGCGCCCGTCGCGCCGCCCGCGAAGCCCGTGGCGACCGTCTCGTGTCCGAGGGCGGCGAGGACGCGGGCGACGTTGAGGCCCTTGCCGCCGGGCCGCTCGATGACCTGCGTGACGCGGTGGGAGGCGTGCGGGGTGAGGGCGGGGACCCGGTAGGTCAGGTCCAGTGCCGTGTTGAGGGTCACCGTGACGATCAAGACCTGTCCACCCCCCGTACTCCCTGTGAAGTCCTGCGGAACACACGCTCCGACGGGCACCGATCATGCCAAACGAACGGCGGTTGGCCCAGACCCGCGGCCAACCGCCCTCCCGAGTGACACCTGATCAGGCGGTCGTGTTCCCCAGCGGATCCACGATCCACTCGCCCTTGCGCATGACGCCCTTGAGCTCGAACCCGGCGTCGAGGACGACGATGTCGGCGTCCTTGCCGGGCTCCAGGGAGCCGACGCGGTCGTACATGCCGAGCAGCCGGGCCGGGTTGGCGGAGATGGCCTGGACGACCGCTTCGACGGGGAGGCCGTCGACGGTCGCCGCGCGCTTGAAGGCGCGGTCCAGGGTCAGGGTGGAGCCGGCGATGGAGCCGCCCTCGACGAGGCGGGCGACGCTGTCCTTCACCTCGACGGCCAGCGGGCCGAGCATGTAGCGGCCGTCGCCGAAGCCGGCGGCGTCCATGGCGTCGGTGATGAAGGCGACGCGCTCGGGGCCCGCGTGGTGGAAGGCGAGCTCCAGGGCGGCGGGGTGGAGGTGGGTGCCGTCGTTGATGAGCTCGACGGTGATCCGCTCGTCCTCCAGGAGAGCGGCGATCGGGCCGGGGGCGCGGTGCCCGAGGGCGGGCATCGCGTTGTAGAGGTGGGTGGCGACGGTGGCGCCCGCGTCGATGGCCGCCCGCGTCTGCTCGTACGTGGCGTCGGTGTGGCCGATGGCGGCGATCACGCCGTGCTCGGCGAGGAGGCGTACGGAGTCGATGCCGCCGGGCAGCTCGGTGGCGAGGGTGACCATCTTGGCCTGGCCGCGCGCGGCGTCGATCAGCTTGCGGACCTCGGCCGGGTCGGGGTCGCGGAGCAGGGTCTCGTCGTGCGCGCCCTTGCGGCAGGGGGAGATGAACGGGCCCTCGAAGTGGAGGCCGGCGATCTCGCCCTGCTCGGCGAGCTCGGAGAGCAGCCCGGCGCGCCGGCCGAGGAAGTCCATGTCGCCGGTGACGAAGGAGGCGACGACGGTGGTGGTGCCGTGCAGGCGGTGGGTGTGGACGCCCTTGAGGACCTCGTCGACGGTGCCGGAGGTGAAGGAGGCGCCGCCGCCGCCGTGGTTGTGCAGGTCGACGAAGCCGGGGACGAGCCAGTGGCCGCTCAGGTCGACGACGGGGGCGCCCTCGGGTGCGCTGCCCGCGATGCGGTCGCCCGCGACGATCACGCGTCCGTTCTCGACCGTCCCGGTGGGCAGCACGACGTGTGCGCCGGCGAGAACCTTGTGATCGGCCATCAGGCGGAAACCTCCGAGTCGGTGGGGCGCTGTGCGGCGAGAAGGTCCCAGGCGAGGAGACCCGCGCCCAGGCATCCGGCGGTGTCCCCGAGGGCCGCCGGGACGATGGCGGGCAGCTTCTGGAACGTGACGCGTTCCTCCACGGCGGCCCGGAGTGGTGTGAACAAGGTTTCCCCGGCCTCGGCGAGCCCGCCACCGATGATGAGGGTGCGCGGGTCCAGGAGGGTGAGCGCGGTGACGAGGCCGTCGGCGAGGGCGTCGACGGCGTCCTGCCAGACCCTTGCGGCCGTGGCGTCGCCGGACTCGACGGCCTTCGCGCAGTCGGCGGCGTCGGCGTCGGGGTCGCCGCTGGCCTCGGCCCAGGCGAGGGAGACGGCGGAGGCGGAGGCGTACCGCTCCAGGCAGCCGCGCTGGCCGCAGCCGCAGTCGGTGCCGCCGGGGCGGACGACGATGTGGCCGATCTCGCCGGCGTAGCCGTGGGCGCCGGCCTCGATGCGGTCGCCGATGCCGATGGCTCCGGCGATGCCGGTGCCGAGGGGCACGAAGAGGAAGCGGTCGGCGCCGTTGCCCGCGCCGATACGGCCTTCGGCGAGGCCGCCGGTGCGGACGTCGTGGCCGAGGGCGACGGGGATGCCGTCGAGCCGGCGGCTGAGGAGTTCGCGCATGGGAACGTCGCGCCAGCCGAGGTTGGCGGCGTAGACGGCGATGCCGTTCTCGGCGTCGACGATGCCGGGGACGGCGACTCCGGCGGCCGCGGCGGGCTCTCCGTACCGCTCCTGGCCGAGGGCGCGGAGCTCTTCGGCGAAGCCGAGGATCGTCTCCACCACGGCCTCGGGGCCGCGCTCGCGCCCGGTGGCGCGGCGGGCCTCGTGCAGCAGGGTGCCGTCCGCCCCGACGAGGGCGGCCTTCATGCCGGTGCCGCCCACATCCAGGGCGATGACGTGTCTCACGGGGGACAGTCTGTCCCGCGGGGACCCAAAAGGTCTAGTCCACTGCCGAGGATTGTTGCGTACGGATACAAATTCGAAGCCCGCCATGGAGCCATGGTCCCGTCGCAGTTGCGGAAGTGATACCCAAGTGGTGTAGACCTCATGCCCGCGCCCGGGGCAGACTTACGGCCCTGAGAAGAGCAAACACGCAGCTCAATGCAGCGGAAACTCTGAAGAAACGACAGCTCAAAGACGAGCAAAAGGTGGATGAAGCCGTGGAGCGGCGACGATTCCTTGGATTGACCGCGGCCGCCGCCGCCCTCGGACTGACCGCCACGGTCGCCGGCTGCGGCACCCTGGGCGGCGACTCCGGCGACGTGACCCTCAAGCTGGTCGCCGCCGACTACGACCTGACCGGCGGCGACACCACCAAGAAGTACTGGGCCGACCTCGTCGCCGCCTTCGAGGCGAAGCACCCCGGCGTCAAGGTCGAGGTCCAGGTCGTCTCCTGGGACGACGTCGACCGCAAGGTCGCCGAGATGGTCAAGGCCGGCCAGGCCCCCGACATCGCCCAGATCGGCGCCTACGCCGACTACGCGGCCGCCGGCCAGCTCTACGCCGCCGACGAGCTCCTCTCCATCCGCGTCCAGGCCAACTTCCTGGCCCCGCTCGTCGCCGCCGGCGAGTACAAGCGCACCCAGTACGGCATGCCGTTCGTCGCCTCCACCCGGCCGCTCTTCTACAACAAGGACCTCTTCAAGGAGGCCGGCGCCGAGGCCCCCACCACCTGGGACGAGCTCGCCGAGGCCGCCGAGAAGCTCAAGGCCAAGGGCGTCACCACTCCCTTCGCGCTGCCCCTCGGCCCCGAGGAGGCCCAGGCCGAGGCCCTCATGTGGCTGCTCAGCGGAGGCGGCGGCTGGACCGACGCGGCCGACCGCTACGCCGTCGACTCCGACGCCAACATCCGCACCTTCGAGTGGCTCCGCACGAACCTCGTCGGCAAGGACCTCACCGGCCCCGTCGCCCCCGGCAAGCTCAACCGCAAGGCCGCCTTCGCCGCCTTCGCGAGCGGCGAGGTCGGCATGCTCAACGGCCACCCCTCGCTCCTCAAGGAGGCCGCGAAGAAGGGCGTCCAGGTCGGCCAGGTCCCCCTCCCCGGCGCCGACGGCACGCCCAAGACCTCCATGGGTGTCGCCGACTGGATCATGGGCTTCAAGCAGAACGGCCACCGCAAGGAGATCGGCGACTTCCTCAACTTCGTCTTCAGCGACGAGAACGTCCTGAAGTTCGCCGGCGACAACGACCTCCTGCCGGTCACCGTCACCGCCTCCACCCGCATGGAGACCGACCCCGCCCACGCCAACCTGCGCGTCTTCCTCAAGGTCCTCCCCGACGCGCAGCTCCCGCCGGTCGGCAAGACCTCCTGGGCCAAGGTCAGCGAGGACGTCAAGCAGAACATCGGCAAGGCCGTCACCCCCGGCGGGAAGCCCGCCGACGTCCTCGGCCGGATCGGCCGGGCGGCGACGGCGGCGGAGAACGCCGAGTAATAGGTTGGTCGTATGACCGAAGAGACGGTGGACGGCGAGAGCGGCCTCGGGGAGCGCGAGCAGGCCCTCCTCGCCGTCGAGCGCCGCTCCTGGCCCGGCCCCGGCGCCAAGGAGCGGGCCGTCCGCGAGCGGCTCGGCCTCTCGCCGACCCGCTACTACCAGCTCCTCAACGCCCTCCTCGACGACCCCCGCGCCCTGGCCCACGACCCGGTGACCGTCAACCGGCTGCGCCGGGTCCGCGAGGAGAAGCAGCGCCGCCGGGAAGGGTGACCCCTTGGGGGGTGACCCCGGCCACGCTGACGTGACCCCCGTACGTCGGTAGGGTCGGAAACATGGTCAGCAGCCTCCCGCACCCGACCTTCCCCAAGCTCTCCACCCTGTTCGAGCAGGGGAGCCCCCACTCCGCCGGCCGTGACGGCCTGGCCGCGCTCCTCGCGCGGCCGGCGAAGGCCGTCGTCGCCCTCGACTTCGACGGCACCCTCGCCGAGATCGTCCCCGACCCCGAGCAGGCCCGCGCCCACCCCGGCGCCGTGCCCGCGCTCGCGGCCCTCGCCCCGCAGGTCGCCTCGATCGCCGTCGTGACCGGCCGCCCCGCCGGGGTCGCCGTCCGCTACGGCGGCTTCGCCGGCGTCCCCGGCCTGGAGCACCTCGTCGTCCTCGGCCACTACGGCGCCGAACGCTGGGACGCCGTCACCGGCACCGTGAAGGCCGCCGCCCCGCACCCCGGCGTCGCCTCCGTCCGCGCCGAGCTCCCCGGCTTCCTGGACCGGGCCGGTGCCTGGCCGGGGGTCTGGATCGAGGAGAAGGGCCGCGCGGTCGCCGTCCACACCCGCCGCGCCCAGGACCCGGAGAGCGCCTTCGAGGCCCTCAAGGGCCCGCTGGGCGACCTGGCCGTCGCCCACGGCCTCGTCCTGGAGCCAGGCCGGATGGTCCTGGAGCTGCGGCCGCCGGGCATGGACAAGGGCCTGGCGCTCGCGGAGTACGTACGGGAGGTGGGCGCCGGGTCCGTGCTGTACGCGGGCGACGACCTGGGCGACCTGCCGGCCTTCGCGGCGGTCGAGAAGCTCCGCTCCGACGGCACCCCGGGCGTCCTGGTGTGCAGCGGCTCCACGGAGGTCCCGGAACTGGCCGAGCGCGCGGACCTGTCCGTGGCGGGCCCGGCGGGCGTGGTGGAGTTCCTGACGGAACTGGCGCGGGCGGTACGGGAGGGCTGAGGCCCTGCGGAAACGCCGCGGGGGCGGTACGGAGAAGGCGCGAGCCCCCTCCGTACCGCCCCCGTCGTCCTGCCCGGGGATCAGTGCGCGGCCGGGTTGGCCACGCTGATCGTCAGGTCGTCACCGGCGTCACCGGTGACCGTGACGCGCACGCCGTGGCCGGCGACCTTCACGCTGGCCTGCGGGGCCGTCGTGTCGTAGTACGCGTTCGGGTCGGTGTCGTCGAAGACCGGGATGCCCGGGACGGAGGGGGCGCAGGCCGCCAGCGTCTCGACCGTCTTGCTGCCGCCCTTGCCCACCAGGACCTCCTTGTGGAGGCAGGTCGCGTCCGTGGCCTCCAGGCCGAAGGTCGCGTCGAAGGGCTGGCGCCGGTTGGTGGGTGCGGTGCCGTCGGCGTACTTGAAGGGGGCCGGGCGGGCGTCGACGGCCATCGCCGAGCCGGCACCGGGGTGCTTGCTGACGTTGTTGTCGTCGAAGGACCGGTCGACGTACCAGACGAGCATGCCGTTCTGGAACGTGAAGTACTCGACCCAGTCCGGGGCGGTGATGCCCTTGCTGAACTGGTACGGGCCCTCGGCGAGGAGCGCGTCGGCGCCGACGTACTCGCGGTTCTCGACGAGGTAGTACCGCGGGGAGGTGGCCGTCTCGGTGCCGGTGGAGATCTTCCAGCGGCCCTGCGCGGCCCAGCCGCCCACGCCCTGCTCGACGTCGTCGGCCGCGAGGGTCGTCCCGCCGGAGGTCAGCGTGATGTCGTCGAGGAACGCGCCGGCGAAGTGCACGCCGCCGTCGCTCTGGTAGCGGAAGCGGAAGAGGGACGGCTTGCCGGCGGAGTCGTACGAGTAGCGCAGCGTCGTCCACTTGCCGGCGGAGGAGCCGGAGACGGAGGCGCCGGCGCGGGCCCAGGTGGCGCCGCCGTCGAGGGAGTACTCGGCGAAGAGGTAGTCGAAGTCGGCCTCGATGTCGTACCAGGCGCTCGCCTTGACGGTCACCTTCGGGGTAGCCGGGACGGAGCGGGTGAGGGACTGGTTGAGGCCGTCGGCGGAGCCGGTCCACCAGGCGTGCGTGCCGGAGGTGGGCGTGGCGTAGGTGGTGCTGCTCGTCTTGTCCGGGAGCGCGACGCGTACGGCCTGCGCCTTGCCGCGGACCTGGAGGGCGGCCGGGCTCAGGGTGTACGAGCCGGTGGCGCCGAGCGGGGCGTCGGCGTAGTCCAGCCAGCCGAGGAAGAGCTTCTCCTCGGCGCCCATGAGGCCCGGGTGGGTGCCGATGCCGGCGTTGGCGGCGGCGCCGTGGCCGAGCCAGGAGCCGGAGCTCATCAGGGTCCAGAAGGCGGTGGAGTTCTCGCCGCCGTCGGTGTCGTAGTAGTCCGGCAGGCCGAGGTCGTGGCCGAACTCGTGGCAGAAGACGCCGAGTCCGCCGTTCTCGCCCTCGGTGGTGTAGTCGCCGAGCCAGTACTTGGACTGGCCGATGCGGGCGCCGCCGGCCTTGTTCCGGGTCCCGGAGACGTCGGGGCCGGTGAGGCCGTAGTCGTCGCCGTTGACGTACCAGCGGTGGGACCAGATGGCGTCCTCGCCCTGCGCGCCGCCGCCCGCGTCCTCGCCCATGCCGGCGTGGACGGCCTGGAAGTGGTCGATGTAGCCGTCGGGCTCGTTGAAGTCGCCGTCGTGGTCCCAGTCGTTGCGGTCCCAGACGTCGAACTGGGCGAGGTACGCGTCGATCTCGGCCGGCGTCTTGCCGGCGGCGAGCTGCGCGTTCCACCAGGCGTCGCCGGTGTCCTGGATGAAGGCCCAGGAGCCGCCGGTGTCCTCGACCGCGTTGTCGCCGTAGGTGGAGGCGTTGCCGGGGACCTTGACCCAGTCCTCGACGGTGTTGGAGACGGAGTAGGCGCCGCTGGACAGCTTCTCGTAGAAGGTCTTCATGGACTCGCCGGAGCCGTTGAAGAGTTCTTCGTAGTGCGCCTTGGAGAAGTCCGAGGTCCAGGCGTTGGAGTTGTCGGTGCTGCGGTCCGGCTGGGGTATCTGGTTGTGCAGCGGGCCGGGGACGGTGCCGAGCTTGCCGGAGCCCTGGTCGCCGAACTCGGAGAGGATCGTGAAGATCTTCTCCTGGCGGGTGGCGGTGGTGGTCCTGGTCTCGGCGTACTTGCCGGGCGCGACCTCGACGACACCCTGGGCGTTCGCCTTGGCCTTGCCCTTGGCGACCAGGTCGATCGCCTGCTCGCGCAGCTTGGTGCGCTGCTTCGTGAGGGGCCCGGGCCGCTCGTCGGACCGGTGCGCGTTCGCACCCGCCGGGGCGGCGTCCCGGGCCTCCTGCGCGGCGGCGGGGGTGAGCCCCGCGGCGAGGAGTGCGGTGAGCGCCGACCCGAGGGTCATGCCCACGACAATCTTCTTCACGTGTGTCGCGATCCTTCCGCTTGCCTCATGCGTCTGATGCGCTTCATGCGCTTCATGGGGAGAAACGGATCGCCTGGGGGAACGATCGCCGCGAGTGTGACACGGGAGGACCCCTCAAGAGGAGGGGTCGTCACCGATTACCGGAGCAGGAGGTCCACGACACCGGTCAGGTCCTCCTCGCCGCTGCCGATGTCGAGGCGGCGGCGCATGAGGTCGAAGTACGGCCGGAGCAACTCCGTGCTGACGCCCTGCCCTTCGGCCGTGGCCAGGAAGGTCGGGGTCCCGGCGACCTGCATGGCGAGGTGGGAGACGACGCCGGTGGTGAGGTCGCCGCTCTTGAGGCGCTCGGCGGTCTGCCGGACGGCAGGCCCGGCCATGGCGGGGATCCACTCCCCGAGCAGCGGGGCGAAGGCCACCGGATCGATGTCCTCCCGCCGGATCAGGGCGAAGGCGTGCGCGACACCCGCGAACATCCCGTACATGGCGCTGAGCAGGGCGATGTCGTGCAGGGCGGCGAACCCGGGGTCCTCGCCGACGTACCGCGTCCCGACGGGAACGGCCAGGACCTCCCGCCGCGCCTCGAAGACCTCCGGCGACCCGCTGTAGAAGACGAACCCGCCGGCCTCGGGAACCCCCACCATCGGCGGTACGGCCATGATCCCGCCGTCCAGACAACGGGCCCCGCGCTCCTCGGCCCAGGCGGCCCGGGCGCGGGCCTGCTCGGGGGTCGTGGTGGTGAGGTCGACCAGGTCCTTGCCGGCGAGGTCGACGCCGTCGAGGGCGGCGCCGACGGCGTCGTCGTCGAGAAGGCAGACCACGACGAGGTCACTCGCCGCGACGGCGCCGGCGGCGCTGTCCGCCACCTCGGCCCCTTCGGCGACGAGCGCCTCGGCGCGGGCGGGGGTGCGGTTCCAGACGGTGAGCGGATGCCCGGCGGCGAGCCAGGCGCGGGCGAGGGCGGTACCCATGGCACCGAGCCCGAGGAGGGAGACGGGGGTCTTGGGAAACGTGTCAGCGGTCATGCCCACAAGGCTGCTCCGGCCTTCTGACCTGCTCAAGTACCCACTTTCGAGTGGGTGGTTACCCTGAGGTGAGTGAACAGCTCAGAGAGGCAGTGGGGCGGATGGCGACGCTGAACCGACCGGGTGCACCCGACGGCCACATCTGCGGCATCGACACCGCGATGGAGGTCATCGGCGGCAAGTGGAAGGTCCTGATCCTCTGGGCGCTCCACGAACAGCCGCACCGCCGCTTCGGCGAACTCCGGCGCCTGATCCCGGGCATCACGGAGAAGGTCCTCGCCTCCCACCTGCGCGAACTGGAGGCGGACGGCATCGTGGACCGCGTCTCGTACGACGAGGTCCCGCCGCGCGTCGAGTACGCGCTCACGAAGGCCGGCGTCCGCCTGAACGAGGCCCTCGAACCGCTCGCGGCGTGGGGGAGGGAGCGGGCGGACTCCGCCGGCTCCTGAAGGGCAGGACCCGGAGCCTGCGATGCTGATCGCCATGAGCAGGCATCGGACGGTTGGCGTGGTGGGTCTCGGCCGTATGGGTCTGACCCTGGCGGTCGGCTTCGGCGCGGCGGTCGAACCCGGCCGGCTGTTCGCGGCGGGGCGGTCCCCGGCCAGTGTCGCGCGGCTCCGGGAAGCCGTGCCCGGTGCGGTGGTCCGGCCACTGGCGGAGCTGCCCCGCCAGGTCGGCCTGATCGTCCTGTGCGTTCGGAACGCGGATCTGCCGGCAGTCCTCGACGAACTGCGGCCCCGGCTCACGGCCCGGCACATCGTCATCACCGTCAACAACGGCCTGCCGCTCCGGACGCTGGCGGAGGCCGTTCCCGGGCCGGTGGCCAAGCTGATCCCGAGCGTCGGCAACGACATCGGGGTCGGCGCGACGCTCCTGGTACCCGGTCCGCGCCTGACGGCGCAGGACACCGAGGACCTGCTCGTCCTGCTCCGGTCCTTCTCGACCCCGTTCGTGATCGAGGAGAGCCAGGGGCGGGCGGCGACCGACCTCGCGTCCTGCGGCCCGGCCCTGGTGGCCGGTGCCGTCCGGGCGATGGTCGACGCACAACAGGAACGCGGCGCCCCGCTGCCGCGGGAGCTGGCGGAGCGACTCGTCGCACAGAGCCTGCACGCCCTCAGCCACCTGGTCGGTCGAGGCGCCCGCCTGGACGACATCGTGAACCGCGTCGCGGTTCCCGGGGGCAACACCGCTGCCGCTCTCGACGCCGCCGAGAACGACCTCGCCGCTGCATGGCGCGCCGCGTTCCAGGCGACGACGGACAGCGAACGGTCAAAACCGGCACCGCAGTTGGGGACGGGGTGGGCGTGACCTCGCCCCTGCGCCACCGGGCACCCGCCTGACGCCTGCCGCCGGTCGTCCTGACGGACGTGTTCCCCGGGAGCAGCCGCGATCGGCGACTTCGTCGGCCCCTCGGTCGTGCGCGCCCTGGTCGCCCCGGAACGGGAACAGTGCCGCTCGGCGGTGCTTCGGTCAGCGCCCGACGCCCGCGGCGACGGAGTCGATGACACCCCGCCACGTCCTGCGATAGCCCTCGCGGAGCGGTCCGCCGACGAGGTCGAGGATGCGGAGGGCCGCGTCGGTCAGCGGCGCCGTCTCGCCCGTCTCGCACAGGTGCCGGTGGGCCCGGAGAAGGGCTCCGCCGTGCTCCGCGTCGGCATCGAGGAGCCGCCTGGGCAGCCACTTGCCGCTGCCCGACCACGCGCGGTGGTGGTCGAGGAGCAGGTCGGCGGAGCCGTTGAGGACGGTGCCCGCCACCGCCAGGCGTTCGAAGGGATCGTCCGCGTCGGCCAGGTCGTCCAGGGCGTCCGTCAGGCCGTACCTCTTGGTCTCGACGGTCTCCGGATCCAGGGCCGGCGGACCGTTGCGGAGGTCGGCCTCGGCCAGGGCCCGGGCCCGCCCGGCCTCCCCGTCGGTGTCGACCAGGACGAGGCCGGTGGCGTACATGCTCTGCAGCACCCCGCGACGCGCGGCGACATCCGCGGCGAAGAGTTCCGCCAGACCGGCTCGGGTGTGGACGAAGAGCTCCACGAGGCGCCCCTCGCACCTGACCGTCTCCCGGCCGGTCTCGCCGCCGTCCCCGGTGAGCACCGCGATGTCCAGGTCACTGCCGGCGGTCGCGCGTCCCGTGGCGGTGGAGCCGGCCAGGATCACGGCGAGCGCGTCGGGAAAACGGCTCCGGACGAGACGTCGAGCCAGGTCGATCGGGTCGGGATGCATGTCCGTCAGCGTTTCATGAGCCCCTGACCGGCGGCGACGGATTTCCCCTCCGGATGTCGCATGGCGATCGACACGAACGCGGAAACCCGTGACCCGGCCGGGTTCCTCTCCAGGACACGACCGCCGGTGCGGACCGGCTCCCTGTCGGGTTCAACGCTGCAGCCAGCTCAGCAGGGTCGTCGCCGTGAACACCGCGCCCGACGCCAGACAGACCGCGCGCGGGGTCGGCCACCCGGGGCCTTCCAGGGGCTGGGACTGCGGGACCGGAGCCAGCAGCGCGTCGGCGAAGGCCTGGGCGGTCGGCGGTCGATCCGCCGGCTCGACGGACATCGCGGCCCGTAGCAGCAGGGCGACGTTCGGTGGAAGCTCCACTCCGGCCGGGAGCGCCGGCAGCGTCGAGGCGGTCGGCTGGTCGGTCATCAGGGCTGTGGCACGCCCGCCCGGGCCGAACGGCTTCTTCCCGGTCAGCAGCTCGTAGGCCATGACGGCCAGCGCGTACACATCGGCCCTCCCGTCGAACCCACCGGTCTGGAAGGCCTGTTCCGGTGCCATGTACGCCGGCGTGCCCGTGGTCACCGTCAGCCCGGACGCGTCGGCCAGTTGCTTCGCGCTGCCCAGATCCGCCACCAGCACCGCGGCGGGCGCGGGGCCGGCGGCGAGCAGCAGGTTGGACGGCTTGACGTCGCGGTGCACCACACCCGCCTCGTGCAGGACCTGGACCGCGTGGCCCGCCTCCGCGGCCAGCCGCAGCGCCTCCTGCGGGTCGCACTGCCCGACCCGGTCCTCCAGGGTGCCGCCGCGTACGTAGTCCATGACGAAGTAGGGCCGGTCCTCCTGCACCCCGACGTCGTGCACGCGGACCACCCGCGGGCTGGCGATCCGGCGCAGCAGCCTCGCCTCCGCCAGGAACCGCTCGCGCACGTCGGCGTTGGCGGCCCAGTTGTCGGCCAGCACCTTCACCGCGACCTCGGTGTCGAGCTCCGGGTCGTAGGCCTTCCAGACCGTCGCGAAGGAGCCGGCTCCGAGCCGCTCCAGGAGGAGGTAACGGCCGAGCTTGCGCATGTGGCAGCATTCTGCCGGAGTCGGGGGGGAGTGGGGAACTCCCGTTCGGCGGGCGGGATGCCAGGCGGGACGAAACGGGGATCAGGGTGTTCGAGGAAGGCGAGCTGGAACGGCTCGTGGCGGCTGCCCAGGCGGGCGACCCGGGGGCGATGGAGTACCTGCTGGCCAAGCTGCGGCCGATGGTGCTGCGCCGCTGCTCGCGCTTCCTGCCCCACCACGCCGACGCGGAGGAGGCCGCGCAGGACGCCCTGCTGTCCATCAGCACGCACCTGGGCGAGTACGGCGGCCACGGCTCCTTCCTGGGCTGGGTGACGGTGATCGCCTCGAACGCCGCCCGGTCCACCTACCGCTCGATGCGCCGACGCGCCGAGGACAGCCACGCCGACCTCCCCGAGTCGGTCGACCCGCGCACCACGAGCGTCATCGCCGGGAGCCGGCTCGACCTGATGGAGGCGTTGGCCGCGCTGGAGCAGCAGCACCCCACCCTGGTGGAGTCCTTCGTGTTGCGCGACCTGGGCGACCTGACCTACGTCCAGGTGGCCGAGCAGGTGGACGCTCCGTTGGGCACGGTCAAGGACCGGATCCACCAGGCCCGCCGCTTCATGCGCGAGCGCCTGGTCACCGGTCCGTGAACGGCGGTCCCGCGAGAGGCGGCGGCCACGCCGTCGTCCGGCCCCGGTCCGCCGTCGCCGCCCTGGTGGCAGCCGCCGCGCTCGGGCTGGTGACCGGCCGATTCGTCCTGCCCTCGCCCCCCGGAGCCGACGCGCACCCGGCAGCGCGGTCGGGTGCCGCGGTCGGCGGGGCATCCCGGGGCGCGTCCGCTCCCGCGACGCCCGGCGTGTCCGCCCGGACGCCCTCGGCCTCGGCCTCCGGCTCCGGTTCCGCCTCGCCGACCGGTGCGACCGGGCCGGTGACGACGGCGAACCTTCTGGGACCCGCGGCGTTCGGCCCGGACGCCGGCATCGGGAAGATCCACGTCACCGACCGGTACGGCGACGGGCATTACGCCAACGCGGCCTGCACCGGGGAGAAGACCCTCACCGAGACCCTGGGCGGGCCCGGTGCCCACTTCCGCGGACTGATGACCAGCCCCCGCACCGACCCGAGCGACCCCACGCTGGCCTTGGACGGCGCCGACCAGGTCGCCCGCGAGGTCGCCGCCGAGGCCCGGAGCCCTTCCCTGGCGCAGAACTTCGCCCAGCGCCTGCTGCTGGAGCAGGTGCCCTGCCAGGAGGAAACGCCAGGGCACTGGGTCTACGGAAGGACCACGACGCTGCGGCTCGCCCCGGACGTCACCGCGAGCTGGATGGGCGCCTACCAGGGATCCCTCAACACCACCGGCACGGCGCCCGAGGGCGAGGAGCCCTGCGGCGGCATCGCCGTGCTGCGCAGCGGCACCCACTACGGGGTGCTGGAGGTCGACGCCTGCCTGGGGACGGCCGCGATGGACCGCGTCGTCAGGACCGCTCTGTCACAGCTGTGAAACAGCCGGTCAGAGCTCCAACTTTCCCTCCTCCGGCGGCATCTCCCCCGGTTGTACGAGGACGCAGCAGGCGTCCCGACCAGCAGGGGGACCAGATGACCGAGAACCAGACCGTCCAGCAGAAGTCCGTTCGCCGCAACCGGGTCGCCGCCGCGGCCTGCTTCGCCGCCGCACTGATCACGGCCACCGTCGTCGGCACCCAGTCGGCCACCGCCGACGGGGCCGCGCACCGCACCGCGGCCGCCGCCCGCCCGGCTGCGGTCGCGGTCGCCGCGCCCGGACTCGGCTCCGCCGACCTCGTCCAGAGCGAGGACTACTTCCGGAAGGGCCTGAACCCGGTCGGCGCGACCGTTGCGCTGACCGGACGCCAGGCGCTGTCCGCGTGCTCCGGCGAGGAGACGATGAGCGACCTGACCCAGGGCAAGGCCACCGCGTACGCGTCCGTGAACTGGACCTTCGACACCGACGGCCTGCTGACCGAGTCGGCCGCGAGCGCCCCCACCAAGACCGCGGCCGCCACCTGGGAGAAGCAGCTCGTCGCGCTCGTCCAGGACTGCCAGGACGAGCCCGCCGGCCACTGGTACTACGGCGCGGCCCACACCCTGACCACCACCGGCGGCACCGCCCACTGGTACCCGGCCCACAACGGCGACGGCACCGTCACCGGCGGGGTCGCGGTCCTGCGCAGCGGCGCCAGGGTCGCCATCGTCGAGCTCACCGGCCGGCCCGGCTACGCCCCGACCTACGTCGAAGGCATCGCCACCGCGGCACTGAACCGCCTCTCCTCCTGAACGGCAGCCCCGCTCCGCCCGCGCCGTCGGGCGGAGCGGGCCACCGGCTCACCGCTCCCGCAGCGCCTCCAGCTGGTCCAGGAACCAGCGCTGCGGGGGGTGCGCCGTGGCCGTCGCCGTCAGGCGTTTCGTGCGGTCCGCGCGTTCCGACGGGGGCATCGTGAGGGCCCTGTGGAGGGCTTCCGCCGTTTCCGAGACGTCGAAGGGGTTCACGACGAGGGCGTCCTCGTGGAGTTCCTCGCACGCCCCCGCCTCCCGGGAGAGGACCAGCGCGCAGCCCGTCTCCGAGACGACCGGTATCTCCTTCGCGACCAGGTTCATGCCGTCGCGCACCGGGTTCACCAGGGCCACGTCCGCGAGGCGGTACGCCGCCAGGGAGCGGGTGAAGTCGTCCTTCACCGAGACCAGGACCGGCTGCCAGTCCGGCGTGCCGAATTCGGTGTTGATCTCCTCGGCCAGGTCGCTCACCGCCGTCGTGTACGACCTGTACGACTCCAGGTCCTGGCGCGAGGGGTACGCCGAGGCCAGGTGGACGACTCTGTTGCGCCATTCGGGGTGCGTGGTGAGGAGTTCTCGGTAGGCCTGGAGGCCTCGCAGGATGTTCTTCGAGAGTTCCGTGCGGTCCACTCGGACGATCGTCCTGCGGTCGCCGGTCTCCGTGCGGAGCTGCGCCAGCTTCTCGTCCACCTCCGGGCGGTACGCCAGCGCCCGCAGTTCCTCGCCGTCCACGCCCAGCGGGTACGCCGCGACCCTCGTGCGTCCCAGGTCGCCCGCGCCCTCCTCGAACGCCCTCGCCCAGGCCCGGGTGTGGAAGCCCAGCCGGTCCGCGCCCAGCATGCCCCGGAGGAGTTCCTCGCGGATGTCGGCCGGGAGCATGCCCAGGTATTCCGGGGACGCCCACGGCGTGTGCGTGAAGTGGGCGATGCGCAGGTCCGGGCGGAGGTCGCGGAGCTGCCCGGGCACCAGCGCCAGGTGGTAGTCCTGCACCAGGACCGCCGCCCCCTCCGCCGCCTCCGCCGCCAGCGCCTCCGCGAAGGCGCGGTTGTACGTGCGGTACGACTCCCAGCGGCGGCGGAACCCCGCGTCGAAGACGGGCTCCCGCGGGATGTCGTACAGATGGTGGTGGAGGAACCACAGCACCGAGTTCGCGATGCCGTTGTACGCGTCGGCGTACACGTCCGGGGCGATGTCCAGCATCCGTACGCCCTGCTCGGCGACACCCCGCCGGACCGCTTCCCTGTCGCCCTCGCCGAGCGCCGCGCACACCCAGAGGCTCTCCCGGGTGTCGATGGTGCTCAGGGCCGAGACCAGGCCGCCGCCGCCCCGTCTGGTGTCGAGCGAGCCGTCCTCGCCGAGCGCGTACGAGACCGGGCCCCGGTTGGATGCCACGAGCACAGTAGCCATGTGGCGAACCTAGCCCGTCCCGTAAACGCTCAAACGTACGTATACGAGACGAGCTGATCCGGCCACCCAGCGTCGTCGGGCGTCACGCCACGCGGCGTTGCGCGTACTCCGCGATCTCGGCCATCGGGGGCCGCTCCTCCGTGTCCACCGCGTACGTCCGCGGTTCGAAGCCCTTCTCGCCCCGTTCGAACTGCGTCAGCCTCGGCCGCACCAGGTGACCCCGCGAGAGCCGCAGCTGTGCCGTCCGGTAGATCGCCGCCGCCATCCGGCCGAGCGCCTGCCCGTCCTGGTGCCGGTGCTTGCGCACGCCGACGTCCACCTGTGCGAGCGCGTCCAGGCCCACCGTGTGCAGGGCGTCCACGAGCAGCCCCAGCTCCACTCCGTAACCGACCGGGAAGGGCAGCCGTTCGAGCAGCGAGCGCCGCGCCGCGTACTCGCCGCCCAGCGGCTGCACGAAACCGGCGAGCAGCGGCCAGTGGAGGTTGAGGAGGGGGCGGGCCACCAGTTCCGTGACCCGGCCGCCTTGACCGGGGGTCTTGCCGGAGGCGATCCCATCGAGTTCGGTGCCGAACGGGCGGTCGTACATCGCCTTCACGAAGTCGACGTCCGGGTCCGTGAGCAGCGGGCCCACGATCCCCGTCACGAAGTCCGCCGAGAAGTCCCGCAGGTCCGCGTCCACGAAGCACACGACGTCCCCGCCCGTCACCATCAGTGAGCGCCACAGGACCTCGCCCTTGCCGGGCAGGGCCGGTATTCGGGGGAGGATCGAGTCCCGCGCGACCACCCGCGCCCCGGCCGCGGCCGCCACCTCCGCCGTACGGTCCGTGGAGCCCGAGTCGATCACCACCAGCTCGTCGACGAGCGGCACCGCCTCCGTCATCAGCTCGCGGCGGATCACGGCGACGATGTCCCCGACCGTCGCCTCCTCGTTCAGCGCCGGCAGGACGACGCTGACCTTCGTGTTCCGCTTGGCGGCGAGGATCCGCTCCAGCGGCCGGTCCGTCACGGACCAGGACCGCCGGTCCAGCCAGCGTTCCACCTCTTCCAGCACGTGATCTCCATCTCGCGGTTCGGACGGCCGGTCCAAGCGTCCGGGCCTTCGGTTACAGTCTTGAACAACGCGGATGCCCGATGCACGTCGGGGTGCCGCCCGCGTCGGAGCGCAGGAACGAAAGTCCACCGCGCTTCACAATCGAATACCGCTCATCCAGAGGGGCAGAGGGAAACGGCCCGTTGAAGCCCCGGCAACCCTCCAGTCGGTTACTCGCCCACCCGTCTCCCGGCCACCACCCCTAGTGGTGTCCTGACGGACGCAGCTTGTTTGCGCGAGGTCCCCGGCTAGGGAAGGTGCCAAATCCGTCTCATGGCGAAAAATTCGTCATGGGAAAGATGAGGAGAAAGGGCCTCGCCTCCATGGCTGTACAGACCGCTACCCCCGCGACCACCGTCGACCTCGGTCCCGCTTCCGGGCTCTCCTGTCGCGAATGCGGTGAAGTCTTCCCGCTCGGACCGATCTTCGCCTGCGAGCTCTGCTTCGGACCGCTCGAAGTCGCCTACGACCTTCCCACCGGTGACCCCGAGGCGCTGCGCAAGCAGATCGAGGCCGGCCCCGCCAACATCTGGCGCTACGCCCCGCTGCTGCCCGTCCCCGCCGACGTCGCCGAGAAGCCGAACCTGAACCCCGGTTGGACCAAGCTCGTCCAGGCCGACAACCTCGCCCGCGAGATCGGTGTCGCCCCCGGCAAGCTGTTCGTCAAGGACGACTCCGGCAACCCGACCCACTCCTTCAAGGACCGGGTCGTCGCCCAGGCCATCGAGGCCGCCCGCGCCTTCGGCTTCACCACCCTCTCCTGCTCCTCCACCGGCAACCTGGCCGGCGCCGTCGGCGCCGCCGCCGCCCGCGCCGGCTTCCGCTCCTGCGTGTTCATCCCGCACGACCTGGAGCAGGGCAAGGTCGTCATGGCCGGTGTCTACGGCGGTGACCTCGTCGCCATCGAGGGCAACTACGACGACGTCAACCGCTTCTGCTCGGAGCTCATCGGCGACCCGCTCGGCGAGGGCTGGGGCTTCGTGAACGTCAACCTCCGTCCGTACTACGGCGAGGGCTCCAAGACGCTCGCGTACGAGATCTGCGAGCAGCTCGGCTGGGTCATCCCCGACCAGCTCGTCATCCCGATCGCCTCCGGCTCCCAGCTCACGAAGATCGACAAGGGTCTCCAGGAGCTCATCAAGCTGGGCCTCGTCGAGGACAAGCCGTACAAGATCTTCGGTGCCCAGGCCGAGGGCTGCTCCCCGGTCTCCGTCGCGTTCAAGGCCGGTCACGACGTCGTCCGGCCGCAGAAGCCGAACACGATCGCCAAGTCCCTCGCCATCGGCAACCCGGCCGACGGCCCGTACGTCCTCGACATCGCCCGCCGGACCGGCGGCGCCGTGGAGGACGTGAACGACGAGCAGGTCGTCGAGGCCATCAAGATCCTCGCCCGCACCGAGGGCATCTTCGCGGAGACCGCGGGCGGCGTGACCGTCGGCGTCACCAGGAAGCTCGTCGAGGCCGGTCTGATCGACCCGGACCTCACCACCGTCGTCCTCAACACGGGCGACGGACTCAAGACCCTGGACGCGGTGGCCGACACCTCTCAGGCGACCGTCACCATCCGCCCGAGCCTGGACGCGTTCCGCGACGCCGGCCTGGCGCTCTGAGCCGGCCCGCCTGAGCCGGTCCGCCGAGGGCCGGTCCGCCGAGGGCCGGTCCACTCGGGGCCGGTCCGCCTGGGCCGTCCCCTCAAGGCCGGTCCGCTTTCCTGGCCCACTGAAAGGTTTCGAAGACATGGCAGTGAACGTCCGCATCCCCACCATCCTCCGCACCTACACGGGCGGTCAGTCCGAGGTCCAGGCCGAGGGCGCGACCCTCGCCGAGGTCATCGCGGACCTGGAGAAGAACCACACGGGCATCGCCGCCCGCGTCCTGGACGACCAGGGCAAGCTGCGCCGCTTCGTCAACGTCTACGTGAACGACGACGACGTGCGCTTCGAGCAGGGCCTGGAGACGGCCACCCCGGCCGGCGCGGGCGTTTCGATCATCCCGGCCGTCGCCGGCGGCTGCTGAGCCGTAACTGAGACCCGCTCAGGCTTACCGGTCAGTACGAATTGCCCCTTCCGCGCGATAAGCGGAAGGGGCAATTCTGCATGGTTGAGCGCGGTAGAGTTGGGGAAGTCCCCTCCGCTGCTCATGCCGAACGCATATGAGAATGCGCCCCCGCACGACAAGAAGCAGCCAAAGTGCGCGCACGTTGTGTACCTTCTGCGCGTTTTGCCGGGCCCGACTTGCCCCGTCATCCTGAGGATTCTCCCCAATTCCCCTTTCCGGGGCGCCCAGAATTCTCGGTCGAATGACCTGTTGCAGAGGGCAGTTGGGCAGATACATTCAGCCGCGGTCGACGCGTTCCGGCGCAGAGGTCTGACCCGGGTCCGCGAAGTGCGGGTCCCGCGCAAGGGCCAGTAATAGGGGAGTTAGGCATGGCTCAGGGCACCGTCAAGTGGTTCAACGCGGAGAAGGGCTACGGCTTCATCGCGGTAGACGGTGGTGCGGATGTTTTCGTCCACTACAGCGCGATCCAGATGGATGGCTACCGCAGCCTCGAAGAAGGCCAGCGGGTCGAGTTCGAGATCTCGCAGGGCCAGAAGGGTCCGCAGGCGGACATGGTCAAGCTCGCCGTCTGAGCGCGGCGCGATCGGCCACCGACGCAACGCCGTCGAGGGGTCCGCATCCCTGAGGGGATGCGGACCCCTCGTGCGTTCCGGGAGCGTCCCGGTCGTCGTCCTGATCCGCCTCCCGAAACGCGAGAGTCGCTTGCACTCTCCTAGGGCGAGTGCTAATCATTGGCGTTAGCACTCGGAAGGTGAGAGTGCTTACGAGGATCGGGCAGACGAGGCCCGCGGCCAGGTGGGGCAAGGAACCACAGGGCACGCAGGCCGTCCGTCGCGGGCGTCGGCGCGGTCCTGGAGCGTTATCCACCCCATGTCCGGGAGGACCACTTCACATGGCCAAGATCATCGCGTTCGACGAGGAGGCCCGGCGCGGTCTCGAGCGCGGCATGAACCAGCTCGCTGACGCCGTCAAGGTCACCCTCGGCCCCAAGGGCCGCAACGTCGTCCTCGAGAAGAAGTGGGGCGCCCCCACGATCACCAACGATGGTGTCTCCATCGCCAAGGAGATCGAGCTCGAGGACCCGTACGAGAAGATCGGCGCCGAGCTGGTCAAGGAAGTCGCCAAGAAGACGGACGACGTCGCCGGCGACGGTACGACCACCGCCACCGTCCTCGCCCAGGCGCTCGTCCGCGAGGGCCTCCGCAACGTCGCCGCGGGTGCCAACCCGATGGCCCTCAAGCGCGGCATCGAGAAGGCCGTCGAGGCCGTCTCCGGCGCCCTGCTCGAGCAGGCGAAGGATGTCGAGACCAAGGAGCAGATCGCTTCCACGGCCTCCATCTCCGCCGCCGACACCCAGATCGGCGAGCTCATCGCCGAGGCCATGGACAAGGTCGGCAAGGAAGGCGTCATCACCGTCGAGGAGTCCCAGACCTTCGGTCTGGAGCTGGAGCTCACCGAGGGCATGCGCTTCGACAAGGGCTACATCTCGGCGTACTTCGCCACCGACATGGAGCGCATGGAGGCGTCGCTCGACGACCCGTACCTCCTGATCGTCAACTCCAAGATCTCCTCCGTGAAGGACCTCCTTCCGCTCCTGGAGAAGGTCATGCAGTCGGGCAAGCCGCTGCTGATCATCGCCGAGGACGTCGAGGGCGAGGCCCTGTCGACCCTGGTCGTCAACAAGATCCGCGGCACCTTCAAGTCCGTCGCCGTCAAGGCCCCGGGCTTCGGCGACCGCCGCAAGGCCATGCTGAACGACATCGCCATCCTCACGGGCGGCACGGTCATCTCCGAGGAGGTCGGCCTCAAGCTCGAGAACGCGGGCCTGGACCTGCTGGGCCGCGCCCGCAAGGTCGTCATCACCAAGGACGAGACCACCATCGTCGACGGTGCCGGTGACAGCGAGCAGGTCGCCGGTCGCGTGAACCAGATCCGCGCCGAGATCGAGAACTCCGACTCGGACTACGACCGCGAGAAGCTCCAGGAGCGCCTCGCGAAGCTGGCCGGCGGCGTGGCCGTCATCAAGGCCGGTGCCGCGACCGAGGTCGAGCTCAAGGAGCGCAAGCACCGCATCGAGGACGCCGTTCGCAACGCGAAGGCGGCCGTCGAGGAGGGCATCGTCGCCGGCGGTGGCGTGGCCCTGCTCCAGGCCTCCAACGTCTTCGAGAAGCTCGAGGCGGACCTGACGGGCGACGAGGCCACCGGTGCCAACATCGTCAAGCTGGCCCTCGAGGCCCCGCTGAAGCAGATCGCCGTCAACGCCGGCCTCGAGGGCGGCGTCGTGGCGGAGAAGGTCCGCAACCTGCCCGTCGGCCACGGCCTGAACGCCGCGACCAACGAGTACGTCGACCTCATCGCCGAGGGCATCATCGACCCGGCGAAGGTCACGCGCTCCGCGCTGCAGAACGCCGCGTCGATCGCCGCGCTGTTCCTCACCACCGAGGCCGTCATCGCCGACAAGCCGGAGAAGGCCGCTGCGCCGGCCGGCGGCGGCATGCCGGGCGGTGACATGGACTTCTGATCCCGAGGGATCGGCAGTTCATCGCTGAACGCGAACGAGGGCGGCACCCCCTGGTGGGGGTGCCGCCCTCGGGCGTTCGGCGGATGCTGGAAGGGGCGAGGCGTACGGAAGGGGTCGTCGTCATGGTCACCCTCCTCACGACACCGGCCGACCGCGAGCTCGTCGTCACCCGCACCTTCGAGGCCCCGCCGGCCCGCGTCTGGGAGGCCTGGACGCGGCCCGAGCACGTACGGGAGTGGTACGGGGCGGCCGGGCTGACCATCTTCGTCGTCGACATGGACCTGCGGGCGGGCGGTGCCTGGCGCTGGGGCCAGACCGGGCCGGACGGCCAGGAGATCGTCTTCTCCGGGACGTACGAGGACGTGGTCCCGGCGGAGCGGCTCGACTACACGGAGGTCTTCGAGCAGATGCCGGACGCCGAGCCGGTCCGCGTGACCCTCACCTTCGACGCGACCCCCGACGGCGGCACGGCCCTGACCAGCACGTCCTTCTGGCCGTCGAACGAGATCAGGGACCAGGCACTGGCGGCGGGCATGGAGGCGGGGGTGCGGGAGCAGTACGACCGGCTGGCTGCGCACCTGGCGGGGATGGGCTGAGAGCGGGGCGGCGAGCAGGGGGCGGGCACCCTCAGGTCCGGGACGGAGTACTTCCGGCAGGCGCCGGGCGGTCTCTCCCGTCGACGTCCGGAAGAGAAGTTGAACAGGTTCGAAATTACCTCCCCGCGGAGGCCGGGCTCTGTTAGGGTCGGCCTGCTCGCGCGGGGGACGAGAGGCGTGACCACGAGGCCCCTTCCCCGCGCCGTATGCCCTGGGGAGGGACTTCCACGTGATCAACCCGTTGTCCGGACGGCCGCGCCGGCGTGCGCTCGGCCGCATCGCACTCACCGTCACCCTCGCGGTGACGGCCGGTGTCGGCGCCACCGCGGGGGCGGTGGCGGCCGACGCGCCCGTGACGACGGCCGGCGAAGCCGTCGTCGTCAGCCCGGGCGCGCGCTTCGTGCCCCGCGCCACCATCGTCCTGAACGCCGGCGAGACCGGCTTCCTCACCGCGCAGGAGGGCGACGACCGGCTCCGCTGGATCGACTACGCGACCGGCGCGACGACCGTCCTCGACCACCGGCTGCCGAAGCCGCTCTCGTACGACGTCGACGAGTTCCGATTCACCGAATACCCGGCGGACTTCGGGCACGGCTCCGACACCGTGGCCGTCTACGCGGACAGCCCGACCCCGCACGTGACGCTCCAGCAGCGGGCCGGTGGGGGCGAGACGGTCACGGTCCCGATCCCGGAGGGCCAGACGTACGTCGCGACGTACGGCGACACCGTCATCACGCGGACCGGCACCGAGAGCGCCGTCACCGGTCTGCACCTTCTGCACCCGTCCGGCGGCGGTGTCCAGGACCAGCTGCTGGAGGGCCTGCCCGAGGGCTGGAACCTCTCCGTCAGCGAGGGAGACGCGCGGTCGATCGCCGTCCGCGGCATCAAGTGGGTGGACTCCACGATGAGCCAGGGGTGGTGGGTCGTCGACCTGGCGACCGGGAAGATCAAGACGCTCTCCACCCGGGGCGAGAGCGTGTCGTTCGACAAGGACACCGTCTTCCACTACGGCGCCCCGTCCGGCAGTGACGCCCAGGTGTACCGCCGCGACGACCTGGACGCGGAACCGGCCACCCTCGACATGCGGGACATCGCCTCCTACGACGACGTCGTCCGGCGCTTCGGCGACTCCTTCGTCACCGTGACCCCGCCCAGCCCCGGCAACGACGGCGGGTACCGGGGCAACCACCTCGTCCTGCGCGATGCCACGGGGAGCTGGAAGTCCCTGCTGGCCGTGGCCTCCCCGGCCGTGCACCGCACGCCCGACGGCTCGCTCCTGGTGGCCGGTGCGGAGCAGAACACCACCTACGGAGCCCTCGACTGGGGGTACTACCTCTTCACCGAGGCCGCCGACGGCACGGTCACCCGCAAGCGGGTCGCGGACATCGCGGACATGGAGGCCAGGCCCGCCGGGATCTCCCTCGGCAGCGGCATCCTCACCACGGCCGACGACTCCCACATCTACAACCCCTACACCTCCATCGGCGGCTACCGGAGCACCTGGCTGAAGACCTCCGGGCGGCCCGAGGAGCTGCGCTCGACGGTCGACGGCACCACGAACGGCCGGGACGACGACTGCGGAAACCACGACGGCACCTACTGCGTCTCCATGTTCGCGAGCGGCGACGGCCACCACGGCCGCAAGGCGGGCACCGAGCAGGACGTGACCATGCTCTACCGGAACGGGTCCGCCGCCTGGGGCCCCCGGCTGTCGACCGGTCTCGGCAGCCCGCAGCTCGTCGACCTCTCCGGTCGGTTCGGCGTCGTGAACCAGAGCTGGGACGGCGGCCAGGCCGTCGTCGAGTTCCGCGGCACCGACTCCGGCGCCGTGCTCCAGCAGCGCACGCCGGTCGCCTCGGCCGTCTGGGGCAACACGCTGTGGAGCGCCCTCGGCCGCTCGGACGGCAGCGGCAGCGTGTCGACCACCGTGGTCGCCAAGACCCTTCCGTCCGGGACCGCCACCGTGCGGTCCTTCGACGCGGGCTGCGTCCCCGGCCGGCTCCAGGCCGTGGGCCGCCTGGTGTACTGGAAGTGCACGAACTTCTGGGGCGACGACTTCAAGGGCGCGGGCCTGTACGACCAGGCCAACGGGCGCACCCTGCGCCTCGGCAAGGACGACGTCCTCCTCGGCGACGGCTACTTCGTCTCCCGCTCGGACGCCGACGGCCTCACGCTCTACGACGTCCACAACGGCCTCCCGGCGAGCGGAAACGCCGCCGACGCCCCGCACCGCGTCGTCGCCGGCCCCGCCGACCTCGGCAGGAACACCACCCCCCGGGCCGGCTGGACCGTCGACCGCTTCGGCGGTCACGTCGCCTACACCGGTGACGACCGCCGCGTGCGGATCGTCCCGTCCGGCGTCCCGACGTCCCGGATCGCCGTCATCGACGCGGACGCGGCGGCCGGAGTGAACCTGAGGACGGGCACCTGGAAGCCCCGCTGGTGGCTCTCCAAGCCCGCCGCCTCCTGGTCGCTGACGCTGAAGCACAAGGCGACCGGCAAGGTCGTCCGCACCCTGACCGGGGGCGAGGCGCGCGGCATCGTCACCCCCGTCTGGGACGGCAAGGACGCGGCGGGACGCCTCGCCGTGAACGGCGCCTACACCTGGACGCTGACCGCGAAGGCCGCCGACGGCGTCCAGGCGGACCTGTCCTCGTCCGGGACGGTGTCCGTGTCCGGCGGCGCCGCCGTCTGGCGGGACCTCGCCGGGGACGACGGCTTCGGGGACCTGCTGGTGATGGACACGACCGGGCTCGTGTCGATGTACCGGGGGAACGGTACGGGGGCGCTGTCGGCGCGGATCGCCGGGACGGGGGCGAAGTTCGCGACGTCATCGGTGTTCGTGCCGGTGGGCGACCTGGACGGCGACCGGTGCGCCGACGTCTACGCGCGCGTGGGCGACCAGCTGCGGGCGTACCGGCCCGGCTGCGGGAAGGTGGTCTCGGCCTCCTCCCCGTACACGCTGGTCGGCTCGGGCTGGGGACAGTACGACGTGATCACGTCCTCCGGCGACGTGAACGGCGACGGGTACGCGGACCTGGTGGTCCGTCAGGCGTCCACCGGTGACATGTACTTCTACGGCGGCACGGCCGACCACCGTCTGAAGACCCGGGTGCGGATCGGCACGAACTGGAAGCTGTACAAGAAGATCACCGGCGCCGGTGACCTGAACGGCGACGGGCGGGGCGACCTCCTCGGCGTGGACGCCTCGGGTGTGCTGTGGCGGTACTACGGCACCGCGACCGGCGGCGTCGCCGCGCGCGCGAACGTCGGCGGCGGCTGGGGCGCGTACTCCTCGCTCGTCGGTGTCGGCGACCTGTCCGGTGACGGGCGGGCCGACCTCCTGGCCCGCGACACCGCCGGGAAGCTGTGGCGCTACAGCGGCACCGGGACCGGTCTCTACGGGACCCGGGTGGCCGTCGGCAGCGGATGGGGCGTCTTCAAGGGGCTGTACTGACCTGTATCTGATCCCGGGGGCCCGGCCGCGCACGTGCGGCCGGGCCCCCGGGCGTTCCGGGCGTGAATTCCGGCTGTGCCGACGGCTGTTCGGGGGAGGCGGCTCGAAGGGCTCCCCCGGCCCCGCCTGGTCACGCCCCCGGCGCCACCAGCCCCTCCTCCTGCCCGGAGCGGCGCAGCGACTCCGCGACGAAGCCGTTCGTCTTCAGTTCCTCGATCGTGGCGCGGAGGAAGGCGACCGTCTCGGGGCGGCGGCCGATCGTCGTCCCGACGGCCTGTCGGATCTCCATGAAGCGGCCCTCGATCAGACGGACCTCGGGGTGCGCGGCGGCGTACGCCGTGAGCGGCTGGCGGATGCCCGCGCCCGCCTCCAGGTCCTGGTCCCGGAACGTGTCGACGCCTTCCTCTCCCCGTACCACGGTCGCGTGCACGAGGTTCCTCGACAGGAACAGGTCGTACGCGGAGCCCTTCTTGACCCCGATCCGGACGCCCGGCGCGTCCACCTCGTCCACCGTCGTGAGCGCCGAGCCGCGCGGCACGGCGTACACGCCCTCGATGACGACGTACGGCGCGGTGAACGCGACCTCCGTCTCGCGCGCCGGGTCCACGGCGAGGAAGCAGAGGTCGGCGCGGCCGTCCGCCATCGCGTCGAAGGACTTGCGCGCCGCGTCGAAGCAGAGCAGCTCGACGCCGACGCCGAGCCGGGCGGCGATCTCCCGCGCCAGGTCCACGGTGATCCCGGCCGGCGCCTCGGGCGTGCCCTGTGCGAGTACCGGGTTTCCGAGGTTGATGGAGGCCCGGAGGACGCCGGTGGGGGCGAGGTCGGTGACGAGGGCGGGGCTCGGTGTCGTGGTCATGGGCGGAGTCTAGGCGGGGGACCTGGGGGTTCACGGGGCCGTGTGGCAACCGCCCCCGGGCGTCGGGGGGTTGGCCCCACCACCGAACCGCCCGCCTGCCGGATGGGGCCCGGTCGTCCCGTCCGCGAGGCTGTGCGCATGACAACGAATCGTGGACGCAAGGCCCTGATGCTCGCTCTCTCCGTCGCCGCCGTCGCCGGGGCCGGACTCGTCGGGGGCGGGGCCGCTCCCGCCGCCGCGGCGACGCTGAACTGGGGCGACTGCGACCCCGCCGTGAAGCCGCTGCCCGGGCAGCAGTGCGCCACGCTCTCCGTGCCCCTCGACTACGGCGACCCCGACGGCGAGCAGATCGGGCTCGCCGTCGCCCGGCTGCGCAGCACCCGGCCCGAGGCGCGGCGCGGGACGCTCATGGTGATCCCGGGCGGTCCGGGGAGCTCCGGTGTGCAGCGGCTCGGGCAGAAGGGGGCCGCGCTGTCGAAGGAGATGAACGGCGCGTACGACCTGGTGGCCTTCGACCCGCGCGGGGTCGGCGGCTCCGCTAAGGCCCGGTGCGGCTTCGCCGAGGACGACCGGCGCCTGGTGACGCTGCGGTCCTGGCCCGCCGCCGACGGCGGCATCGGCGAGAACGTGGCCCGGTCGCGACGGATGGCCGAGGCCTGCGCCCGGAACGGTGGTGCCATGCTGCGCGGGCTGACCACGGCCAATCAGGTGCGGGACCTCGACCGGCTGCGGCAGGCGCTCGGTGAGCGGAAGCTGTCCGCGTGGAGCGTGTCGTACGGGACGTACGTGGCCGCCGTGTACGCCCAGAAGTTCCCCGGGCGCACCGACCGCTGGGTCCTCGACAGCAGCTCCGACCCCGACCCGAAGCGCGTCGCCCGCGGCTGGCTCGCGGGCATGGCGCGCGGCGCCGAGGACCGTTTCCCCGACTTCGCGGCCTGGGCGGCCGACCCGGAGCGGGACGAGGACGGGCTGCGTCTCGCCGAGCGGCCCGAGGACGTGCGGCCGCTGTTCCTCGACCTCGCCGCCCGGCTCGACCGGGAGCCGCGCGCCTCGACGACCCCCGGCGCCCCGCTGACCGGCACGGTGCTGCGGCAGGCGCTCCAGCAGGCCCTGTATTCCGACGCGGCCTTCCCGGCCTTCGCCCGTCTGATGTCCCAGGCCCTCGACCCGGCGGGCGTGCCCGTGCTTCCGCCCGAGCTGTCCGGGCCGATGCCCGACGAGGCGGCGACCGTCAGCGTGGGCGTGATCTGCAACGACGTGGACTGGCCCGCCTCCGTCCCGGCGTACGAGCGCGCCGTCGCCGCCGAGCGGGTCCGCTACCCGCTGACGGCGGGCATGCCGGCGAACATCACGCCGTGTGCCTTCTGGAAGGGCGGCGCGGTGGAGAAGCCGACCCGGATCACCGACCGGGGACCGTCGAACGTCCTCATGATCCAGAACCTGCGCGACCCGTCCACCCCGCACTCCGTCGGGATGAGGATGCGGGAGGCCTTCGGCGACCGGGCGCGCCTCGTCTCGGTCGACAAGGGCGGCCACGGGGTCTACCTCGGCAACGGCAACGCGTGCGGCGACCGGGCTGTGACCCGCTTCCTGACCGAGGGCGTGCGGCCTGCGGAGGACGTCCTCTGCCGGTGACGACGGTGAGGGTGCCTACGCGTGGAGCGCCGTGCGAAGGCGGCCCTCCGAGGCCACAAGGCGTGAGGCGGCCGTGGGGGCGTCGATGTCGGCGAGGATCATCAGGATCGCGGTCTTCACCTCCCCGTCGGCGGCGGCGAGCGCGGTCTCGATCTGCTCGTCCGGCGCGCCGGTGGCCAGGGCGACGATCCGCCGCGAGCGGGCCTGGAGCTTGTCGTTGGAGGCGCGGACGTCGACCATCAGGTTCCCGTACGTCTTGCCGAGCCGGATCATCGTGATCGTCGAGATCATGTTGAGGACCAGCTTCTGCGCCGTGCCCGCCTTCAACCGGGTGGATCCGGTGAGGAGTTCGGGGCCGGTGACGACCTCGATGCCGTGCTCGGCGGCGGCGGCGAGCGCGCTGTCCTCGTTGCAGGAGATGCCGATGGTCAGCGCGCCGTGGGCGCGGGCGTGTGCGACGGCGCCCACGGCGTACGGGGTGCGACCGGAGGCGGAGATGCCGACGACGGTGTCGTCGGTGGTGAGCCCGAGGGCGTCCAGGTCGGCTGCGGCGAGTTCGCGCGAGTCCTCGGCGCCCTCGACGGCCTTGATCATGGCGGAGGGGCCGCCCGCGATGAGGCCGAGGACCTGCGAGGGGTCGGTGTTGAAGGTGGGCGGGCACTCGCTGGCGTCGAGGACGCCGAGGCGGCCCGCGGTGCCGGCGCCCATGTAGATCAGCCGTCCGCCGCGGGACATCCGCTCGGCGGTGGCGTCGATCGCGGCGGCGATCGCGGGGAGCTGCCGGGCGACGGCCTCGGGGACGGTCCGGTCCTCGCCGTTCATGGTGCGGGCGATGTCCAGGGTGGGGAGCCGGTCGATCTCGGCGAGCTCGGGGCGGAAGGCCTCGGTGGTGAGGGTGGCGAGCTGGGCGCGGAGTTCGGAGTACGAGGTGGGCACGGGGGCTCTTTCGGTACGGCGGCGTCGTCGGCGCCGGTGAGCGAGTGAGGGTCAGCGGGTGCGGGGCGAGTGGCGGTGGGCGAGGGCCTCGTAGGAGGCGGCGAGGGCCGGGGCCGCCGTCTCGTACGTGCGCTGCGTGACGCAGGTGAACAGGCAGTCGACGACCAGGAGTTGGCTGGTGCGGGACGACATGGCCGCGGGTCTCAGTTCGCTCTCGCGGGCGGTGGAGGTGGTGAGGACGTGGTCGGCGTACTGGGTGACGGGGCCGTCCGGGCGGCCGGTGACGGCGACCGTGGTGGCGCCGTGGTCGAAGGCCACGCGCAGGGGTTCTATGACGTCGCCGGTGGAGCCGGAGTGGGTGATGGCGATGGCGACGTCGCCGGAGCGGAGCTGCACGGCGTTGGTGACGGCGAGGTGCGGGTCGCTGTGGGCGTGGGCGATGAGGCCGATCCGGAGCAGCTTCTGGCCGAGGTCCTGGGCGACGAGGCCGGAGGCGCCGATGCCGTAGATGTCGATGCGGCGGGCGGTGGCGAGGGCGGCGACGGCGGCGCCGAGCTGGACGGTGTCGAGGCCGGCGGCGGTGTCGGCGAGGGTCTGCTGCTCGTCGTAGGCCAGCTTGGCGACGACGTCGGCGATGGGATCGTCGACGGCGATGTCGGCGGTGACGGCCGGGGCGCGGCCGGACTGCTGCTGGGCGGCCAGGCCGGCGAGGGCGAGGCGCAGGTCGCGGTAGCCGGGGTAGCCGAGGAGCCGGGCGGTGCGGACGACGGTCGCCTCGCTGGTGCCGGTGAGCTCGGCGAGGCCGGTGACCGTGAGGGCGGCGCAGCCGGCCGGGTCTCCGGCGACGGCCTCGGCGACCCGCTGCATGGAGCGGGTCATGGACGGCGCGAGGGTCCGCACCTTGGCCGCGAGCGCGGCGGGGGCGGGGGGCGCGTCGCTGATGAAACTTTCCTTCACGTCATTGGTCACGTGTGAAAGATACTTTCGGGCGGATGGGGGCGACAAGACCCCGTCGGCCCTCTTCGGTGCCGGATCCGGAGGGGACCTTCGCCCTTTCCCCCGCTCGGGTGACAATGAGTCCATGGACGACATCGACCCCGTGGAGCAGGCGCTGCACACCGCCCGCGCGCTGGTGCTGGCCGACCTGGTGGCCCGGGAGGTGGCCGCCGCAGAGGTCGTGTCGATGGTGGAGGACGCGGTGACCCACCGCCGCTGGTGGGTGGAGCAGTGGCCCGAGGGGGTGTCGTACGTCGCCGGGCTCGTCGCCCAGGACGTGCAGGACGCCCTGCTCGAACAGTACGGACGCTGGCCGCTCTGCCCGGTCTGCGCCTCGGGCGACCCGCACGCCCTCGACGTCGAGCCGGAGCTCGGCCCCGACCCGCACTGGGTCTGCGGCAAGCAGGGCGTGGTGGTGGCCCCGGTGGGCGGCCTGACGTGACGGGAGTGACGGCGTGAGCCTCTACATCGACCCGCCGACCTGGCCGGGTCACGGCCGCATGTGGTCGCACCTGGTCAGCGACGCCTCCTTCGAGGAGCTGCACGCCTTCGCCGCGTCGATCGGCGCGCCGCCGCGCGCCTTCGAGCGGGACCACTACGACATCCCGTCGGACCGGTACGCGGACGCGGTGGCGGCGGGCGCGATCGAGGTCGGCTCGAAGGAGCTGCTCGGCCACCTCACCCGGGCGGGCCTGCGCCGTCCGAAGGGCCGCCCGGTCGCCTGAGGCGCGTCAGCCCACCCGGGCCGCGATCGCGCGGGCGCATTCCAGGGATTCGGTGCGGGTCGTGTCGACCTCGACGTCGTACGTCACGCCCTCGTGCACCATCAGGGCCTGCTGTGCGGCCATTCCGGTGGTCCGGTCCCCGCGGGCGATCTCCCGGCCTTCGGCGACCGTGCTCTCGCACCGGACGCCGACCCACAGCACGGGCAGGTCGCCGAGGGCCTCGCGCCAGCGCTGCTGAGAGGCGGCGCCGCCGAGGAAGACGTCGTCGACGACGATCCTCGCGCCTGCTCGGGCCATCGCCACGAGCCCGCCGGCCCAGGCCGCCTCGAGGGCCCGGAAGCCGTCGCCGACGCTGACGCCGCCGTCGGCGGCGAAGGCGATCCCGGCGTCGTCGTCCTGCATCTTCGCGGGCAGGGCGTCGACGAAGGAGTCGACGCCGAACGCCAGCCAGGGGTCCGGCAGCACGGCCTGCAGGCACCGCACGATGCCGGACTTCCCCGAGCTGGAACCACCGTTGAGGATGATCATCCGTGTCGTCACGGGCGTCACCCTAGGCGGGTCAGCGGACGACGTCGAACACGTTCTTCTGCAGGCCGTTGGCGTAGGCCTCGTGCTCGACGAGCTTCAGCTTCTGCGTGTCCTTGTCGGTGGTGCTGAAGAGACGCTTGCCCGCGCCGAGCAGGAGCGGGAAGACGAGCAGGTGGTAGCGGTCGATCAGGCCCGCGTCCGACAGGGCCTGGTTCAGGGACGCGCTGCCGTGGACGATGATCGGGCCGCCCTCGGTCTCCTTCAGGGCGGCGACCTCGTCGATGGAGCGCAGGATCGTCGTCTCGCCCCAGTTGTCGACGAGGTCGTCCTCGGTGAGCGTCGTGGAGACGACGTACTTCGGCATGACCTTGTAGTCCGCGAATTCCTCCATGTCGGGCCACACGGCGCTGAACGCCTCGTAGCTGGTCCGGCCCATGAGCATCGCGGCCGCTTCCTTCTGCTCGCGGCCCTTGATCTCGAACGCCTCGGGGACGAACTCGACGTCCTTGAAGGTCCATCCGGAGTTCCGGTAGCCGGGCTCGCCGCCCGGGGCCTCCACGACGCCGTCGAGCGAGATGAAGGCGGTGCTGATCAGGGTGCGCATGGTCGGTTCCTCGGCTTCTCGTGTCCCGGTCGGTTCATGAGCTCTGACTGCCGATCATGAACGAACTCATCGCTCGCGGCGGGATTTTCTTCAGAAGGCAGGTCAGCAGGGCGCGTCGGCCTTCTGCTCCTGCTGTCGGGGGGTGCCCGACGTGACCACGCGGGAGGGGGACCTGTGCAGCTTGAGGGCCACCGCTGCCGTCGCCAGGCCCAGGGCGGTCATCGCCGCGCCCGCCCAGGCGGGGGAGGCGTAGCCGAGGCCGGCGTCGATGACGGTGCCGCCGAGCCAGGGGCCGCCGGTGTTGCCGAGGTTGAAGGCGGCGGTGGTGGTGGCGCCCGCGAGGGTGGGGGCGGCGCCGGCGACGTTGAACATGCGGGCGTTGAGGGCCGGCGCGGTGTAGAACGCGGAGACGCCGAGGAGGAAGGCGAGCAGGACCGTCACGACGGGGCTGGACGCGAAGACCGCCAGGGCGATCAGGAAGACGGTCGACGCGGCGATGCCGCTGAGCAGCACCCCGAAGAGGTGGGCGTCGGCGACGCGGCCGCCGATCGTCGTACCGACCAGGGCGCCGATGCCGAAGAGGGCGAGGACGGCCGAGACCCAGCTCTCGTCGAGCCCGGAGACGTCGGTGAGGAGCGGGGCGAGGTAGGAGAAGGCGCAGAAGACGCCGCCCGCCGCGAGCGCGGTGATCGTGATGGAGAGGAGGACCTGCCGGTCGCGGTAGACGGCCAGTTCCCGCTTGAGGCGGGGCCTGGTGTCGGGGAGCGGGATGTGCGGGATGCGGGTGACGACGCCGACGAGGGCGATCGCGGAGGCCGCGCCGACCGCCCAGAACGCCGAGCGCCAGCCGAGGTGTTCGCCGAGGAAAGCGCCGGCCGGGACGCCGAGGACGTTGGCGATGGACAGGCCGCCGATCATGACGGCCATCGCCCGGGCGCGGGAGCCGACGGGGACCATCGCGATGGCGACGGCCGCGCCGACCGCCCAGAAGCCGGCGCAGGCGAGCGCGCTGACGACGCGGGAGACGAAGAGGACGGCGTAGTTCGGGGCCAGCGCGCCGGCGATCTGCCCGAGGCCGAAGACGGTGATGAGGGCGACCAGGGTCGTCTTGCGGGGCAGCCGGAGCGTCGCGACGGCGAGCAGCGGCGCGCCGACGACCATGCCGATCGCGAAGGCGGAGATGAGCAGCCCCGCGCGGGGGATGGAGACGCCCATGTCCTCCGCGATGGGCGGCAGGAGTCCGGAGAGCATGAACTCGCTCGTACCCAGGGCGAAGACGGAGAGCCCGAGGATGTAGACGGCCAGGGGCATACGGGCCGGGGGTATGGAGGGGGAGGGGGTGGTGGCGGATGTCGTGCGCTCGGCTGAGGAAGACGGCATGACATGGGTCAACCTGCGGTTTGTGCCTGTCATTCCGGGGTGAGGGGAATGTCTTGGCATGCGGGACGGATCCGCCCCGGCCCGGGTTCCTTACGCCGGGTAACAAGATGATCAACAACGCGGTCGGTTTGCCCGCCGCTGGGGTGTCGCGTGACCTTGGTCCAGATTATTTGATCTTCACGGGCGGGGGCGCGGCGTGGCATCGTCGCGATGTAAGCGGCAGTGCCGGTTCATGGGGAGAACCGAGTGCCGGCATGTGTCGTGACCAGGGGGAACGTCACCCGGCGGCAAGCCGCTCTCTGTCATGCCCAGATCATGGCACTGCCTCGCGATCGAGAGATTGACAGGCAGAGAATGTCCCTGTTCAGAGACGTCGGCAGACGCCGGCGTCGCATGCGGTACGCCCTCACCCGGGCCACCAGCGCGACCGCGCTGGTCACCGCCACGGCCGTACTCACCGGCCTGGTCCAGGCCTCGCCCGCAGCGGCCGACACCACCCCCGAGACGGACACCGGATACTCCCGCAACAGCATCGGCCAGGACCGGCGGCTCGACCGCTGCCTCGCCGGTGTCGCGCTGCACGTCGGCGGCCCCCTGATGAAGGCCAAGGCCGTCGAGGGCCTCACCGGCACCGAGGCGCAGCTCCGCGAGGCCGTCGGCGACCGCGGCTGGATCGGCTACGGCCCCCTGGGCCAGGCAGCCGACGCCGACAAGGAGGCGCGAGACGCCCAGTTCGCCGCGGAGACGGCCCGCACCAGGGCCCTCGACGAGGCCAACAAGCCCTACCGCGAGTCGGCCTGGGCCAGCGACGACATGGAGTGGCACGCGCCGAGTTTCGCCGACGCGATCACCCGGCACGCCGTCGTCGCCCAGACCGAGCTGGCCTGGCGCCTCGGCAAGGACGAGCACAGCAAGGCGAGCCCCGAGGCCGTCGCGCGCGCCAAGGCCGTCACCGAGGAGAACCGCGGCAAGGACTCCTGGCACGACTGGGCCGCCGACGACATGCTGCGGGACAGCGACGTCGCCTGGGACTACTTCGGCGGCACGACGTCCAGCGACGTCGCCTCCTACCTGAGGCGCGGCGGCTACGCCGTCGAAGCCCCCGCCAAGGACTCCGCCGCCTACCGCATCGAGGTCGAGGACCTCAAGCAGGCCTGGGCCGCCTGTGACTGGCAGAACCCGGTCGATCCGCGACGCAAGCTCAACGAGCCCGTCATGGACGCGATGGTCGAGTGGGAGCAGGAGTACGCCGGCCAGGCCACCCAGCGCGCCGCGATCATCAAGGCCGAGGTCGAGGCCTCGGTGTCGGCCCGCAAGGCCACCGACCTCATGATCCAGTCCATCGAGCAGGCCTGGTTCGCCGACCAGATCCTGACCTGGCGCAAGTACTGGACGGACGAGCTCGCCCAGGACCCGGACACGATCTTCGAGAAGCCGGACCAGGCGTTCTACGACAAGGCCACGGCCGACCTGGCCCGGACCCGGACCGACGTCGCCGCCCTCGTCACCTCCGCCAAGGCGCAGGCCGCCACGGCGGCGGCCGCCGCGGAGAAGGCCTCGACCGCCCAGCAGGAAGCCTGGGGCGTCGCCGACGCGACCCATGTGCCGCGCGGCCGGGGTCTGATGTACGCCCAGCAGTCCGTGCAGGTCGCCCGTGCCTCCGCGGCGGTCGCCGCGGCCGCCGCGAAGGCCGCCGAGACCGCGCTGAACGCCGCCGACGCGACGATCGCCACCAGCGACACGCTGCTCGCCAAGGCGCAGACCGAGTCGCGCGCGATCGACACCGAGTTCCGCCGCGTCGCCGCGCAGGAGGCCGCCGCCCAGGCGAAGGCCGCCGCCGACAGCGCCGAGGCCAACGCCACGGCCGCCGCCGAGAGCGCGAACACCGCCAAGGCCGCCCGTACGACGGCCGAGGACAAGCGCGACAAGGCGAAGGCCGCCGCCGGCACCGCCGCCACCGAGCGGGCCAAGGCCCAGACGGAGCAGGCCACCGCCGTAGCCTCCCGTGCCAAGGCCGCCGCCGAGCGCGCCAAGGCCGCGGCGGCCGAGCAGCGCGCCGCCGCCCAGCAGACGACGGCGACCAGCGCCGACACGGCAGCCGGGACCGCGAGCAGCGACGCCAGGGCCAAGCGGACGCTCGCCGACGCCAAGGCCAAGGCCGCGCAGACCGCCCGCGAGAAGGCCGTCGCCGCCCTCCAGGCCAAGCAGGCCACCGCCGCCCGCGCCGCCGCTCTCGAAGCCGCGGCCACCGCCGCCGAGGGCACCGCGGCCGCCGCCGAGACCCGTACGGCCGCCACCGAGGCCCGTACGGCCGCCACCGAGGCCGCACAGGCCGCCACCGCCGCGCAGACCGCCGCGGACCAGGCCACCGCCGCCGCCGTCACGGCCCGCTCCGCCGCCACCACGGCGGAGGGCGCCGCCGCGCGTGCCCAGGCGAGTGCGAGCGCCGCGTGGTCGGCGTACCGCACCTCCCTCGGCGAGGCGTCCACCGCGCACGCCGCCGCGGCCACCGCCCTCGAGGCGTCGAAGGACGCGGCGATCCGCGCGGACAACGCCGCCACGGCGTCGGAGAACGCCACCGGGCTCGCCAAGAAGGCCGAGCAGGAGGCGATCGCCGCCGGGACCGGGGCCGCCGAGGCCGTGAAGTCCGCCGGGACCGCCGCGGGCCGCGCCTACGCCGCCGGCCAGGCCGCGCTCGCCGCCCGCGACAGCGCCACGGCAGCGGGTACCGCCGCCGGCGACGCCGTCTCGTACGGCGCGCCGTACCAGGAGAAGGACAGCGCGGCCGCGTTCGCCGTGCTCGTCGGCCAGTCGGCCAAGACGGTCGCCGAGCAGCAGGCCGCGGCCGCCGAGGCCAAGGCCGCGCAGGCCGAGCAGGCGGCGCAGTCCGCACAGCAGACCGCCGCGCAGGCCACCGGCGACGCGAAGCTCGCCGCCGAGGCCGCCGCCGCGGCCGCCTCGGACTCGGCCCGCGCCGCCGAGGCCGTGACCCGTGCCCAGGCGTCCGCGGCCGAGGCCGCCGACGCGCAGCAGGGCGCGAAGACCGCCTCCGACACCGCCGGCGAACACGCCGTACAGGCCGGGAACGACGCCGCCTCCGCCCGCCTCACCGCGGACGAGGCGAGCGACGCGGCCACCGAGGCCGACCGTGAGGCCACCGACGCCGAGCGGCACGCCGCCGAGGCGAACGGCAGGGCCGGCCGGTCCGCCGACGCGGCCAAGGAGGCCGCGGAGAAGGCGACCAAGGCCGAGCAGGACGCCAAGGACGCCGAGACCAGGGCCGGCGACGCGGCGGGCGACAGCACCGCCGCCGAGGAGGCCGCGAAGAAGGCCGAGCAGGAGCAGCGCGAGAAGAACGAGGCCGCGCACAAGGACGCGCTCACCGAGGGCACCACGCCGATCGAGGGCGGCGCCTCCAACTGGCCCGTGCTCGGCGAGCGCGAGGAGCAGATCCTCCTCGACGCCTGTGGCCAGACCTGTGTCGACGACTACCGGAAGGGCCTCGCGGCCGTCTCCGTGAACGTCGTCGCGTGGGCCGACGCCAACGGCGGGCGGATCCTCTTCGAACAGCTCGACGCCGCCAAGGTGAAGACCTGCCTGGCCGGGTCCGACGTCGACGACTGCCTCTGGGCGCTGGTCGACATCCCGTCGAACGCCGTGATCGTGGGCCGTGTCCCCGCGCTCGCGCAGGCGATCGAGAAGGTCTCCGACGGCATGCGGACGATCTTCCGCGACGCCGACGACGCGCTGCGCCGGCTCAACGAACTGACCGCCGTCATCAGCGAGGCCCGCTCCACCCCGCGCCTCAACCGGTGCCTCGCGGGTGTCGCCCTGCACGCGGGCGGCGCCAAGACGAAGGCCCTGGCCATGCAGGGCCTGACCGGTGGCGACGCCCAGCTGGAAGCCGTCGTCGGCGAGCGCGGCTGGATCGGCTTCATGCCCCTGGGGCAGGCCAACGACCAGGACCGTGAGGCCGGTTACGCCTACCTGGACGCCTTCGCGGCCCAGAAGGCGATCCTGGAGGACGCCAACAAGCCGTACGCGATGAGCTCGTTCGACGACGGGATCACGCTGCACGCACCGGAGTTCGGCGCCGACGTCATCGCGTTCACCGCCGCCACCCAGGCGAAGCTGGCCGAGCGCATCGGCTGGGACGCGCACACCAACGCGAGCCCCGAGGCGATCGCCAAGGCCCGGCAGATCACCGAGCAGAACCGCGGCAAGGACAGCTGGAACGACTTCGCGGCCGACATCATGCTGCGGGACTCCAACGTCGCCAACACCCGATTCTTCGGCGGCACCACGTCCTCCGACATCGCCAGGTACCTGCGGTACGGCGGCTTCCCCGCCGGCAAGGTCGCCGAGGGGACGCCCGAGTTCCGCGTCGAGGTGGAGAACCTCAAGCAGTCGTGGTCCGCGTGTGACCACGCCGACCCGGTGGACCCGCGCAACGCCCTGAGCGAGGCGGTCTCCCAGGCCTCGGCCGAATGGGAGGCGGAGTACGCCGGTCAGGCCGCGCCGCGCGCCGTCATCATGCAGGCGGAGGCGGACGCCGCCGCCGCGACCCGGTCCGCCACCGCCGCCATGATCGAGGCCATCGGCCAGGCGTGGCGCGCGGACCAGATCCTGCGCTGGCAGAAGTACTGGCACGACCAGCTGGAGGCCGACCCGGACCACATCCTCAAGCCGAAGCAGGCCCTGTTCGACCAGGCGAAGGCCGACCTGGCGAACGCCCGGGGCAAGGTCCAGGCGCTGGTCACCACCGCCAAGGACCAGGCCACCGCCGCCAACGCCGCCGCCCAGCGTGCGGTGACCGGCCAGCAGCAGGCCTGGGCGATCGCGGACGCCGCCGAGGTGCCGCGCGGCCGGGGCCTGATGTACGCCCGGCAGTCGGTGCAGGTCGCCCGCGCCTCGGGCGCGGCCGCGACGGCCGCCTCCAAGGCGACCGAGACGGCGCTGAACGCGGCGAACGCCACCGTGTCGACGTCCGAGGCGCTGCTGGCGCTGGCGAAGACCGAGGCGCACGCCGTCAACACCGAGTTCCGCCGGATCGCCGCGCAGGAGGCCGCCGCCCAGGCGAAGGCCGCCGCGGACAGCGCCGACGCCTACGCGGCCTCGGCCGCGGCGAACGCCGAGACCGCGAAGAAGGCCAAGGAGAAGGCCCTCGCGGAGGAACAGGACGCCAAGCAGGCGGCGGCCGACGCGCAGGCGCAGCGTGCCGTCGCCGAGCTGGAGCGCGCCAACGCGGCGGCCTACCGGGCCACCGCCGAGCGCGAGCGGGACAAGGCGGCCGGCCACGAGGCGGACGCCGTCGCCCAGGGCCGGATCGCGAGCGACGCCCGCGCCTCGGCCGAGGCGGCGGGATCCACGGCCTCCTCCAAGCGGGCCGTCGCCGAACAGGCGGAACGCGACGCGGTCGCCGCCCGCGACAAGGCCCTCGAGGCCGAGCAGCGGCGGGACTCGCTGAACGCGAAGGCCGCGGCGTACGAGGCCAACGCCGCAGCCGACGAGGGTACGGACGCGGCGACCGCCTCCCGCGCCGCCGCGACCGACGCCCGTGCCGCCGCGAACGAGGCGACCACGGCGGCCACCGACGCCCGCGCGGCGGCGAACGCGGCCACGGCCGCGGCCACCAGCGCCCGCGAGGCGGCCACCAAGGCGCAGGGCTCCGCGTCCCGCGCCAAGGCGGCGGCCGACAGTGCCTGGGCGTCCTACTGGATCGCGGCCGGTTCCGCCGCCGCGGCGCACGCGGCGGCGGCCGAGGCCATCGACGCCTCGCAGGCGGCCGCGGCCGACGCCAAGGGTGCCAAGGAGCAGTCGGAGAAGGCCTCCGCGGCGGCCAAGGTCGCCAAGACGGAGGCCGCGGCCGCCCGTTCGGAGGCGGCACAGACCGCGTCCTGGGCGGCGGTCACCGCGGGCAAGGCGCTCGCGGCGGTGCAGTCCTCGCTCGCGGCCCGTGACTCGGCTGCCGCGGTGACCAAGCCGGCGAACGAGGCCATCGCCCTCGGCGGACCGTTCCAGGAGGACGACAGCTCGGCGGCGTTCGCGGTGCTGACCGGCCAGCAGTCGCTGACGATCGCACAGCAGCAGGCCGCGTCCGCCGCCGCGACGGCGAACCAGGCCGAGGAGTTCTCCGCCGAGGCGAAGGCCCTGGCCGCGCAGGCGGCGGCGGACATGAAGCTCGCTGCGGAGGCCTCCGCAGCGGCGGCGGCCGACTCGCTGCGCGCCGCCAAGGCGTACCAGCGGGCCCAGGCCTCGGCCACCCAGGCGGCGAAGGACGCCAAGGACGCCCAGGCGGCCGCCGGCCGTGCCGACGGCTACGCCATGGCGGCCGGCGAGGACGCCCTGAAGGCGTCGTCGGCGGCGTCGGACGCGCAGTCCGACGCCAACGCGGCGGACGCGGCGGCGACCGAGGCGGAGAAGGACGCCGCCAACGCCCGTGCCGTGGCCACCAAGGCCGAGGAGGACGCCGCCAGCGCCCGCGCCACCGCCACCAAGGCGGAGGAGGACGCGACGGCGGCCGAGACGGCCGCGGCCGGTGCCAGGGACGCGGCGGAGGAGGCCCAGGCCGCCGCCGACCGCACCGAGAAGAGCGGCAACGGCGAGCAGATCTCGCAGGGCGTCACCACCGGCATCAGCGATGTGTGGGCGGTCCTCGACCACATCGAGTACATCGGCGAGCCGCAGAACGTCAAGAAGGACAACTGCAACCCGATCATCCACATCGGGGACTGCAAGATCACGTCCGACGTCACGTACAAGTCGCACGTCGACGTGTACATGTGCATGGTGCCGTGGGAGCAGTACACGGCCTCGGGCAGCTGCCCGGCCGCCGAGACCGTCTACCTCGGCCCCGAGGTGTCGAAGGCCGAGACGAAGACCCTCAGCATCACGCTGACGATGACCGAGTTCAACTCGGGGATCGACCCGGTCGACATCCTGCTCGGCGACTTCATCGGCTGCGCCAAGCTGCTCACGCCGGGTGTCTCCGGCGGTAGTTGGGGCGATTGCGCCTGGGCGGCGAGCTGGTTCGTCGGCGGTGTGATCTTCCGGTCGGCGAAGGCCGGAGTGATGGCGCTGGACGCCGCCATGAAGACGGGCATCGGGTTCATGGACGCCTACCGGGCGCTCCGCACCATCGGTCTGACCGAGGCCGCCGTCCAGGGCATCATCAGCCGTCTCCTCCGGAAGATCGGCGAGGCGTGCGAGGCGGCGAACACCGGGACCTTCAAGCTCGCGGCGTTCTCCGTCGCGGCGGCCGGCGACGAGGTCGTCAAGGAATGCACCAAGATCCTCAGCGATCTGGTGAAGGACGGCGATCACATCGTCCTCGGGGTCAACCCCCACTCGGACGATCTGGCCGGGGCTCTCGGCGCGAAGACGTTCAACAACAAGGCGTTCGGGACCAACCTCCCGGCGGCCATGGGGATGGGGGAGCGCCCCATCTGGACGGTGGGAGTGGAGCGAGCTGTGGCCAACCCCAACGTGGAGCTCTCGGTGACCCTGGACGGTGTCGAAGGCGCCAAGAACGCCGACGAGGCGCTGGCTCTGCTTCTGGAGCGAGGGGAAACGATCCCGAACAGCGACTGGGAGCTCATCCGGAAGGGCGGCTACGGAACCGCGTGGGAGATGACCAAGCTCCGTGCGGCCCTCCGGATGGAGTACCGCAACTGGGCGTCCATCAAGTGGTACATGACCAAGCTCGACGAGGCGGGCAAGCCGGTGCTCGACGCCTCGGGCAAGCCGGTGTTCGAGCGGGTGTTCCCGAAGAAGCTGACGTACGCCAATGGAACGCCGGTGGAGTAGCGAGCCGGTGGAGCAGCGAGGAGAAGATGGTGGGCATGACAGATTTCATCCGGGAGGGGCGGCTCTTCAGAGTCAGCGGGTTCAACCCCTCGCACCGCCTGCTCTTCCTGACCAGTGAGGCCACGCTGGTGGACGGGACCACGACCAGGGTCGAGGTCTCCTTCGGGCATGTGGAGCTGATGTTCCTCAAGCCCCTCTACCGGAAGGGGCTCCACATCCGGCGGGCGACCGCCGCCGAGTTCGGCGTGCTCAGCGAACGGCACGGCATTCCGGCGGAGGACTCCGCTTACACCTGGATCCTGGATCCGGAGGGCGAAAGCTTCGTCGTCAGCGCCCATCCGAGCTGGCGGGAGGCGGAGTACGCCCTGATGGGCGAACGGGAGTCGTTGTACGACGGCCCCTGGCCGCCGGAGTTCCCGGCGGAATCGGGACACGTCAGCTGACCGTCGAATGAAAGGGGGCCGTCCCCGGTGCGGATGCACCGGGGACGGCCCCTCTCCGTTTCCGCGGCGGGCGGTGTCAGCCCCTCGTGTCCGCGATCTTCTTCAGCTGGGCGTCGACCACCGGCACCGGGATCGCCGCCTTGCCCGGGTCCAACATGTTCACGCCGTAGAAGGCGGCGACGACGCCGCCGCTGCGGACCACGGTGTACGTCATGGGCACCTTCTGCTTGCCGATGTCGCCGGTGATCCGGTAGGCGACGGTCTCGTCGGCGCCGGCGCCGAGCTTGGGGGCCGGGAGGTTCTCGACCTTGCCGTAGGTGAGACCGAGGGTCTTGAAGCCCTTGGGGCAGGCGGTGACGGCGGCGCGGAGGTCGGTCATGACGCGGGTGGCGTCGGCCTCCGAGTGGGAGGCGAGCCACATGGAGCCGACCGTGGCGTCGGTGGCGGCGGTGGGCTTGAGGGAGCGGTGCGCGACGCCCACGGCGGGGAGGTGGGTGAAGCCGCCGATCAGGCTGGCGAGGGGCTGGCAGGCCTTGTTGTCGGACTTCATGTCCCGGCCGGCCTCGACCTCGGCCTTGGCGATCTTCTTGGCCTCGTATCCGGCGGCCTTTCCGGTGAGGGCGGCCTTTTCGAGCTGCGCGGCGTCGAGGGCGCCGATGCGCTTCGCCTCCGCGGAATTCTTCTCGTCGGCGCTCTGCGCGGTCGCCTTCGGCTTCTTTTCGCCGGATTCCGCGGATTCCCCGCTGCATGCGGACGCCAGAAGCAGGGCCGGTATTACGGCGACGATCGGAAGGGCCCTGTTCAGTCTCATTTTCTTTTACTTTCCTGGCGTCTCTCGCGGGTCAAGGGCAAACGAAAATGATCTTACCGGCGGTAGGGGTCCTTCCTCATTACGTTTTGGCGTCGGCGAGGTCCTTCCGGCCCGTTCGTTCAGTCCTTGCCGGACTTGTCCGCCAGTTCCGCGAGTTCCCGTTCCAGGTTCTCCCGGGCCCGCTCCTCCCAGGCCGCCGCGCCGTACGGGGTGCGGAAGAGGCGGGGGAGGCCGAGGAGCTGGCGGAGGACGGCGGCGCGGCCCTTGCGGAAGTCCGGTTCGGGGACGAAGGCGTACTCCTCGCGGACTGCCGCCGCATACCCCCGATAGGTGTCCGGGGCGGTGGCCAGGATCGCCAGGTCCGCGTCGCAGAGGGTCTCGCCGTTGAGGTCGCCGGCGGCCGGGTCGTGGGTGGTCGTGAGGCGGACGAGGCGGGCCACCTCGCTCACCTCGTGCGGGGTGAGGCCCGCTTCCGTGAGCGCCTTCTCGGCCAGGGTCGCCGAGCGTTCCTCGTTCTCCGAGCGGTCCGGGCGGTAGACGGCGTCGTGGAACCAGGCCGCGAGCCGTACGAGCTCCAGCTCGCCGCCCTCCCCGCCCTGGTCGGCGAGCTCGTCGATGCGGTCGAGGACCGCTCTGAGGTGGGCGACCGTGTGGTAGCGGCGCTGCGGTTCGGCCCAGCGGGACAGCAGGTTCCGGCCGTACGGGGCGGGGTCGGGGCCCTCGCGGCCGGCGCGGGCGGCGAGCAGGGTGGTGTTCCAGCGCTGGAGCAGGGCGGGGTCCTGGTCTGCGGTCATGGGGGCATTCTGCCCGGCCGGGGGCACGGAGGCGGGGCTTCCGACGCGCCGCCGCGTGTGCAGAGGCGGCGCTTCCCGCGCCCCGCCGCAGGCACGTGGACGGCGCGCCCCGCGCCCGCCGCAAGCGTCGAGGCGCCGCCTCCCGCGCGCCCCCGCCAGCGCGGAGGCGGTGCTTCCCATGCGCTCTCACCTCACCCTTACATACCCCCCATGGGTATGCTACGGTGCTCCGCACAGGTACCCCCTAGGGGTATGCAGCAGCGAGTGAAGGGTCAGGGCAATGTCAACCGTCAATCCCCGGCGCTGGTGGGCACTTGTCGTGCTCGCCGCCGCTCAGTTCATGGTCATCATGGACACCTCGATCATCGGCGTCGCGCTCCCCGAGATGCAGAAGGACCTGGGCTTCTCGCAGAGCGAGCTCCAGTGGATCTTCAACGCCTACGTGATCGTCTTCGGCGGCCTGCTGCTCCTCGGCGGACGCCTCTCCGACCTCGTCGGAGCCCGCAAGATCTTCGTCTCCGGCTGGGCCGTCATGATCGCCGGTTCGGTCGTGGCCGCCGCCGCGCAGACCGCCTGGGTCGAGATCGTCGGCCGCGCCGTCCAGGGCGTCGGCGGTGCGCTGATCGCGCCCTCCGCCATGACCCTGCTCATGATGCTCTTCATGCACGACCCGAAGGAGCTCGGCAAGGCGATGGCGCTCTACGGCGCCGCGGCCCCCGCCGGCGGCACCGCGGGCGTGTTCCTCGGTGGTGTCTTCACCGAGTGGGTGAGCTGGCAGTGGGTCTTCATCATCTACATCCCGATCGGCCTCGCGACCCTCGCCGCCACCAAGCTCCTCCCGAACGTCGAGTCCCGCCGCGGCTCCGTCGACATCCTCGGCGCCGTCGCCGTCACCGCCGGTCTCGCGCTCGCCGTCTTCGCCGTCGTCCGTGCCCCCGAGGTCGGCTGGGGCGCCACCGCCACGATCCTCGAACTGGTCGGCGCCGCGGTGCTCCTGATCCTCTTCTTCGTCATCCAGAAGAGCATCCGCGAGCCCCTCATGCCGCTCAGTGTCTGGCGGGTCCCGCGCCTGGGCTCGGCCAACCTGGCCATGACGCTGCTCGGTGCCGCGTGGATCCCGATGTGGTACTTCCTCAACCTGTACCTCCAGCAGGTCCTCGGCTACGGCGCCTTCGAGTCCGGTGCCGCGCTCCTCCCGATGACCGTGCTCCTCATGATCTTCATGACGGCCATCACGGCCCGGCTCATGATGAAGGTCGGCGCCAAGCCGCTCATCGCGGGCGGTCTGCTCGTCCTCGCCGCCGGTCTGGTCTGGCTCGCGGCCGTCGAGCCCACCGGCACCTTCCTCGTCGACGTCCTGCCGGCCTCGCTGGTCGCCGCTCTCGGCATGTCCCTCGCCTACATCCCGACGATGATGAGCGCGATGGCCAACGCCCCGCAGGAGCAGGCGGGTCTCGCCTCCGGCATCGTCAACACCACCTACAACGTCGGCTCCGCGCTCGGCCTGGCCGCGCTCACCGCCGTCGCCATGTCCCAGGGCGCCGACCAGCTCGGCAACCTGCCGAAGCTGACGGAGGGCTTCTCCTCCGCCTTCATCGGCGCCGCGATCATCGCCGCCGTCGGCGGTGTCGTCACCCTCCTCGTCATGAAGAGCGACAAGACGGTCGCGGCCGAGGCCGCCGCCCCCGCGTCGCAGGGCGAGAAGGTCTCCGTCTGACCCCCGTCCCGAAGGGGCCGCCCGATGTCCGACCCCGGACGTCGGGCGGCCCCTTTCCCGTATTCGGAGAGGATTCCCCGTGGAACTGAACACCCGTGCCGTGCACGTCTTCAACGAGCCCTTTCAGGGCGGCAGTTGGCCGCTCTCCGTGCCTCTCGTCCAGTCCTCCGCCTTCGCCTTCGACTCCGCCGCCGAGCTCGCCGGCGCGATGGCCGACCCCGACGGCCGGTACGTCTACAGCCGTCGCGGCAACCCGACCGTCCGGGCCCTGGAGCAGACCCTCGCGGGGCTCGAATCGGGGGAGGGCGCCATCGCCTTCGCCTCCGGGATGGGCGCCATCAGCGGTGTCCTCCTGGCCCTGCTCAAGCCCGGCGACCGGGTGGTCGCCCAGCGCTGCCTGTACGGCGGGACGCACGCCGTCCTGGCGGACCTCGCCGAGCGGTACGGGATCGAGGTCGTACGGATATCCGGCGACGACCCGGCCGAGTTCGAGGCCGCCGCCGTGCACCCCGCCACCCGGCTCCTCGTCCTGGAGACGATCGCCAACCCCACCGGCCAGGTCCCGGACCTGCCGGGACTGCTCGCCGCCGCCCGCGCCCTCGGGGTGACGAGCCTGGTCGACAACTCGCTCGCCTCGCCCGTCCTCTGCCGCCCCCTGGAGCTCGGCGCCGACATCGTCGTGCACTCCACCACCAAGTACCTCTCCGGGCACTCGGACGTCCTGGGCGGCGCCGCCGTCTTCGCGGACGACGCGCTGCGCCGCCGGGTGTGGCCCCGCACGGTCGAACTCGGTGCCTGTGCCGACCCGTTCGCGGCCTGGCTCACCCTGCGCGGGATCCCCACGCTGCCGCTGCGGATGCGCGAACACTGCGCCAACGCCGCCGCCCTCGCCGAGCTCCTCGCCTCCCGCGTCGGCGTCACGGCCGTCCACCACCCGTGGCGCCCCGGCCATCCCTCGTACGACACCGCCAGGAAGGTCCTGGCCGGCGGCGGGGGGCTGCTCTCCTTCGAGCTCGCCGGGGGCCGGGAGGCGGGCCGGGCGTTCATCGAGCGCGTGCGGCTCGCGAAGCTCGCGCTGTCGCTCGGAGGCGTGGAGACGCTGGTGGCCCATCCGGCGTCCACCTCCCACCGCGAGCTGGACGCGGACGCGCTCGCGGCCGCGGGGATCGCGCCCGGTCTCGTGCGGATGTCGGTCGGGATCGAGGACGTCGAGGACCTGTGGGGCGACATAGCGCAAGCACTGTGATGAAGGGCCCCCCGGGCCCTTATTTTGGGTTGACAAAATAAATGACTGATTCGTAGATTGGGTGATGCCAGGAAACGCAGACTCCTAGGTCAAGGGGGGCGCGCGATGCGCTACTTCGAGGACTTCCGGCCCGGCGACGTCCATGAACTGGGCACCGTCACCGTCACGGCGGAGGAGGTGCTGGAGTTCGGCAGGCGCTTCGACCCGCAGCCCTTCCACACGGACCCCGAGCTCGCGAAGGACTCCCCGTTCGGCGGTCTGATCGCCAGCGGGTTCCACACCCAGTCGATGTTCATGCGCCGCTACGTCGACGGACTGCTCGCCTACAGCGCCTGTACGGGCTCGCCCGGCATCGACGAGGTCCGCTACCTGCGGCCCGTCCGCCCGGGTGACGTCCTCACCGCCCGCGTCGAGATCCTCGGCGCGACCCCGTCGCCGTTCAATCCCGCCACCGGCACCGTCAAGCCGCGGTGCACGCTCGTGGCCGCCGACGGGACGGCCGTGTTCAGCATGATCCTGCACAGCATCTTCCGCCGGCGCCCCGCCGACGCCGAGGCCGGCCATCTGTCGTCGATGCCCGCGGCCGAGGACCCCGTCGCCTGTGTGCGACCGGCCAAGACCTGTGTCCCGGCCATGAGCGCCTGACGAACCGTCCTTCGTCGGGCCCCTGAACACGGCCGTCCGAATCACCGTCGAATCCCGTATCCCAAGTGAAGGGGGACCTCCTGTGGAGGCCGTATCCCGCACCGCCCAGTGGACCGCCGCCGCGCGCGCCCTGGAGACCGAGCGCGAGGACCGGCTGTTCGCCGATCCCTACGCGCGCACCGTCGCCGACGAGATCGGCTTCGAACTGCTCGCGCGCTACGACGGCGGCGGCATCGTGCCGTTCCTCGCCATCCGCACCACCTACCTCGACCGGGCCATCGTGAAGGCGGTGGAGGAGCGCGGCATCCGGCAGGTCGTCTTCCTCGCCGCCGGCATGGACACCCGCTTCTTCCGGCTGCCCTGGCCCGACGGCGTCACCGTCTACGAGCTCGACCGCCCGGCGCTCCTGGAGGCCAAGGCCGAGATGCTCAAGGACGAGCCGCTGCCCGCGGGCCGCACCCGGGTCCCGATCCCGGTCGACCTCACGCAGGACTGGACCGGCCCCCTGAAGGAGGCCGGCTGGAAGAGCGAGGAGCCCGTCCTGTGGGTGGTCGAGGGCCTGCTGTTCTTCCTGCCCGAGCAGGCCGTACGGACCCTCATCTCGCTGCTCGCCTCGCACGCCGCGCCCGGCTCCGTGCTGCTCGGCGACGTCATCTCCAAGTCCGCCCTGGAGAACCCGCTGGCCCGCACCTTCATGAGCGCGCTCAAGGAGGACGGCAACCCGTGGCTCTTCGGCACCGAGGAGCCGGAGGCGCTGCTCGCCGACTGCGGCTGGGCCGTACGGGAGGTCAGGCAGCCCGGTGAGGACGGCGCCTCCTTCGACCGCTGGCCGTACCCGGTTCCGGCCCGCTCCGTGCCGCGCGTGCCCCGCTCCTTCCTGTTCACGTGCGACACCCCGGCGTTCGAGGAGGAGAAGGCCGCATGAGCGCCCACGACTTCCACCAGCGGGTCATCACCGACGCCGGCGCGGCCGTCCGCGGTCTGACCGTCGCCCTCGGCGAGCGCCTCGGCCTGTACAAGGCCCTCGCCGCGCACGGCCCGATCACCGCCGGCGACCTCGCCGCGAAGACCGGCACGAACGAGCGGTACGTCGAGGAGTGGCTGCACGCCCAGCTCTCCGCCGGGTACGTCGAGCGGCACCCCAGCTCCCTCACGTACACGCTCCCCGCCGACCACGTCGAGGTCCTCGCCGACCCGAAGGCCGTCACCTACGCGGCGGGCTTCTTCACCGCCCTCAAGGCGCTGTACGCCACCGAGGACCTGCTCGTCGAGGCGTACCGGACCGGTGACGGCGTCGGCTGGGCCGAGCACGACGCGGCCCTGGACACCGGCATGGGCTCCTTCTTCCAGCCCACGTACGAGCACAAGCTCGTCCCGGACTGGCTGCCCGCCCTGCACCAGGTCACCGACAAGCTGAACGGCGGCGGCACGGTCGCCGACGTCGGCTGCGGCGTCGGCCACACCACCCTCCTCATCGCGAAGGCCTTCCCGAACGCCACGGTCCACGGCTTCGACTACTCGGAGGAGGCCATCTCGATCGCGCGGGAGCTCGCCGAGGAGGCCGGCCTGTCCGACCGGGTCGTCTTCGAGGTCGCCTCCGCCGACGACTACCCGGGCTCCGGTTACGACCTGGTGTGCTTCTTCAACGCCCTGCACGACATGGGCGACCCGGTCGCCGCCGCGCAGCACGTCCACAAGTCCCTGGACGCGGACGGCACCTGGATGCTCGTCGAGTCCAACGTCTCCCCGCAGGACATCGACACCCAGACCCCCGCCGCCCGCATGTTCATGGCCCTGTCCGCCGTGATGTGCCTGCCGGTCGCCGTCGCCCAGCGCGGCCCGCACGCCCTCGGCAACCACTCCGGCGAGAAGGCCTTCCGGGCCATCGCCGAGGAGGCCGGCTTCACCCGCTGGCGGCGCGCCACCGAGACCCCGGTGAACGCGGTCTACGAAGTCCGCCCGTAACCCCACTCCCAAGGAGCGAGAACATGGGCGTCGCCGCCCCGCTGCCGGTCACCGACCGGTTCATGGAGGTCCTGGAGCGTCTCAGCGAGCGCTCGGTCGAGGACTACTACAACCCGTACCAGACCTTCCAGTGGCCCGAGACACTGGAGGAGAACCGTTTCTGGATGACGCCGGAGCTGCTCACCGTCTACGGCACCGAGCACTACGACACCCTCGGCGAGGAAACGCTTCAGCGCCTGTCGAAGTGGGAGTCCATCAACTTCTACAGCCTCAACGTGCACGGCATCCGCGAGCTCCTCATCGAGGTCGTCGGCCGCATCCACATGCCGGGCTTCGAGGTCCCCTCGGACTTCTTCCACCACTTCATCGGCGAGGAGAACGAACACATGTGGTTCTTCTCCGAGTTCTGCCGGCGCTACGGCCACAAGATCTACGGCTCCACCGGCATGCGCGCCGACGCCGCCTGGGAGCCCGAGGTCGAGAACTTCCTCGTCTTCACCCGCATCCTCTTCTTCGAGGAGCTCGTCGACCACTACAACTCCCGGATGGCGAAGGACGACTCCCTCTGCCACACCATCCGCGAGGTCAACCGGATCCACCACCAGGACGAGTCCCGGCACATCGCCTTCGGACGCGAGCTGGTCTCCCTCCTGTACCAGCGGATGTGCCAGGCCGTGAGCGCCGAGCGGATCCGCGAGGTCGAGGCGTACCTCAAGCGGTACGTCGTCTACAGCATCAACTCCCTCTACAACCCGCACGTCTACCGCGACGCCGGCATCGCCGACCCGCTGGCCCTGCGCAACGCGCTGGTCGCCGACGAGCGCCGCCGTCCCCACGAGCGCAAGGCCATCCGCAAGCCGCTCAGCTTCTTCCTGAAGACCGGGATCTTCTCCGACGACACCCTGCCCGTCGTCTGAGCTCCGCCGAGGGACCTCCCAGCCGAGAGGTGCACCGATCATGACCATGACCACCCCCGAGCAGAACGTCGGGGCCACCAGGGGTCTGCCGACCCTCGGTCCGGAGGGGACCCGCCTGCTGCGGCTCCTCGACGAGACCTTCGAGGGCTGGGGAGTGGCCGCGGGCGCCCGCACGATGACCATGCCCCCGCTGCTCCCGGCCGCCGACCTGGCCCGGCTCGACTACTACGACAACTTCCCCCACCAGGCCGTCGTCGCCGCCCCGCTCGACCTGGAGCGCCGCGCGACCACGCCCTTCGACACCGACACCGGCCGCTTTCCGACCGCCGCGCTCGAACCCGCCGCGCTCGGACTGCCCTCGGCGTCCTGCTACGCCGTCTACCTCACCCACCAAGGCACCCAGGTCGCCGACGACACCCTCGTCACGATCTGCTCCTGGTGCTTCCGCAAGGAGACCCACTACGAGGGAATGCGGCGCCAGCTCGGCTTCCGCATGCGGGAGATCGTGGCCATCGGCGGGCAGCAGCACGCCGAGAACCACCTCGCGGACTTCACCGCCCGCATCCAGGCCTTCGCCGCCGCCCTCGACCTGCCCCTGCGCAGGGAGGCCGCCTGCGACCCCTTCTTCGACAAGGGCAGCTCCAAGGCGGTCCTGCAGCGCCTCACGCCGGTGAAGTACGAGTTCCTGTACGAGGACCTGGCGATCGCCTCGGTCAACACGCACCGGAACTTCTTCGGCGAGCGCTGCGACATCACGCTCGGGTCCACCGGCGGCCCCGCCTTCACCAGCTGCGTCGCCTTCGGTCTGGAGCGCTGGCTGTCCGCGCTGACCCGCCGGTACGGCAGCTGGGAGGACGCCACCCAGGCGGTCCTCGACGCGAACGCCCGCATGCGGGCCGATGCGAGCCTCGCGGCCGGGCCGGTGATCTGACGTGCCGGCCCGTCCCGCCGCCCCGCCGGCGGGCGGCCTGGGGTGGGCGAACCTCGGCATGGACATCGTGTCCGTCAACCGTGTCCGCAGACTCCTCGCGCAGTACGGGGAGAAGTTCTTCGAGCGGATGCTCACCCCCGGCGAACTCGCCGACTGCCGCACCTCCTCCGGGCTCGACGTGCTGAGCCTGTGCGGACGCATCGCGGCGAAGGAAGCGGCCTTCAAGACGTTACGCGTCCGGGGCAGGTTCCTGCCCTGGCCGGACATCGTCGTACGCCGTTCCGAGGGCGGCTGGCCGCTGGTGGAGCTGCACGGTCCGGCCGCCGAGATGGCAGCCGAGTCCGGCATCTCCGAGATCACCGTGTCCATCAGCCACGACGTGGACTACGCGGTCGCGGTCGCCGCGCCGATCATCGCCCCCACCCCTTCCGCCCCCACACCCTTCCCAAGCAGCAGCAGTAGCTAAAAGGAGAAGCATCATGGCCGACGGCCTGCAGACGGTGAAGAACTGGATCCTCGAGCGTCACCCCGAGCGCGACGACATCGCCTCCGACCTCGACCTGATCGAGAACCGGCTCATCGACTCGCTGTCCTTCGTCGAGTTCGTCTTCCTCCTGGAGCAGGAGAGCGGCACCGCCATCCAGATGGAGACCCTGGAGGTCGACTCCATCCGCACCCTCGGCGCCATCGAGCAGCACTTCTTCAAGACCCCGGCGGAGGTCCAGGCATGAGCCGCCGCCTCTTCACCTCGGAGTCCGTGACCGAGGGACACCCCGACAAGATCGCCGACCGGATCAGCGACACCATCCTCGACGCCCTGCTCGCCGAGGACCCGCACTCCCGGGTCGCCGTCGAGACCCTGATCACCACCGGCCAGGTCCACATCGCCGGCGAGGTCACCACCTCCGCGTACGCGCCGATAGCCCAGCTGGTGCGCGACGCCGTCCTCGACATCGGCTACGACTCCTCCGCGAAGGGCTTCGACGGCGCCTCCTGCGGCGTGTCGGTGTCCATCGGAGCCCAGTCCCCGGACATCGCCCAGGGCGTCGACACCGCCCACGAGGTACGAGTCGAGGGATCCTCCCGGAGGGACGAGGACGACGAGCTCGCCTCCCAGGGCGCCGGCGACCAGGGCCTGATGTTCGGCTACGCCTGCGACGACACGGCCGAGCTGATGCCGCTGCCGATCGCCCTCGCGCACCGCCTGTCCCGGCGGCTCACGGAGGTCCGCAAGGACGGCACCGTGCCGTACCTGCGTCCGGACGGCAAGACGCAGGTCACCATCGAGTACGACGGGGACCGCCCGGTCCGCCTCGACACGGTCGTCGTCTCCTCGCAGCACGCGGCCGACATCTCCGTCGAGGGCCTGCTCACGCCCGACATCCGCGAGTACGTCGTCGAGCACGTCCTCAAGCAGCTCGTCGAGGAGGGCGTCAGCCTGGAGTCCGACGGCTACCGGCTCCTGGTCAACCCGACCGGGCGCTTCGAGGTCGGCGGCCCGATGGGCGACGCCGGACTCACCGGCCGGAAGATCATCATCGACACGTACGGCGGGATGGCCCGGCACGGCGGCGGCGCCTTCTCCGGCAAGGACCCGTCGAAGGTCGACCGCTCGGCGGCCTACGCCATGCGCTGGGTCGCGAAGAACGTCGTCGCGGCCGGTCTGGCCAAGCGCTGCGAGGTGCAGGTCGCGTACGCGATCGGCAAGGCGGAGCCCGTCGGCCTCTTCGTGGAGACCTTCGGCACCGGCACCCTCCCGGACGAGACGATCCAGGAAGCGGTCAGCGCGGTCTTCGACCTGCGGCCGGCGGCGATCATCCGCGACCTGGACCTCAAGCGGCCGGTCTACGCGGCGACCGCGGCGTACGGCCACTTCGGCCGCGAGCTCCCCGACTTCACCTGGGAGCGCACGGACCGGGTGGAGGCCCTGAAGAAGGCAGCGGGGGCGTAGGCCATGCGTATCGCTGTCACGGGATCCATCGCGACCGACCATCTGATGACCTTCCCCGGCTGGTTCAGCGAGCAGCTGCTCGCCGACCGGCTCGACCGGGTCTCCCTGTCGTTCCTCGCCGACAACCTGGAGGTCAGGCGCGGCGGAGTGGCAGCGAACATCGCCTTCGGACTCGGTGTCCTCGGCCTGCGGCCCGCCCTCGTGGGCGCGGTCGGCGCCGACTTCGAGCCGTACCGGGTCTGGCTGAAGGACCACGGTGTGGACACCGACTCGGTGCGCGTCAGCGAGTCGCTCCACACCGCCCGCTTCGTCTGTACCACCGACCGGGCCCAGAACCAGATCGCCACCTTCTACGCCGGGGCGATGGCCGAGGCGCGCGAGATCGACCTCCGCGAGGTCGCCGCGCGCACCGGCCGCCTGGAACTGGTCCTGGTCTCCCCGGACGACCCCGAGGCCATGCTCCGGCACACCCGCGCCTGCCGTGACCTGGGGATCCCCTTCGCCGCCGACCCGTCGCAGCAGCTGGCGCGGCTCGACGGGGAGCAGGTGCGGGAGCTGGTGGACGGGGCCCGGTTCCTGTTCACCAACGAGTACGAGACGGCCCTCCTCCTGGAGAAGTCCGGCTGGCCGGAGGCGGAGGTCCTGCGCCGCGTCGGCACCTGGGTCACCACCCACGGCGAGGCCGGCGTCCGCATCCGCGGCGAGGGCCGCGACCCCCTGGCCGTGCCGGCCGTGGAGGTCCCGGCGGTCGTCGACCCGACCGGCGTCGGCGACGCCTTCCGGGCCGGCTTCCTCGCCGGGACGCTGTGGGGCGTGCCCGAGCGGTGCGCGGCGCAGCTGGGCTGCGCGGTCGCGGCGACCGTCCTCGACTACGTGGGGACGCAGGAGTACCGGCTGCACCGGGACTCCCTCCTGGACCGGATCAGGACGACGTACGGCGTCGGCTGCACGGCGACGCTCGTCACCCATCTGAGGGGGCTGACATGAGGCCGTCGCTGAGGGAAGAGTTCACGAAGAGGGTCGTCGTCGCCGACGGGGCCATGGGCACCATGCTCCAGGCCGCCGACCCGTCGATGGACGACTTCCGGCAGCTGGAGGGCTGCAACGAGATCCTCAACCTCACCCGCCCCGACATCGTCGCCTCCGTCCACGACGCCTACTTCTCCGCCGGCGTGGACTGCGTCGAGACCAACACCTTCGGGGCGAACCTCGCCGCGCTCGCCGAGTACGGCATCGAGAACCAGGTGTACGAGCTCTCCGAGGCCGGCGCCCGGATCGCCCGCGCCTCCGCCGACGCCCACACGGCCCTCGACGGCCGCCCCCGCTGGGTCCTCGGCTCCATCGGCCCCGGTACGAAACTGCCGACCTTGGGCCACGTCACGTACGAGCCCCTCCGCGAGGCCTTCCAGCAGAACGCGGAAGGCCTGATCCGCGGCGGTGCCGACGCCCTGCTCATCGAGACCTCGCAGGACCTGCTCCAGACGAAGGCGGCCGTCATCGGCGCCCGCCGGGCCCTGGACTGGGTCGGCGTGGACCTGCCGGTCATCGTGCAGGTCACGGTCGAGACCACCGGCACGATGCTGCTCGGCTCGGAGATCGGGGCCGCGCTGACGGCCCTGGAGCCGCTCGGCATCGACATGATCGGCCTGAACTGCGCCACGGGTCCCGTGGAGATGGCCGAGCACCTGCGGCACCTCTCCCGGCACGCCCGCATCCCGATCTCGGTCATGCCGAACGCGGGTCTGCCGGTCCTCACCTCCGACGGCGCCCACTACCCGCTGTCCCCGGCCGAACTGGCCGACGCCCAGGAGCAGTTCGTACGGGAGTACGGACCCGCCCTGGTCGGCGGCTGCTGCGGGACGACCCCCGCGCACCTGCGGGAGATCGTGGACCGGGTGCGCGGCGCGGCCGTCCTCGACCGGCAGCCGGCCGTGGAACCGGGCGCGTCCTCCCTGTACAGCCACGTGCCGTTCCGCCAGGACACCTCGTACCTGGCGATCGGCGAGCGGACCAACGCCAACGGCTCGAAGAAGTTCCGCGAGGCCATGCTCGAAGGCCGCTGGGACGACTGCGTCGAGATGGCCCGCGACCAGATCCGCGAGGGCGCGCACATGCTCGACCTCTGCGTCGACTACGTGGGCCGCGACGGCGCCGCGGACATGGCCGAGCTCGCCGGCCGCTTCGCGACCGCCTCCACCCTGCCGATCGTCCTCGACTCCACCGAGGTCGGTGTCCTGCGCGCCGGCCTGGAGAAGCTCGGCGGCCGGGCCGTCATCAACTCGGTCAACTACGAGGACGGCGACGGCCCCGAATCGAGGTTCGCGCAGGTCACGGCGCTCGCCAAGGAACACGGCGCCGCCCTGATGGCCCTCACGATCGACGAGGAGGGCCAGGCCAGGACGGTCGAGGCGAAGGTCGCGATCGCCGAGCGGCTCATCCAGGACCTCACGGAGAACTGGGGGATCAGGGAGTCCGACATCCTGATCGACACCCTCACCTTCACGATCTGCACCGGCCAGGAGGAGTCGCGGGGCGACGGCATCGCCACCATCGAGGCGATCCGCGAACTGAAGCGCCGCCACCCGGACGTCCAGACGACCCTGGGCCTGTCGAACATCTCCTTCGGCCTCAACCCGGCGGCCAGGATCGTCCTCAACTCGGTCTTCCTCGACGAGTGCGTGAAGGCGGGCCTGGACTCGGCGATCGTCCACGCCTCGAAGATCCTCCCGATCGCCCGCCTGGAGCCGGAGCAGGTCGAGGTCGCCCTCGACCTGATCTACGACCGCAGGCGGGAGGGGTACGACCCGCTCCAGCGCCTCCTGGAGCTCTTCGAGGGCGCCACGGCGAAGTCCCTCAAGGCGGGCAAGGCGGAGGAGCTCCTGGCCCTGCCGCTCGACGAGCGTCTCAAGCGGCGGATCGTCGACGGCGAGAAGAACGGCCTGGAGTCCGACCTCGACGCGGCACTGGGGGAGCGGCCGGCCCTGGAGATCGTCAACGACGTGCTCCTCGACGGCATGAAGACCGTCGGCGAGCTGTTCGGCTCCGGCCAGATGCAGCTGCCGTTCGTGCTCCAGTCCGCCGAGGTCATGAAGACGGCCGTCGCCTACCTCGAACCGCACATGGAGAAGTCCGACGCGGAGGGCAAGGGCACGATCGTGCTCGCGACCGTCCGCGGCGACGTCCACGACATCGGCAAGAACCTCGTCGACATCATCCTCTCCAACAACGGCTACAACGTCGTCAACATCGGCATCAAGCAGCCGGTCTCCGCGATCCTGGAGGCGGCGGAGCAGCACCGGGCGGACGTCATCGGCATGTCCGGCCTCCTCGTGAAGTCCACGGTGATCATGAAGGAGAACCTGGAGGAGCTGAACGCCCGGGGACTGGCTTCGAAGTACCCGGTGATCCTCGGCGGAGCCGCCCTGACCAGGGCATACGTCGAACAGGACCTCCACGAGCTGTACGAGGGCGAGGTCCGCTACGCCCGGGACGCCTTCGAGGGCCTGCGCCTCATGGACGCGCTCATGGGCGTCAAGCGCGGCGTCCCCGGAGCCGTGCTGCCCCCGCTCAAGCAGCGCCGGGTGCCGAAGCGCGCCGAGCCGGTCATCGAGGTCCGCGAGCCCGAGCCGGCCGGCCGCTCCGACGTCGCCGCCGACAACCCCGTACCCGAACCCCCCTTCCTCGGGTCGAAGGTCGTCACCGGCATCCCCCTCGCCGAGTACGCCCCCTGGCTCGACGAGACCGCCCTCTTCAAGGGCCAGTGGGGACTCAAGGACGCCGCGACCATCGAGACGGAGGGCAGGCCGCGCCTACGGGCCCTGCTCGACCGCATCGAGCGGGAGAACCTGGTCGAGGCGGCCGTCGTCCACGGCTGGTTCCCCTGTGTGTCCAAGGGCGACGACCTGATCGTCCTGGACGAGGACGGAGGCGAGCGGACCCGCTTCTCCTTCCCCCGCCAGCAGCGGGGCCGCCGCCTCTGCCTGGCCGACTTCCACCGCGCCGAGGACTCCGGCGAGGTCGACGCGGTCGCCCTCCAGGTCGTCACCGTCGGATCGAGGATCGGGGAGGAGACGGCCCGGCTCTTCGCCGCCGACGCCTACCGCGACTACCTCGAACTCCACGGTCTGTCAGTGCAGTTGGCGGAAGCCCTGGCCGAGTACTGGCACGCGCGCGTCCGCGCCGACTGGGGCATCGCCGGCGCTTCGGAACCCGCCGGTCTCGACGGGATGCTGCGCACCGAGTACCAGGGCTGCCGCTACTCCCTCGGCTACCCGGCCTGCCCCGACCTGGAGGACAGGGCGAAGATCGCCGCGCTGCTCCGGCCCGAGCGGATCGGGGTCGTGCTGTCGGAGGAGTACCAGCTGCACCCCGAGCAGTCGACGGACGCGATCGTCGTCCACCACCCGGAGGCGAGCTACTTCAACGCGGGAGGCCGACGTCTGTGAACCCCGAATCCCCCACGTACTCCTTCGAGTTCTTCCCGCCGAAGACCGACAGGGGCGAGCAGACCCTCTGGGACGCGATCCGCCGTGTCGAGGCACTCAGGCCGGACTTCGTCTCCGTGACGTACGGCGCGGGCGGCTCGTCCCGCGACCGGACCATCGACGTCACGAAGCGGATCGTCACCGAGACCACCCTGCGGCCCGTCGCCCATCTGACGGCCGTCGGGCACTCGGTCGCCGAGCTGCGGGCCATCATCGGCGCCTACGCGGACGCCGGCGTCCGGGACGTGCTCGTCCTGCGCGGCGACCCGCCGGGCGACCCGCGCGGCGCGTGGACCCCGCACCCGCAGGGCTTCACGTACGCGAGCGAACTCGTCGAACTGGTCCGCTCGCTGGGCGAGTTCAGAATCGGCGTGGCGGCGTTCCCGGAGGGACACCCCCGCTCCTTCGACTCCAGGAGCGACCTCGCGCACTTCGTCGCCAAGTGCCGTGCGGGCGCCGACTACGCCATCACGCAGATGTTCTTCGACCCCGAGGACTACCTGCGGCTGCGGGACCGGGTCGCCGCCGCCGGCTGCGACACCCCGATCATCCCGGAGATCATGCCGGCCACCGACGTACGCCAGATCCGCCGCTTCGCCGAACTGTCGGACGCGGCCTTCCCCGAGGACCTGGCGCACCGCCTGGAAGCGGCGAAGGACGACCCGGCCGCCGCGTACCGCATCGGCGTCGAGCACGCCACGCAGATGGGCCTGCGGCTGCTCGACGAGGGCGCGCCCGGCCTGCACTACATCACGCTGAACAAGTCGACGGCGGCCCTGGAAATCCACCGAACCATCATGAGTGCAAGGAGAATCGCAGCGCATGTCTGACTTCACCGATTACAAGGTCGCCGACATCAGCCTGGCCGCCTTCGGCCGCAAGGAGATCACCCTCGCCGAGCACGAGATGCCCGGCCTGATGGCGATCCGCCGCGAGTACGCCGAGACGCAGCCGCTCGCCGGCGCCCGGATCACCGGCTCGCTGCACATGACGGTGCAGACGGCCGTCCTCATCGAGACCCTCGTGGCGCTCGGCGCCGAGGTCCGCTGGGTGTCCTGCAACATCTACTCGACGCAGGACCACGCGGCCGCCGCGATCGCCGCCGCCGGGATCCCGGTCTTCGCCTGGAAGGGCGAGACGCTGGAGGAGTACTGGTGGTGCACGGAGCAGGCGCTGACCTGGCCGGGCGCCGACGGCCCGAACATGATCCTGGACGACGGCGGCGACGCCACCCTCCTCGTCCACAAGGGTGTGGAGTACCAGAAGACGGGCGCCCTGCCGGAGGCCTCGAACGAGGAGCTCGCGGTCGTCCGCGCCCTCCTGGAGCAGACCGCCCTGGACTGGTCGGCGATCGCCGCCGGCATCCGCGGCGTCACTGAGGAGACCACGACGGGCGTCCACCGCCTGTACGAGATGCACCGCGAGGGCGAGCTCCTCTTCCCGGCGATCAACGTGAACGACGCCGTGACGAAGTCGAAGTTCGACAACAAGTACGGCTGCCGCCACTCGCTCGTCGACGGCATCAACCGCGCCACCGACGTCCTGATCGGCGGCAAGACGGCCGTCGTCTGCGGCTACGGCGACGTCGGCAAGGGCTCGGCGGAGTCCCTCCGCGGCCAGGGCGCCCGGGTGATCGTCACCGAGATCGACCCGATCTGCGCGCTCCAGGCGGCGATGGACGGCTACCAGGTCGCCACCCTGGAGGACGTGGTGGAGACGGCCGACATCTTCATCACGACGACGGGCAACAAGGACATCATCATGGCGTCCGACATCGCCCGCATGAAGCACCAGGCGATCGTCGGCAACATCGGCCACTTCGACAACGAGATCGACATGGCGGGTCTCGCGCGGATCCCCGGGATCGTGAAGGACGAGGTCAAGCCGCAGGTCCACACCTGGACGTTCCCCGACGGCAAGGTCGTCATCGTCCTGTCCGAGGGCCGGCTCCTGAACCTCGGCAACGCGACCGGCCACCCGTCCTTCGTGATGTCGAACTCCTTCGCGGACCAGACGCTGGCGCAGATCGAACTGTTCACGAAGACGGAGCAGTACCCGACCGACGTCTACGTCCTCCCGAAGCACCTGGACGAGAAGGTCGCCCGCCTCCACCTCGACGCGCTGGGCGTCCGCCTGACGACGCTCCGCCCCGAGCAGGCGTCGTACATCGGGGTCCCGGTGGAGGGCCCGTACAAGCCTGACCACTACCGCTACTGATGATGTGTACCGAACGTGACCCCTGGCTCCCCGACCGGCTCCTCCGTACGGAACGGGACCTGCTGATGCCGCTCCTCCGGCGCACACCGGAGGAGGCGTACGAGCTCCGCACCGCGTGCCCCGGCTGGACCGCCCGGCAGGTCCTCGCCCACTGCGGGGCGGCGCTCGTCCGGATCGTCGAGGACCGCCTGGAGGAAGGCGTGTTCCTGCCGGAGGCGAACGCCTGCGACGTGGCGGACCGGGAGGACTGGCCGCTCGACCGGATCCTCGACGAACTGGAACGCGGCCTCACGGAGGCGGGCCCGGTCATCGCGGCCCGGGAGGACGGCCGCCTGGACGCGGTCGCCCTCGGGGAGTGGGTCCATGCCGGGGACGTACGGGAGGCCTTCGGCGAGCCCGGCGCGTACTGCGGCGAGGCCCTGGACCTGGCGCTCCCGCTGCTCTCGATGACGAGCCGCCGGCGGGAGACGCCGCGGCTGATCGGAGACCTGGCGGACCGCTCAGGCCGCCAGGTCTCCCTCGGCAACGCGATCGAGGGCAGGCCGGCGGCGCGCTTCAGGGGAGACGCCGCGACCCTGATCCGCATCTACGCGGGCCGCCCCCTGGTCCGCACGCGCTACGCCCTCACGGGCGCGACGGAACAAGAACTCCTCATCTACCGCTGACCTGCGCCGCCCCCGTTGTGGGGCCCGCGCCCGGCGGGGCGGTGCCCCCGCTGCCGTGTGGGCAATCGTCCCGCAGGGCGATGGGGGTCCCCCCTGCTCGAGCGAAGCCGAGAGCTCGGGGGAGGGTGGGCGCACGGGACGGCGCCCTTCAGCGGCGCCTCCGCGTTCCGCGCCCTGGCCCGCACCACGTGCGCGCCGTCGCTCGCGGTGCGGGTTCAGGCGCGGGAGCCTCTGGCGCCGGCATGGGCGCCGTCCGTTGTGCCCACCCGTTCCGCCCCGGTGGAACGCATGCCCACAACGAGGTGCGGCGACGGCGCGGTCCCAGACGAAGGGAAGACCATGTCCACGCTCGACCGGCTCCTCCGTACCGCCGCCGCCGCGCGGCCCGACACCCCCGCCGTGGCCTTCGGCCGGGACACGCGGACCTTCCGCGAGCTCCACGACGACGCCGCCGCCCTCGCCACCCGCCTCCGCGCCCTCGGCGCAGCCCGCGACGCCCGCGTGGGCGTGCTCGTCGAGCCGAGCCTCGACCTGATGACCGGCATCTGGGGCGTCGTCCTCGCCGGCGCCGCGTACGTGCCGCTCTCCCCGGAGTACCCCGAGGAGCGTCTGCGCTACATGATCGAGGACAGCGGCGCGGGGATCGTCCTGACCCAGGACCGCTTCCGGGACCGCGCCGAGGAGCTCGCCCCGCCCGGCACGACGGTCGTCGTCATCGGGGACGTACCGCAGGAGCGGGAAACGGCCCCGCTCCCCGCCCCCGCCCCCGACGACCTCGCCTACGTCATCTACACCTCCGGCTCCACCGGCAGGCCCAAGGGCGTCATGGTCGAGCACCGTTCGATCGTGTCGCAGATGCGCTGGATGGCGGCGGAGCACCGCCTCGGCCCGGACGCCGTCGTCCTCCAGAAGACCCCGATGAGCTTCGACGCCGCGCAGTGGGAGATCCTCGCGCCGGCGGTCGGCGCACGCGTCGCCGTCGGACCGCCCGGCGTCTACCGCGACCCCGAGGGTCTGGTCGACGCGATCCGCACACACGGCGCGACGATGCTCCAGGGCGTGCCGACCCTCCTCCAGGCCCTCGTGGACACGGAGCGCCTCGGCACCTGCACCACCCTCGAACGGGTCTACTCGGGCGGCGAGATCCTCTCCAGGAACCTCGCCGCACAGCTCCTCGCCGAGCTCCCGGCCGCCGACCTGATCAACCTCTACGGTCCCACCGAGTGCACGATCAACGCCTCCTCCCACACGGTGGACCGGGCGACGCTCGCGGACGCCCCGGCCGCGATACCCATCGGCAGACCGGCCCACGGCACGACCTTCCACATACGCGACGGCGAGCTGTGCATCGGCGGGATCCAGGTGGCGCGGGGGTACCTGGACCGTCCCGAGCTGACCGCCGAGAAGTTCCTCACCACGGACACCGGCGAGCGCCTCTACCGCACGGGCGACCTGGCGCACTGGAACGAGGACGGCACGGTCCAGTTCGCGGGCCGCGCGGACAACCAGATCAAGTTACGCGGCTTCCGCGTCGAGCTGGACGAGATCGCGCTCGCCATCGAGAACCACGACTGGGTCAAGAACGCGGCGGTCATCGTCAAGGACGAGCCCCGCACCGGCTTCCAGAACCTCGTCGCCTGCGTGGAGCTGTCGCCGAAGGAGGCGGCCCTGATGGACCAGGGCAACCACGGCGCCCACCACCAGTCGAAGGAGTCGAAGCTCCAGGTCAAGGCCCAGCTGTCCAACGCCGGCACCCGCGAGGACGCCGAGCTCGCGGGCTGCCCGGTGGTGCAGCTGCCGGGCGGGACGCCGACGGAGCGGATGCGGCGTACGGTCTTCGCCCGCAAGACCTACCGCTTCTACGAGGGCGGCGAGGTCACCCGCGCCGACGTCCTCGCGGCCCTGTCCCGCCGCCCGGAGGGCATCGGATCCCGGCGGGTCGGCAGTCTCACCGCCGCCGACCTCGGCGAACTCCTGCGCTGGTTCGGCCAGTTCAGCAGTGACGAACGGCTCCTCCCGAAGTACGGCTACGCCTCGCCGGGCGCCCTGTACGCGACGCAGCTGTACGTGGAGGCGCGCGGCATCGCGGGCCTGGACCCGGGCACGTACTACTACCATCCGGTCCGCCACCGCCTGTACCTGACGGAGGCGCTCCCGGACGCCGCCGAACCGTCCCTGCGCCTCGACTTCCGGGGGAAGCGCGAGGCGATCGAGCCGGTCTACAGGAACAACATCCAGGAGGTCCTGGAGATCGAGACGGGTCACATGGTGGGCCTCTTCGAGGAGGTCCTGCCGGGCTACGGCCTGGACGTCAGGCCGTGCCCCGGGGACGGGCTCTGGGAGGTCGTCCCGTACGACGAGGAGACGAGGAACGACCCCGAGGCGGACGTCTACGTTCAGGCCCACGGCACCCGCATCCCGGACCTCCCGGAAGCCCAGTACGCCTACGAGCACGGCGAGTTGCGCGTGATCTCGGGCTCCCTCGTCGAGAAGAAGCACGTCATCGCCATCAACCAGGCGGTGTACGAGCGGGCCTCGCTCGGCATCGCCGTCGTCAGCCGGACGGCTGACACGGACCGGGCGTACGTCGACCTCGGCAGGGTGCTCCAGCGTCTCCAACTGGGCGACCACGGGCTCGGTTTCATGTCCTCCGGCTACAGCTCCAAGTCCGGCCACCCGCTCCCTGCGGCCCGTCGCCTGGACGAGATCCTGGCGGCGGCGGGCCGGGCGACCGGCCCCTCGTACTTCTTCGTCGGCGGCCGGGTCGGCGAGGAGCAGCGGCTGAGCGAGGGGATGTACGAGGACACGGTCCACATGAAGGGCCCGGCGGAGATGATCCGCGACGACCTCGTGCACCACCTGCCGGACTACATGATCCCGAACCGGGTCGTGGTCCTGGACCGGCTGCCGCTGTCGGCGAACGGCAAGGTGGACACGAAGGCGCTCGCCGACCTCGCCGTCGTCAACGCGGGCCTGCACGGCCGGCCGCACGTCCCGCCCCGTACGCGTGCGGAGAGCAGGCTCGCGGAGATCTGGGCGGCGGCCCTCAAGTACGAGGAGGTCGAGGCGGTCTCCGTCCTGGACGACTTCTTCGAGTCGGGCGGCAACTCGCTGATCGCGGTCGCGCTGGTCACGCGGATCAACCGTGCGTTCGGGGCCTCGCTCCCGCTCCAGGTGCTCTTCGAGCGGCCGACGATCGAGAAGATCGCCCACCAGCTGGACGGCGCCGCCGCGACTCCCGCCTCCCGTCTCGTACGGCTGCACGCGGCCGGCGCGCAGTCGCCCGTGTACTGCTGGCCGGGCCTCGGGGGCTACACGATGAACCTGCGGCACCTGGCCGAGGAGGTCGGCATCGACCGGCCGTTCTACGGGGTGCAGGCGCACGGCGTCAACCGGGGCGAGGAGCCGTACGCCACGATCCGCGAGATGGCCGCCGCCGATGTGGCCGCGATCCGCCGCCGCCAGCCCACCGGCCCGTACACCCTGTGGGGTTACTCGTTCGGCGCGCGCGTCGCCTTCGAGTCGGCGCACCTCCTGGAGGCGGCGGGGGAGCAGGTGGAGAACCTCTTCCTGATCGCCCCGGGATCGCCGAAGGTCCGCTCCTCGGAGACGGGCGGGGCGACGTATGACAATCCGGCGTTCGTGACGATCCTGTACTCGGTGTTCGCGGGCGCGATCGACGCGAGCGTGCGGGCGGAGGACCGCCGGAGCTTCGTCGCGTACGTGGCGGAGAACTTCCCGGCCCTCGACCCGGACCTGATCGACCGGATCGTCGCGATCGTCGAGGAGACCTTCGAGTTCACCTACACCTTCCGGGAGTTGACGGAGCGGCAGGTGAAGTGCCCCGTGACCCTCTTCAAGGCGGAGGGCGACGACTACTCCTTCCTGGAGCAGGCCACGGGCTGGTCGAGCCGCCCGCCGACGGTCGTGGAGCTCGACGCCGACCACTACAGCCTGCTCCGGCAGCCCGACCTGACGGAACTCGTCAAGAAGATCCGCTACCGCCTGGGGCTGTAGCGCCGTCCCCCGGGGCGGGGGGCTTCGAATGGAGGATGGCCCGGGCCTGCTCGGCGGCCCGGGCCGTGTTCTCCGCGACGAAGTCGAGGAAGCGGGCGACGCTCTCCAGGCGGTGGCCGGCCGGGGTGTCGGAGCCGAAGACGGTGACGCCCTCCCGCGCGGTCTCGACGATCTGGGCGAGGGCCCGGGCGGACGCCATCATCGACTGGAACCAGACGTCGTCGTCGACGGTGTAGCGCTCGCGGCGGCGCTCGTCGCGCTCCCGGCGGATGAGGTCCTGGCTGTCGAGGAACGTGACCGCCTTGGAGATGGACGCCGGGCTGACCTGGAGGCGGTCGGCGAGCTCGGACGCGGTGAGGCTGCCCGCGTCGGCGAGGGTCAGGGCGGCCATGACGCGGGCCGTCATCTTCGGCATGCCCGAGGCCATCATGACGGTCGTGAACGTCTCCTCGTACGCGCGCACGGCCTCGGCGTCCCGCCCATGTGCCTGCGGGGCGGCGGAGGTTCCGCGGGGCGCGGCCGGCTTGCGGCGGTGGGCGCGCTGCTCGGTGGCGCGGTGGGCGAGGTCGGCGCGGTAGCCGGCGGGGCCGCCGTTGCGCATGACCTCGCGGGTGATGGTCGAGGTCGGACGGTCGAGGCGGCGGGCGATCTCCGCGTACGCCAGCCCGTCGGCGAGCCCGAGGGCGATCTGCTGGCGTTCGGGCTGGGTGAGTCTGCCTCCCGGCATCGCGGTCTCCTTCGTCGTCCGTGGCGCGCGTCGCCCGTGGTGGGCCCAGCATAGCGTTCACCTTCAATCCATTGCAACGGAATGAGGAGGTGACGTTGCATTAGATCCAGAACCATTGCAATGAAATGAGGTAACTGACCAGCGGAAATGCAGTTTTCACGCAATGAAATGCTTGCTGGATCCTCGAACGCAACGTAGCTTTTCCTTCATCGGAAACGGCGCGGCGAACAAGCGCCCGCCACAGACGAAGGAGCAGCACCATGCAGAAGTTCGACACCACCGCCCCGATCGCCACCGTCCTCGCCGTCCCCGCCGGCCGCATCCGCCTCATCGCCGCCGACCGGGCCGACGCCACCGTCGAGGTCCTGCCCGCCGACCCCTCCAAGAGCCGCGACGTGAAGACGGCCGAGCGCACCGAAGTCGCCTACGCCGACGGCGTCCTGCGCATCGAGGTCCCGAAGACGAAGAACGGCATCCTCGGGGGCACCGGATCCATCGAGGTCACCGTCCAGCTCCCGGCCGGCTCCCGCGTCGAGGCCGAGGCCGCCGCGACCGAGTTCCGCGGCGTCGGACGGCTCGGCGAGGTCGTCTTCGAGGGCGCGTACGGCCAGATCAAGGTCGACGAGGCCGCGGGCCTCCGCCTCAACGCCGCCGACGGCGACGTCGAGGTCGGCCGGCTGACCGGCCCGGCGGAGATCAGCACCGCGCGGGGCGACATCCGCATCGCCGAGGCGACGGGCGGCACGCTCACCCTGACCACCCAGAAGGGCGACATCACGGTCGGCGCGGCGGCCGGCGTCTCCGCCTCCCTGAACGCGGGCACCGCCTACGGCCGCGTCGACAACTCCCTGCGCAACGACGGCACGTCGGCCCTGAACATCCAGGCGACCACCGCGTACGGCGACATCACGGCCCGCAGCCTCTAACCCACCCACGGCCTTCCAGGAGCCATCACCATGACCACCCCGGCGATCGCGGCGAACGGGCTGCGCAAGTCCTACGGCGACAAGACCGTCCTCGACGGCATCGACCTGACCGTCCCCGAGGGCACGATCTTCGCCCTGCTCGGACCGAACGGCGCGGGCAAGACGACCGCCGTGAAGATCCTCTCCACGCTGATCACGGCGGACGGCGGCCGGGCCCAGGTCGCCGGCCACGACATCACCGCGCAGGCGCAGTCCGTCCGGGCGGCGATCGGGGTGACGGGCCAGTTCTCCGCGGTGGACGGCCTGATCAC
>NZ_JBIARL010000031.1:0-73446 GCF_042889835.1 Streptomyces sp. NPDC002463
GAACCCGGAAGCTAAGCCTTTCAGCGCCGATGGTACTGCAGGGGGGACCCTGTGGGAGAGTAGGACGCCGCCGAACAATTTTTAGCCTCAACCCCCGGACACCGTCCGGGGGTTGAGGCATTTTTGCGTTCTAGGCTGTGGCCATGCGATACGACCTGGTGATCTTCGACAACGACGGCGTGCTCGTGGACAGCGAGCCGATCTCCAACACCCTGCTGGCCGGCTATCTGACGGAGCTTGGGCACCCCACCACGTTCGAGGAGTCCGTGCGCGACTACATGGGCTCGGCCATGCACACCATCCATGAGCTCGTCGAGGAGCGGAGCGGGAAGAAGCTGCCTGCGGACTTCGACGATGTCTTTCACGCGCGCGTGTTCGCCGCGTTCCAGGCCGAGTTGGAGGTCGTGGCCGGGGCCGGGGACGTGCTCAAGGGGCTCGCCGCGGCCGACGTTCCGTACTGTGTGGCCTCCTCCGGGAGCCACGAGCGGATCAGGGTCGGTCACCGGAAGACCGGGCTCGACGTCTGGTTCACGGACGAGACCATCTTCAGTGCCGAGGACGTCGGCCGGGGCAAGCCGGCGCCGGACCTCTTCCTCCACGCCGCCGAGCAGATGGGGGTCGCGCCCGAGCGGTGTGTGGTGGTCGAGGACAGCGGGCCCGGGGTGCAGGCCGCCCTGGCCGCCGGGATGGACGTCTACGGGTTCACCGCGATGACCCCGGAAGCCAAGCTCACGGGGGCCAAGGGCTTCTTCGCCAGGATGGAGGAGCTTCCCGCGATTTTGGGGACGTGATCCATCTACCCAGCGGTAGTTTCCGGCCGTACGCTGTGCCGCCATGACGGATGCACGTTTGCGGCGTGGGCGGGGATCCCTGGCGGTCAGTTTCTTCGTGCAGGGGGTCACCTTCGCCCTGCTCGTGACGCGAATACCGGCGATCCAGGACCAGTACGGGATCTCGGACGGGCTGCTGCCGGCCTTCCTGGCGGCGGTCCCGATCCTGGCGGGTGTGGCGAGCGTGGTGACCGAGAAGGTCGTCGCCAGGGTCGGGCCGGCGGTGGTACTGCGGTGGGCGCAGCCCTTCGTGCTGCTGGCTCTCCTGGCCGTGGGCCTGGGGTCCGAGCTCTGGCACGCCGCGATCGCCCTGGGACTCTTCGGGCTCGCCGTGGGCGCCCTGGACGCGTCCATGAACATGCTGGGCGTGAGCCTCCAGCGGGCGTACGGCCGGAGCATCATGCTCGGCTTCCACGCCGCGTACAGCCTCGGCGGGATCGCGGGGGCCTCGCTGGCCTGGGCGGGGGCGCACTGGCACCTGTCGCTGTTCGTGTCCTACCTGCCGGTGGTGGCCGTGCTGCTGCCCGTCGTGTTCGTCGGCAGCCGGTGGTACGTGGCCGGTTCCGGGGAGGCCGGCGCGGTCGAGGCGGGGGAGGGCAAGGGGAGCGGTGTCGTCTTCAAGGTGCTGCTGCCGCTCTGCCTCGTGATGACCTTCGCGTACATCGGGGACTCGACGGTCTCCAACTGGAGCGCCAAGTACCTCCAGGACGTGCTCGGCAGTTCGGAGGAGCTGGCGACCGTCCCGTACAACGCGTACATGGTGACGACGCTGCTCGGGCGGGCCGTCGGGGACTTCGGGGTGCGGCGCTTCGGGGCCGTCGTGGTCGTCCGGGCCGGCGCGGTGCTCGCGGCGCTCGGGTTCGCGGCGGTCGCGGCGGCTCAGGGTGCCTGGGCGGGGATCGCCGGGTTCACGGTGCTCGGGCTCGGGCTGAGCGTGATCGTGCCGCAGACCTTCGCCGCGGCGGGGCGGTTGTTCCCGGGGGCCAGCGACGCGGCGGTCGCGCGGCTCAACGTCTTCAACTACGTGGGCTTTCTCGTCGGGTCCCCTCTGGTGGGGGCGCTCGGGGACGCGTGGAGCTATCGGGGGGCCATGCTGGTGCCGATGGTGCTGGTCCTGGTGACGGTGGTGTACGCCACGTCGTTCGGTTCGCGCGAGGCCCGATACCGTGGCGGGCATGAGCGGCCGCGCACTGTTGATGTGGGATGAAGCTGTCACGCAGTACGACTTCGGGTCCGAGCATCCGATGGATCCGGTACGGCTCGCGCTGACGATGTCGCTGGTGCGGGCCTACGGGCTCGATCGGGCGGTGGACGTGGTCGCGGCGAAGCCGGCCGGGGACTCGACGCTGCGGCTCGTGCACCGCGAGGACTACGTGGCGGCGGTGCGGGCGGCCTCGGCGGACCCGCGCCACGCCGACCAGGCGTACGGGCTCGGCACGGTCGACGATCCGGCGTTCGCCGGGATGCACGAGGTGTCCGCGCTGATCGCCGGGCAGTCGGTGGGTGCGGCGGAGGCCGTGTGGCGCGGAGAGGCCCAGCACGCGGTGAACTTCGCGGGCGGGCTGCACCACGCGATGCCGGGCTCGGCCTCCGGGTTCTGCATCTACAACGACGCCTCGCTCGCCATCGCCCGGCTGCTCGAGCTCGGTGCCGAGCGGGTCGCGTACGTGGATGTGGACGTGCACCACGGGGACGGGGTGCAGGCGGCGTTCTGGGAGGACCCGCGGGTGCTGACGGTGTCGCTGCACGAGCATCCGCGGACGCTGTTCCCGCAGACGGGCTGGCCCGAGGAGACGGGCGCTGCGGGGGCCGGTGAGGGCGGGGCGGTGAACGTGGCGCTGCCGGCCGGGACGGGCGACGCGGGATGGCTGCGGGCCTTCCACGCGGTCGTACCGGAGCTGCTCGCGGACTTCCGGCCGCAGGTGCTCGTGACGCAGCACGGCGCGGACACGCACTTCGAGGATCCGCTGGCGCACCTGGCGGTGTCGCTGGACGCGCAGCGGGCGGTGCAGGAGGCCTGTCACGAGCTGGCGCACGCGCACGCGGAGGGGCGCTGGCTGGCCCTGGGCGGTGGCGGGTACGCGGTGGTGGACGTCGTACCGCGGTCGTGGACGCATCTGGTGGGGATCGTGGCGCACGCTCCGGTGGATCCGGAGTCGGTGATCCCGGCGTCCTGGCGGGACGAGGTGTACGCGCGGACCCGGCAGCTCGGGCCGGCGCGGATGACGGACGGGCGGTGGCCGGTGGGCTTCCGGGACTGGGCCGAGGGGTACGACCCGGCGGACCGGCTCGACCAGGCGGTGCTTGCGACGCGGAAGGCGGCGTTCCCGCTGCGGGGGCTGCTCGCCTAGCGATCTGAGGCGTTCCCCCGGGTCATCTAGAACGTTCTCCTGGGGGTTACGCCGACTGTGGGGTGTCCGGGAGGTTTGGACGTCCGGGCGGCGGTGTTCCGGCAGCATCGGACGGGTGTGGAGTACCGGGGCGCTGCGGGCGCATCTGTTGGCGTCGGGGTTGGCCGGGACGGTGGCGACTTCGCGGGAGGAGAACCTGCGGAGCTATCGGCTCTTCGCCGCGCGTGATCCGCGGGTGCTGCTCGGGCTCGACCCTGCGTGGGGGTGGGACGAGGCCGGGCTGCTGAGGCTGATGGCCGACAAGTGCGGGGTGTCGGGTGATCCGGCGCACCGGTCGGGGCCGGACGTGATCGATCCGGAGCGTACGGTGCGGGGGCTCGACGCCTTCGCGGCGCGCCTGGGCGCGGCGGCGGCGCGGCGGGTGCCGGTGCTGCTCGGGACGGGGCATCCGCACCGTCTGCTCGGTTTCTACGCCGCTCTCGCAGACGCCTTGTCGGCGGCGGGATGTCTTGTCCTCACACCGGCGCAGGGGAGATGTGTCGACATAACGACCCGGTTCGGCGTACGTACGTACCTCCTCGACTACGTACGCGGGGTCGCGCTGGTACGGGAACCGGGGCCGTCCGCCGGCGGGCGTGTGCCGGGGGCGCACTCCCACTCGCCGCTGCCGGTTAGGGCCGCTCTGGAGAGTGCGGCCGACGGTGGCGGGCCGCTGCCGGAGCTGGTGGTGGGGGACCACGGCTGGGTCTGCGGGGCAGGTCAGCTGGGTATCGAGGCCATCGGTCTTGCCGATACGGATGATCCGGCGTTGTTCGTCGGGGAGGCGGAGGGGCAGGTGTCGGTGGCCGTTCCGCTTGATGACGGCGTGCGCTCCGCCTCGTACCTCCCGCTCACGCGCTATGTACTCAATCGAGCGTGTCTGTCACGGTAAACGGCCGATGGCAGCTCCTCTTCCCCACTCGTACCACCCGCCCCTAGTCTGGAGAGTGAGCGCTCGGCGACGAAGAGTCACCGGAGGGGAAGCCGGTGGGCGTCGCGGCGGAAGGTACAGGTGGGTCATGGCTGCTGGCGATCGACCTCTCAACGAGGTCAAGTTTCTGACCGTGGCGGAAGTCGCCTCGGTGATGCGCGTGTCGAAGATGACCGTGTACCGCTTGGTGCACAGCGGTCATCTGCCGGCGATCCGGGTGGGGAGGTCCTTCCGGGTGCCGGAACAGGCCGTTCACGAGTACCTGAGGGAGTCCTTCGTGGGGGTGGGGACCGCGTAGCGGGCGCGCTGCGGTAAAGCCGGGAAAGCTCTGTATGGCCCTCGGATTACAAGCGTGGTCCTCGGGACGGTAGGCTAGGCCGACGTAGGTCGTGTGGGCCCAGACGCCCCGCACCGATTCCCGCCGAGGCGGGGATGTTCCGAGAAGTGAGCGAGGGTAGTCGTGGGCTCTGTTATCAAGAAGCGGCGCAAGCGGATGGCGAAGAAGAAGCACCGCAAGCTGCTCAAGCGCACGCGCGTTCAGCGTCGCAACAAGAAGTAAGGCGACAGCTGCTTCGCAGCGTTTGTGCGTCAGGCGTGGCCCTTCACCGTTCGCGGTGGAGGGCCACGCCTTTTGTACGGGGCCTGTGCAGGGCCCCGCTTTTATCCCGCGGAAATGTCGAGGCGCTACGGTGTCGACCAACGGAAGCGACCGACGGAAGACGGACGGAAGGCGCTGATCTTGGGCAAGGTCGTGCTCGTCACCGGTGCCGCGCGGCATCTGGGCGGCCGCTTCGTGCGGCGGATCCAGCGGGACCCGGAAGTGGAGCGGGTGATCGCCGTGGACGCGGTGGACCCCGCGCACCAGCTCGGCGCCGCCGAGTTCGTACGGGCGGACATCCGCCGGCCGGAGATCGCCAAGGTGCTCGCGGAGCACGACGTCGACACGGTGGTCCATCTGGACGTCACCGGTACGGCGCTGGGCGGCGGCGGCCGGACGTCGGTCAAGGAGACCAACGTCATCGGCACGATGCAGCTCCTCGGCGCCTGCCAGAAGTCGCCGCGGATCGGGCGCCTGGTCATCAAGTCCAGTACGAGCGTCTACGGCTCCGCGCCCCGGGACCCGGCCGTCTTCACCGAGACGACACCCGCGAAGTCCCTGCCGAGCGGCGGCTTCGCGAAGGACGCCGTCGAGGTCGAGGGGTACGTCCGGGGCTTCGCCCGGCGCCGGCCGGACGTGGCCGTGTGCGTGCTGCGGTTCGCGAACATCCTCGGTCCCCGGGTCGACTCCCCGCTCGCCGAGTATCTGGCGCTGCCGGTGCTGCCGACCGTCCTCGGCTACGACCCGCGGCTGCAGTTCGTCCACGAGGACGACGTCGTCGACGTCCTGCGCCTGGCGGCGCACGAACCCCGGAGGGCGACCCAGAACAGCGGCACGTTCAACGTGGCCGGGGACGGGGTGCTGCTCCTGTCCCAGTGCGCGCGGCGGCTCGGGCGGCCTACGGTGCCGGTGCTGCTGCCCGCGGTCACCTGGGTGGGCACCGCGCTGCGCACGGTCGGGATCACCGACTTCGCGCCCGAGCAGATCCGGCTGCTCACCCACGGCCGGGTCGTCTCGACGGTCCACACGCGCGAGGTCCTCGGCTTCTCGCCGCGCTACTCGACGGCGGAGGCGCTCGCCGACTTCGCGCGCGGCCGGGGGCCGGGGCTGCTGCCGCCCGAGCTGCTCGCCGGGGCGGTGGACCGGCTCGCCGGTCGCCTCGCCACCCCTGACGCTTCCACCCTTCACCACGGCGCCTGAGGAGACCCGACTGCGATGGCGGACGCCAAGGTCATTCCGTTCGACGACGACCGCTCACGGGCCCGTCGGCGGCCTGCCAGGGCCGAGGGCGAGGCGGCGGCCGTACGGGCCCTGCCGGGGCCTCAGCAGGCCTCCGGGGAGCCCGCTCCGGCTGCGAAGCCCGAGCCGACGCCGGAGCCCGAGCCGGCGCCCGTCGCGGGTGGGGGGAGCGGCTGGGAGCGGCGGCTCGCGGGCGGGCTCGCGTTCCTGCGGCGGCGCGTCACCGGCGAGTACGAGGTCGACGAGTTCGGCTACGACGAGGAGCTGACCGACCAGGTCCTGATGTCGCTGCTCCGCCCGCTGTACGAGAAGTACTTCCGGGTGGAGGTGAAGGGCGTCGAGAACATCCCGGCCGAGGGCGGGGCGCTGATCGTCGCCAACCACTCCGGGACGCTGCCGCTGGACGGGCTGATGATGCAGGTCGCCGTCCACGACCACCATCCGGCGGGTCGGCACCTGCGGCTGCTCGCGGCGGACCTGGTCTTCGTCCTGCCCGTCGTCAACGAGCTGGCCCGCAAGGCGGGGCACACGCTGGCCTGTGCGGAGGACGCGGAGCGGCTGCTGCGGGCCGGCGAGATCGTCGGCGTCATGCCGGAGGGCTTCAAGGGGATCGGGAAGCCGTTCGGGGAGCGGTACAAGCTCCAGCGGTTCGGGCGGGGCGGCTTCGTGTCGACGGCGCTGCGGGCCGGGGTGCCGATCGTGCCCTGCTCGATCGTGGGCGCGGAGGAGATATACCCGATGCTCGGGAACGCCAAGACGCTGGCGCGGGTCCTCGGTTTCCCGTACTTCCCGCTCACCCCGACCTTCCCCTGGCTGGGGCCGCTCGGGGCGCTGCCGCTGCCGACGAAGTGGACGATCCAGTTCGGCGAGCCGATCCCGACGGACTCGTACGCGCCGGAGGCGGCGGAGGACCCGATGCTGATGTTCAACCTGACGGATCAGGTGCGGGAGCAGATCCAGCACACGCTCTACAAGCTGCTGGTGCAGCGGCGGTCGGTGTTCTTCTGACCCGTGGGTCTCGGTGGCATGAAGAAGGGGCGCCCCCCGTCCGTGGGGGCGCCCCTTCTCCTTGCTAGCGAGCGTCCTCGCTGTCGATGCCGAGGCCCGGAAGGAGGCCCGGCAGGAGTGGCGGCAGGGTCACGTCCGGCACGTCCGGGGTCGGCTGGCCCTGGGTGGGTGTCGTCGGTGTGCCCGTCGGGGACGGGTTGAGCAGTCCGCCGGTGTTGCCGCCGAGGAGGCCGTCGTCCTCGTGCGAGCCGGTGCTGCTGCCCGCGCTCGGGGTGGTTCCCGTGCTGGACCCGGACGGGCGGGGCGCGGCGGAGTGGCTGCCCGAGGGGGACGTCTCCTGGCCGGCCGGCGGACGCTGGGTGTCCGCGCCGGGGGTGTCCTTCGGGGTGCCGGGCCTGCTGCGCGGTCCCTCGGAGTCGATGGCGCCCTTGCCGGGGGTGCGGGGGAGCACCGACTGGAGCGGCTCGACGTCTTCGTCTATGGCGTCGAAGACGTCCGTCACCTCGCTGCCGACGTCCGCCAGCTGGACGGGGAGCCGGTCGCGGAGGCCGTTCCAGGTGTCCCGGTGGGCCTGCGCGAAGGAGTTGAGACGGGCCATCGGGCCGATCTCGCCGTCCCGCTCGTACGCCTCGCGGAGCAGCCTGCGGCCCTCGGAGGCGTCGTGCTTCATTCCGCCCAGGACCCGGCGGATCTCGGCGAGGGACTCGTGGTCGAGCTCCCCGGCGCGGTCGCGCTCCATGAGGCGGCGGGCCTCGCTGAGGCGGGTGGAGGCCTGGTCGAGGTAGATGCCGCCGCGGTCCGCGTCGTCGTCCGCCATGCCCAGTTTGATGTCCTCCATGCCCCGCTTGAGCCCGTAGAGCGAGTCACCGGGGAGGGCGTCGGAACTAGCAGCGGCCACTCCGCCGAAGGCGCCCGCCGCCACACCGACCGTGAGGCCGCCGGCGGCGAGGCCCTTGGTCCAGCGGGACCGGGGTCGCAGCTTCCGGAGCGGGGACGCCCGGTGGGTTCCCTTGCCGGTGGATGTCCGCTGCTCCGGCACCGTAGGGCCCCCGGCCGCGCTGCCCTCCATGAGCATCGCTTCCATGGCGGCGACGAGCTGGGCTCGCTGCACCACCTTGACCTCGGGGTCGAGCTGTGGCTTCGGCAGCTCGCCCAGGCCGTTCGCCAAGGCCAACAGCCGCCCCTGTTCGGCGGGTTCGGCCGGTTCCGCCGGGGCCTCGGGCTGCTCGGCCGCCGCGTCCTCGGACGCCCGGTCCTCCAGGGCCTGGGCGAAGGCGTTCGCCCGCCGGTGCGCCGATACGTTCGCGATCACTGGCGGCACCTCCTCTCGTCATGACGGTCGACTCCCCGGGGTGTCCGGAAGGTTGCACGCCTTGAGCACATCCACACGAAAGAGTGAGTGGCTGCGGACATGGCGTGACCACAGGGAGCCTGCATCCCGCACAACGAGCGGCGCGGCACTTGGGTTACGCGCGAAAGATGATCGGACCAGTGCGTCATCGGGGCGTCACCGACTGTGAGTTGGACGGGGGTCGTGGGGATGTGGGGGGAAGGGTGGGCATGGGGGCGCGGACCGGGGTAGGGGGGTGCGTGTGGGGGGCGCGGAGCGGTCAGCGGGCGTCGTCCGGGAGGAGGCGGGCCAGGGTGCGGACGGCCCGGTACTGGAGGGTCTTGATCGCGCCCTCGTTCTTGCCCATGACCCGGGCGGTCTCGGCGACGGAGAGGCCCTGGAGGAAGCGCAGGGTCACGCACTCCTGCTGCTGGGGGTTGAGGCGGCGGACCGCGTCGAGCAGGGCGGCGTTCGACAGGGACTCCAGGACGGAGTCCTCCGGGCTGCGCTCGACCTCGTTGGCGTCGAGCATCTCGCCGGTGGTGACTTCCAGGCGGAAGCGGCTGGACTTGAAGTGGTCGGCGACCAGGTTCCGGGCGATGGTGACGAGCCAGGCGCCGAAGTCGCGGCCCTGCCAGGTGAAGGTGGAGATCCGGCGCAGGGCGCGCAGGAAGGTCTCGCTGGTGAGGTCCTCCGCCGTCGCCTTGCCGCCGACGCGGTAGTAGATGTAGCGGTAGACCGTGTCGCTGTACTGGTCGTACAGGCGGCCGAAGGCCTCGGCCTCGCCGGCCTGGGCGCGCTCGACCAGGTCCATCATGCGGGCGCTGTCGCTGTCCGCGGTGGGGCGGCGGGCGGTGGTCGAGGCTCCTGAGCGGGCGCCGCGTCTGCTCACGGCGGCGCCGCCGTCGGCCAGGGCGTAGCAAGGGCCGACGGGTGCCGGTGCGGCGAAGGCGAAGGCGGGGACAGGGCCGGCGTACGCGGTGGGGACGAAGCCGCGCAAGTGGTCGAGGACCGTTGCGCGCAGCGTAGCCAGGCCCGAGGTGTCAACCCCGACGTGTGGGTACACGGGACTCCCAGAGGCAGAGCTTCCATCACGTGCAGTGCGGGACCGTTCACCCGTCGTGGCGACGTGAGGGGTCCTTTGTGCGTCTGAGGAGAATAACGCTTCGTACAGGCAGCGCTACACCCAGTTGCTCAAATCACCGGTTACGTCGTATCTGTTACTGCTTGTAGTCGCATCAAGGCGCAGTTCGTGACCGGTTGTTGATCGCTTTGCTTCCGAGTGTGACTGCGCGGGCGATGCGTTGTGCTCAAGTACGGGGCGCGTGAGTGAACGGGGCCGCTGCGGGGTAAGGGGGCGAGAATGCCCGGGAGTCGACCTGTGCGGTGCTGTTCGACCACGGACGGGTGAGCGGGGCTGGTCCGGGGTTGTCGCAGATGATCGCAGCCGAAACGTATCGGCAGGACCCTGCCGTGAACCGGCGCCGGACCCGCGTCAGTGGCGGCGGCGGTGCAGGGCGACCGCGGCGGCCGTGCCGCCCGCCAGCGCGCCCAGGCCCGCGGCGGCGGGGATGCCGACCTTCGCGGCCTTCCGGCCGGTCCGGTAGTCGCGCAGCCGCCAGTCCCGGTCCTTCGCGTGCTTGCGCAGCTTGGTGTCCGGGTTGATCGCGTACGGGTGCCCCACCAGCGACAGCATCGGGATGTCGTTGTGCGAGTCGCTGTACGCGGCGCAGCGGGCGAGGTCCAGGCCCTCGGCGGCGGCCAGCGCCCGGACCGCCTCGGCCTTGGCCGGGCCGTGCAGCAGCTCGCCGACCAGCCGGCCCGTGTAGACCCCGTCCACCGACTCCGCGACCGTGCCGAGCGCGCCGGTGAGGCCGAGGCGGCGGGCGATGATCGTGGCCGTCTCGACCGGGGCGGCCGTCACCAGCCAGACCTTCTGGCCCGCGTCCAGGTGCGCCTGGGCGAGGCCACGGGTCCCGGGCCAGATGCGGTCGGCCATGTACTCGTCGTAGATCTCCTCGCCGATCGACATCAGTTCGGAGACGCGGTGGCCCTTGACGATGGAGAGCGCGCTGTCGCGGGCCTCCTGCATGTGCGCCGGGTCCTCGACGCCGGCCAGCCGGAACCAGACCTGCGCCCAGGCGAAGCGTGCGAGTTCACGGCGCTGGAAGAACTTCCGCTTGTACAGGCCGCGGCCGAAGTGGAAGATCGCGGCGCCCTGCATCACGGTGTTGTCGAGGTCGAAGAAGGCGGCTGCGCGCACGTCGCCGACGACCGGGAACTCGGGCTCCGCGGCCTCGGGTTCGGCGGCGGCGGACTCCTCGCGCTCCTGTTCCAGCTGGAGCGAGGACTTGCGCGCCGCCTCGGCGGCGGCCTCGCCTGCCAGGACGCTGCGCGCGGTGGCGGAGCGCCTACGGGGGGTGAGCCATCCCAGTGCGGCCATGCCGTTGAGCATAGCCAGTCTGTTCGGTACTTCCCGACTTGTGAGGATGCCGTCGTGTGAACAGTGGGGGACTCCACTGTTACCCGGCGCCAGAATGGACGCCATGTTCGGACGTACGAAGAAGAAGGCCGCCGCTTCGCGGACCGTCACGCTGATCGGCAAGCCGGGGTGCCATCTCTGTGACGACGCCCGCGCGGTGATCGAGACCGTGTGCGCGGAGACCGGAGCATCCTGGGAGGAGAAGGACATCACCCGGGACGAGGAGCTCCACCGGGCGTACTGGGAGCAGATTCCCGTCGTCCTGATCGACGGCGAACAGCACACCTTCTGGCGCGTGGACGCCGGCCGGCTCCGGCGCGAACTGGGTGCCTGACCGAAAGACGGCTACCATCATGGACGTTTTGTTGGGTTTCGGGGGCGGCATCGTGAGGAGAGTGTGCGGCTTTGCCCCCTTCGGGATCTCAACGCGCTGACACGCTCCGCGGTTCCGCGACGATGCGAACCGGCCGCGTGACCCCGGTCACTTTGGCCGGACAAAACGGACACCATCTTTGTGCACGCGTTCACAAAGACATAGCCTGCATTCGACGGGGCGGTCTTGTGACGTATGGCCGCCTGCAGCCCCGCTCATCCCGCAGGAGCACCGTGGCAACTGGCCGAACTCACCGACCGGCGACCCGTAGCCGAGGAATTCCCGAGGCCACCGTCGCCCGGCTTCCGCTGTATCTGCGCGCACTCACCGCGCTCTCGGAGCGCTCCGTACCCACGGTCTCCTCCGAGGAGCTCGCGGCCGCGGCGGGGGTCAACTCCGCGAAGCTGCGCAAGGACTTCAGCTACCTCGGCTCGTACGGCACCCGCGGTGTCGGCTACGACGTCGAGTACCTCGTCTACCAGATCTCCCGTGAGCTGGGGCTCACCCAGGACTGGCCCGTCGTCATCGTCGGCATCGGCAACCTCGGCGCCGCCCTCGCCGGCTACGGCGGCTTCGCCTCCCGCGGCTTCCGCGTCGCCGCGCTCATCGACGCCGACCCCGCCATGACCGGCAAGCCGGTCGCCGGGATCCCCGTCCAGCACAGCGACGACCTCGAGAAGATCATCAGCGAGGACGGCGTCTCCATCGGCGTCATCGCGACCCCGGCCGGCGTCGCCCAGCAGGTCTGCGACCGGCTCGTGGCCGCCGGAGTCACCTCCATCCTGAACTTCGCCCCGACCGTGCTCTCCGTGCCCGACGGCGTCGACGTGCGCAAGGTCGACCTCTCCATCGAGCTGCAGATCCTCGCCTTCCACGAGCAGCGGAAGGCCGGCGAGGAGACCGGTGCCGAGGAGGGCCCCGACGCGCTCGCCGAGCCGGAGCCCGAGCCCGCCGCCGTCGTACCGCCGGCCCCGCGCGCCACCACGGGCACCACCGGTCGCAAGGGACCCGACGGGGACGTCCCCGCGGTGATGCCGGCATGAGCCTTCTCGTCGTCGGCCTCAGCCACCGCAGCGCCCCCGTCTCCATCCTGGAGCGGGCCTCGCTGTCGGCGGACACCCAGACCAAGCTGCTCCAGGACACCCTCGCCGCCGAACCGGCCGCCGAGGGCACCGTCCTGGCCACCTGCAACCGCATCGAGCTCTACGCCGACGTGGACAAGTTCCACGCCGGGGTCGCCGAGCTGTCCACGCTGCTCGCGCAGCACAGCGGCGTCGGCCTGGACGAGCTCACTCCTTATCTCTATGTGCACTACGAGGACCGGGCCGTCCACCACCTCTTCTCGGTGGCCTGCGGACTCGACTCCATGGTCGTCGGCGAGGGTCAGATCCTCGGCCAGATCAAGGACGCCCTCGCCCTCGGCCAGGACCTCCACACCGCGGGACGCCTCCTCAACGACCTGTTCCAGCAGGCCCTGAGGGTCGGCAAGCGCGCCCACAGCGAGACCGGGATCGACCGGGCCGGGCAGTCGCTCGTCACCTTCGGCCTGGAGCAGCTCGCGCAGGACACCGACGTCGAGACCTGGGCCAAGGGCAAGAAGGCCCTCGTCATCGGCGCCGGCTCGATGTCCTCGCTCGCCGCCGCCACCCTGGCGCGCTCCGGCGTCTCCGAGATCGTCATCGCCAACCGCACCCTGGCCCGCGCCGAGCGGCTCGCCCAGATCCTGAACGAGCCCGGGGGAACGGGCGTGGCCGCACGCGCGGTCGAGATGGTTGCCGTCGGCGACGAACTGACACGTGCCGACGTCGTCGTCTCCTGCACCGGCGCCACCGGACTCGTCCTCACCGGCGAGGCCGTCGAGGCCGCCGCGCGCGGACGCCGCGACCCGCTCTTCCTCCTCGACCTCGCCATGCCCCGCGACATCGACGCCGCAGCCCACCGCATCCCCGGTGTCCGGCTCGTCGACATCGAGTCGCTCGCCGAGGCCTCCGCCGACGCGCCCATGGCCTCCGACGTCGACCAGGTCCGCGGCATCGTCTCCGACGAGGTCGCCGCCTTCGGCGCGGCCCAGCGCGCCGCCCACATCACCCCGACCGTGGTCGCCCTGCGCACCATGGCCGCCGAAGTGGTCGCCGGCGAGGTCGCCCGCCTCGAAGGCCGCCTCCCCGGCCTCGACGACAAGCAGCGCGCCGAGATCACCCAGACCGTGCGCCGCGTCGTCGACAAGCTCCTGCACGCGCCGACCGTGCGGGTCAAGCAGCTGGCCAGCGAGCCCGGCGGCGCCGGGTACGCGGACGCGCTGCGGACACTCTTCGACCTCGACCCGGAGACGGTGGCTTCTGTCAGCCGGGCCGACCTGAATGACGCCGACGTCAAGAACCGAGGGCGAGTATGACCGAGAGGGCACTGAGGCTCGGGACCAGGCGCAGCAAGCTCGCCATGGCCCAGTCCGGGCACGTGGCCGATGCCGTCCGGCAGCTGACCGGCCGGCCCGTCGAGCTCGTGGAGATCACGACGTACGGGGACACCTCCCGGGAGCACCTCGCGCAGATCGGCGGCACCGGCGTCTTCGTCGCCGCGCTGCGTGACGCGCTGCTCGCCGGCGAGGTGGACTTCGCCGTGCACTCCCTGAAGGACCTGCCGACCGCCCAGCACCCCGACCTGGTGCTGGCCGCGATCCCGCTGCGCGAGGACCCGCGCGACGTACTGATCGCGGGCGAGGGCGTCACGCTGGACACGCTGCCCGCGGGCGCGCGCGTCGGCACCGGCTCCCCGCGGCGCATGGCGCAGCTCCACGCGTACGCACGCAACCACGGCCTGGACATCACCTGCGTCCCGATCCGCGGCAACGTGGACACCCGCGTCGGCTACGTCCGCAAGGGCGAGCTCGACGCGGTCGTCCTGGCCGCCGCCGGACTCAACCGCATCGGCGGGACCGACGAGCTCCTCGGCGGCCTGACCGCCGAGCCGCTGGCCGTCGACACCGTCCTGCCCGCCCCCGGCCAGGGGGCCCTGGCCGTCGAATGCCTGGCGTCGAACACCGAACTCGTCGCCGCGCTCGCGCCGCTCGACGACCCGCACACGCGGGCCGCCGTGACCGCCGAGCGATCCCTGCTCGCCGCCCTGGAGGCCGGCTGCTCCGCACCCGTGGGTGCGCTGGCCGACCTGCTGGCCGACGACCCCGGTCACGGGCAGGTTGTCACCGAAATGCGCCTGCGCGGCGTCGTCGGCACCACCGACGGCTCGACGCTGGTGCAGCTGTCCACCACCGGACCCGTACCCACCTCGCACGACGAGGCCCTGGCGCTCGGACGCGAACTCGCGGACGAGATGCTCGCCAAGGGTGCGGCCGGTCTTATGGGGGAGCGAGCACTTTGAGCCCCACCAGCCCGACCACCAGCCCCCTGTCCCCGGCCTTCGCGGGCCATGGGCACGTCACGTTCCTCGGCGCAGGCCCGGGTGACCCCGGACTCCTGACCCTCAGGGCCGTCGAGGCCCTCGCGGGGGCGGACGTCCTGATCGCCGAGCCGGAGGTGCTCGAGGTCGTTCGCGGCCATGCGCGCGTGGGGGTGAGCACGCCTGAGCTGACGGTTGTTGACGAGGCGTCAACAACCGCCGGTGTCCCCGTGTTGAGGGATGCGGCCAATCTTGTCATGGAGGCCGCGCGGGGCGGCAGGCGGGTCGTCCGTGCGGTGACCGGCGACCCCGGCCTCGACGGGAACGCCGGAGCCGAGATGCTCGCCTGCGCCGCCGAGGGCATCCCCTTCGAGGTCGTCCCCGGAGTCGCGACCGCCGTCGGCGTGCCCGCGTACGCCGGTGTCCCGCTGCGCGACGCGCAGGGCACCGACGTGCGCTTCGTCGACGCGCGGACCGCCGACGAGCGGTGCTGGGCCGAGGTCGGTGCCTCGGACGGGACCGTCGTCGTCTCCACCTCCCTCGACTCGGTCGCCGCGGCGGCCGGTGAGCTGGTGGCGGCTGGCCGTAAGCCGGACACCCCGCTCACCGTCACGATCGCGGGTACGACGACGCGCCAGCGCACCTGGAACGCGACCCTCGGGACGATCGCCCAAGTCTTCAAGCAGGGCAAGGTCCTCCCCTCGCCCGAAGGCCACCGGCCCGTCATAGCCGTGGTCGGCGAGCGCAGCGCCCCGGCGCAGCGGGACCAGCTGTCGTGGTTCGAGTCGAAGCCGCTCTTCGGCTGGCGGGTCCTCGTGCCGCGCACCAAGGAGCAGGCCGCGTCGCTCTCCGACCAGCTGCGCTCGTACGGCGCCGTGCCGCACGAGGTGCCGACGATCGCCGTCGAGCCGCCGCGCACGCCGCAGCAGATGGAGCGCGCGGTCAAGGGGCTCGTCACCGGCCGCTACGAGTGGATCGCCTTCACCTCCGTCAACGCGGTGAAGGCGGTGCGGGAGAAGTTCGAGGAGTACGGGCTCGACGCCCGCGCCTTCGCCGGGATCAAGGTCGCGGCGGTGGGCGAGCAGACCGCCGCCGCCCTGGTCGACTTCGGTGTGAAGCCGGACCTCGTGCCGTCGGGCGAGCAGTCCGCGGCGGGTCTTCTCGAGGACTGGCCTCCCTACGACCCGGTCTTCGACCCGATCGACCGCGTCTTCCTGCCGCGCGCCGACATCGCGACCGAGACGCTGGTCGCGGGCCTCATCGAGCTCGGCTGGGAGGTCGACGACGTCACCGCCTACCGGACGGTGCGCGCGTCGCCGCCGCCGGCGGACACGCGGGAGGCGATCAAGGGCGGCGGTTTCGACGCCGTGCTCTTCACCTCCTCGTCGACCGTGCGGAACCTGGTCGGTATCGCCGGCAAGCCGCACAACGTGACGGTCATCGCCTGCATCGGGCCCGCCACGGCCAAGACGGCCGAGGAGCACGGGCTGCGCGTCGACGTGCTCTCGCCCGAGCCGTCGGTCCACAAGCTCGCGGAGGCGCTGGCCGACTTCGGGCTCCGTCGCCGGGAGTCGGCGCTGGAGGCGGGGGATCCGGTGACGCGGCCCAGTGAGCGGCGGCCGGGCGCCAGGCGACGTCGGACGACGTAGCCGGCATAGCGGTTCTGTGGGGTGCGGGTCCGGTTTCCGGGCCCGCACCCCTTGGCGTTGCGGGGCGCGCCTGGCTGCGCCCCCGCCCCTGCGCCTTGACCCGCACCACCAGTGGCGCCGCGCTTCCGATGCGGGTTCAGGTGCGGGAGCCTCTGGCGCCGGCAAGGGCGCCGTTCCGTTGGGCCCACCTGTTCCGCCCCGGCGGAACGCATGCCCACAACGGGGCGGGGCGTATGCCCACAAGGTGTTGGTAAAGGCACTGTGGGTGCAGGCGTAGCCTCGGGGCTATGAACTCGTACGGATCCTTTCCCGGGGCGCGGCCGCGGCGGCTGCGGACGACGCCTGCCATGCGCCGGATGGTGGCCGAGACGCGGCTGCATCCCGCCGACCTGATCCTGCCCGCGTTCGTGCGCGAGGGCATCACCGAGCCCGTGCCGATCCAGGCCATGCCCGGGGTCGTCCAGCACACGCGGGACACCCTGCGGAAGGCCGCCGTGGAGGCGCTGGAGGCCGGGGTCTCCGGGATCATGCTCTTCGGCGTCCCCGAGGACGAGAAGAAGGACGCCGCCGGGACCGCCGGCACCGACCCCGACGGCATCCTTCAGGTCGCCATCCGCGACGTCCGCGCCGAGGTCGGCGACGAGCTCGTCATCATGTCCGACCTGTGCCTCGACGAGTTCACCGACCACGGCCACTGCGGCGTCCTGGACGCCGACGGCCGCGTCGACAACGACGCCACGCTCGAACGCTACGCGGAGATGGCCCAGGTCCAGGCCGACGCCGGCGTCCACGTCGTCGGCCCCTCCGGAATGATGGACGGGCAGGTCGGAGTCGTCCGCGACGCCCTCGACACCATCGGCAAGGAGGACGTGTCGATCCTCGCGTACACCGCGAAGTACTCCTCCGCCTTCTACGGCCCGTTCCGCGAGGCCGTCGGCTCCTCCCTCAAGGGCGACCGCAAGACCTACCAGCAGGACCCCGCCAACCTCCGCGAGTCCCTGCGCGAGCTGGCACTCGACCTGGAGGAGGGCGCGGACATGGTCATGGTCAAGCCCGCGGGGCCGTACCTGGACGTGCTCGCCAAGGTCGCCGCGTCCGTCGACGTCCCCGTCGCCGCGTACCAGATCAGTGGCGAGTACTCGATGGTCGAGGCCGCCGCCGAGAAGGGCTGGATCGACCGCGAGAAGGCGATCCTGGAGACCCTCACCGGCATCCGCCGCGCCGGTGGTCAGATGATCCTCACGTACTGGGCGACCGAGGCCGCGCAGTGGCTGTCCGCCGGGCGCCGCTGACCGGGAGCTAGTCCCACCAGAAGGTCCACACCGGGGCGCCGATCAGCGCCTCGCGGGCGTACTCGCGCAGGCTCTCGTGGTGCCCCTGCGTGATGTTGTCCGGGCAGAACGCGAAGTGTTCCGCCGCCACCGCCTCGGCCTCCTCCGGAGTCCGGGGCGGTGCCGCCACCGACACCACCAGCTGGCCGCCGACGAGCGCCACGACCCGGGCGCCGAAACGGTCCTCCCAGGACCGCAGCACCGCGCACAGCCGCGCCACGTCGTTCTCGTGGTTCAACGGCCCCGTCCAGCCGATGACCGCCGGTATGTCGGCACTGCGCCGCGCCGGGACCAGCGCCGGTCGGGCCTCCGCCATCCAGGAGACCGACGTCGTCAGCGCCTCGGCGATCTTGGTCGCCTCCCGATCCGGGTCGGTGCGCAGACGCTGCGCCGGAGCCAGGCCCGGCCAGCCCGCAGCGAACGGGGCCACGATCTCCTCGTACCCCGGCTGCTCGCCGAACAGCTCCTTCACGGAGGCGGCCACGGCGGGGTCGGGGTCCCGCTCCTCCTCCGGTATCTCCGCGGCCGCGTAGTCCGCCCAGAACCCGGCCAGTACCTCGTCGGCGTCGTGGTCCGCCGGATCGCTCATCCACTCCGGCTCCGGATCCGACTCACCGCCCAGCAGCACCGGCAGCAGCCCCGCCGTACGGGCCGCCGGCCGCAGCGCCGCCCAGGCCCCGGGACCCGCCGGATCGTGCCCCGACCAGAAGTACGGAGCGTCCGCCGGGCCCGTGAGCGCGCCCGGCGGCAGGTCGAGGCCGAGGGAGCGGCCCGTCGGATCGGACACGAGCTTCGGCAGCTGGTTCGGGATCATCGCCATGATCAGAAGGTAGGGGGCCGCACCGACAACGGGGCGAGTGGTGGGGCGGCAGCGGGCGGCGCACCCTGGAGAGGTAGCCGACAGGTCCTCGGTGGAGGTGGTCCTCATGATGCACACGCTTGTCGGATGGCATGTGGAGATGGAATTCAAGGAGGAAGGTGACCGGACGCGGGCCGCGGCCATGGTCCGGCTCACCGACGGCACCGAGTTCCGGGCCCACGGCACCGCGAACCGGCACCCCTCGGACCCGGACCAGCTTCGGGTGGGCGAGGAGATCGCCGGCGCACGCGCCCTCATGGACCTCGCCTCGCAGCTGCTCCAGAAGGCCCACAAGGAGATCGACGAGGTGTCCGGCCGGACCTCTCACGCCATCCGCTGACGACGAAGCCCCCGGACGGAGATCCGTACCGGGGGCTTCACCTCGAAGCGTCAGAGGCGCTCGGGCGTCCGGATGCCGAGCAGGGCCATGCCCTGGTGCAGCGTGCGGGCCGTGAGCTCGCACAGGAACAGACGGTTCTCGACCTGCTCCGGGGTGTCCGCCTTCAGGACCGGGCACTCCGAGTAGAACGTCGTGTAGTGCGAGGCCAGCTGGTACAGGTATGCCGCCAGCTTGTGCGGCGCGTACTCCGCGGCCGTCTCCGCGATCAGCTCGCCGAAACCGTCCAGGTGCAGACCGAGGGCCCGCTCCGAGGCGGCCAGGCCGAGCTCCCGGTGCGCGACCGGCTTCGCGTCGCCGGCCTTCCGCAGGATCGACTGGATACGCGCGTACGCGTACTGCAGGTACACCGAGGTGTCGCCGTTCAGCGAGACCATCTGGTCCAGGTCGAACTTGTAGTCGCGGGCCGCCGACGTCGACAGGTCCGCGTACTTCACCGCGCCGATGCCCACCTGCGCACCACGCTCGGCGATCTCCGCCTCCGTGAGGTCCTGGGCCTTCTCCCGGACCACGGCCGAGGCACGGTCGATCGCCTCGTCCAGCAGATCCACCAGCCGCACCGTCTCGCCCTCACGGGTCTTGAACGGCTTGCCGTCCTTGCCCAGGACCGTGCCGAAGGCCAGCTGGACGGCCTTCACCTCGTCGTTCAGCCAGCCGGCGCGGCGGGCCGTCTCGAAGACCATCTTGAAGTGCAGCGACTGGCGGGCGTCCACCACGTACAGCAGCGACGTCGCCTTCAGGTTCTGCACCCGGTCCCGGATCGCCGACAGGTCCGTCGCCGCGTAGCCGAAGCCGCCGTCGGACTTCTGCACGATCAGCGGCACCGGGTTGCCGTCCGGGCCCTTCACGTCGTCGAAGAACACGCACAGCGCACCCTCGGAACGGACCGCGACGCCCGACTCCTCCAGGATCCGGCAGGTCTCCTGCAGCATGTCGTTGTACCCGGACTCGCCGACGACGTCGCCGTCCCGGATGTCCATGTCCAGCTTGTCGAAGACCGAGTAGAAGTAGATCTTGGACTCGTCGACGAACCGCTGCCAGAGCGCCAGGGTCTCCTCGTCGCCCGCCTGGAGGTCCACGACCCGGGCACGCGCCCGCGTCTTGAACTCCTCGTCGGAGTCGAACAGCGCACGCGAGGCCTTGTACAGCCGGTTCAGGTTCGACATGGCCTCCTCGCCGGAGACCTCCGCCTCCGAGGAGTGGTCCAGCTCGTGCGGGTGCTCGATCAGGAACTGGATGAGCATGCCGAACTGGGTGCCCCAGTCGCCGATGTGGTGACGCCGGACCACCGTCTCGCCGGTGAACTCCAGGATCTCGACCATCGCCGCGCCGATCACCGCGGACCGCAGGTGGCCGACGTGCATCTCCTTCGCCACGTTCGGCTGGGCGTAGTCGATGACCGTCGTGCCCGCCGACTCGTTGAACGGCACGCCGAGACGCGCGTCCGCCGCACGGGCCGCGAGGGTGTCGATGATCGCCGAGTCGGTCACCGTGATGTTCAGGAAGCCGGGGCCCGAGACCTCGATCTCCTTCAGGACGTCGTTGGCCGGGATGGCCTCGACGACCTTCGTCGCCAGCTCACGCGGATTGCCCTTGAGCTGCTTGGCGAGCGCCAGGATGCCGTTGGCCTGGAAGTCGGCCCGGTCGCTTCGTCGCAGCAGCGGGTCGGCGGACGCGGCGTCCGGCAGAGCCGCCGAGAGGCCGTCCGCGAGGCGCTGCTGCACGGTCGAAGCGAGGGAAGGGACCGAGGCCATGAGCTTCCGTTCCTGTTGAGTCCGTCAGGTCTGATTCGCTTGTCAAGTGTCCCATGGCGGCGCAACGTGATTTCCCCGCCTGTGGACAACCTCGGAGAGTGTCGTTCCGTCTGGGAGAATGGTCCTCGTAGGGCTGACAGGCAGAATCCCTCAGGAAGAAGGACGTACCGACCGTGGCTCAGAGCAGCACCGAGACCGACTGGGTCTCCCGTTTCGCGGACGAGGTCATCGCCGAGTCGGAGCGACGTGCGCCTGGCAAACCGGTCGTCGTCGCCTCCGGACTCTCCCCCTCGGGCCCGATCCACCTCGGCAACCTCCGCGAGGTCATGACCCCGCACCTGGTCGCCGACGAGATCCGCCGCCGCGGATACGAGGTCCGGCACCTCATCTCCTGGGACGACTACGACCGCTACCGCAAGGTCCCGAACGGCATCGAGGGCATCGACGCCTCCTGGGCCGAGCACATCGGCAAGCCGTTGACCTCGGTCCCGGCCCCCGCCGGCTCGCCCCACCCCAACTGGGCCGAGCACTTCAAGGCCGCCATGGTCGAGTCCCTCGCGGAGCTCGGCGTCGAGTACGACCCGATCAGCCAGACCGAGCAGTACACGGCCGGCGTCTACCGCGAGCAGATCCTGCACGCCATGAAGCACCGTGGCGACATCGACGCCATCCTCGACCAGTACCGGACGAAGAAGGCCCCGAAGAAGCAGTCCCAGAAGCCCCTCGACGAGGCCGAGCTGGAGGCCGAGGAGGGCTCCGGCGCCGCCGCCGAGGACGACGGCTCCGGGGGCGCCTCCGGCTACTTCCCGTACAAGCCCTACTGCGGTCAGTGCGAGAAGGACCTCACCACCGTCACGTCCTACGACGACGACACCACCGAGCTCGCCTACACCTGCACGAACTGCGGCTTCTCCGAGACCGTCAAGCTCAGCGAGTTCAACCGCGGCAAGCTGGTCTGGAAGGTCGACTGGCCCATGCGCTGGGCCTACGAGGGCGTCATCTTCGAGCCCTCCGGCGTCGACCACTCCTCGCCCGGTTCGTCCTTCCAGGTCGGCGGGCAGATCGTCGGCATCTTCGACGGCGTCCAGCCCATCGGCCCCATGTACGCCTTCGTCGGCATCAGCGGCATGGCCAAGATGTCCTCCTCCCGCGGCGGCGTGCCCACCGCGGCGGACGCCCTGAAGATCATGGAGCCGCAGCTCCTGCGCTGGCTGTACGCCCGCCGTCGGCCCAACCAGTCCTTCAAGATCGCCTTCGACCAGGAGATCCAGCGGCTCTACGACGAGTGGGACAAGCTGGAGGCCAAGGTCGCCGACGGCTCCGTCCTGCCCGCCGACGCCGCCGCCCACTCCCGCGCCGCCCGCACGGCCGCCGGCGAGCTGACGCGCACCCCGCGTCCGCTCCCGTACCGCACCCTCGCCTCCGTCATGGACATCACCGCCGGCCATGACGAGCAGACCCTGCGGATCCTCACCGAACTCGACCCCGAGAACCCGGTGACCTCCCTCGACGAGGTCCGGCCGCGCCTCGACCGCGCCGAGAACTGGATCACCAACCAGGTCCCGGCCGACCAGCGCACCATCGTCCGCGAGGAGCCCGACACCGAGCTCCTCGGCACCCTCGACGACCAGGGCCGCGAGTCGCTCCGCCTGCTCCTGGAGGGCCTCGACACCCACTGGTCGCTCGACGGACTCACCACCCTCGTCTACGGCGTCCCGAAGGTCATGGCCGGTCTCGACCCCGAGGCCAAGCCGACGCCCGAGCTGAAGCTCGCTCAGCGCGCCTTCTTCGCCCTGCTCTACAAGCTCCTCGTCAGCCGCGAGACCGGCCCCCGCCTGCCCACGCTGCTGCTCGCGGTCGGCGCGGACCGGGTGCGCAAGCTGCTCGGCGCGTAGCGTTCAGAGGCTTCGGACCGGGCTGCGGGTCGACGGACGGAGTCCGGCGCAGCCGGTCGAAGCCCGAGAGGCCCCTTGGGGCCGAGCGGTGCGAGGGCGGCGTGGGGAAAGGGGTCCGGCCCCCGCCTGCCCACGCTGCTGCTCGCGGTCGGCGCGGACCGGGTGCGCAAGCTGCTCGGCGCGTGAGCGCGTGACCCGAGTACGTGAAAGGGCCGCCACCCGGATCCGGGTGGCGGCCCTTTCACGTACGACGTCTCTCCTACGGGGTGTCCACGTCGGCCCTCGCCTGCTGGACGCGCTCCTGGGCACCCGGCACCGCCTGCCGCAGCAGGTCGATGTCGTTCGGCGGGAACTCCGGAAGGCCGTACTGCTCGGCCACCAGACGCGCCAGCTCGGCCTCGGCCGGGAACTGCTCGTGCTCGAGCACGTACGAGCCCATGACCTTGTAGACGACGTCCTCGAAGTCGTCGACCCGCTGCTCCGGCTGCTCCACGTACTCCGGGTACTCCACGAACTCCTCCGGACCCGCCGGCGGCACGTCCTCCGGCCCCTGCGGAACCGGGACCGGCATGGGCTCGAGACCCTCCACGATCTGCGGGTTGTACGTGCCCTCGTACGACTCCGGGGAGACCTGCGTGGCGTCGAACCACGGACTCTCGTGGTTCACCGGCCCGACCGGGGCCTGCCCCTGCCCGGGAACCTGCACCTGGACCTGCCCCGGAACCTGCTCCGGCATCTGGCCCTGGACCTGCGCCGGAACCTGCCCCTGGACCTGCGCCGGCAGCGCCGCCTGCTGCTGCGGCTCCGCCAGTGCGACCGGCTGCGGCACCGGCGACAGCGAATCCGCAGGCAGGACGACCGGCTCGATGCCCGCCGCCGCCAGGCCCTCCGGCGCCGTCTCCGCCAGTGGCACCCCGTACCGGGCGAGACGCAGCGGCATCAGCGCCTCCACCGGAGCCTTGCGCCGCCACCCCCGCCCGAAACGCGCCTGCAGCCGCGCCTGGTAGACCAGCCGCTCCTGCTCCAGCTTGATCACCTGCTCGTACGAGCGGAGCTCCCACAGCTTCATCCGCCGCCACAGCCGGAACGTCGGCACCGGCGACAGCAGCCAGCGGGTGATCCGGACGCCCTCCATGTGCTTGTCGGCCGTGATGTCCGCGATCCGGCCCACCGCGTGCCGCGCGGCCTCCACCGCCACCACGAACAGCACCGGGATCACCGCGTGCATCCCCACGCCCAGCGGGTCCGGCCAGGCCGCCGCGCCGTTGAAGGCGATCGTCGCGGCCGTCAGCACCCAGGCGGTCTGGCGCAGCAGTGGGAACGGGATCCGCAGCCAGGTCAGCAGCAGGTCCAGCGCGAGCAGCACACAGATGCCCGCGTCGATGCCGATCGGGAAGAAGTACGAGAAGGTGCCGAAGCCCTTCTGCAGGGCGAGCTCGCGCACGGCGGCGTACGAACCCGCGAAACCGATCCCCGCGATGATCAGCGCACCGCCGATGACGAGGCCGATGAGTATTCGGTGTGTGCGTGTCAGCTGCATCGCGGCCACCCGCGAACCCTCCCGTCAATCGACATCCGGCGCGCACAGAGTGGCACATGTGAGCGAAGCCCGGCCCTCGGGGGGAGGGACGGGCTCCGCGCGAATGTGGCACTCTGCGCCGGTTTGTGACTACTTGTTGGCTGCGGCGACCGCTGCCACGGCCTCCTTGACCGCAGTCCCCGCACCGTTCGTGATCGTCTTCTCCGACGGCGTCTCGGCACCCGCGTAACCGGCGCCGTTGTACGACAGCAGAACCAGCACGTTGCCCGTACGCACCAGGACCGACGTGTACTGGAAGTCCTCGTCCGTCTTGCGCAGCTGGTACGTGACGGTCTTCGCCTCGTCCCCGATGCCGTTCGCCGTGACGGTCTTCAGCTTCTTCGCGCCCGGCGTCTCCTGGACCTTCGCCAGCTCCTTCGCCAGGTTCTCCTGGGCGCGCTCCTGACCGCTGCCGAGCACCGCGTCGGAGTCGTAGCGGTAGAAGGACACGTCCAGCCAGCGGTACTGCGAGCCCTTCACGCCCTTGTCGTCGAGCCCGTTCCACGAGCAGCCGCCACGGCTGGCCAGGTCACTGGAGGCCGCCGGCGTGCCGCCCTTCGTCTTCGCCTTCGGCACCAGCGACGCCGTCGTCTTCGCCGAGATCGCCTTGCAGACCTGCGGAAGCTTCGCGAACTTCGCCGGCTTGACCTTCTTCGTCGACTGCGAGGGCGACGGCGTCACGGACGCCGACGCCGACGTCTGGCCCTGACCCTGCTGCCCCTCCCCCTGCGTCTTGCCGGAGTCCCCGGAATCCGAGGAGGAGCACCCCGCGGCGACGAGCATCACCGGGACGGCGGCGCAGGCGAGTATGCGGGAGAGACGCGTTCGCGGAGCTGATCGCTGCATGGTTCCTTCAGTCGCTTGTCGTACGGTCGGCCGGTGACCCGTCGGCCGGAGCCACGGGCGCGGCCATGGCCACGGCCACGGGTACGCCGACACGTTACGTGGTCGCCGTCCGCTCACGGATCGCGGCCGAGCGGCTACTCCTCCAGCCGCTCGGCCAGCTGCCGGGCCAGATTCCGGGCCTTTTCCTGCAGTTCCGCGCTGTCCGGTGCCTCCGCGGAACCCGTGCTCTGCTCCCGGTACGAGATCGTCACGATCACGTTCGATGTGCGGAAGACCACGCTGACGGCACGCTGATGACTGTTCGCACCCGTCGTGCTGAGGACGTCGTCGACGAACGCGATGTCCCCGAGGCCCTCGAGGACGCGCGGCTCCAGACCGGTCGCCGACTCCGTGGCGCTCGGGTCGGCGGGACCGCCCGTCGGCGTCTTGGCCGGCGGAGCCGTGGCCGCGGCGGTGGCGGTGGCCGAGGTGGTCGGGCTGCCCGTGGGGGGCGCCGTCGCCGTCGCCGTCGGGCTCGGCGGCGCCGTGGGCGGTACCGGGATGCCCGCCGCGAGCTGCTTGCGGACGTACACCTCCTGCGCCCGGTCGTCATCGCTGACCGCCGCGTCGTACGACACCACCCGCTCGATGTCGAGGGACAGCCGGTGCGAGGTGTCCGGGGTGTCGGCCTTCCACGTGCAGCCCACGCGCCGGTCCGTGTCGTACGTGACCGCCGCGATGCCCCGGTACGCCTTGTCGCGCTCGGTGTCGGGCAGCGCGGCCGCGCCCGGGAGCAGGTCCTTGAGGGTGGCCTGCGGAACGGCGCCGCAGGGCTCGAACAGGGTGCGGTAGCGGCCGGGGGGTGCGACGGGGGCGGAGGCCTGGCCGGCCTTGGCGTCGACGGCGATGTCGTCGGCGGGGGTCCCGCCGGAGCACGCGGTGAGGCCGGCGCCCAGGCCGAGGCCGAGTGCGAGGGCGACGGCGGTGCGAGCCGCGGACCCGGTGCGGCCGGGTGCGTACCTCTTTCGCTGCACGGTCCCAGGCTCCCTTCACCCGAAGTCTTTCCCGAAAACTGTTTGCCGCGCGAACCCGGCCGATGGACACAATGTCTATCGCACACGCAGCCGTTGATGCCGGTCCGCTGTCACCTGTACGGGCTTTGGCTCCGGTTTTTGCGTTATCAGTCTTTTCGGGGGAATTGGGGAAGTATGTCGTACGTAGAGGTGCCCGGCGCGAAAGTACCGATCAGGATGTGGGCCGACCCCGCCTCGGTCGAGGGTGGCGCCATGCAGCAGCTGCAGAACGTGGCGACGCTTCCGTGGATCAAGGGCCTGGCCGTGATGCCGGACGTGCACTACGGCAAGGGCGCGACCGTCGGCTCGGTGATCGCGATGCAGGGTGCGGTCTGTCCGGCGGCGGTCGGTGTGGACATCGGCTGCGGCATGTCGGCGGTCAGGACGTCCCTGACGGCGAACGACCTGCCGGGCGACCTCTCCCGCCTCCGCTCGAAGATCGAGCAGGCGATCCCGGTGGGCCGGGGCCTCCACCGCGAGGAGGTGGACCCGAAGCGGCTGTACCAGTTCCCCGCGGCGGGGTGGGAGGACTTCTGGGCGCGGTTCGACGGGGTCGCGGACGCGGTGAAGTTCCGTCGGGAGCGGGCGGCCCTGCAGATGGGGACGCTCGGGTCCGGCAACCACTTCGTGGAGTTCTGCATCGACGAGTCCGGTTCGGTGTGGCTCATGCTGCATTCCGGGTCGCGGAACATCGGCAAGGAGCTCGCCGAGTACCACATCGGCCAGGCGCAGAAGCTGCCGCACAACCAGGGCCTCGTCGACCGCGACCTGGCGGTGTTCGTCGCGGACACCCCGCAGATGGCGGATTACCGGCACGACCTCTTCTGGGCTCAGGAGTACGCGAAGTACAACCGCGCGATCATGATGGCGCTCTACCAGGAGGTCGTCCGGAGGGAGTTCCGCAAGGCCAGGGTGACCTTCGACCCGGTGATCTCCTGCCACCACAACTACGTGGCGGAGGAGCAGTACGAGGGCATGGACCTGCTGGTCACGCGGAAGGGCGCGATCCGGGCCGGCTCCGGGGAGTTCGGGATCATCCCGGGCTCGATGGGTACGGGCTCGTACATCGTGAAGGGCCTCGGGAACGCGGCGTCGTTCAACTCCGCCTCGCACGGCGCCGGCCGGAAGATGAGCCGGAGCGCGGCGAAGCGGCGCTTCTCGACGCGGGACCTGGAGGAGCAGACGCGGGGCGTGGAGTGCCGCAAGGACTCCGGCGTCGTCGACGAGATCCCGGGCGCCTACAAGTCGATCGAGAAGGTCATCGACCAGCAGCGGGACCTGGTGGAGGTCGTCGCCAAGCTGAAGCAGGTCATCTGTGTGAAGGGCTGAGGGGTTCCCTTCGGGGACGAGAGGGGCCGGTGCGGCGCACCGGCCCCTCTCGTGCGTCCGCGCGACCGGGCCCTACAGCTCGCGGTGGACCTTGGTGTTGGAGGCCTGGGCTCGGGGGCGGACCACCAGGAGGTCGATGTTGACGTGCGGGGGGCGGGTGCAGGCCCAGGTGATGGTGTCGGCGACGTCGTCGGCGGTGAGGGGTTCGGCGACGCCCGCGTAGACCTTGGCCGCCTTGTCGGTGTCGCCGCGGAAGCGGGTCGTGGCGAACTCGTCGGTCTTGACCATGCCGGGGGCGATCTCGATGACGCGCACGGGGGTGCCGACGATCTCCAGGCGGAGGGTCTCGGCGAGGACGCGGGCGCCGTTCTTCGCGGCGACGTAGCCCGCGCCGCCCTCGTAGGTGGAGTGGCCGGCGGTGGAGGAGAGGACGACCACCGTGCCGTCGCCGCTCGCGGTGAGGGCGGGGAGCAGGGCCTGGGTCATGTGGAGGGTGCCGAGGACGTTGACCTCGTACATCCGGCGCCAGTCCTCGGGGTCTCCGGTGGCGACCGGGTCGGCGCCGAGGGCGCCGCCGGCGTTGTTGACGAGGACGGCGAGGGTGCGGAAGGCGGTGGCGAACTCGTCGACGGCGGCGCGGTCGGTGACGTCGAGGGCGTAGGCCGTGGCCTGGTGGCCGGCTTCGTTGATCTCGGCGGCGAGGTCCTCGATGCGGTCCTTGCGGCGGGCGGTGAGGACCACGCGGTAGCCGGCGGCGGCCAGCTGTCGGGCGGTGGCGGCGCCGATTCCGCTGCTCGCTCCGGTGATGACGGCGATGGGGGTGCCGGCGGCAGTCATGACGTGCTCCTCGCGCGTGTGGTCGATTGCGGGTGGATCGCCCGGTCAGGATAGGCGGGCGTGTTCAGCGGCCTCGTGGGGCGTACATGATCACGGCCATGCCGGCGAGGCAGATGAGGGCGCCGGTGACGTCCCAGCGGTCGGGGCGGTAGCCGTCGGCGGCCATGCCCCAGGCGAGGGAGCCGGCGACGAACACTCCGCCGTAGGCGGCGAGGACGCGGCCGAACTCGGCGTCGGGCTGGAGGGTGGCGACGAAGCCGTAGACACCGAGGGCGATGACTCCCGCGCCGATCCAGATCCAGCCGCGGTGCTCCCGCACGCCCTGCCAGACGAGCCAGGCGCCGCCGATCTCGAAGAGGGCGGCGAGGACGAACAGGGCGATGGAGCGGGCGATCAGCATGAGGGCAGGGTGTCATGACGGGGACACGCGGGCTGATGAGTTGTCAGACTATGTGATCAGGCATCGGTATTTTGTGGTTATGCGTGGATTGCGGAAGGGTTGGGCCGGGGTCGTTCTCGCGGCCGTGACGGTGGTGGGTGCGGGCGGGAGTGCCGGTGCCGTGGGGCCGGCGGTCGGGGCCGAGGCGGATCTGTCCCATCACGGGCACGTCTCCCTCTGGGAGGGGAGGGTCGGTGTCTGGCTCGTCAGCGAGAACCACGGGCCTTCCGACATCTCCCAGGCGACGGTCCGGATCGCCTTCTCCGAGCCGATGGCGGGGGGCGAGGAGCTGCCGCCGGCCTGTCTGTGGAGCAGCGACCGGGTGGTGTCCTGCCGGACGGGCGCGCTCGGGGCCGCGGGTGGTACCGGCGAGCTGGCGCTCGACCTGCGGACCGCGGCCCTTCCGGACGAGATGACGGTCGAGGTCACGACGGCCTGGAGGGACGGGGTGGCCGACCGGAATCGGTTGAACGACCGCCATCGTGTTCTCGTGCTCGCCACCGGGGATCCTTACGTCTTCTGAGTCCGGTTCTGAGTCCCGGCCTCCCTTCAGTTGCTCGCCCAGTGGACGTAGCCGTCGGGGCGGATCAGTACGGCGGCCTTCTTCGCCGGGTCCGTCCAGGTGGCCCGTACGAGGTGCTTCGGGGTGACGGGGGCGGTCGCCGGCAGGGCCGGGGTCGCTCCCTCCGGGGCGATCAGGACGAACTCGCCCTGGCGGAGCAGCTCGTAGAGCCGGCCTTCGCGCAGGTGGGCGTCGGGTGCGCGGCGGCCCGAGGGGCGGGCGCTGCCGGGCGTGGGGGCGTAGGAGACACCGATGCCGCTGATCATGCCCACGGCGCGGGCCGAGGCGGGCCGGATCGCGCCCAGGAGCCGGACGGCGAGGGAGCGGGCGGCGCGGGTGAGCGGGGTGTGGGCCATCGCGAGGCGGACGATCGCGCCGCTGCTGCGGAGCACCATGGTGCCGACGGGGTGGCGCTCGGACTGGTAGCTGTCGAGGAGGGCCTCGGGGTCGGGTGCCTCGCCGCGGAGTACGGCGGTGAGCTTCCAGGAGAGGTTGGCGGCGTCCTGGAGGCCGGTGTTCATGCCCTGGCCGCCGGCGGGGGAGTGGACGTGGGCGGCGTCTCCGGCGAGGAAGGCGCGGCCGACGCGGTAGGCGGGGGCCTGGCGCTCGTCGCTGTGGAAGCGGGAGATCCAGCGGGCGTCGTGCATGCCGTGGTCCGTGCCGAGGGCCTTGCGGGCGATCTCGCGGACCTCTTCGAGGTCGACGGGCTCGCTGTCGTCGACCTGGCGGGCGCGGGTCCAGCCCATGACCCGGTACCAGCCGTCGCCGAAGGGGGCGATGAAGGCGAAGGTGTCTCCGGCGCCGGCGACGCTGAAGGAGTCGGTGGGCGCGTCGGTCAGGCGCACGTCGGCGAGGACGATGGAGCGGATCACGGACCGGCCGGGGAAGGGCAGGCCGAGGGCGGTGCGGACCGAGCTGCGGTGGCCGTCCGTGCCGACCAGGTAGCGGGCGCGGAGCGTGAGCGGGGTGCCGTCGGGGTCGGTGAGTTCGGCGGTGACGCTGCCGGCGTCCTGGCGCAGTCCGCGCAGCTCCGTCCCGTACCGGAAGGTGACGCCCGCGTCGACCGCGCGGCGCTCCAGGAGGCGCTCGACCTCGTACTGCGGGGTGACGAGCAGGTGGTTGAAGCGGGTGGGCAGCCGGGTCATGTCCATGTCCAGGCGGCCGAAGAGCCGTGCGCTGGTCAGGGTGGTGCCGGTGGCGAGGAGTTCGTCCGCGAGGCCGCGGGCGTCGAGCTGCTCGAGGGTGCGGGCGTGGACGCCGAAGGCGCGGGTCATGTTGCCCAGGCCGTGCGGTCGGCGCTCGACGAGGGTGACGTCGATGCCGGCGGCGGCGAGGTCGCCGGCGAGCAGGAGGCCGGTGGGGCCCGCGCCGATGACGAGTACGTCCGTGTCCGTGGTGCTGTTGGTGCTCATGGCTGCCTCCAGGGTGCCCACGATCGTTTGCCAACGAATGTTGGTCAACAGCTGTTGGTCAACGCTTGTTGGCAACGGTAGGGCGGCTCGAATGGCGTGTCAACACCCGTTGGCCTACAGTTGTTGGTATGACGACCGTCCGCCGTTCCGACGCCACCCGGGCCGCCATCCTGGAGGCCGCCCGCGAGCGCTTCGCCTCCGACGGATACGAGCGCGCCACCATTCGGGCCATCGCCCGTGACGCCGGGATCGACCCGTCGATGGTGATGCGCTACTACGGCAGCAAGCAGGGGCTTTTCGCCGCCGCGTCCGCCATCGAGATCGGCATGCCCGAGCTGGGCGCCCTGCCCGCGCAGCACGTCGGCGTCGCCCTCGTCACCCACTTCCTGGAGCGCTGGGAGAGCGACGAGGCCCTCACCGCGATGCTGCGGGTGGGGGTCACCAACGAGGTCGGGGCCGCGCGCGTGCACGAGATCTTCGCCGCGCAGCTCGGCCCGGTCACCCGGGGCGTCTGCCCCGACCCGGCGGACGCGCCCCGCCGTGCGGCGCTCGTCGCGTCCCAGATCCTCGGCATGGCGCTCGTCCGTTACGTGCTGCGGCTGCCGCCGGCCGTCGAGATGTCCGCCGAGGAGGTCGTGGCCTGGCTGGCGCCCACCGTGCAGCGCTATCTCACCGCCGAGGCGCCCTGAGCCGCCGGGACCGTACCTGATGCCGGGGTGGCTCCTGCCGGAGTGACGCCACGGTGCCTGGTTCGTACAATCTCTGCATGACGCAGAAGAGTTCCGTCCGGCGCGAAGCGCTCATGACCGAGCTGTACGGGGAGGCCCGGCGCTACATGGCCGCCTACGCCCTGTTCAACCAGGCCGTCGCCGACCACCTGGGGCTCCACCCGACCGACGTGCAGTGCCTGAACCTCCTCAGCCTGGAGGAAGGGCCCGCGACCACCGGACGGGTCGCCGAGCTGACCGGGCTCACCACCGGCTCCGCGACCCGCCTCGTCGACCGCCTCGAACGCGCCGGCTACGTGACCCGCGAGCGCGACACCGAGGACCGGCGCCGGGTCCTGGTGGCCCTCGTCCCCGAGCGGATGGCGGAGCTCGGCGAGCTCTGGCGCAAGCTCAACAGCACCTGGGGCACGATGTTCGACGTCTACAGCGACGCCGAGGTCGCGCTGCTCATCGCCCACATGCGGCGCACCGTCGAGGTCAGTGCCGCGCAGGTCGAGCGGCTGCGCGGGGGCGACCTCGACTGACGCGTGCCCCGTTCGGGGCGGGTCTCTTCAGTGCGCCGCCGCCCCGCCGAACTCTCGCACCGCGTCCGAGACGATCGCCTCCAGGCGGGCGTGGTGCGCTCCGCGCCAGTAGACCCGGCCGCACTCCCCGCACTCGGCGAACACGTCGTACGTCTTCTCCGTGCCCTGCTCCAGGCGCTCCCGCACCGTGTCCTTGTCGGCGTCGGTCAGCTCCCCGTTGCACGCCGTGCAGCGCGTCCACGGCGCGAGCCGCGGCGCGAACCTCTCCAGTACGTCGCGGAGCTGGTCGTCCGGGCGGTCGCTGTAGATGTAGGCCCCCGCCCACAGTTCCCGGCGGCGCAGCAGGCCGCGGTCCCGCGACAGCATCACGCGCCGCTCGCTCGCGGAGAGCGCGGCGAGGGCGGGGTCGCCGATGTCCTCGCTCTCGTACGCCGCGTCCACGCCCAGCAGGCGCAGCCGGCGGGCCAGTGTGCCGAGGTGCACGTCCAGGAGGAAGCGGAGCGGTGCGCCGGGCGGTGCCTGCTGGGGGCGGACCACGTCCTCCACCTCGACGGTCTCGCCCGCGCCGGGCACGTGCGAGGCGTCCACCGGGTGCCCGTCGACCAGCAGTCGTCCTGCCTCCGTGAGCGGCACGCCCAGCGACTCCACCACGTGGCCGAGCGACGAGGTGCCGTCGGTGGTCAGGGGGGTGCGGCCGGTGCGGCGTTCCGCCGGGACGAAGAGGTGGAGGGCGGGGGCGAAGCTGATCTGGATCTGGGGTCCGTTCACGGGGTCAGGATGGCATTGCGGGCTGGTGGGGGGCCAGGCAATTCGGTTCCGGGCGCGGGCCCGCAACGGCGGTGCCTTACGCGCGGAAGGCCTCCGCGTGGTCCTGGGTCCAGGTCGTGAACGTGCGGGGCGGGTGGCCCGTCAGGGTCTCGATCGTTCTGGTCAGGGGGGCCGGGTGGCCGTCGTGGGAGGACCAGTAGGCGAGCAGGGCGTTCGCGAACGGGGCCGGGAGGAAGGGGGACACCGACTCCTTCCACTCCTCCGGGGTGACCGTTCTGTACGGCGCCGGGCGGCCCGTCGTCTTCGCCAGGATCGCCAGCTGCTCCGTGAAGTCCAGCGACTCGGGGCCCGTCAGGTGGTACGCGGAGCCTCGCAGCCGGGGCTCGGTGAGCACCGCGAAGGCGGCCTCGGCGACGTCGCGCTCGTGGATCGGGTCGACGTGCGCGTGCGGGTACGGCAGTGCCGGTCCGTGGCCGTCCTTGAGTGCCCATGCCCACTGCAGGGCGTTCGTGGCGAAGGCGCCGGGGCGGAGGTGGGTGGTCTCGAAGGCGCCCGAATCGGCGGCGGTCGACAGGGCCTGCTCGGCCGCCAGGTGGGACGAGGCGATCGGGTTCTCGGCTGCGTCCGGGGCGAGGACCGAGCTGGAGGAGAGCAGGACGACGTGCTCGACGCCGGCGGCGCGGGCCCGGTCCGCGAACGTGTCGGCGTGCGCCGCCTCCGCGTACAGGAAGACGGAGTCCACGCCGTCCAGCGCGGTGTCGAAGGTGGCCGGATCGGTGAGGTCGCACCGCACGGTGTCGACGTTCGGAGGTGGGGAGAGGTCCGCCGGTTTCTTCGATCCGGCCCTGGCCTCGATGCCCGCCGCGTCGAGCAGGGCGAGCAGGGTGGCGGCGACCCGGCCGCGACTTCCGGTGACGAGGACGGTCATGTGGGGCTCCTTGGGACGTCATGGCTGCGTTGCGCATTCTCTGCGCCGTGCAGATAAATGTCCGTGGTTCCGTCTTTTCCGTCAACCCTGAAAAACCTGGGGTACCGTCCCCGACATGAAGATCATCGACCTCGCCCCGGGCGACCCCCGGCTGGAGAGCGACCTCCTGCCCGTGCTCTCCGAGCTCCGCCCCCACCTCACCCCGGAGCTCTTCCGCGAGATCTACGAGGGCGGGCACCCTCAAGGGCTGCGGTTCAGCGCCGCCTACACGGACGGCGGCCGCTGCGTCGGTACGGCCGGCTGGCGGATCGTCATCAACACCAGCTCCCTGCGCAAGCTCTACGTCGACGACCTCGTCACCGCCGCCGCCGATCGCTCCACCGGCGTCGGCCACGCGCTCATCGCCCACCTGGAGGACCACGCCCGCGCGGCCGGCTGCCACGAGCTCAACCTGGACTCCGGCACCCACCGCACCGGCGCCCACCGCTTCTACCTGCGCGAGCGCTTCGACATCGTCGCCTTCCACTTCACCCGGCCGCTGACCGCGCCGGACGCCGGCTAGCCCAGGTCGAACCGCCAGTCGTTGCAGCGCATCGGGCGTCCCGGCGGGTACTCGAAGTCCCGCTCGCCGAGCAGCTCGAACCCGGCCTTGCGGCACACCGCGTTCGACGCGGCGTTGTCCGCGGAGGGGAACGCGTGCAGGTGGCGGTGCCGCCCCGCAGCCCGCGCCTCGGCCACCACCGCGCGTGTGGCGGACGTGGCGAGGCCCCGGCCCTGGAAGCCCGGCAGCACCGCCCACCCCGTCTCGTACACCGGCTCGCCGTCCCAGGTCTGCGCCCAGAAACCGATGCTGCCCACCACGGCCCCCTCCGGCAGCACGATCCGGAACATGCGCCCCGCGCCCGTGTCGTCGGCGCTCAGGTCCACGTACCGCCGGTGCCGCCGGACCAGCTGCTCCTCGGTCTCCGGCCCGCCGAGGTGGTGCATCGACTCCGGCGCGTTCAGGGCGCGCAGCAGACCGGCGTCCTCCTCGGACCAGGGCTCCAGGCGTACGGATGAGGTGTCGTCGTCCATGTCCGTACGCTAGGTCAGGGCACTGACACCGCGCGGGCATACGCCGTGGGCGGTACCCCGATCGTCGCCGTGAAGTCCCGTACGAGATGGGCCTGGTCGCTGTAGCCCAGCTCCGCGGCGAGGCCCGCCCAATCGGGGACCCCCGCCGCCTCCGCGCGCTCCAGGGCCTCGTGGAACCGGTAGCGCAGGATCACCCACTTCGGGCCGACCCCGACGTGGCCGGCGAACAGGCGCTGGAGCGAGCGCGCCGACAGTCCGCTCGCGGCGGCCAGCCGGGCCACCTTGCGGACCGTCCGGTCCGAGCGGATCAGGTCCACCAGCTCCATGGCCTGCTCGGCGGCCGGGTCCGGCGCCGGACCGTGGGCCAGGAGGAACGCGTCGAGCGCCGCCACGCGCGCGTGGTCGTCCTCGGGAGACAGGACGGCGGCCAGAGGGCTCGCGCTCCCGCCCGGGAACACGTCTCCCAGCGGCACCCGCCGGCCCGTCCACTCCGAGACGGGCCACGCGGGCGCGAAGGGCCTGAAGCCGCCCGGTCGGAACTGCACCCCGCAGACCCGGCCCGTCTCCGTCAGCTTCTGCGTGAACAGGCCCAGCCCCACCCCCGACACCTCGGCCCAGGCCCTCGCGTCCTCCGCGGGGGCGCCCAGCCGTCCGTACCTCTGGAAGACGGCGTTCACCGACGGGTGCGGGACGAGATGGCTCGCGTACGGCTCCGGCAGCTCCCAGTCCATCAGCCAGTAGTGCTCCAGGTACGGCCGCAGCTCCGGCGCCGGGACGTGGCGGCGGAAGCGGACCCGGGAGAGCAGCTCGGCGGGGTCGACGATGCCCCGGGTGTCCCGTCGGGGGCGGGGGGCGGAGGCGGACATGGTCCGCATGCTAGATGCGGAGCGCGGCCCGGTCAGCGCAGTGGGCCCGCCGGGCCCAGGGTGAGCCGGGAGACGACCTGGCCGAAGGCGTGCTCCTCCTCGGGTGTCAGGGGCACCGATTCCTGCGGGTGCCAGACCCGCTCCAGCGGGGTGACCGCCGGCTCGCGGCGGGCGCGCGCCCTGGCGCGCAGGTTCAGCGTCAGCCACGCCACCGTCGAGACGGCGAGCAGGCCGAAGAGCGTGATCACGCGGGGGTCCGAGAACGGGCCGGGCAACGACATGGCTCACTCCAGGTTCCTACTACTTCCTCCCGACCCGTTCAGTTAACACCCCTTGGGACGGTTTCGGCAGAGGTGGCCTGGGAGGCAGGCCCTCTTGTGCGGTCCGGGGAAGCGCTCCAAGGTGACGGACGAGGGAGATTCAGGCCGGGGAGGGAGCAGCCGCATGTCCGGAACAGAGGGATGGGGATTCACGGACGACAGGGGTACGGAGCTGGGGGCCGCCCGCGTGCCGCTGCGCGTCGTCGCGTACGTGCGGGCCGGTGCGGCGCTGCTCGACCTGGGCGTGGCGCCGGTCGCCGTGTACGGCTCCGGGCACGACGGCGCGGCGCTCGATCCGGCCAAGGCGGGCGGTCTCGGGGCGGCCGGAGTGTCGTACCTCGGGCCCGGCCGGACCCTGGACGAGGGGGTGCTGCGCGAGCTGCGCCCGGACGTGATCGTCGACGTGACCTATGACGGCAAGAGTCCGTACGCGCTCGACGAGGCGGTCGCCGAACGTCTCGGGGTCCCGCTCGCCGCGCTCTCCGTCGGCAACGAGCCCACCCTGCCGGCGATCCTCGACCGCTTCTCCACGCTGGCCACGAGCCTCGGCGCCGAACCCCTCGAAGACGCCTCCGCCTCCGACGCGGAGCACCTCGCCTCCGCCGAAGCCGCCCTCCGAGACCTCGCCGCCCGGTCCCCTCTCGACGTGCTCGCGCTCTCCGGCGCCGGGCCCGAGCAGGTGCATCTCGCCCGGCCGCAGGCCTGGCCCGAGCTGGCGCATCTCGCAGGGCTCGGCGTGCGGCTGCTCGACCCCGGCCCGGGGCCCGGCGCCAACTGGCTCACCGGCGACTGGGGCCGGGTCGCCGCGCTCCGGCCCGGGCTGGTCCTCTTCGACGAGCGGGCCAACGCGACCCCGCCGTACGAGCTCCCTTCCGGGGTCCGCCTCACCCCCTGGAACCCCGAGACCCCGCCCAGCCCCGCCGCGTACGCCCGCTTCTTCCGCGTCCTCGCGGAAGCGCTGGCGGCGTAGGCCCTAGACCAGGCTGGTGCGGAGGGAGTCGGCGAACTCCTCCGCGCGGGCCAGCTGGGCCCGCAGTTCGGCGACGCGTTCCGCCGCTGCCGTCTCGTAGCGGCGGACGCGGGCCACCAGCGCCGCCCGCTCGTCCGGTTCGAGTGCGCCGCCGGACAGCCGGTCGACGGCCGTGAGGAGTTCGCGGGTCTCGTCGAGGGTGAAACCGAGCGGCTTCATCCGGCGGACCACCATCAGCCGGGACACGTCCGCGTCCGTGTAGAGGGGGAAGCCACCCGGCGAGACCGCGGAGGGGACGACCAGGCCGCTGTCCTCGTACTGCCGGATGGTCCGCAGCGACAGTTCGGTCCGTGCGGCGACCTCGGCGATCTGCAGGGGCCGGCCGGTCATGCGTACTGCGCTCACGCGTCTCGTCCTTCCTCGTACGGGGATCCCCAGGGCGTGCGGGCTCCCCTCAGGGCGCGGCATCCGCGCATTACATACCATTCGTCCTAACTTCAGCACTTATGAGAGCTGGAAGTGCGGCGAAACGCCTGCTCGTAGGTCGTCCGTTGGACACCGGGCGGCTCGGGGAGACCCTGTTGCCCAAGCGGATCGCCCTCCCCGTCTTCTGCAGCGACCCGCTCTCCTCCGTCGCCTACGCCACCGAGGAGATCCTGCTCGTCCTCGGCCTCGGCGGTCTCGCCGTACTCCATCTGGCCTGGTACGCGGCGGCCGGCATCGTCGTGCTGCTCGTGGTCGTCGTCGCCTCCTACCGGCAGACCTGCTACGCCTACCCGGGCGGCGGCGGGGCCTATGTCGTCTCCGCCGAGAACCTCGGCCGCAGGGCGGCGCTCACCGCCGCGTCCGCGCTGCTCATCGACTACGTGATGACCGTCGCCGTCTCCGTCGTCTCCGGGGTCGCCGCCATCACCTCCGCGGTCCCCTCGCTCGACGGGCACGCCGTGTCCTTGTCGGTGTCCTTCGTCGTGGTCCTCGCGTGGATGAACCTGCGCGGGGTACGCGAGTCGGGGCGCTGGTTCGCCGTCCCCACGTACGCCTTCATCGCCGTCGTCTACCTGATGTTCGCCGTGGCCGCGGTGCGGATGGCGACGGGCACGACGATCCGCGCCGAGTCCGCCGATCTGCCCGTGGAAGAGGTCTCCGCCTACTCGGGCATCGCGCTCGTGCTGCTCGCCCTGCGCGCCTTCGCCTCCGGCTGCACCGCGCTGACCGGTGTCGAGGCCATCAGCAACGGCGTCCCGGCCTTCGCGAAGCCGAAGAGCCGCAACGCGGCCATGACGCTCGCGATCATGGGCGCGCTCTCCGCGACCATGTTCTTCGGGATCACCGTGCTCGCCATGGTCTACGAGGTCCACGTCGCGGAGGACCCCACGGAGCTCGGGCTCGCCCCCGGCACCCCGATGTCCACCGCGCTCGCCCAGATCGGCCGGGCCACCTTCGGCGACTGGCACGTCCTCTTCTACGCGCTCCAGGCCGTCACCGCGGGCGTCCTGGTCCTGGCGGCCAACACCGCCTTCAACGGCTTCCCGATGCTCGCCTCGGTCCTCGGCCGTGACCGCTACGCGCCCCGGCAGCTCGTCCACCGCGGCGACCGGCTCGTCTACTCCAACGGCATCGTCCTCCTCGCGCTCGCCGCCATCGCCCTCATCGTGGCCTTCGACGCGCAGCTGACCCGCCTCATCCAGCTGTACATCATCGGCGTCTTCGTCTCCTTCACCCTTTCCCAGGCCGGCATGGTCAAGCACTGGAGGCGAGAACTCGCCGGCCCTTCCGGCACCGGGGCCGCCGACCGCCGCACCATCCACCGCCGGCTCGCGATCAACGCCTTCGGCGCCTGCCTGACGGCGGTCGTCCTCGTCATCGTCCTGATCACCAAGTTCACCCACGGTGCCTGGCTGGTCGTCATCGCGATGCCGCTGCTCTACGCCGGGATGAAGGCCGTCCGGCGGCACTACGACACCGTCGCCGCCGAGGTCGCCGTCGCACCGGGGGACCGGCCCCACACCCTCGCCGAGAACCACATCCTCGTCCTCGTGGCCTCCGTCAACGCCCCGAGCCTCCGCGCGCTGTCGTACGCCAGGACCCTGCGCCCCGACTCGCTCACCGCCGTCACCGTCGCCGAGGACCCGGCGGAGGCGGAGGTGCTCCGCGCGACCTGGGAGGCGCACGGCATCGACGTACCGCTGAGGGTGCTCAGCTCCCCGTACCGCTCGATCGTCCAGCCCGTCCTGCGGCACGTCCGGGACGCGCCCGAGCGGACGGGGGAGTCGGTGGTCTCGGTGGTCATCCCCGAGTACGTGGTCGGGCACTGGTGGGAGCGGTCGCTGCACAACCAGATCGCGCTGCGTCTCAAGGCCCATCTGCTGTTCATGCAGAACGTCGTGGTCATCGACGTGCCCTACCGGCTCGCCTCGGCCCGTGAGCTGGCCGCCGAGCGCGCCGGAACCCCCTCGCCGTAGGAGGTCAGGGCCAGACGAGACAGTACGGCTGGTGTCCCGCCTCGTGGAGGCGGACCGAGAAGTCCTGCCACTCGTGGAGGAGCTGGTAGACGTCGAAGGCGTCGCGCGGGCCGCCGCGGTCCGGGACCGTCGACCAGATGAAGGCGGCGGCACCGACCGACTCCTCGCCGATCCCGCGCAGCGGGTCGACGACGGTCATCGGCAGCTTCACGACCGCGTAGTCGGGGTGCAGCACGACCAGCTCGAGCGGCGGCACCTTGTGCAGGGGCATGCCCTGGATACCGGTGAGGACCATGGCCGCTATCGTCTCGGGCTTGATCTTGGTGAACATGCCGCCCATGCCGAGCTCGTCCCCGCCGAGCTCCTCGGGGCGCATCGAGATCGGGACCTGGGCCGCCGTGGCGCTGTTGGGCGCGCCGAAGTACTTGTACGTCACCCCCAAGCTCCGGCCCCCGGTCGTCGGGGCCGATTCCGCAGGGGGCTCCGGGTTCGGCCGGTGCTCCGAAGCGGTCGGCTCCTCGGTGCGCCTGCGCCGGTGCCTCCCCCGCCGGGCAGACTCCGGACCCAGGTCGTCCGTCCCCTCGCCCGGTCCGCCACCGCGATGCATATCTCCACCCGACTGCTTTTTCTCGGCAACACGACCCCGCCGCGCAACCCGATCATCGTGTCAGTGACCTCCCCCGCGTTCGTACGGTGAAACACCTGTCCGCAAGAACGCCGTGGCCTCTGACACCATGGATTCCGTGAGTCATCCCTATGACGCCCCAGTTTCGCAGACGCGGACGGGGAGCGCCTCGGCGTAACAGACAGGATGCTCACCGCCGTCCCTCCGTTCCCGATGTCGTGCCCGAAGTCGTTCTCGCAGGTCAGGATCACAGTGCCGTATTCATACGAAGCCCCAGTCTCACAGACGCTTTTCGACCGCGCTTCCCTCGTGACGCCCGGCGGCGTGAACTCACCGGTGCGTGCCTTCCGGGCCGTGGGCGGAACGCCCCGGTTCATGGTGTCCGGTACCGGTCCGTACCTCACCGACGCGGACGGTCGTGAGTACGTCGACCTCGTCTGCTCGTGGGGGCCGATGATTCTCGGCCACGCGCACCCCGAGGTGACCGCCGCCGTGCAGGCCGCGGTGGCCCGCGGCACCTCCTTCGGGACGCCCGGCGAGGGCGAGGTCGCGCTCGGCGAGGAGATCGTCGCGCGGATCGAGCCGGTCGAGCAGGTGCGTCTCGTCTCCTCCGGTACGGAGGCCACGATGTCCGCGATCCGGCTCGCCCGCGGGTTCACCGGGCGCGCCAAGGTCGTCAAGTTCGCGGGCTGCTACCACGGCCACGTGGACGCGCTGCTCGCCGCGGCCGGTTCCGGTCTGGCGACCTTCGGCCTCCCGGACACGCCCGGTGTGACCGGTGCGCAGGCCGGTGACACGATCGTGCTGCCGTACAACGACCTGGACGCGGTGCGGGCGGCGTTCGCCGCGCACCCGGGCGAGATCGCCTGCGTGATCACCGAGGCCTCGCCCGGCAACATGGGCGTGGTTCCGCCGCTGCCGGGCTTCAACCAGGGCCTCGCGGACCTGTGCCGGGAGAACGGCGCGCTGTACATCTCCGACGAGGTGATGACCGGTTTCCGTACGAGCCGGGCCGGCTGGTACGGCGTCGACGGCGTGAAGCCCGACCTGATGACCTTCGGCAAGGTCATGGGCGGCGGCTTCCCGGCCGCGGCGTTCGGCGGCCGCGCCGACGTCATGGGGCACCTCGCCCCGGCCGGCCCGGTCTACCAGGCGGGCACCCTGTCGGGTAACCCGGTCGCGACCGCCGCGGGCCTCGCGCAGCTGCGGCTGCTCGACGAGGCCGCGTACGAGAAGGTCGACGCCGTCTCGGCGGAGATCCAGGGCCTGGTCACGGGCGCGCTGGCCAAGGAGGGCGTGGCGCACCGGCTGCAGACCGCGTCCAACATGTTCTCGGTGTTCTTCACCGCGGACGAGGTGCGGAACTACGACGACGCCAAGAAGCAGGAGGCGTTCCGCTTCAACGCCTTCTTCCACTCGATGCTGGCCGACGGCGTGTACCTGCCGCCGTCCGCGTTCGAGTCCTGGTTCGTGTCGACCGCGCACGACGAGCGGGCGATCGAGCGCATCGCCGCCGCGCTCCCGGCAGCGGCCCGCGCCGCCGCGGAGGCCACGGCATGAGCGAGCGGACCACGCGGGACCAGGACATCACCGTCGTCCACCTGATGCGGCACGGCGAGGTCCACAACCCCGACGGCGTGCTGTACGGGCGCCGCGCCGGCTACCACCTGTCCGAGCTGGGCCGTCAGATGGCGGACCGGGTCGCCGAGCACCTGGCCGAGCGGGACGTCACGTACGTCGTGGCCTCCCCGCTGGAGCGGGCGCAGGAGACGGCGACGCCGATCGCGAAGACGCACGGTCTGGATCTGGCCAGTGACGAGCGGCTCATCGAGGCGGCGAACGTCTTCGAGGGCAAGACCTTCGGCGTCGGCGACGGCGCGCTGAAGAAGCCGGGCAACTGGAAGCACCTCACCAACCCGTTCAAGCCGTCCTGGGGCGAGCCGTACGTCGAGCAGGTCGTGCGCATGATGGGCGCGCTCGACGCGGCGAAGGACGCGGCGCGGGGGCACGAGGCGGTCTGCGTCAGCCACCAGCTGCCGATCTGGATCGTGCGGAGCTTCGTGGAGAAGCGGCGGCTCTGGCACGACCCGCGGCGCCGCCAGTGCACGCTGGCCTCGCTGACCTCGTTCACGTACCGCGGCGACAAGATCGTCTCGGTCGGGTACAGCGAGCCGGCCCGGGACCTGGTCCCGGCGCACCTCCTCGCGGGTGCGAAGCCGGTCAAGGGGAAGTCGAAGGCCTTCGGGGCGTAGCCACACACGCCGAGGGGCCCGGCCCCGCGCGCCGGAGGGTAATCCCCGTCAGGGTTCCCTCGTCCCCTCTGGACAGGGGGGTGCCCGAGCGCCACAGTTCAGGGCGGTTGGATGATGTTCATGTCATCCGACCGCCCTAAAATTTTTGTGCGATTTTCCGGAACCTCCGTGTTCCTCCCGGCATCTCACTCATTGTCGGTTTGGATGACGTTTAGGTCATACGTCAGCGCGAATGGGGATGTCATGCGCGGGATCAGCGGGATCAGTCGAAGGGGGCTTCTCGGGGCGGGCGTTGGGGCCGCTGCGGCGGTGGGTCTCGCCGCATGCAGTACCAACAATCAGGACAAGCCAGGACGTTCCGGACCGGCTAAGGGGGGCGACGTCTCGGCGGACCCGGGAACGCCCACCCCGACCAAGGACGACGCCCGCCCGATCGGCGACGGTTCCACCGCCGACACCGGCAAGCAGCCGCACCAGCCCGACGCCCCCGTCCCGCTCGAACCCGGCCAGACCCCTCCCCAGTTCGTGATCTTCTCCTGGGACGGCGCCGGCGAGGTCGGCAACGGCCTCTTCCCGCGCTTCCTCGAACTCGCCAAGAACAACGACGTGGCGATGACCTTCTTCCTCTCCGGGATCTACCTCCTCCCCGAGTCGAAGAAGAACCTCTACCGCCCGCCGAACAACCGCGTCGGCGCCTCCGACATCGGCTACCTGACCGACGAGCACATCAAGGAGACCCTGAAGCACGTCCGGCAGGCCTGGCTCGACGGCCACGAGATCGGCACCCACTTCAACGGGCACTTCTGCGGCGGCTCCGGCTCCGTCGGCAACTGGACCCCGGCCCAGTGGCAGAGCGAGATCGACCAGGCCGTGAAGTTCGTCACCGAGTGGAAGACCAACAGCGGCTGGACCGACCTCGACCCGCTGCCCTTCGACTACTCCAAGGAGCTCGTCGGCGGCCGCACCCCCTGCCTCCTCGGCCAGGAGAACCTGCTGCCCACCGCCAAGCGCCTGGGCTGGCGCTACGACGCCAGCTCGCCCGGCGGCCGCCAGACGTGGCCGACCAAGCGCCAGGGCATCTGGGACCTGCCGCTGCAGGCCGTGCCCTTCCCCGGGCACTCCTTCGAAGTCCTCTCCATGGACTACAACATGCTCGCCAACCAGTCGAAGAACACGACCAAGGGCATGCCCTCGCGCTATCCCGGCTGGCGCAAGCAGGCCGCCGACGCGTACCTTTCCGGCTTCACGCGCGCGTACGAGTCGAATCGCGCGCCCTTCTTCATCGGCAACCACTTCGAGCAGTGGAACGGCGGCATCTACATGGACGCCGTCGAAGAGGCGCTCAAGGGAATGGCCGGAAAGAAGGACGTGCGGCTCGTCTCCTTCAAGCAGTTCGTGGACTGGCTCGACGTCCAGGACCCGAAGATCCTGGAGAAACTGCGCACTCTGGAGGTGGGGCAGAAGCCCGACGGCGGGTGGAACGCATTCCTCCGGCCCGACGCTCCGACCGTGAACCCGACCGTCACCTCCACCCCGACCGCCTAGTTCTTCCGACCCACCGCTTAGGCGATCTTGACAAGGGGCTTTACGGGCACGTAGGGGGGTGCCCAAGATCCCCCAAACGCCCATGCGAAACTTTTCACATGAGCCTTAGCCGTGCCCCCCGACGCACCCGGCGCACCCTGACCGCCGTCGGGATGCTGTCCGCCGCCGCTCTTGTGCTCTCGGCCTGCGGTGGCGAGAACAACGGCAAGTCCGGCGGCGGTGGCAACACCAACTTCGTGACCAACACCGGTGGCATCTCCACCGTCGCCAAGGGCGAGCGCACGGCCCCCGACGAGATCGCCGGCGAGACCCTCGAAGGCAAGCGGCTCGACGTCGCCGACCTCAAGGGCAACGTCGTCGTCCTCAACGTCTGGGGCTCCTGGTGCGCCCCGTGCCGCGCCGAGGCCAAGCACTTCGCGAAGGTCTCCAAGGACTTCGAGGGCAAGGGCGTCGAGTTCGTCGGACTCAACACCCGCGACCCCAACCAGCAGCCCGCGCTCGCCTTCGAGGAGGACTACGGGATCCCCTACCCGAGCCTCTACGACCCGCAGGGCAAGCTGATCCTCTTCGGCTTCCCCAAGGGCACGCTCAACCCGCAGGCCATCCCCTCCACCGTCGTCCTCGACAAGGAGGGCAAGATCGCCGCCCGCTCCCTCATGGCGCTCGACGAGAAGAAGCTCCGGTCGATGATCGAGCCCCTCCTCAGGGAGAAGTGAGCCCGTGAACGAGACGGTCACCAGCGGAGCCCTGCTGCTCGCCCTGCCCATCGCGGTCCTCGGCGGCCTGGTCTCCTTCTTCTCCCCCTGCGTCCTGCCGCTCGTCCCCGGCTACCTGAGCTACGTGACCGGCGTCACCGGCACCGATCTCGCCGAGAGCCGCCGGGGCCGGATGACCGCGGGTGCCGTCCTGTTCGTCCTCGGCTTCACCGCCGTGTTCGTCTCCGGCGGCGCGCTCTTCGGCTACTTCGGGGCGACGCTCCAGGAGTACCGCGAGACGCTCACCACCATCCTCGGCGTGCTCATGATCCTCATGGGCGTGTTCTTCATGGGCCTGATGCCCTGGTTCACCCAGCGGGAGTTCCGCTTCCACAGGAAGCCCGTCGCCGGACTGATCGGCGCCCCGCTTCTCGGCGCGCTCTTCGGCATCGGCTGGACCCCGTGCATCGGCCCGACGCTCGCCTCGGTCAACGCCCTCGCCCTGGAGCAGGCCAGCGCCGGCCGCGGGGCGGTACTCGCCTTCGCGTACTGCCTCGGCCTCGGCGTCCCGTTCGTGCTCGCCGCCATCGCCTTCCGCAAGGCGCTCGGCGCGTTCGGATGGGTGAAGAAGCACTATGTGTGGGTCATGCGGATCGGCGGCGGCATGATGGTCGTCACCGGTGTCCTGCTCCTGACGGGCGCGTGGGACAGCATGGTGGCCACGATGCAGGGCTGGTCCAGCGGTTTCACGGTGGGGATCTGAGTTCCATGAGCAAGACCGATACGAGCGAGACCGGGCGTGCCGCCGAGGAGGCGGCCGGAGCCCAGCTCTCGACCGCTCCTCAGGAGGAGACCGACACCGCCATCGGCGGCCCCACCCTCGGGGTCATCGGCTGGATCCGCTGGTTCTGGCGGCAGCTGACCTCCATGCGGGTCGCGCTGATCCTCCTCTTCATGCTCTCCCTGGGCGCCGTCCCCGGCTCCCTCATCCCGCAGAACAGCGCGGACGAGCTGAAGGTGCAGACCTTCAAGGCCGCCCACGAGACCCTCACCCCGCTGTACGAGAAGCTCCAGTTCTTCGACGTCTACAGCTCCGTGTGGTTCTCCGCGATCTACATCCTGCTGTTCGTCTCCCTCATCGGCTGCATCGTGCCGCGCAGCTGGCAGTTCGTCGGCCAGCTCCGCAGCCGCCCGCCGGGCGCCCCCCGGCGCCTCGACCGGCTCCCCGCGTACACCACCTGGCGCACCGAGGCCGAGCCCGAGCAGGTCCGCGAGGCCGCGCTCACCGTCCTCAAGGGCCGCCGCTTCCGCGCCCACACCGTCGGGAACGCGGTCGCAGCGGAGAAGGGCTATCTGCGCGAGGCCGGGAACCTGGTCTTCCACATCGCCCTGATCGTCATCCTCGTGGCCTTCGCCGTCGGCCAGCTCTTCAAGTCCGAGGGCGGCAAGCTGATCGTCGAGGGCGACGGCTTCTCCAACACGCTCACCCAGTACGACGACTTCAAGTCCGGCTCCTTGTTCGGCACCGACGACCTGGAGCCGTTCAGCTTCAAGCTGGACTCGTTCACCGGCACGTACGAGAAGAACGGCCCCCAGCGCGGCACCCCGCGCACCTTCGAGGCGGCCGTCACCTGGTCGCAGGGCGGCCCGGACAAGAAGACGGTCATCCGGGTCAACCAGCCGCTGGAGGTCGGGGGCTCCAAGGTCTACCTGATCGCCCACGGGTACGCGCCCGTCGTCACCGTCAAGGACGGCCGCGGCAAGACCGTCTTCCACGGCGCGGTGCCGCTGCTGCCCATCGACAACAACATCACGTCCACCGGCGCCATCAAGGTCATGGACGGCTACCGCGACAAGAACGGCAAGAAGGAGCAGCTGGGCTTCCAGGCCTTCTTCGTGCCGACCTTCGCGGGAGCCGGCAAGGGCACGATGTTCTCGCAGTTCCCCGCGCTCGACTTCCCCGTCATGGCGCTCACCGGCTTCCACGGCGACCTGCGCGTGAACTCCGGCCTGCCGCAGAACGTGTACCAGCTCGACAAGTCCAAGATGACCCAGTTCAAGGACGGGTCCGGCAACAAGCTCGCGCAGCGCATGCTGCCCGGCGAGACCATGACGCTGCCCGACGGCGCCGGCTCGATCACCTTCGAGAAGGACGTCAAGGAATGGGCGAGCTTCCAGATCTCGCAGCAGCCCGGAAACGGCCTCGCCCTCACGGGCGCGATCGCCGCGATCGCCGGTCTGAGCGGTTCGCTCTTCATCCAGCGGCGCCGCGTCTGGGTGCGTGCCGTGCGCGGTGAGGACGGCGTGACCGTCGTCGAGATGGCCGGCCTCGGCCGCAGCGAGTCCGCCAGGCTGCCGGAGGAGCTGGGCGACCTCGCGGTCGCGCTCACGGCGGACGCGCCTCCCGCGGCGGACGCCGCACCGGAACCGGAACCCGCGGAAGAACCCGCAGAAGACCCTGCCCCTTCTGGAGAGGCCGACAAGTGAACCTCGCCGCCACCGCGACCAACGAGAGCCTGGCGCAGCTGAGCGACCTGCTCATCTACTCCTCGATGGCCGTCTACACCCTGGCCTTCTTCGCCCACATCGCCGAGTGGGTGTTCGGCAGCCGCAGCAAGGTCGGTCGCACCGCCGCCGCCCTCACGCAGCAGGCCTCGACCGCCCCCGCCGCCGCCGTGACCGTGAAGGTCAAGCAGGCCGGAGGCACGGCCGTCCTCGACAAGCCGAAGGTCGTCACCCGTTCCGCGGCCGGCACCCGTGACGTGCCGGACGGTCCCGGCGCGGCCGGCGGCACGGTCAAGGGCGACCTGTACGGCCGCATCGCCGTCTCGCTGACCGTGCTCGCCTTCGCCATCGAGGCGGCGGGCGTGGTCAGCCGGGCGCTCTCCGTGCAGCGCGCCCCCTGGGGCAACATGTACGAGTTCTCCACCACCTTCTCCACGGTGGCGGTCGGCGCGTACCTCGGCTTCCTCGTCGCCAAGAAGAACATCCGCTGGATCGGTCTGCCGCTGGTCACCACGGTCCTGCTCGACCTGGGCATGGCCACCACCTGGCTGAAGACCCCCAGCGACCAGCTGGTCCCCGCGCTCGACTCGTACTGGCTGTGGATCCACGTCTCCACCGCGATCTTCTGCGGCGCCGTCTTCTACATCGGCGCGGTCGGGACCCTGCTGTACCTCTTCCGCGACTCGTACGAGAACAAGCTCGCGACCGGCGGCAACCCCGGCTCCTTCGCCCGCTCCGTCCTGGAGCGGCTGCCCTCCGCGGCCTCGCTCGACAAGTTCTCCTACCGGGTCAACGCGGCCGTCTTCCCGCTCTGGACCTTCACGATCATCGCCGGCGCGATCTGGGCCGGCGACGCGTGGGGCCGCTACTGGGGCTGGGACGCCAAGGAGGTCTGGTCCTTCATCACGTGGGTCGGTTACGCGGCGTACCTGCACGCGCGCGCGACGGCCGGCTGGAAGGGGCGGAAGGCCGCGTACATCGCACTCATCGCCTTCGCCTGCTTCCTCTTCAACTACTACGGCGTCAACATCTTCGTGAGCAGCAAGCACTCCTACGCCGGCGTCTGAGCTGGCACGGGGACTGCCCCGGGGTGACGCTGGAGGTATGAGCGAGATCCCCCGGGGCAGGAGCGAGACCCACGACGGCGACCGGCACCTGCTGCATTTCGTCGTGGACCTTCCGCAACCGATGCCGATGGTCTGGGCGGCCGTCGCCTCGCCCGAGGGCCTGCCGGGCTGGCTCTGCGAGGCGGACCCGCTGGAGCCGCGGCTCGGCGGGAGGGTCACCCTCCGCTGGCTCAACAGTGACACCGAGGTCTCGGGGCATGTGACCGCCTGGGATCCCGACTACGTGGCCGAGTACACGGTCGGCCCGACGCACGGCCGGATCCGGTTCCATCTGGAACCGGGGTCCGGGGGCGGCGGGTCGACCGTTCTGCGTTTCACGAACGAGGTGCGGGGGACGCCGGAGTACCGGCTCGACTGTCTCGCCGGGTGGCACGACCACTTCGAGCGGCTCGCCGCGGCGCTGTCCGGTCACCCGACGGACTGGCGGGACTGGTCGCCGGAGCGGTGGCGGCACCTGCGGGAGCTGTACGAGCGCGACGACGCGCCCTGGCCCAAGTGGGTGCCGTAGACGGCGCAGCCCCTCACCCCCTCTTCGGAGGCAGACACGTCTCCGTCGGGGGGCGGCCCTCCGGCCAGGCCGTCTGGACGAAGCGCTGGGTGCCGTCCTGGGCCAGCTCCACGATCGGGACCGCCTTGTTGTACGGGTTGCCGTAGTTGTCCAGGCAGATCCAGCCGCTCGCGCCCTCCACCCGCAGGGAGCCCTTGACCTGGGGCCACTGGGTCCCCACGTCCTCCTTCGCCGGGTAGAGCGCGCCTTCCGGGGTGGCCTGGCGGATCGCGTGGACCGCCGTCGCCATCGCGTCGTACGCGATGATCGCCTGGCCGTCCGCGAGCGCCACCGGCTTCTTCGCGGCGCGGGCGACGTCCGTCAGGAACGTCGAGTACGCCACCACCGAGCCGCCCGTCGCCGGAATCCGCCGCCCCGGCGCCGGCTTCCAGGCGTCCGGATGGGCGAGCGAGGCGTACCGCACGGTCAGCTTCGCCTTCAGCGCCTTGCGGTCGAGCTTCTTGTCCGCGCCCAGGTAGGAGCCCTCGTCGCCGGTGAGGACGGTGAAGGCGCGGTCGGTGCAGCCGCGCGAGCCGAGCGCGTTGATGAACTGCCGGAGCTGGGTGTGGCGGCCCGCGAAGAAGACGGTCTCGGCGCGGGTGTCGCAGATCAGATGGGTGATCTGGCGGAAGGTGTTGGCGGTGGTGCCCTCCTCGGTGGGGTCGGCGGGCGAGGTGAAGAGCCCCGGTTCGTGGGGGGCGCCCTTGAGGTTGGCGGCGAAGGCGGCCTTCAAGGTGTCGGTGTAGTGGTCGCCGGTCCGGGTGTCCTGGACGAGGAAGGCCTTGGTCGCGTCCACCCGGCCGAAGTGCGAGAGGGCCTTGGCCTCGTCGGTGTTGGTGGGGGAGACGCGGGCGAGCCCCGGGTAGCGGTTGTGGCCGGCCCCGGGGCCGTTGGCGATGTCGTCGGCGGTGATGGTGGTGCCGACGACGGCGATCCCGGCGGCGGTGAGGGCGGCCACCGACTCCCGTACCTCGGTGGAGGAGGTGGCGACGCCGGAGACGGCCCGCAGCCGGTAGGGGTCGCCCGTCATGGAGACGAGCCGGTCGACGGTCTCGCGCCAGTGGGCGTTGCCCTTGCCGGTGTTGGCGAGGACCAGGCGGATCTTCGGGGTCTCGCTGTTGGACTCGTGGTTGGCCCGGTACTGGTAGGCGTACGCGCCCTGGACCTCGTGCAGGACCTTCTCCCGCATGCCGCTGTCGGTGGAGGTCAGCGGCAGGAGCACGGCGACGGTCGCGTACTCGCCGGCCTTCAGCGTGGAGTTCTCGCGTCCGATGGCCCCGGCGACCTCGTCGAGGTTCGGCATGCCGAAGGCGTGGCCGTCGCCGTTGACGCCGACGCACTCGTCGCTGCCGGCGGGGCGCGCCACGCCAGGGGCGCAGGAACGGTCCTCCGGGGTGGTCAGCCGTGAGATGCCGTAGCCGCCGAGACCGAGGACCACGGCGGCGGTGACGAGTGAGGCGACGAGCTTCTGGCGGGGGGTGCGGACGCGCCGGCGCAGCCGGAGGGCCAGTCGGTCGGGCATGGCGTCAGACTCCGTTCTCACGGCCCGGCGGCAGCGACGGCTCCCGCCAGGCACGGATGTCGCGCGGCCAGTGGCCTGCCGCGTCCCAGAGTGAACCGCTGCCCGTCAGATGGCGGCCGGAGAGCCGGCGCAGCTCGTGCGCGAGCCGGTCGGCGACCTCGTCGTCGGGCAGGGCGAGCGGATCGGTGAGCAGCCACAGGGCGTGCAGCAGCCGCCGTACGGACAGGTGGAGTTCGGTGGTGTCGGGGTCGAGGCCGGCGGGCAGCGCGGCGGTCGGCTCCTGGCCGAGGGCGACCGCCCGGCGCGGGTCGGGGCCCGGCCGGTCCCGCTCGCGGGGGTACGGGGCGGCGGCGATGAACCGCAGCCGGCCGAGCCAGCCGAGGACGTCCTGCTCGGGGAAGGTCTCCCGCAGGTGCGTCACGGCCTCCTCCGTGTGGCCGAGGGCGAGACCGTGGTGGAGGCGGTACGGGCCGGGACCGGGCCCGTAGTGCCGGTACAGGGTCTCGTGGACGGCGCGCCAGGCGGCGTACCGCGGATGGTCGCCGTCCTCGAAGCGCAGCCGGTACAGGAGCAGCGCGCGCAGCAGCGGGTCGGCGACGAAGTGGCCGGGGCCCTCGCCCCAGTCCTCGGCGCGCAGCTGGTCGCGGACCCGCAGCGCCACGTCCCCGTCCAGGGACTCGGCCTGGAGCCGGGCGTGCGCCAGCATCCGGGCGGACTCCTCGTCGTGGGTGGCGGCGAGCACGGCGTACGGCCCCGGCCGGCGCACCGGCAGGAGTTCGGCGAGGAGCGTCGGGGCGACGGGCACCGGCCGGGCGTCCTCGCGCAGCTCCACCGCCAGGTCGAGCAGCCGGCCCGGGGTGAGGCCGTCCCGCAGCTCCGCGGGGGCCTGCCCGGCGGCCCGGCCGAGGAGTGCCACGCCGAGGGGGCGGCCGCCGGTCAGCCGGTGGACGGCTCGGGCCAGTTCGGCGGGGACGCGGCCCGCCGGGTCGTGGTGGTCGAAGGCGGACCGGGTCTGGGCGGGGGAGAGCGGGGTCAGCTCGACGGCGAGGATGCCGGAGCCGACGCTCGCCCCGCGCGGGCAGGGCGCCCGGTGCGCGGTCTCCGGCAGCCTGGTGCGGGTGGCCTGCCGCAGGCCTTCGTGGTCGCGGACCCGGGAGGTGGTGAGGACGACGACCTTGTCGCGGCGGCCCTCGGCGGCGCGGGCGCGCAGGATCGGCTCGACGAGCTGCCGGCCGAGCGGTTCGTGCGCGTTGTCGAGGAGGAGCACGGGCCGGCCGATGCGGGCGCCGCGCTGGAGTCCGGTGTAGGCGTGGCGGAGGTCCTCGGTGAGGGCGCCGACGAGGAAGGCCTCGGCCTCGCGGCGGCGCCTGCCGTCGTGCTCGAAGTCGACCGCGAGCTGCTGGAGACCGGCTTTGCCGCGACCGCCGGCGTTGCGGTAGCTGCCGTACCAGCTCTCGGAGGAGCGCTGGAGGCGGCCGAACACCTCCTCCAGGACGGTCTCCACGGTCGCCTCGGCGAGCAGCCCGGCGAGCGGGGCGGCGGCGTCGGCGAAGGTGGCGGCGAGCTTGGTGAGGACCTTGCCGACCCAGTTGGTGGCGGCGCCCCTGGTCGCGTCGACGGTCGCGAGGAGCGGCCCGAGGCGCTGGAGGTCGCGCCGGGCCCTCTCGTCGTCCTCCTGGGACCAGGCGAGCGAGGCGACCGCGACCAGGCCGAGCGACAGCCGGGGGAACCGCACGGGCCGGGCGCCGAGGACCTTCGGCGACAGCTGCACGGCCAGCTCGGACAGGGCGCCCGTGACCGGGGTCCAGCCGGGGCCGTGGTCGGCGGGCGGCTCGATGTGGGCGCAGTCGAGGAGGGCGAGCGGGGTGTAGCCCTTGTAGCGGTTGCGGACCTCCTTGAGCAGGGCTGTCTTCCCCATGCCGCGCCCGCCGGTGAAGACCGTCACCGGCGGGTCGTCCCCGTGCTCGTACGCGACCCGCGCGGCCCCGTGCCGGGTGAGCCCGACGAGCCGCGCGGCGAGCCCGCCCTCGTCCAGGACCGCCTCGCGGCCGTACAGCTCCCTGTCCACGCCCCTGCCACCCCCGTCACAGTCAACTCAAGGATATCGACGGGGTGTTGGGAAAGCGGTCGCCTTTTCGACTCTGTTGTGGACCTGTTCTCAGTCCGTGGCGATGGCGTCGAGCTGGGCCCGCAGCTCGGTTCGATGGCACTCCGGAGGGCATCCGCACATGTGATACCAGTTGATGGTCAACTGCCCGTGGCAAGCCTCGGGCTTGCTGCTCGAGTCGTCGGTGGCTTCGACGAGGCCCGGCTGCGTCCAGCTCTTACGCGGTGAGCGTGAGGGCAGGGGCTTGTGACTCAGCCCCGCAGACCCACAGCCACCAACCGCGGGCGGCGATGTTGTGGGAGGAGTTCAGGTCCGCGTGCTCGACGAAGCCGCAGGCCCTGCATGCGAACACGGCCCGGGAAGGTCGGTTGCGCCGATCGATGTGGTGGCACTGGGAGCATTCCTGGCTGGTATAGGCCGGGTCGACGTACACCACCGGTACTCCCGCCCGCTTGGCCTTGTAGGCGATGAACGTGCTGAGCTGGTGGAAGGACCAAGAGTGCAGGGCGACACGTTGGGGCTTGCGGAGCCGTACCCGCTCGCGGATCCCGGAAAGGTCTTCCAGGGCGATCCCGCGACCGGTGCGTTCAGCCTCTGCCACGATGCACTTACTGATCTTGTGATTGACGTCCCGGGCCCGCCGGGCCTCCTTGCCCGCATGGCGCCGAGCTCGCCGCTTGGCCGACTTCGTCCCCTTCTTCTGCAGCTTGGTGCGTAGCATCCGGTCGGCCTCGCGGCGGCGGTTCAGACGCCGTCCACTGTGACGGGTGCCGGTGGAGGTGGTGGCGATGTTCACGATCCCCAGATCCACACCCACGAACCCGTCGGGCGTGCGGTTCACGTCGACCTCGGGGATCTCGCAGACTGCGTGCAGGTACCAGGCCCCGTCCACGTGGACGAGTTCTGACTCCCCCTTCCGGTACGCGGCAAGTGTCGCCAGTTGCTCGGCCTGCCCGGTGAACGTGACGCCCTTCATCCGGCCGGCGGTGGTCCAGATCGACACCGTCCGCTTGTCCAGCTGCCAGGACAGGCAACGGTCATCGAACGGTTGCGCGGCGCCAGGACGGAAGACAACCGGTTTGCCCGTGGCCTTCGTGTAGCGCCTGGAGCCCCGCCGACCTAGATTCCCGGCCCGTAGATTCGCCTTCAGCGTGGCGTAAGCGTCCGCGACTTTGCGCAGCACATGGAGCGAGGGCTGAGCCGACAGGCCCCGCGCTTTCAATCCGGCGTAGGCGAGAACCTGAAGTGCCGACCGCGATGTCCTACCGTGCTCGAAGGCGCGGTAGGAAAGCCAATTAGCGGCCTCGTTGCACGCGCGCAGGGTCGCCTCAAGCGCAGACGCCTGACTGGGCGTCGGCAGCAGCTTCACGCGTACCACGAGCTTCATGCCCCGAACGGTATTCCGCCGAACAGACGGGCGCTGGGCTAGTTTTCGACCATCAGTCGAATGCGCGAATCGTCGCACAAGTATTCGCTACCGTCTGGCTCGTCGGCGCGACCGTCAGCCCGCGTGCTGATCCGTCCGCTCTCGCTGGTTCACGGTGCACCGTCACCGATGTCCTCGCCCCAGAGCGCGGGATACCGGTCGATGAACTCCCTCATCAGCGCGGCGCATTCGGGATCGTCGAGCACGACGACCTCGACCCCGTGCTCGGCGAGCCAGTCGTGCCCGCCGTGGAAGGTCTCCGCTTCCCCGACGACGACCCGCGAGATCCCGAACTGCCGCACGAGCCCGGAGCAGTACCAGCAGGGCGACAGCGTGGTGACCATCGTCGTCCCCCGGTACGAGCGCTGCCGGCCGGCGGCCCGGAAGGCGTCGGTCTCGGCATGCGCCGACGGGTCTCCGTCCTGCACGCGCCGGTTGTGGCCGCGCCCGAGCGGCGTTCCGTCGGCGCCGTAGAGGGCGGCGCCGATCGGAATCCCGCCTTCGGCGAGCCCGGCGCGGGCTTCGTCGAGGGCGGTGCCGAGCCACCGGCGTGCCTGTTCCAGATCCATGCGGGGAGCCTTCCCCGGCGGGGCGCCGGAGTCACGCTCCGGAAGGCTGCTCATCCGCCGGACAGGCCCTAGGTCACGGGAAGCTTGTAGCGCATCCGGTAACGGTGTGCCGCCTTCGTCATCAGCGTGACTTCGATCGGACGCCGGTCGTCCGAATAGACCACCCGGAAGGCGACCAGAACGGGCATGTCCTTCGGAAGTTCCAGCGCCACGACCTCCTCCTCCGTCGGGATCTCGGACGACAACTCGTCCACGAACTCACGCGGGGGAAAACCCATCGAGTCGAGCAGTGCCGGGGTGCCGCCTCGAATGCGCTTCTTCTCCAGCACGGCTGTGCCCTCAACCAGGCTCAGCGGGTAGTACGACCGGGTGAGCTCTGTCGGCTCCTCGTCCAGGAACAGGATCTGCTTGCGCAGCACGGCTCGCTCGCCGTCCTCCAAGCGCAGGGCTTCGGTCACTTCCTTCGGCGGGACGACGACCTCGACGCCGAGGATCTGGGACCTGCCGGCCTGCTGCCGCTTCGCGGCCTCGGTCATCCATGGGTGGGGCTCGCCCGGCCCGGCCGGCGTCATGTAGGCGATCGGTTCGACGGACTGCTGGGCGTGCTGCCGCACGTATACGCCCTTGCCCGGGAGTCCTTCGAGGAGTCCCTCGGCCTTCAGCATCTGAAGGGCCTTCTGGACGGTCGTGTTGGCCACGCCGCCGTGCTGCTCCATCAACTCGGCCGTCGAGCCCAGCTTGCTTCCCGGAGGAAGGTCTCCGCGGGTGATCTGCCGCCGGAGCTCCGCCGCGATCTTCTGGTGCGGCGATCTCGGATCCTTGAACTCCTTCGCCATCACAGGCCCTGCTTCCCGAGCCGATACGTGAGGTGCCTGCCGGTCGGCATGGTCATCAGAGACGCCTCCATCGGTGTTCCGTCGGCGGTCCGCGTCAGGCGGAGCAGATGGAGGACGGCGCTGCCCTCGGGAAGGCCCAGGTGCTCGCGCTCGTCTGCGGTGGCGAGGGCGGCACTCACGTCCTCCACGACCTCGGCGCCGGTGTATCCGAGCTCCTTGAGCAGGGTGACGGCGCCGCCGGGCACCTTGCGCGGTTCCGCCAGGGGCGTGCCTCCGGCGATGGGCACGGGGTAGTAGGAGTCGGCCAGCTCTACGGGCCGGTCGTCGAGCAGGATCAGCCGACGCCTGACGATCACGCGCTCGGCGGAGGACAACCGCAGCGCGGTGCGGACGGCGTCGGGGGCGTCCACTTCGCCTGCCTGGAGCAGCCGTTGGCCGCCACGGCGCCCACGGCCGGCCGCCTCGTCGGTCCATGCGTCGCTCTGGCCGGGCTCGCGCGGGGCCAGGTACGGCGCGGTCTCGCTGATCCACGCATCGCCCGACATGTTCCTACCTCCAGCTCGCTGTTGTCAGCGACCCTACTTTGCCGCCTCCGAGGAACCTTAAGTGCTTGCCGCTTATGGTTGCTTAGACTTAAGGTTCGGCGTCATGGAAACCACGGATGCTGACGAATCGCAGCACGGTGTTCCCGTGCCGCCGGCGGGTTTGAGTCCGGCTCTCCAGGCTCGGGCCGAGGTGGGATGGCAGAAGTTCCTCGACCGGTGGTTCGACGCCTGCGAGGAGCCCGGCCCGGCAGCCGGTCGGAACGGCGATGCCGTACTCGTCGGCGAGACGGCCGGGAGTGAGGATCGCCCGGTTGGGGGCGACCTCCGGAACATCCACGCCGGGGCCGCCCGATGAGCCGCTGCGGGGCGCGGCGCTCCGTGTTTGCCGTCGCGGAGGTGGTGCGGCCGGTGTGGGGCGGCTCGGTCTGCGTGCTCGCCGCGGGACACGAGGGCCCGCACCGTGACCGCGCGGGCGACGGCTGGTGGGTGACGCCGGAGATCGCCGACGCGGTGACCGTCTCCCTGCTGACGCGGGCCCTCGCGCCCGAGCCGGAGTTCAGGTCACCCCGCTGCATCGTCGGCCGCCACGACCGCTGCCGCGACCACGTACCCCGCGACAGCGGCGTACCAGGGGTTCGGCATCTCGTGTGCGGGTGCCCGTGCCATCCGGCGCCCGGCTCGTGAGGCGCCACACCGTGCCCCGGCTGGCTGCGCCGGCCGGGACACCCCTTGGAGGACGTGATGACGACACAGCCTGACCGGACCGGAGAGCTCATCCCGCGCCCCGAGCGGACTCCCGCTGCCCTGCGGACAGCCCTCGCGGTCGTTGCTCCCGAGCGGTTGCCCGAGATGGACGCCGGCCAGCGCGCGGCGGTGACGGAGACCATCGAGCAGAGCGGCATCACGCCCCTGCGCATGTTCCTGATCCAGTGGGCCGCCGTCATCGAGATCGAACGGTTCCCCGACACCGCCCGCGAACTGCGTCGCGCCGAGTATCTGGCCCAGATCGCCGAGGACCCGGAGGAGAGCCGCCGGTGCGTACGAGCGGCCGGGGAGATCATCCGTGCCGCTCACGAGGCGGTGACCCACCTCTGACAGCGCCGCATCGGCCCTGCGGGCGTGCCCTGAGGGCGTGGGGTCAAGGCGCGGGACAGTAGCTCTGCCCTCGCGCGACGGGTCGGTGGTGCCCAGCGGATGCCGTCCAGGAAGGCCGCGGCCTCGGCGTCGCGTTCGAGCGGCAGGACGCGACACCGGTACCGCCTGTTGCCCGCGTCCGCTAATGCGGGACCTGCTGCTCGCCGAGCGCGCGGAGGGCCTGGGTCAAGGCGGTGCGCTGGGTGTCGTCGAGGTCGGCGGTCAGTTCGGCGTCCGTCTCCTCGGCGGCCTGCGCGCAGCGGGTGAGGAGGAGGCGGCCCTCGGGGGTGAGGGTGAGGACCTGGCGGCGGCGGTCCTCGGGGTCGCGGACGCGTTCGATCGCGTCGAGCGCCTGGAGCTGGTCGGCGAGGACCACGATCAGGCTCGGCGCGACGCCCAGGCGGGCGGCCAACTCCTGCTGGGAGGCGCCGGATCCGGCGTCCAGGGCGGCGAGGAGCCCGGCGTGCTTGGGCTTGAGTCCGATCGCCTCGACCCGGGCGGCGAAGCGGTCGGAGGCCAGGGCGCCGAGGGTGCCCAGGTTGAAGACCAGTGTGGCGCGCAGCGCGGCTGCTCCCTTGACATCGTTCATGCCGGGAATGCTACCGTCATTGTATCGTTCACAGCTCGAATGATTCAGGGGGAGATGGAATGAGTGTCCTGCTGACGGTCAACGGGCTGGCCGCACTGGCCAGCGCCGGATCGAGCGTGGTGGGGGTGCTCAGGCCCGGCCTGGGACTGCCCGCGGGGGAGCCGGTCACGGTCGGGACCCAGGTGTACGTCCGGGCCTACGCGGCACGGGCGGTTCCGCTGGGCCTGGCCACCGCGGCGGCCATGTGGGCGGATGACGCGGTACTGGCAGGGGTGCTGCTCCTGGTGTCGGGCGTGGCGCAGGTGGCGGACTCGGCGATCGGGTTCCGCCAGCGCAACCTCGGCATGGGCTTCGGTGCCGGCGCGCTCGCGGTCCTGCACCTGGTCTCCGCCTGGTGGGTGACCCGGTGAGCGGGCTGACGGTGCTCGACGTGGCGGCCTTCGGCGCGGAGTTGGCCGTGTACGCGGCGGGCGGTTGGTGGGCGTGGACACGGCCTGGCCGACGCGCGGTGCGACTCCTCGTCGCGGTGCTCGCGGTGGCCGAACTCGCCGTCCTCTGGGGCCTGTTCGCGGCCCCGACGGCCGCGCACCCGCTGCACGGAGCGGGCCGGGTGGCCTTCGAGCTCTGCTGGTTCGGCGCGGGTGCGGTGGCCGCGTTCCGTGCGTACACCACGAGGTCGCGCCAGGCTGTGGCCGAATCGGACCTGTAGCGCCGGCCCCGACGGTCGTGCTTCCGTTGGTGGCGTCACGCCCGACTGGCAGGGGAGAGCGCGTTCGGATGGCGAAGTGGCTGGTCATAGCTGAGGAGCTGATCGAGAGTGACGCGGCGGGGCCGCAGCCCCGCATCAGACTGGTCAAGGACCTCGGGGAGCAGACCCCCGAGCGCGCCCGACTGCGTCTCCACGAAGAGGCCGGAAGGTACAAGCCCGACAGCTTCAACGGAGCCACCCCCGTCGCCTGCCGCGACGGCGACCACTCCGTCCTCCTGGTCGCGACGGACCGCAAATGGCACCCGCCCTGCGTCGTCCGGCTCGTGGAGCGGGCGTAGAAGTCGGGGCGAGCCCCGGAGCGGCCGGACGAGATCCTGCGAGCCGTCAGCCGGATCCACGACTCCCTGGCTGCCGCCTGAATCGTATTCCGGCACCCGGACATCGCGGACTCACGCCACCGCGCCCGCCTCCTCCTCGTACGGGAAGCGGGCGAGGGGGGTCTCGCTCCGGAAGAACGTCCTGGCGCGGGTCATCGCGCGCTCGTCGGCGCGGACCCGGCCGGGGCGGGAGGCCGTGCCGGTGAGGACTCCGCCGAAGCGCATCCGCAGGTAGGCCGCTGACAGGCTCAGGCCTGTGATCAGGCCGTCCGCGACTTCGTGCTCGTCGTGCGCCATGGCCGTCACGCCCCACAGCGTGCCGCCCTCCATGCGCTCCTTGAAGTCCGAGCCGGGCACGTTCAGCCAGCCCGACCAGTAGTCCAGATAGCGCTTGGTCTGCGCCGAGAGGCTGTACCAGTAGAGCGGCGAGACGATGACGATGTCCGTGGCGTCGACCGTCGCCCGGCGGAGGAGTTCCTCGTCCCCCTCGGCCCGTCGGCCGGCGTCCTCGTGGCGGCCGTCCTGGAAGTCGGGCAGGGCGAGCCGGTTCAGGTCCACCCAGCGTTGCGGCACGTCGGCCGGCAGGTGCGCGGCGGCCGCGCGGGCCAGCGTCTCGGAGTTGCCGTCGGCGCGGGAGCTGCCGAGGACGAAGAGGAACGAGCGGTCCGGGCCGAGCGTGGCGTCCTGGGTCATGTCTGCTGCTCCGGTGGCGTGAGGCGTCCGAGACATCCGGTGCCAACTCCCCCTTCGGCGGAGCTATTCCGGGGCCGGCGCACGGTTCGCCGAGAGGGCGAGCACGGTCAGCAGGATGAAGGCCGCGGCCGCGGTGAGGGTCCGCGCGTCGTTGAACAGTTCCCAGCGGTGCAGGATCTCGGCGTGGTCGGCGGGCGGCGCGGTGGCCGCCCACTGCTTGATGTGGCTGTTGATCGGGACGTTCCCGAACCGGGTGATCAGGAAGGACGTGAACGTCAGGGCGCCCGCCGAGGCCGCGACGGCACGGGCCCGGCCGCGTGTCAGGGCGGACAGGGTGAAGGAGCTGAGCGTGGAGACCGCCATGGCCCCCTGCACGGTGATCCCGTTCATCTTCATCAGCGCGGTGTGGAAGTCGAGCCTCATCCCGATCGGCACGGCGTTGAACGTCGGGACGAGATTGGCCGCGCCGTAGGCGAAGGCGCCGGCGAGCAGGCCGGTGGACACCAGGGCGAGGCCGTGGATGATGCGGACGCGACGCATGTCGATTCCTCTGTCGTCAGGCCGGGTCGGGCGCTTCGGTGGGCAGGATCCGCGTGAGCTGGTGCGAGCGCCGCATGCGCCCGTCGTCGGTGAACTCCGCGAAGAGGTGGACCTCGGTCGCGGTGTCGCCGCCCTTGCGCGTCCGGGCGTGCACCGTGAACCGGGCCGCGATCCGGCAGCCGTCCGCGACGGCCTCCTGTACGTCGAACCGCCAGCCGGTCACGTTCCGGCCCACGGGTCGCAGGTGCGCCAGGATCCGCCCGTGGTCGAGCCGGATCCCGTCGCTGACCTGCACGATGTCCGCGGTGTAGTGGAGCTCCATCACGGACTCCGGGTCGTCCCCCCGGACGGTGCTCCCGGTGAGGGAGGAGAAGAAGTCCTCGACGAACCGTGCGGGTGTGGTGTCGGCAAGTGCCTTCATGACGCTCCGATCGGCCGGTCCCGGCTACTATCTCTTACACCTTTGTAAGGTATAGCCGCCCGTCAAGTCGGACAAGGGTGTAAGAGATGAATGCTTCCGGTGAACCCCGCCGCCGACGGCGCGCCGACGGCGAGCGCAGCAGGGCCGCCATCCTCGACGCGGCCGTCCGCCTGCTGCGGCAGCGCCCCGACGCCGGCATGGAGGCCATCGCGACCGGGGCGGGCGTCACGCGGCAGACGGTCTACGCCCACTTCTCGTCCCGCGACGCGCTCCTCGCCGCGACCGTCGACCGGATCACCGAGGGCGCCGTCGCCGCCATGGACGCCGCCCGCCTCGACGAAGGACCGGCCACGGACGCGCTGACCAGGTTCCTCGACGTCTCCTGGCACTCCTTCGAGGACAACGCCCTGCTCCTCCGGGTCACGCCGGCCGGCGACACGTCGGAGGACGACGACCGGGCGCGCCACGAACCCGTCACCGGCCGCCTGGAACGGCTCGTCGAACGGGGCCGGCGCGCCGGGGAGTTCGCCTCCGACCTGCCCGCGCCGTGGCTGGTGGCCATGACCGTCGCCCTCGGGCACGCCGCCGGGGAGGAGGTGAACTCCGGCCGCATGACGAACGCCGAGGCGAGGGCCGCGCTGCACACCTCCGTCTTCCGCGCCTTCGGGGTCCCGCGCTGACGCGGTGACGCGCCTTTCGGCCCCACCCATCGGCCCCGCCGATCGCCCCCATCGGCAGGACGCCCCACTGGCCCGTGGACCGCCCCCGGCCCCCGTTCGTAGCGTCGTCCGCATGAGAAACGAGACCAGGGGAACCCTTGAACTGACCCTCGCCATGGTGCTCTCCGGCACCCTCGGCGTCTTCGTCGTCGAGTCCGGCGCCTCGCCCTTCGAGGTCGTGTTCTTCCGGTGCCTCTTCGGGGCCGTCGCGCTCGGCGCGTACAGCCTCCTGCGGGGGTTCTTCACCGGCCACGGGTTCACGCCGGGGAAGCTGGGACTCGCCGCGCTCGGCGGGGTGTTCATCGTCTTCAACTGGGTGTTCCTGTTCGAGGCCTACCGGGCGACCTCGATCTCGCTGGCCACCGTCGTCTACCACACCCAGCCGTTCTTCCTCGTCCTGCTCGGCGCCCTCTTCCTGCGGGAGCGGATCTCCGCTTCCAAGGTGGGGTGGCTCGTGCTCGCCTTCCTCGGGCTCGTCCTCGTGTCCGGCGTACGGCCCGGGGACACCGCCTCCCTGGCCGGGCTCGGCTACGCGCTCGCCGCCGCCGTGCTCTACGCCCTCGCGACCTTCGTCACCAAGCGGATCACCGGCGTGCGACCCCATCTGATCGCGCTCGTCCAGGTGCTGGTCGGGATGCCCCTCCTGCTGCCCTTCGTGGACTTCGGCGGCGTCGTCGGCGGCGGCTGGGGCTGGCTCGTCGGCCTCGGGTTCATCCACACCGGGCTCATGTACGTGCTCATGTACGCCGCCTACACCAAGCTGCCCACCGCCAAGATCGCCGTCCTCGCCTTCACCTACCCCGCCGTCGCCATGGGCGTCGACTGGGCGGTGTACGGGCATCACATCGGGCTCGTCCAGGCCCTCGGCGTCCCGCTGATCGTCCTCGCCAGCCTGAAGGTCACCCTCGCTGCTCGGACACCAGCAGCCGCGCCTGCTCGACGAACAGCCGCACATGCGCCGGAAGCCGCTTCCCCCGCCGCCACGCGAGCTGCGTGAAGAGCGTGAAGGGGGCCTCCCAGGGGAGTTCCACCAGCGCCCCGGCCGCCAGTTCCTCCGCGACCGTCACGCGCGGGAGCAGCGCCACCCCCAGGCCCGCCGCCACGCCCCGCTTCGTCGCCTCGATCGTCCCGAACTCCATGAACGGCGGCTCCCACTCCCGCAGCTCCGCCTCGAAGAGGTCGCGGTACGAGCAGCCCGGTTCGGTGCCCAGGAGCTGCGCCGCCGCCAGGTCCGCGGTCGTCAGATCCGTACGGCCGACGAGCGGGTGGTCCGGGGTCGCCACCAGCGACAGCGGCTCCGGGGCCAGGACCTCCGTCTCCAGGCCCTCGTGCTCCGTCTCCGGCTCCATCAGGAACCCGACGTCGTACGTGCCCTGCCGCAGCGCCTTCCGGGTCTCGTCGCCGAGCGTGGGCCGCAGCGTCAGCCGCACCTTCGGGTAGCGGTGGTGGAAGTACTCCAGGAGCGGCGGCAGCCGGTAGGAGGTGAGGGACTCCATGGTGCCGACGGCGATCGGGCCCGAGGGTTCCGCCGTGGCCGCGACGGCCGTACGGGCCTCCTCCGCCAGGTCCGTCATGCGGCGGGCGTACGGGAGGAGCCGTTCACCGGCCTCCGTCAGGCGGATGCGGCTGCCGAGGCGTTCGAAGAGATCCACCCCGAGGGAGGATTCGAGGGACCTGATCTGGGCCGTCACGCTCGACTGGGCGTATCCGAGCTCGGTGGCCGCCCGGGTGAAGGAGAGGACGTCGGCGACCTTCTCGAAGGTCGCCAGGAGCCGCAGCTCCATCAGCCCTCGGTCTCCGTGTCCTCGCCGCGCTCGCGCTTCTTCAGCTCCTCCTCGCGGCGGCGCAGGTCCGCCTCCCAGTCCTTGAGGAGGGCTTCGTCTTTTTTGTTCTCGTCCCTCAGGGACTTCAGGAACTCCGGGTTGTCGTCCGGTGCCACCCATTCGTGCCGGTGGTTGCGGTACCCCGTCGAGAAGGGGGCGGGCGTACGGCCTCCGGCGGGCGCGTGGCGCAGCTTGCCGGCGGCGAGCCAGCCGATGGACCCGACGAAGGGGAAGAGGAGGATCACGATCACCCAGACCACCTTCGGCAGGTGCTTGACCTCGTCCTCGGGGGTGTTCAGGCAGTCGATGAAGGCGTAGATCAACAGCGCCAGCGGCAGGATGAACATCAACGCCCTGAGCATGTGGTGCAGCCCCCTGGAAGCAGCGGCGAGGCCGGTTCCGGCGGCCCCGGTGACAGCCCAAGCCTAGCCCGTGACCGATACTGACCCCTATGGCTTACGACGATCTCCGCTCGCTGCTCAGGGCCCTGGAACGCGAAGGCGACCTCAAGCGCATCAAGGCCGAAGTCGACCCGTACCTGGAGGTCGGGGAGATCGTCGACCGGGTGAACAAGGCGGGAGGTCCGGCGCTTCTCTTCGAGAACGTCAAGGGCTCCGCCATGCCGCTCGCGATGAACGTCTTCGGGACGGACCGCCGGCTGCTCAAGGCGCTCGGCCTGAAGTCGTACGAGGAGATCAGCGAGAAGATCGGCGGGCTCCTCAAGCCGGAGCTGCCGCACGGCTTCGTCGGGGTCCGCGAGGCCTTCGGGAAGCTGGGCTCGATGGTCCACGTGCCGCCGAAGAAGGTGAAGGCCGGGGACGCCCCCGTGCAGGAGGTCGTCCTCACCGGGGACGACGTCGACCTGGACAGGCTGCCCGCGCTGTTCACCTGGCCGAAGGACGGCGGGTCCTTCTTCAACCTGGGCCTCACCCACACCAAGCACCCCGAGACCGGCGTGCGGAACCTGGGGCTCTACCGGCTCCAGCGGCACGACAAGCGCACCATCGGCATGCACTGGCAGATCCACAAGGACAGCCGCAACCACTACGCGGTCGCCGCCGAGCGCGGCGAGCGGCTGCCGGTCGCCATCGCCTTCGGCTGCCCGCCGGCCGTCACGTACGCCTCGACGGCCCCGCTGCCCGGCGACATCGACGAGTACCTCTTCGCCGGCTTCGTGCAGGGCAAGCGGATCGAGATGGTCGACTGCAAGACCGTCCCGCTCCAGGTCCCGGCGCAGGCCGAGGTCGTCATCGAGGGCTGGCTCGAGCCCGGCGAGATGCTGCCGGAGGGTCCCTTCGGCGACCACACCGGCTTCTACACCCCGCAGGAGCCGTTCCCCGCGCTGAAGATCGACTGCATCACCATGCGGCGGCGTCCGCTGCTCCAGTCGATCGTCGTCGGCCGGCCGCCGACCGAGGACGGGCCGCTCGGGCGGGCCACGGAGCGGTTCTTCCTGCCGCTCCTCAAGATCATCGTGCCGGACATCGTCGACTACCACCTGCCGGAGTCGGGCGGCTTCCACAACTGCGCGATCGTCTCGATCGACAAGAAGTACCCGAAGCACGCGCAGAAGGTCATGCACGCCATCTGGGGCGCGCACATGATGTCGCTGACCAAGCTGATCATCGTGGTCGACAAGGACTGCGATGTGCATGATCTTCATGAAGTGTCGTGGCGGGCTCTCGGCAACACCGACTACGCGCGTGACCTGACTGTCGTCGAGGGGCCCGTCGACCACCTCGACCACGCCTCCTACCAGCAGTTCTGGGGCGGCAAGGCCGGTATCGACGCGACGAAGAAGCTGCCCGAGGAGGGCTACACCCGGGACGGCGGCTGGCCGGACATGGTGGAGTCGGACCCGGCGACGGCGGCCCTGGTGGACCGCCGCTGGAAGGAGTACGGGCTGTGACGACCGCGGCCGTTCCCGGCGCCCAGCCGGGGCGTACGAAGGCGTTCCTGCGCCTTGTGATGATCGAGCACTCGGTCTTCGCGCTGCCCTTCGCCTACATCGCCTCGCTCACCGCGATGTTCCAGCTCGACCGGAACATCCACTGGTGGACGCTCTTCCTCGTCACCGTCTGCATGGTCGGCCTGCGGACCTTCGCCATGGCCTGCAACCGGATCATCGACCGCGAGATCGACGCCCGCAATCCGCGGACGGCCGGGCGCGAGCTGGTGACCGGCGCGGTGTCCGTGCGCTCGGCGTGGACCGGGGCCGGGATCGCCGTCGTGGTCTTCCTCGGCGCCGCCGCCCTCCTGAACCCGCTCTGCCTGGCGCTCGCGCCGCTCGCCGTCATCCCGATGGTCGTCTACCCGTACGGGAAGAGGTTCACGAACTTCCCGCACGCCATCCTGGGCCTCGCCCAGTCCATCGGCCCGATCGGCGCGTGGCTCGCGGTGACCGGCGAGTGGTCCTGGGACGCGGTCATCCTGGGCCTCGCGGTGGGCGTCTGGATCGGCGGCTTCGACCTGATCTTCGCCTGCCAGGACGTCCAGGCGGACCGGGCGCACGGCGTCATGTCGGTGCCGGCCCGCTTCGGCGTCCCGGCGGCACTCTGGGGCGCCCGCGCCTCCGCGGTCGTCACCACGGGGCTCCTCGTCTGGTACGCCCTCGCGACGGACGCGGGTCTCTTCTTCTGGGTGGGCCTGGTGATCGTGGTCGCCGCCTTCGGCTACGAGCACACGATCGTGAAGCCGAACGACCTGTCCCGCCTGAACCGGGCGTTCTTCACGACGAACGGCTTCATCGGGATCAGCCTGTTCGCGTGTGCGCTCCTCGACCTGCTGGTCCGCGGGCTCACCCCGTAGTCCCGGCCGTGGTCCCTGTGCGAGGACGGATAGGCTCGGCGGCATGAACGACGGCAAGCGCACCCCCTGGATCGTGGGGGTTTCCGGGGCGTCGGGTACGCCGTACGCCGCCGCCGTGCTGAGGGGGCTGCTCGCGGCCGGGGAGAGCGTCGACCTCGTCGTGTCGCGCGCCTCGCGGCTGACGCTGCTCGACGAGACGGGGATCGCCTTCCGGGACGCGCACTGGCGCGAGGACCTGGCGACCTGGCTGGCGCGGGGCGCGGACGGGAAGCCGGACACCTTCGACGTGGCGGACCGGCTCGACGACGTGCGGTACTGGGCTGCCGGGGACCTGGCCGCGGGGCCGTCCTCCGGCTCGTACCCGGCCAAGGGGATGCTGGTGGTGCCGGCCTCGACCGCATCGGTGGCGGGAGTGGCACTCGGGCTCTCGAAGGACCTGCTGCAGCGGGTCGCGAGCGTGACGCTGAAGGAGCGGCGTCCGCTGGTGGTCGCGGTGCGGGAGACCCCGCTGAACGGACAGACGCTCAAGCACATGGTGACGCTGGACGAGGCGGGCGCCGTGGTGCTGCCCGCCTCTCCGGCGTTCTACGCGGGGGCGACGCACATCCAGGATCTGGTGGACTTCGTCGCCGGGCGGGTGCTCGACGCGGCAAGGGTGCCGCACGAGCTGTACCGCCGTTGGGAGGGAGACCTCGGTGGGGGCTCCCGTTCGGATTAGCGCTTCTTGGCGCGCTTCTTGGCGGCGCGCTTCGAGGCGGCGGACTGCTGGTGGGCACGCGAGCGGCTGGCCAGCTCCTGCAGCTCACGCATGCGGGCGTAGGCCATCTCGATCGTGTACACGGTGATCACCACTCCTGAAAGATCGTCTTTGATCCACTGAAAGATTCGCAGGGTGTCGCCCCTGCATGCCTTAGATTCTATACCTAAACTCGCTGTACCGCTGGACAATGGAAGGTGAATTCCTATGGATGCCGTGGACAGGCAGCTCATCCAGGCTCTGCGTGAGAACGGCCGTGCCTCGTACGCCGAGCTCGGCCGGCTCGTCGGGCTCTCCGGCCCCTCCGTCACCGACCGCATCAACCGGCTCGAGGCCGCCGGTGTCATCACCGGCTACCGCGCCACCGTCGACGCCGCCTCGCTCGGCCTCGGCGTCACCGCCCTCATCGGCATCTCCCTCTCCGACGCCGCCGACCACGAGGACGTGGCCCGCCGCCTGAAGGACCTCGCCGAGATCGAGGACTGCTGGTTCATCGCCGGCGACGACTCCTTCATGCTCAAGGTGCGCGCCAACGACGTCGACGGCCTGGAGAAGACGATCCGCCGGCTCTCCGGCACCAAGGGCGTCTCCCGCACCCGTACGACGATCGTGCTCTCCACCAAGTGGGAGAACCGGGTCGGGGAGCTGCCCGAGGAGGGCTGAGAGTACGGTGGGGAAGGCTTGATTTCGGAGACAAAGGGAGGCGGCCGGAGATGGACGCTGGGCTCAAGCGGGAGCTGGAGCAGAAGGTCCGGGACGGTGAGCGGCTGAGCCGTGAGGACGGCATCGCCCTGTACGAGTCCGACGACCTCGCCTGGCTCGGCGGTCTGGCCCACGAGGTCCGGACCCGCAAGAACGGCGACGTGGTCCACTTCAATGTCAACCGGCATCTGAACATGACCAACGTCTGCACCGCCTCCTGCGCCTACTGCTCCTTCCAGCGCAAGCCGGGCGAGAAGGACGCGTACACCATGCGCATCGAGGAGGCCGTGCGCCTCGCGAAGGCGATGGAGAACGAGAACCTCACCGAGCTCCACATCGTCAACGGGCTCCACCCCAACCTGCCCTGGCGCTACTACCCGCGCTCCCTCTCCGAGCTCAAGAAGGCGCTTCCGAACGTCTCGCTGAAGGCGTTCACGGCCACCGAGATCCACCACTTCGAGACGATCTCGGGGCTGAGCGCGAGTGAGATCCTCGACGAGCTCATCGAGGCCGGCCTGGAGTCGCTGACCGGCGGCGGCGCCGAGATCTTCGACTGGGAGGTCCGGCAGCACATCGTGGACCACAACACCCACTGGGAGGACTGGTCCCGGATCCACCGGCTCGCCCACGAGAAGGGTCTCAAGACCCCGGCGACCATGCTCTACGGGCACATCGAGGAGCCGCGCCACCGCGTCGACCACGTGCTGCGGCTCCGCGAGCTCCAGGACGAGACCAACGGCTTCCAGGTCTTCATCCCGCTGCGCTACCAGCACGACTTCGTGGACATGCAGGACGGCAAGGTCCGCAACAAGCTCCAGGCCCGCACCACGATGGCGACCGGCGCCGAGGCCCTGAAGACCTTCGCGGTCTCCCGGCTGCTCTTCGACAACGTGCCGCACGTCAAGGTCTTCTGGGTCATGCACGGCGTCCAGACGGCCCAGCTGGCGCTCCAGCACGGCGCCGACGACATGGACGGCTCGGTCGTCGAGTACAAGATCACGCACGACGCCGACAACTACGGCACGCCGAACAAGCTGGGCCGCGACGACCTGCTCGAACTGATCCGCGACGCGGGCTTCCGGCCGGTCGAGCGGAACACGCGGTACGAGATCATCCGCGAGTACCCGGGTCCGGACGCGGGGCGGCGTGAGTCGCCGCAGCCGATGCGGGTCTGACGTGATGTGACGAGAAGGGCCGGCGGGGACATCTCCGCCGGCCCTTTCGCCTTCGCCCGCTCAGTTCAGCGGCAGCAGCATGACGATGTCGTCGCGGTCGTCGCCGGGGGCGACCCGGATCGCGTCGGGGACGCGGCCGACCTCCTTGTAGCCGGACTTCGCGTAGAAGCCGTCGACGCCCGTGCCGCCCCGGCAGGTGAGGCGGATCGCCTCGATCTCCTCGAAGCCCTCGGCCGTGCGGGCGGTGTGCTCGACCGCCGCCATGAGGTCGCGGCCGTATCCGCGGCCCTGGTGCCGGGGGTGGACCATCACGGTGTAGAGCCAGACCCAGTGCTTCATCAGCGGGTGGCTGTTGAAGGTGAAGAAGGCGGTGGCGGCGACCTGGCCCTCCTCGTCGCGGCCGACGAGGAGGCGGGTGCCGCCCTCGGTCATCGCGACGAGGTGCTTGAGCAGTGCGGGGCGTATCGCGTCGGGCGTCACGGGGGGTACGAAGCCGACGGCGCCGCCCGCGTTGGAGACGTCGGCCCAGAGGGAGAGCACGCCGTCGCGCAGGGTGCGGTCGACCGCCGGGTCCACCTCGAAGGTAAGGGTCATGGGGAGAGATTATCTATTACCTCTGGGGTGCTCAAGAGGGCCGGTCCCGGGTCCGGCGCCGGCGCGTGCTTCACTGGAGGACGCTCGTCCCGCTTGGGAACTTTGCGATCTTTCGGAACGGAAGAGTGGACTGACATGCTCCGCTACACGCTGATGCGGCTCGGGATCTTCGCCGGGTGCTTCCTCGCCCTGTGGGGTCTCGTCTACGTCGGCGTGCTGCCGCGCGGCCTGGGCGACTCGAACCTGCTCTGGGTCCTCGTCCTCGCCATCGTCGTCTCCGCCCCGCTCAGCTTCGTGCTCCTGCGCAAGGTGCGGGACGAGGCGAGCGCCGAGGTCGTGGCGCGGGTCGACCGCGCCAAGGGCCGACTGGACGCGAACCGGTCGCAGGAGGACGCGCTCTAGTCGTGTAAAGGCTGCGTAAGCTTCCTCACAAGCACCGCACCCCGGGTTGGGCCTTCCAAGGCTCTGGCCTGGGGTGTTCTGCGTTTCGGAGGCGGAGTGGCCTGTATGCATCTCAAAGAATGGCTTTGAGGTTCTCAAAGTTCAAGTGTTAACGTGTTCGACGTGAAGTCAGCAGAGCGCCTCTCCCATGCCGCGAGCCCCCGGCTCGTGGCGCGCCTGCACGTCGATCTGTGCCGCTGTATGTCCGCGGTCTGTTGCCGCGCCTCCTGATCCGGCATCATGCAGCGGCCCGCGCCCAGCGCGTGTGTGCCGCACCCCCGTCCCCGTATTTCCCGATACGCACCTGTGGAGTGTGCCCGTGTCCGCGTCCGTGACGCCCGAGACGAAGTCCCGGATACCCAAGGTCCCCTTCTGGGCCCAGATCATCGCCGGTCTGGCCCTCGGCGCCCTGCTCGGCTGGATCGCCCGCAGCCAGGACGTCGCCTGGCTGAAGGAGACCCTGAGCCAGATCGGCGGCATCTTCGTCCAGCTGCTCAAGCTGGCCGTCGCCCCGCTCGTCTTCTTCGCGATCCTGGTGTCGATCACCAACCTGCGGAAGGTGAACAACGCCGCCCGGCTCGCCACCCGCACCCTGCTCTGGTTCATGATCACCTCGCTGGTCGCGGTCGGCATCGGCCTCGCGATCGGCCTGATCACCAACCCGGGCGCCGGCACCGGCCTCACGCCGAAGGACGGCAAGCTCCCCAAGCACGAGGGCTCCTGGATCGACTTCCTCACCGGGATCATCCCGACGGACGTCATCACGCCCTTCACCGAGCTGAACGTCCTCCAGATCGTCTTCATGGCCGCCGTCGCCGGCATCGCCGCCCTCAAGCTCGGCGACCGCGCCAAGCCGATCCTGACCCTCTCCGAGTCGGTCCTGGAGCTCCTCCAGAAGGCCCTGTGGTGGGTCATCCGCCTCGCCCCGCTCGGCACCGTCGGCCTCATCGGCTTCGCCATCGCCGACTACGGCTGGGACCTGATCGGCAAGTACGCGACCTTCACCGCCGACATCTACGTCGGTTGCGCCCTGGTCCTCTTCGGCGTCTACCCGCTGCTGCTCGCCACGGTCGCCAAGGTCAACCCGCTGCAGTTCTACAAGGGCGCCTGGCCGGCCATCCAGCTGGCCTTCGTCTCCCGCTCCTCGGTCGGCACCATGCCGGTCACCCAGAAGGTCACCGAGCGCCTCGGCGTCCCGAAGGAGTACGCCTCCTTCGCCGTCCCGTTCGGCGCGACGACCAAGATGGACGGCTGCGCCGCGATCTACCCGGCCCTGGCCGCGATCTTCATCGCGCAGATCTTCGACGTGCAGCTCGGCCTCGGCGACTACCTGCTGATCGCCTTCGTCTCGGTCATCGGCTCGGCGGCCACCGCCGGCCTCACCGGCGCGACGGTCATGCTCACCCTGACCCTCTCCACCCTGGGCCTCCCCCTGGAGGGCGTCGGCCTCCTCATGGCGATCGACCCGATCCTGGACATGATGCGGACCGCCACGAACGTGGCGGGCCAGGCGCTGATCCCGGTGATCGTCTCGGCGCGCGAGAAGATCCTCGACCTCACCGCGTACGAGAACGCCTCGTCGTCCCCGATCGACGACCTGGCCGAGATCGGCGAGACCGACAAGAAGGTCGCGGTCACGGCCGCCGCCTGACCCCCGCCCTCGCACCGCGCCGCGTGCCCCCTGCCCCCTCCGGGCAGGGGGCACGTACGCTTTCGCGGGGCATCCAATGGATCTTGGAAGCAGGGGTGGGGCGCCATGGCCGGTGGGGCGAAGGCGCGGCGGTTGCCGCGGGTGGTGCGGGAGCGGCAGATGGTGGACGCGGCCGTGCGGTGTTTCGCGCGGCACGGGTACCAGGCGGCGTCCATGGACGAGATCGCCGAGCTCGCCGGGGTCTCGAAGCCGTTGGTCTATCTGTATCTGGGCTCCAAGGAGGAGCTGTTCACCGCCTGCATACGGCGGGAGGCGGCGGCTCTGCTCGGGGCCGTCGCCGCCGAGGTCGGGGAGGCCGAGGTGCCGCCCGACGAGCGGCTCTGGGCGGGGCTGCTCGCCTTCTTCACGTACGCCGCCGAGCACCCGGACGCGTGGGTGGTGCTGAGCCGGCAGGCGCGGACGCACGGGGAGCCGTTCGCCGACGAGGTGGCGCGGATGCGGGACGAGATCGTGGGCTTCGTGGCGGGGCTCATCGGTGAGGCCGCCGGGGCGGTGATCGCCGGGCGGGACGTGGAGGCGCTCGCACAGGCCCTGGTGGGATCCGCCGAGTCCTTGGCCGGCTGGGCGAACGAGACGCCCGGGGTGACGGCGAAGGAGGTCGCCACGACGCTGATGAACTTCGCCTGGGCCGGGCTCGGAAACCTCATGAAAAGCGAGCGGTGGTCTCCCCGGTAGCGCTTACCGGGCAGTAAGGTTACCGGCTAGTCCGGGCAGTTGGGGCAACTCAGGGCTCAACGTACCGACGCACGACCTCAGTTCATCGCGCCAACCGAGGAGCCGCACGTGTCCGTCGTCCCCGCCGCATCCGAGACCGAGCCCGCCGAGCCGCGGAAGGTGGTGGTGGACGGGCGGGTGAGGGAGGTGTCCGTCCCCGCGCTCGTTCCCCGGGTCGACCGCGGCTCGCTCGCCGACCTGCCGTACGACAACGCCCGGCAGGATCCCGAGGCCGTTCTCTTCTCCAGGAAGGGCGCCGACGGGGAGTGGTACGACGTCAGCGCCTCGCGGTTCGCCGCCGAGGTGCACTCCGTCGCCAAGGGGCTCATCGCCGGCGGCCTGCGTCCCGGCGACCGGCTCGCGCTCATGGCCCGTACCACCTACGAGTGGACCCTGATCGACTTCGCCGCCTGGGCCGCCGGGCTCGTCACCGTCCCCGTCTACCCCACCTCCTCCGCCTTCCAGACCCGCTGGATCCTCCAGGACTCCGGGGCCGCGGCCTGTGTCGTCGAGGACGCCGAGCAGGCCCGGCTCGTCTCCGCCGAGCGCCGACAGCTTCCCGGCCTCGCCCACCTCTGGGTCCTCGACGCCGGCGCCGTCGACCAGCTCCGCGCGGCGGGCGCGCGGATCGCCGACGAGGCCGTCACCGCCCGCCGGGGACTGCTCACCCCGGAGGCGCTCGCCACCCTCATCTACACCTCCGGCACCACCGGCCGGCCCAAGGGCTGCGCCCTCACCCACGCCAACTTCTTCGCCGAGGTCGACAACGCCGTCCGGCTCCTCCACCCCGTCTTCGTCTCGGAGAGCAAGGAGCCCGCCGCCACCCTCCTCTTCCTGCCGCTCTCCCACGTCTTCGGCCGGATGGTCGCCATCGGCTGCGTCCGCGCCCGCGTCCGGGTCGGGCACGCCCCCACCGTCGAGGGCGAGGAGCTCCTCACCGATCTGGCCGGGTTCCGGCCCACGTTCCTCCTCGCCATCCCGTACGTCCTGGAGAAGGTCTTCAACAAGGCCCGCGCCACCGCCGAACGCGGCGGGAAGGCCGCCGCCTTCGACCGCGCCGCCCGGATCGCCCGCCGCTACGGGCGGACCGCCTCGCCCCCGCTCTCCCTGAAGGCCGCCCGGGCCCTCTACGACCCGCTCGTCTACCGGCGCATCCGCACGGCCCTCGGCGGCCGCGTGAAGTACGTGATCTGCGGCGGCTCCCCGCTCGGCGCCCCGCTCGCCGAGTTCTTCGCGGGCGCCGGCGTCGAGGTCTTCGAGGGGTACGGCCTGACGGAGACCACGGCCGCCTCGACGGTCACCCCGCCCCGCCGGCCGCGCACCGGGACCGTCGGCCTTCCGATGCCGGGCACGGCCGTCCGGATCGCCGACGACGGCGAGGTCTGGCTCAAGGGCGGTCACGTCTTCGCCGGGTACTGGGACGGGCAGCGCGGCGCGGCCGTGCCGTACACCGACGACGGCTGGTTCCCCACCGGGGACATCGGCTCCCTCGACGAGGACGGCTACCTCCGGATCACCGGCCGCAAGAAGGACCTCCTCATCACCTCGGCCGGCAAGAACGTCGCCCCGGCCCCGCTGGAGGACTGGCTGCGCGCCCACCCGCTGGTCGCCCAGTGCATGGTCCTCGGCGACGACCGCCCGTACGTCACGGCCCTGATCACCCTCGACCACGAGGGGCTGACGCACTGGCGGCGGATGCGGCGCAAGGACCACCTGGCGCTGTGGGAGCTGGCCCGCGACCCGGAGCTGCTGGCCGCGCTCCAACGGGGGGTGGACGACGCCAACCGGCTGGTCTCGCGTGCCGAGTCGATCCGCGCCTTCCGGGTCCTGACCACCGAGTTCTCGGAGACCTCGGGACATCTGACGCCGTCGATGAAGCTCAAACGGCGGGCGGTGCTGCGGGACTTCGCCCGGGACATCGAGGAGATGTACGCGGAGTAGGGGAGGGGCGCCGAATGACCGCCAGGGCCGAATGACAGCTAAGACTTGACTCTGTCGGTGATCTTGGAGTTTCCCGGTGTGCCGGCCTGGTCAGTGGGCATGCTCGGGCTGATCGAAGACCGTGTAGTTGTCGAGGTGT
>NZ_JBIARL010000032.1:0-66476 GCF_042889835.1 Streptomyces sp. NPDC002463
AATCTGGCGTTGATTTTTGGCACGCTGTTGAGTTCTCAAGGTGCGGACGCTTCCTTCGTTCCTGTTTCCAGGCCCTCCGGGCGCTTCCTTCGTTTTCCAGCTTAGCAGATCCGGTTTCCGTTTCTGCCACCCGCTGGAGCGGGCTGCTGGGGCAGGAATTCGCTATTCGCGTTTTCCGTTCCCGGCGGGGTTGAACGTTACCAGGCTTTCTCGGCCCCCTTGACCACATCCCCTGCGAGCACGCAGAGGTGTAGACCACTGGGGTTAGGATCTGGCTTGATAGGTGCTGCCGACCCGCGACTCAAGGCCGCGTTGGGGTCAGGCAGGAGTACGACAGTACATCCCACCGTCAGTAGAGGCAAATCGTCCAGGTAGTCCCTAGCTCCGCAGAACGGGTACGTCTCGTGCGGAACCGGGACTTCCTATGACATACGCTTCAGAACAGTACGCCGTCCAGGACAGGTAGTGACGGCGTAACACGATCTCCGCCCCTGGGAGGCTTCCCATGACAACCGTGACGTCGCCGCTTGCTGGACGCGCCATCGGTCTCGCCGCAGTTCCCGACCCGGTCTTCTCCGGTGCGATGGTCGGTCCCGGTACCGCCATCGATCCCGTACGTGAGCCTTCGGAGGCCGTCTCCCCGCTCGACGGGGTCATCGTCTCCATGCACCCGCACGCGTTCGTCGTCGTCGACGACGAGGGACACGGTGTGCTGACCCACCTCGGCATCGACACCGTCCAGCTCAACGGCGAAGGCTTCGAGCTGCTCGTCAGCAAGGGTGACCGGGTGACGCGCGGACAGGCCGTCGTCCGGTGGAACCCCGCCTCGGTCGAGGAGGCCGGCAAGTCCCCCATCTGTCCCATCGTGGCCCTCGAGGCCACCGCGGACTCGCTCTCCGGAGTCGTCGAGGACGGCGACGTGAAGGCCGGCGACCAGCTCTTCGGCTGGAGCTGAGCCGGTCCGTCGTCGTGACGACCGCGAGTTCGACATTCAACGCGGCGGCCGGAGCCGCCGCTCAATCGGAGACGGGTGAGATGGAGACAACGCTGCGAGGCGTCGGCGTCAGCCACGGAGTGGCGATCGGCGAGGTCCGGCACATGGGCACGGCGGTGCTGGAGCCGCCGGCCAAGCAGATCCCCGCGGACGAGGCGGAGCGCGAACAGGGGCGCGCCCGTCAGGCCGTGGAGGCTGTGGCCGCGGACCTGATTGCCCGGGGCAATCTGGCCGGCGGTGAGGCCCAGGCGGTGCTGGAGGCCCAGGCGATGATCGCCCAGGACCCGGAGCTCATCGCCGACGTCGACCGCCGGATCGCGGTCGGCAGCACGGCCGAGCGCGGTATCTACGACGCCTTCTCGCACTACCGCGAGCTGCTGGCGGGTGCCGGCGAGTACATGGCCGGCCGGGTCGCGGACCTGGACGACGTGCGGAACCGGATCGTCGCGCGGCTGCTCGGTGTCCCGATGCCGGGCGTGCCGGACAGCGACGAGCCGTACGTACTGATCGCGCGGGACCTGGCGCCCGCCGACACGGCGCTGCTCGACCCGGCGCTCGTGCTCGGCTTCGTGACGGAGGAGGGCGGGCCGACCAGCCACAGCGCGATCCTCGCGCGGGCGCTGGGTGTGCCGGCGATCGTGGCGCTGCCGGGCGCGGGTGAGCTGGCCGAGGGCACGCTCATCGCGGTCGACGGTTCCACGGGTGAGCTCTTCGTGGACCCGAGCGAGGAGAAGAAGGCGGAGCTGACGAAGGCCGCGGCGGAGCGCAAGGCCGCGCTGGCCACGTCCAGCGGTCCCGGCGCGACCTCCGACGGGCACAAGGTGCCGCTGCTCGCGAACGTCGGCGGTCCTGCGGACGTGCCCGCGGCGGTGGAGGCCGGTGCCGAGGGCGTCGGTCTGTTCCGTACGGAGTTCCTCTTCCTGGACGACAGCAAGAAGGCGCCGTCCGAGGAGAAGCAGGTCGAGGCGTACCGCAAGGTTCTCGAGGCGTTTCCCGAGGGCCGTGTGGTCGTGCGGGTGCTCGACGCGGGCGCCGACAAGCCGCTGGACTTCCTGACGCCGGTGGACGAGCCGAACCCGGCGCTCGGTGTGCGGGGTCTGCGGTCGCTGCTCGACCACCCGGAGGTGCTGCGGACGCAGCTGACCGCGCTGGCGAAGGCGGCCGAGGGGCTGCCGGTGTACCTCGAGGTCATGGCTCCGATGGTGGCCGACCGTACGGACGCGAAGGCGTTCGCCGACGCGTGCCGTGAGGCGGGGCTGCGGGCGAAGTTCGGTGCGATGGTCGAGATTCCCTCGGCCGCGCTGCGGGCGCGCTCGATCCTGCAGGAGGTCGAGTTCCTGTCGCTGGGCACCAACGACCTGGCGCAGTACACGTTCGCGGCCGACCGTCAGGTCGGTGCGGTGTCCCGGCTCCAGGACCCGTGGCAGCCGGCGCTGCTCGACCTGGTGGCGCTGTCCGCCGAGGCGGCCAAGGCCGAGGGCAAGAGCTGCGGTGTCTGTGGCGAGGCCGCTTCGGATCCGCTGCTCGCGTGTGTGCTGACCGGTCTGGGCGTCACCTCCCTCTCCATGGGTGCGGCGTCGATTCCGTATGTGCGGGCGACGCTCGCCAAGTACACGCTGGCGCAGTGCGAGCGGGCCGCGGCCGCGGCGCGTGCCGCGGACACTGCGCATGACGCGCGGATGGCCGCGCAGGCGGTGCTGTCCGGGGAGTGATCTCCCGGGGTGCTTGACGAAGGGGCTTTCCGGCACGTGGTGGCGGGGAGCCCCTTCGTCGTGTGCGGGGTCAGTGGTGGTTGGTCCAGTCGTCGTCGGGGTCGGGGGCGAGGGGGAGGCCGGCGCGGTACTCGACGCCCGGTTCCGGGGAGAGCGGATCGCCGGTGCGGGCGTCGGTGCAGTAGGCGGCGAAGACCTCGGCCTCGGTGAGGGGGGTCAGGCTGCCGTCGGTGAGGCGCCAGCCGTGGAGCCGGTCGGGTGCGCCGGGGGTGGTGGTGCGGAGGACTACTCCGCCGCGTGCCGCGAGGGCGATGCCGGTGGCGAGTACCGCGGTGAACTCCGGTGCCGCGGTTTCGTCGGTGGGTGGTGTGGTGCCGTGGGTGTGGAGGACGGCGAGGAGTTGGTCGTCGGCGGCCTGGACGCTGCAGACGAGGTGGTGGGTGCCCGGTCCGGCGGCTTGGAGGAGTCGTAGGAGCAGGCGGCCCGCCCGCGCGTAGGCGGCTTTGCCGATGTCCTTGCCGCAGCGGGCGCAGTCTCCTGCGGTGGCGAGGACGGTGGTGGCGTACTCCCAGGTGGCCTGGCGGACGGCGGTGTCGACGAGTTCGGGGAGGAGGGTGGTGAGGGGCTGCCCGGTGTAGGTGACGCGGGCGCCGGTGGTGGCCAGGTGGGCCGTGAAGCGGCTGCGGCTGGCGGGGTGGTCGGGGTCGGTGCCGGTCTCGGCGCACCAGGCCGCGTACTCCTCGGGGTCGAAGAGGGTGACGGTGGTGTGGCCTCCCTGGTTCGCGAGGGTCCGCAGGAGGGCCTCGATCTGTCGCAGGTAGGTGGCGTGGTCGTCGAAGACGAAGGTGCGGTACCGGCGCATGGCGGCGAAGTCCTGCTCGTCGGCGAGGAGTCCGACGGTGCTGGGGACTTCGCGGCGCAAGGCGCGGCGGAGGTGTGCGGTGGTGGTGCCGGTGCGGGTCATGCTCTCCCCCTGGTGACGCTCCGATCAGTGCTCACTCACCGTAACCTTCGCCACTGACAGTGACGGTTCGGTGAGGCGTCGGCGGACGAGGCGGTTCTGTGCGGCGGTGGTGGCGACCAGGGCGGTACCGAGGAGGGGCCAGGCGAGGGGGCCTGCGGAGATGAGGCCGGTCATGAGGAGGGGGCCGGCGAAGCGCTGGGTGGACTGGGCGAGGCCGTGGACTCCGAGGTAGGCGCCCTGGGCGTCGTCGGGGGCGAGGGCGACGGAGATCTCCCAGGAGGCGATGGTGTGGATCATCTCGGCGAAGGTGAGGGCGACCGCGGCCGTGATCATGGCGGTGGTCGCGAGGGTGCGGCCGCCCAGGGCGGAGACGGCGAGGGCGAGCGTGGCGACCGCGAAGAGGCCGGCCAGGGGGCGGAGCAGGCGGCGGGCGGCTTCGGTGGTGGCTCCGAAGCGGGAGAGCGGGACCTGGAAGAGCACGACGAGGGCGCTGTTGACCACCATCAGGAGCGGTGCGAGGCCGACGGGGGCCTCGGTGGCGTGGACGATCCAGAGCGGCAGGGCGACCTGGATGATCGAGTCGTGGAGGTAGAAGACGGCGTCGCCGGCGGTGAAGGCGAGGAAGCCGCGGTCGCGCCAGGGGTTGGAGGGCTTGGCGGCGGGGGCCGGGTCGGTGGAGACGGCGGCGACGCGTGAGGTCGCGGGGGCCGGGGGTTCGGCGCAGCGGAGGGTGAGGGCGGCCATCACGAGGTAGGACAGGGCGTCGCCGATGAGCAGGAGCTGGAAGGCGGTGGCGGAACCGATGGCGAGTGCGGCGGCGGCGCCGAGGCCGCCGAGTGTCCAGCCGAGGTTGGAGATGGTGCGGTTGATGGCCTGGTAGCGGACGCGGTCGGGGCCGGCGACGCGGGCCGCGTAGAGCTTGGTGAGGACGTTGGTGGCGCGGTCGGGCAGGGCGCCGGCGGCGGAGAAGAGGACGAGGAGCAGGTAGTCGTCGGTGGTGAGGAGGGCGAGGAGGGCGGCCGCGCGCAGGAGTTGGGTGCAGACGATGACGCGGACGAGGGGGAAGCGGTCGGCGAGACGGCCGCCGAGGGGGGCGCCGGCGATGCCCGCGGCGCCGGAGAGGGCGATGAGGAGACCGACCTGGCCGAGGCCGAGGCCGGTGACGTAGGTGAAGTAGAGGGCCATGGCCGTGGACCAGAGTCCGGTGCCGCACTTGTCGATGAAGCCGACGAGGAGCATGCGGCGGCCGTCGGTGCCGCCGGGGATGCGGTCCTTGAGGGGCTGTCGGGTGGGTGGTGTGGTGCTGCGGCTCATGGGTCCCCCTTGCGAACTTCTTTGTATCGATACATAATTGATTACGTGGCAGCACAATATGCGATCGAAGGGGCGACGGCCAAGGGGATTGCCGCGTCCGTGGAGCGGGGCGTGTCCGAGGGCGGGCTCGCCCCGGGCGACGCCCTGCCGCCGGTGCGGCGGCTCGCCGACGAGTTGGGGGTGAGTCCGGGGACCGTCGCCACGGCCTACAAGGAACTGCGGCAGCGGGGGCTGATCGTCACGCGGGGCCGGGGCGGGACCGTGGTGGCGGACGTGCCGTCGGTGGCCTCCCGGCGTCCGCCGCGCGTGCCCGCCGGTCTGGTGGACCTGGCCGGCGGACATCCGGACCCGGCCTTTCTTCCCGTACTGCGCCCCCCGGCGTCGGTCGCCCCGGTGTACGGATCCCATCGCGCCGCGCCGCGGCTAGCGCACCTGGAGGCGCTGACCAGGACGTGGTTCGAGCGGGACGGGGTGCCGGCGGAGCACGTGACCTTCGCGCACGGCGCCCTCGACTGCATCGCGCGGCTGCTCTCCACGGAGCTGCGGCCCGGGGACGCCGTGGCGGTGGAGGATCCGGGATTCCACCATCTGCTCGACCTGGTGCCCGCGTTGGGTCTGCGGATGGTGCCGGTGGCGGTGGACGGCGAGGGGCTCGTACCGGAGGCGCTGCGCGCCGCGCTGCGGGGCGGGGTGCGCGCGGTGGTGTGCAGTCCGCGGGGCCAGTGTCCGACCGGCGCGTTCTTCACGCGCGCGCGTAGGGACGAACTGGTGGCGGTGCTAAGAGAGTTCCCCGAGGTGCTCGTCGTCGAGGACGATCACAACGCGGAGGTCGGCGGGGCCGCGGCGTACACCCTCGCGGCGGCCGGTCTCGACCGGTGGGCTCAGGTGCGGACCGCGTCCAAGCACCTCGGCATCGACCTGCGCTGGGCCGGGGTCGCGTGCGACGCGGTGACGCTGGCGCGGCACGACGGGCGGATGCTGATGACCTCGGGCTGGGTCAGTCACGTCCTGCAGGAGACGGTGGCGGGCCTGCTCGCCGACGTGGCCGTGCAGGACCTGGTGGCCGCGGGCGAGGCGGCGTACGCGGAGCGGCGCGCGGCGCTGATCGGCGCGCTCGGCGCGTACCGGATCCGTGCGATGGGGGCGAGCGGCCTGAACGTGTGGGTGCCGGTGCGGGACGAGTCGGCGGTCGTGAACGGGCTGCGGACGCAGGGCTGGTGGGTCGCCGCGGGGGCGCGGTTCCGGATCGCGGCCGCGCCGGCCGTACGGATCACGACGGCGACGCTCGCGCCGGCGGACGCGGTGCGGCTTGCGGCGGACTTCGCCGAGGTCCTGGGAGACGCCCAGGCGACGTACGGCGGTTGACCGCGGCCGGGGTGCGCTCGTGACGCACGGACGCTCCGGGGAGGGCCGATGCCCTTCCCGGAGCGTCCGGTCGGCGTGGGTCAGCGGGTGCGGAAGGCGCCCCGCTGGGTCTGGGTGAGGGTGTTGCCCTGGGTGTCGGTCAGTTCGGCGCGGAGCGAGACGGTCTTGCCGGGGCCGGGGGTGCGGAAGCCCGCCTTGCCGTCGACGACCGGGACGCGCGTCCAGGTGGTGCCGCCGTCGGCGGACATCGACACGGTCAGGGACCGGACGCCGGTCCCGGCGGCCGCGCCCTGGACGGTGACCGGCACCTGGAGCAGGGTCCCGGCCGGGGCGGTGCCGTCGAGGGCGAGGTCGGGGGCGAAGCGGACGATGCTCAGCGGCAGGGCCGTGGCGCCGGTGGTGGCGGCCGAGCTGAAGGTCCAGGAGGCGGTGACGCTTCCGGCCGACGCCGTGCCGTCGCCCCGGGTCGCCGAGGCGGTCAGCCGGTACGAGGCCTTTCCGGGGGTGGTGGTGAACTCGGCGCGGCCGGGCTCGCCCTGACGGGTGCCGATCAGGACGCCGTCGCGGTGGAGCGTGGTGGTCGCGGTGCGGAAGCGCGGTGCGCTCGGGGTGTGGCCGTCCCCGTCGGCGAGCAGCGGGATGTCGAGCGCGATCGTCCTGCCGTCGCGGACGCCGGCCGGGCGGGCGCCGGGCGTCGTGTCGAGGGCGGGCCCGAAGACGGCGTTGTCGAAGGTCTGCGTGACGGTCGCGCCCGCGTGGACCGCGATTCCGTTCGCCTCGTAGCGGTTGGGCGGGGTCTCGGGCGCGGCCGGGCCCGTGAAGGTGACGTCCCAGCGGCCCCGCTCCGGGGTGACCTTCACGGTCGCGGTGGCGGGGAGCTGCAGGGACTGGGCGAGACCGACGGTGGGGCCCGCGCTGGGCTGGACCGAGAGGAACCCGGTGCCCGTCGTGCCCTCGGCGGCCGCTCCCCGGATCTTGACCGTGGCCAGCTCGTCGGCCGCGGGGTGGCGGACGAGGCCGGTCAAGGCGCGGTCGGAGGTGAAGGTGTAGCCGAGCGCGTAGTCGGAGCGCGCCCCGGACCAGTAGGTGTCGAACCACTCCTTGACAGAGCCCGATTCGGCGGCCGGGCCGAGGTGGGCCACGCGCAGGCCCTCGCGACCCATCAGGATGTTCGCCGAGCGGGTGGTGCCCTCGTGGGTGACCTCGACGAACCCGATGCTGTTCAGGTAGCGGGCGCCGGACTCCGGCGGGCGGACGTCCACCGGGGAGGTCGTCCGGGCGTCGACGGTGACGGTCGTGTCGCCGTTCAGGTCCAGGCGGGGCTGGACGACCCAGTCGGTGCCGGTGGCCGGATCGGGACCGGACAGCGTGGAGTCGAGCAGGTAGCGCCCCTTGGGCAGGCGGACGGTGACCGTGCCGGACGCGTCGTAGGGAGCGGCCTCCTCCTGCGCGCCGGGGCCCGAGATGCCGGTGACGTGGGTGCTGTAGCCGCCGGTGGCGGCGCCCGCGCGGTCGAGGTGCCGGATCGTCAGGGTGTACGTCTCGGGGGTGCCGGACGCCGCGACGGCGGTCGGGGGCAGGGCGGAGAGGGTCGTGCCGGCGATGACCGCGGTGAGGGCCAGGGAGCGCAGGAGGGTGCGGCGGCCGGGGGTGCGGGGGCCGGTCGGGCCGGCTGCGGTGGTGGTGTCCGTCGTACGGCTGGGTGTCGAGGAATCGTTCATGCCCAGCACTGCTCGCAGCGGGAGCGGCGTTCCCGTGACCTGGGTCACATCGGCCGGGAGGTCGATGGGGTCGGCGAGGCGTGTGGTCCAGGTCACGGGAACCCCGGCGAACCGGCGCCCAGTGCCAGATGTGGAATCACCTATGAGAGATCGTTTCCGCGCCGGGGACCCCACGGCGCTCGGAGAGGCGTACGACGAGCACGCACGCGTGCTGTACCACTACGCCTACCGGGTGTGCGGGGACCGGGCGGCCGCGGAGGACGTCGTGTCCGCCGCCTTCCTGGAGGCCTGGCGCTGCCGCGGGAAGGTGCACGCCGACGGCGGCAGCCTGCGGCCGTGGCTGCTCGGCATCGCGACCAACATCATGCGCGGCGCGGCCCGCGAGGCGCGCCGACGGGACGCGGCGCTCGCCAGGATCCCCGAGCGCGGCGTCCTGCCGGACTTCGCCGACGACGTGCTCGCCCGGATGACCGACGGCGAGCAGATCCGCGCCGCGCGTGCCGCGCTCGGCAAGCTCAAACGGCGCGAGCGTGAGGTGTTCACGCTCGTGGTGTGGGCGGGTCTGGACTACGCCGCCGCCGGGGAGGCCCTCGGCATCCCGGTCGGCACCGTGCGCTCCCGGCTGTCCCGGGCCCGTGAACGGCTCCGGAAGCTCGCCGAGGCCGAACTGCGCTCGGCCCGGCGCCGGGAGCGGTCCGCCGCTGCCACGGTCCGTTCGACCGGGCGGGCCGCCCGGGGCGGCGACGCGGGCGGGGCGGCGGGCTCGCCCCCCGCCTCCGACGGGGCACTCCCCCACGCCGGACCCGCCCCCAGGCCGGGAGCCGCACCCGGACCCCTCACCGTGCCCGAATCCCTCGCCGTACCCGGCGCCCTCTCCGTCCGCTCGACCGTCCGCCCGGCCCTCGCGCCCCGACCCACCCCGGAGAACCAGGCATGAACGCCTTCGCCCCCCGCCCGCCGCACGCCGACGCGGACGAGCTCCTGCGTGCCGAGCTCACCGAGCTGCTGCCCCCGCCTCCGGTGCCCGAGCCGACCGCCGAGCGGAACCAGCACCTCAGGCACGCCGTCCTGCGGACCGCCCTGGCCGCCGGGGACGGCGCGAGCGCCCGCCCGGTGCGCCCGGTCCGGCCGCGCCAGGGGATCCGGCTCGGCTGGATCGTCGCGCCGATGGCCGCCTGCGCGGTCGTCGCCGGTGTCGCCGTGCTCGCGCCCCAGGACGGAACCACGGGGACCCCGGGCCGCATCTCCGCCGGGCCGGCCTCCTCGGCCGAGGCCGTGAAGGTCCTGTCCGGTGCCGCGCTCGCCGCGGCCGCCGCTCCCGCGCCGTCCGTCCGGCCCGGTGAGTACGTCTACGTCAGGAGCCTCGTCGCCCACGCGGGGCGCGACGCGGCCGGCGGTGCCGCCACGCTGCCGCCCGCGCATCGGCGCGAGGTGTGGCTGTCCGTCGACGGCAGCCGGCCCGGGCTGCTGCGCGAGCCCGGTGCCCCCGACACGGAACTCGGCGCCGAGCTGCCCGTGTACGAGGTGGACCACCGAGGGGCCACCCCGCGGAAGACCACCATGGAGGCGGCGCCGCCGAGCGTCACCAACCCGACGCACGCGTACGTGGCGACCCTCCCCACGGATCCGGGAGTGCTGCTGCGCCTGATCCAGGACCAGACGCGCGCGGGCGGGGGCGATGCCGATCAGCGGGCGTTCGCCACGATCGGGACGCTGCTCGCCGAAACCTGGGCTCCGCCGAAGGTCACCGCCGCGCTGTACGAGGCGGCGGCGCGGATCCCCGGGGTGACCGTGCTGCCGTCCGCGAAGGACGCGGCCGGGCGCGAGGGCGTCGCCGTGGCCCGTACCTCCCACGGCGAGCAGACCCAGTGGATCTTCGACCGCACGTCGTCGGCGTTCCTCGGTGAGCGCACCGTCCTCACCGAGACCACCTCGGCGGGCCGGGCGGGGACGGTCCTCGGGGTCTCGGCTGTGCTCGCCAAGGCGGCCGCCCCGGCGCCCGGCGAGCTGCCGAAGGGCTGACCGCCGAAACGAGCGGGGCCCGCCGATCCGGTCGGATCGGCGGGCCCCGCTCGTGCGCTCAGCCCCGGCGGTTGGCCGCGAGGGTCTCGTAGAAGTGGAGGAGGCCGAGGTCGTCGACCGAGCCGGCGTTGACGGCCTTGGCCAGGGGGGTGCCCTGGAGCAGGCGCTTGACCGGGACCTCGATGCGCTTGCCCGTGAGGGTGTGCGGGACGCCCGGGACCTCGATGATCTCGTCGGGGACGTGGCGCGGGGAGAGTTCGCTGCGGATCGTCCGCTTGATGCGGTCGATCAGCTCCTCGTCCAGCGTGGCGCCGTCCACGAGGTGCACGAAGAGCGGCATCCAGTATCCACCGTCCGGTTCCTCCAGGCCGATGACCAGGGACTCGCGGATCTCGGGGAGGCGTTCGACGGCCTCATAGATATCGGCGCTTCCCATCCGGACGCCCTGGCGGTTCAGGGTGGAGTCGGAGCGGCCGTGGATGACGACCGAGCCTCGGTCCGTGATCGTGATCCAGTCGCCGTGGCGCCAGACCCCCGGGAACATCTCGAAGTAGCTGTCGCGGTAGCGGCTGCCGTCGGGGTCGTTCCAGAAGTGGATCGGCATGGACGGCATGGGGTTGGTGACGACCAGCTCGCCGACCTCGCCGATCAGGGGCTTCCCGGAGGGGTCCCAGGACTGGAGGTCGGTGCCGAGGCCCGCGGCCTGGAGCTCGCCGATGTGGACGGGCAGCGTGGGGACGGCGCCCGCGAAGCAGGAGCAGACGTCCGTGCCGCCGCTGACGGAGGCGATCCACAGGTTCTCGCGGACCTCGTCGTGGAGCCAGCGGAAGCCGTCGGGGGGCAGCGGGGAGCCGGTGGTGGCGACGCACTTCACGGCCGAGAGGTCGAAGTCCCGACCGGGGTGGACGTCCGCCTTGGCGCAGGCCATCACGTACGCGGCGGAGGTGCCGTACAGGGTGGCGCGGGTGCGCTCGGCGACGCGCCACTGGGCCGCGGTGTCGGGGTAGCCGGGGCTGCCGTCGTACAGGACGACGGTCGTGCCGGTGAGGAGGCCGGAGACGAGGAAGTTCCACATCATCCAGCCGGTGGAGGTGTACCAGAAGAACACGTCCTCGGGGCCGAGGTCGCAGTGCAGGCCCAGCTGCTTGACGTGCTCGACGAGGATGCCGCCCTGCGACTGGACGATCGCCTTCGGCAGGCCGGTCGTGCCGGAGGAGTACAGGACCCACAGCGGGTGCGCGAACGGCACCTGCTCGTACACCGGCTCGACGTCGGCGGCGACCAGGTCGGACCAGGCGAGGGTGCCCTCGGGGGCCGGGGTGCCGAGGAGCGGGATGTGGACGACGGCGCGGAGGGTCGGGAGCTCGGCGCGCAGCTCGGCGACGGTGTCGCGGCGGTCGTGCTCCTTGCCGCCGTAGCGGTAGCCGTCGACGGTGAAGAGGACGACCGGCTCGACCTGCTGGAAGCGGTCGAGGACGCTGCGGGCGCCGAAGTCCGGGGCGCAGGAGGTCCACACGGCGCCCACGGCGGCGGTGGCGAGGAGCGCGACGACGGACTGCGGGACGTTGGGCAGGTAGCCGCTGACGCGGTCGCCGGGCTTCACGCCGAGGGCGCGGAGTTCGGCGGCGAGGGAGCCGACCTGGCGACGGAGCTCGCCCCAGGTGATCGGCGTGGGCTCATGTGTCTCGTCCACATGAAGCAGGGCCGTGTCATGGGGGCGCTCTTCGGCGGCGCGCAGGGCGTGCTCGGCGTAGTTGAGGGTGGCTCCGGGGAACCACTCGGCGCCGGGCATGGAACGGTCGCCCAGGACCCGCTCGTACGGGGTGGAGAAGCGGAGGTCGAACCACTCGACGACGGCCTGCCAGAAGGCTTCGAGGTCCTCGACCGACCAGCGGTGGAGCGCCGCGTACCCGCCCTCGGCGGGGGCGCCGTGGTGCTCAGCGGCCCAGGCCTGGAAGCGGGTGACGGCGGCCGTGGCGATGCGTTCCTCGTCCGGCTGCCAGAGCGGCTCGGTCGGCACTGCTGATGTCATTTGGGGCGGCTCCCTGGCTGTACGCGGGTCTGCGTGTGTCTCGCGCACGTGCTGGGGTGTGCGCGTGACGCGGCTGACAGGACGATGCCATGTGATCGTCGATCGCACCAGGTCTGCCCGCCCATGGTCGGGCAGTTGAACATGTGCTCCCACCACGGGTGAACGGCAGCTGAACGGAACCGGTTCATGCTCCGGCGGGTGGCAGGGTGAGCTGCATGGACGGTCGGGAACTGGTGCGTTCGATGAAAGTGTTCGGTTCGGTGCAGGGCTTGCGGGCGGTGCGGTCGGCGTGGCGGCGGCGCCGTACGGACGCGTGGGGGCTGCCGCCCCGGGGGGCGGAGCGGGCGAGGGTGCCGGGGCTCGCGGTGGAGGCGGAGGCGGCTCCGGGCGGGGGGACCGTCCGGTTCGCCCGGTCCTCGCTCCGGATCTGCGTGTCGGCGGGCGGCACGGTGTTCTGGGGATGGGACGGGGCCGAACCGCTCCCCTCGTACGCCCTGGCCGACGAGGCGCCCGACCCGGATCCTCGGGCCTCCCTCGAACCGGACACCGACGGGGGGTGGCGGATCGTCTCGGAACGGGTGACGGTGACGGTCTCCCGGCACGGGGCGGTGGAGATCCGGACCCCGGGCGGGGTGCTGCTCCGCCGTGACCTCCCGCCGCGCTGGTGGGAGCCGGTGGCGGGCGGGGGTGCGGCGTCCGCGGCCGGTGACGGCGACGCGGGGTCGGTGGCGGGTGACGGCGCCGGGGCGATGGCCGGCGAGGGTGCCGGGACGGTGGCGCCGGGGGGCGGGCGGTGGGTGCAGCGCAGTGAGGTGCCGGCCGACGCGCGGTTCTTCGGGCTCGGCGGGCGGTCGGCGGGGCCGCGCCTCCGGGACGGCTCGTACCGGCTGTGGAACACCGACCCCAAGGGCGGCTTCGGCCCCGGCGACGATCCGCTCTACCTGACCATGCCCGTGCAGTTCGTGGTCTCGGACGCAGGTACGCACCTGGCCTTCCACGACAACACCTGGGACGGCCGGATCACCCTCGCCGAGGGCGAGGAGGGGGCCGGGTCCGGGCACGACCGGCCCGGCACCAGCGAGGTGCGGATGACGGGCGGGCCGCTGCGCTGCTGGGTGGTCGTCGGCACCCCCGCGCGCGTGCTGCACGGCTGGGCGGCGCTGACGGGCGCGCCCGCGCTGCCCCCGTCCTGGGCGCTCGGGCCGCAGCACGCGCGCTGGGGCTTCGGCAGCGCGCGGGAGGTACGCCGGGTGGTGGCCGGGTACCGGGAGCGGGGGCTGCCGCTGTCCGCCGTGCACCTGGACATCGATCACTACGACGGGCACCGGGTGTTCACGGTCGACCGGGAGCGGTTCCCCGATCTTCCGGGACTCGCGGAGGAGCTGCGGGAGCAGGGCGTGCGCCTGGTGTCGATCGTGGACCCGGCGGTGAAGGCCGAACCCGGCGACCCGGTCTACGACGGCGGGGCGGCAGCCGACGCCTTCGTGAAGGACGCGCGCGGCCAGGAGGTGCGCGGGGTGGTGTGGCCCGGCGAGTGCGCCTACCCGGACTTCACCGATCCCGCGGTACGGGAGTGGTGGGGCGGTCTGTACGAGGAGCGGCTCCGGCAGGGCTTCGCCGGGGTGTGGCACGACATGAACGAGCCGGTGTCCTTCGTCCCCTTCGGCGATCCGACCCTGCCCCGCTCGGCGCGGCACTCCCTGGAGGGGCGGGGCGGCGACCACCGGGAGGCGCACAACGTGTACGGACTCGCGATGGCCCGGGCCGGCTACGAGGGGCTGCGCCGGCTGCGGCCCGACGAACGGCCCTTCCTCTTCTCGCGGTCCGGCTGGGCGGGCATGCAACGGTACGGGGGCACGTGGTCCGGCGACGTCTCGACGGGCTGGCCGGGGCTGCGGGCCTCGCTCTCGCTGGTCCTGGGTCTGGGGCTGTGCGGGGTGCCCTACTCGGGTCCCGACGTGGGCGGTTTCGACGGCAGCCCGTCGCCGGAGCTGTTCCTGCGCTGGTACCAGCTGGGCTCGTGGCTCCCGCTCTTCCGCACCCACGCGGCGATCGACGCGGGACGGCGCGAGCCGTGGGAGTTCGGCCCCGAGGTCCTGGAGCACGCGCGCGTGGCGCTGGCCGAACGGGAGCGGATGCGGCCGTACTTCACGACGCTGGCCCGGCTGGCCCGGATGACGGGCGCGCCGTACGTCCGCCCGGTGTGGTGGGGGAATCCCGAGGACCGGGCTCTGCGCGACTGCGAGGACGCGTTCCTGCTCGGCGACGGGCTGCTCGTCGCGCCGGTCCTCACCCGGGGTGCGGACCGGCGGGCGGTGCGGCTGCCGCGCGGACGCTGGTACGACACGACGACGGGGCGGGCGTACGAGGGTCCGGGGCAGGTGCTGCTCGACGCGCCGCTCTCCCGCGTGCCGGTCCTGGCCCGGGCGGGGGCCGTGCTCCCCGTGCGCGGCGAGGAGGACGAGCTCGTCCTGGAGGTGTGGGCCCCGGCCGCGGGGCGTACGGGCGGCGGGCTCGTCGTGCGGGACACCGGGGACGGCTGGGAGCCGGCCGCGATCGAGCGGTACCAGTCGCGGCTCGTGGACGGACGTGTGGTGGTGGAGCGGGTCACGGACGACGGGGTGGAGGAGACGGGGCTGCCGGTGCGGGTGCGGGGGTTGTGAGGGCGTGGATCCAGTAGCCAGTAGGCGGATCCAATCTCCAATATCCAGTAGCCGAATATTGGAGATTGGATCCGGATCCTGGAGATCGGATCCCCGGTGGTAGATCCCGGGTGCTGGATCCCAAAGGTTGGATCCCGGTGATTGGATCCCGAGCGCTGGATCCTGGAGGCTGGATCCAGCACCCGGGGCCAGTCACCCGTACGCCCCGTCGAACCACTTCCGTACCGCCTCCGTGTGCAGCGGGAAGGCCAGTTCCTCGGGGGCGTGGAGCAGGTGGTGGCCGCTCGTCTCGTCCGTGGGGGTGGACGGCGGGAGTTGGGCGGCCGGGCGGGGTGGGAGGAGGCCGAAGAGAAGGAGGTGGCCGGACGGGGAGCTCATGGCGTCGGCGAGGCGGATCTCCTCGGCCGAGGCGGGGATGCCGGTCTCCTCGCGGAGTTCGCGGGCGACGGCGGCGCGCCAGTCCTCGTCGTGGTCGATGAAGCCGCCGGGCAGCGCGACGCCGCCCAGGGCGGGTTCGATGGTGCGGGTGACGACGACGAGGCCGGTTCCCCGCGTGTCGGTGACGGGGAGGAGGGCGACGGCGACGGGCAGCGGGTTGCGGTAGACGGTGTGGCCGCAGGCCGGGCAGGTGCGGGGCCAGCCGGCGTCGGCGGGGTGGGCCGCGCCGCAGGAGGAGCAGTGGGAGTCCTTCACGGCCCGACGGTATGCGATCACCCTTTCCCGGCGCTGCCGGAACTGATAGACGGTGCGCATGACTGGACTCGCAAACGCTTTCCGTACCCTCGCCGTCGCGGCCGCGGCCGGACTCCTCGCCGTCACCGGTTCCGTCGTCGCGCCCGCTCCCCCGGCCTCGGCCGCGCCGGAGCCGAAGGCGCCGCGGGAGTTCGTGGCCCTGGGCTCCGTGGACCCCACGATCCTTCAGGAGATGCGCTACACGACCGAGCACAACTTCGTCGGCGAGCCGGTGGACGGCTACCGGCAGCCGCTCTGCATCCTGACCCGCCCCGCCGCCGAGGCGCTGCACCGCGCGCAGGTCCGGCTGCTCGCCCGGGGCTACACGCTGAAGGTGTACGACTGCTATCGGCCGCAGCGGGCCGTGGACCACTTCGTGCGCTGGGCGAAGGACCTGGAGGACGAGCGGATGAAGAAGGAGTTCTATCCGCTCGTCGACAAGTCGAGGCTGTTCGCGGACGGTTACATCGCGGAGAAGTCGGGGCACAGCCGGGGGTCGACGGTCGATCTGACGATCGTGCGGCTGCCGGCGGCGCCCACGCGCGCGTACGTACCGGGTGAGGAGCTGGTGGAGTGCTGGGCTCCGCAGGCGGAGCGGTTCCCTGACAACTCCGTGGACATGGGGACCGGGTACGACTGCTTCGACACGCGCTCGCACACCGAGGACCCGCGGGTCCAGGGCGTGCAGCGGGCCAACCGGCAGCTGCTCGGGGGCGCGCTCGCCGAGCAGGGGTTCGTGAACCTGCCGGAGGAGTGGTGGCACTTCACCTTCAAGCCGGAGCCGTTCCCGGCCACGTTCTTCGACTTCCCGGTGGCGCGGAGGTCGGTGGCCGGGCATTGAGCCCTTCTCAGTACCGACCTCCCATGGCACACTTCTGACGCTTCGTCAGATCACGGGAGGTCCCGATGGCACGGACGCGCAGACCGGTGGCGGCCGGATGGTTCACCGACGACACCGTGCCGGAGGCGGAGTTCCGGCTGCTCGGCACCCGCTGCACGGCCTGCGCGTCGGTCTTCTTCCCGCGCGAGGACGACTGGTGCCGCAACCCCGGCTGTCCGGGCGGCGGGGAGCTGGCGGAGGTCCCGCTCTCGCCGCGCGGCCGGGTCTGGTCGTACACCGACGGGCGGTACCGTCCGCCCGCCCCGTACGTCTCCGATCCGGACGCGCCCTGGGAGCCGTACACCCTCGTCGCCGTCGAGCTCGTGGCCGAGGCGATGGTGGTGCTCGGGCAGGCGGCGCCCGGTGTGTCGACGGCCGACCTCGCCGTCGGGACGGAGGTCGAGGTGGTGCCCGGGGTCCTGAACGAGGACGAGGAGCACGTCTGGACCACATGGAACTGGCGGCCGGTCGCCCGCGGCGTACAGGAGGAGCGGTCGTGAACGACATCGCCGTGCTCGGGGCCGGGATGCACCCCTGGGGCAAGTGGGGCCGGAGTTTCGTCTCGTACGGGACGACCGCCGCCCGCGCCGCGCTCGCCGACGCCCGTCTGGAGTGGTCCGACATCGGCTCGGTCGTCGGCGCCGACACCATGCGGTGCGGCTACCCCGGGTACGTGGCGGGGGCGACCTTCGCACAGGCCCTCGGCTGGCAGGGGGCGCGGGTCACCAGCGTGTACGCCGCCTGCGCCTCGGGCGCCCAGGCCATCGGGACCGCCCGGGCCCAGATCCTGGCGGGACTCGCCGACGTGGTCCTGGTCGTGGGCGCGGACTCGACGCCGAAGGGGTTCCTGGCCCCGGCCGGCGGCGAGCGGCCCGGCGACCCGGACTGGCTGCGGTTCCGGGTGCTCGGGGCGACCAACCCGGCGTACTTCGCGCTGTACGCGCGCCGCAGGATGGCGCTGTACGGCGACACGGTCGAGGACTTCGCCCAGGTGAAGGTGAAGAACGCGGCGGCCGGCGCGCTCAATCCGCTGGCCCGCTACCGCGCGCGCGTGACCGCCGAGGAGGTCGCGGCCTCGGCCGTCGTCGCCGATCCGCTGCGGCTCCTCGACATCTGCGCGACCTCGGACGGAGGCGCCGCGCTCGTGCTGTCCAGCATGGAGTTCGCGCGGCGGCACGGGCACCCCGACCCGGTCCGGGTCCGGGCGGTGTCCACCGTCTCCCCCACGTACCCCAAGGCGGTGCTCGACCTCCCCGACATCGCGACCGACTCGGCGGCGGCCGTCTCCCCCGCCCCGCTCGCCTTCCGCGCCTCGATCGCCCGCGCCGCCTACGAGGAGGCGGGGGTGGGGCCCGAGGACCTGTCCTTGGCCGAGGTGTACGACCTGTCCACCGCGCTCGAGCTGGAGTGGTACGAGGACATCGGGCTCTGCGCGCCGGGCGAGGGCGCGAAGCTGCTGCGGGACGGCGCGACGGCCCTCGGAGGACGCGTCCCGGTCAACACCAGCGGCGGCCTGGGCTCCTTCGGGGAGGCGGTGCCCGCGCAGGCGATCGCCCAGGTCTGCGAACTGACCTGGCAGCTGCGCGGTACGGCGGGCGACCGGCAGGTGCCGGGGGCCAGGGTCGGGATCACCGCGAACCAGGGCCTGTTCGGGCACGGTTCGGCGGTGGTGGCGGTGCGGTGAGCCCGCCGTGAGGTGCCCTGGGGCCCAGCGCTGGGCCCCCCGCCGTCAGGTCGTGACGGCGGCGGGGCTGCGGTCCGCGAGGACGAGGGCGTGCTGGACGACCGCCACGAGGACGTTCTTCACGGACTCGCGGTCCCGGGCGTCGCACATCAGCAGCTCCACCTCGGGGTCGAGGTCGAGCGCACCGCGCACGCTCTCCGCCGGGAACCGCTGTGCGCCCTCGAAGCAGTTGACGGCCACCGTGAACGGGATGCCGCGCCGCTCGAAGTAGTCGATGGCGGCGAAGCTGTCCTCCAGGCGGCGGGTGTCCGCGAGGACGATCGCGCCCAGGGCTCCCTGCGCCAGCTCGTCCCACAGGAACCAGAAGCGGTCCTGCCCGGGCGTGCCGAAGAGGTAGAGGACGAGGTCCTCGCGGAGGGTGATCCGGCCGAAGTCCATGGCGACCGTGGTGGTCGTCTTGGTCTCGACGCCGTGCAGGTCGTCGACGGGCCGCCCGGCCTCGGTGAGGACCTCCTCGGTCCGCAGGGGCCGGATCTCGCTGACCGCGCCCACCAGCGTCGTCTTGCCGACCCCGAACCCGCCCGCGACGAGGATCTTCAGGGTCACCGGCTCGACGAACGGCTTGGTGCGGCTAGAGCGCCCGAAGGCCATTGATCACCTCGCGAAGGATGCTCACGTCCGGCAGCTCGGCCGGCGGAACGGGGCGGGTCACATGGACGAGTTCGTCCTCGACGAGATCGCCGACGAGGACCCGGACCACCCCGACGGGGAGGTCGAGTCCGGCGGCGAGCTCGGCGATCGACTGTGGCTGCTCGGAGCAGCGTTCGACGATCTCCACGTGTTCCGGGGAGAGCGTCTGGTCCCGGCCGGGGTCGTCGGCGGCGGGCTCGGGGACGACCACCGCGATCAGGTCGAGCCGGTGGCGGGTGGCGGCACTCGTCCGTCCGCGGGTCATCGCGTACGGACGGACCACCGGCCCGGCCTCGTCGTCGAACCAGTGGTGGTGGCCGGGGGTCGGGCCCGGCTCCCGCCGGCTGCGCTCGGCTTCGTCACTCATGACGTCCCACTCACCCTCCCGAGGGCAGGCCGGTCCGGGGAGCCGTCGTGAGGTGGGCCCCGACCCGCTTCACCATCAGCGTCATCTCGTAGGCGACCTGGCCGACGTCCGAGTCGGCGTCCGCGAGCACCGCCAGGCAGCTGCCGTCGCCGGCGGCCGTGACGAAGAGGAAGGCGTCCTCCAGCTCGACGACCGTCTGGCGGACCTTGCCCGCCTCGAAGTGGCGACCGACGCCCTTGGCCAGGCTGTGGAAGCCGGAGGCCACGGCGGCCAGGTGCTCGCCGTCCTCGCGGGTCAGCTCCTGGGAGGCACCGGTGGGAAGTCCGTCGCTGGAGAGCACCAGGGCCTTCCGGATGGACCCGACGCGCTGGACGAGCTCGTCGAGGAGCCAGTTCAGTTCGCCGTTTCCGGAGGTCGTGCTGGGTGCTGCGGCGTTCGGTGCGGTCATCGACCGTCCCCCTCGGGTGTCGTTCCTTGTGCTGTCGGGTCGTCCGGCTCTGTGGTGTCCCGCCGGCCGCGCTGCCAGCCGCGCTGCATGGCGGCCATGCGGGCGCGTACCTCCTCGGCGTCGCGCTCGAAGGAGTCGGGCCCGTCGGACGGAGCCGTGGTGCCCGTACGGGTGTCGGTGCGGCTTCCCGCGCCCCGGCCGGCCTTGGCCTCGGTCTCGCGCAGCTGGGGCGCGAGGCTGGCCTGGCGGACGCGGCGCGGCAGGCCGCCGAACGGGTCCGGGTCCTCCGGCGGTACGGGACCGTCCGGCGGTACGGGGACGAGGACGGGACCGGCGCCCGGCCCCGGCAGGACACCCCGCGCGTCGCCCTGCGGGAGACCCGGCCAGTCGCCGTGCCTGGCGCCGCGCCGGTCGTCCTGCGGGAAGTCCGTCCGGTGCTCCTGCGGGTGCGCGCGATCGGGCTGCGGCTGGGAGCGGTCGGCCTGCGCGTGGGCGCGGCCCGGCTGCGGGTGCCCGCGGTCGGCCTGCGCGTGGGCGCCGTCCGGTTCGTCGAGGCGGCGGCCGTGGTCCACGACGAGCGTCGGGGTGCGGCGGCGCGGCAGCTGTACGGGGCCGGGGAGCGTGCCGTCGGCGGGCGCGTCCTGGTCGCCGCGGCCCGCGGTCCGGTCCGGGGCCTGCTCGTGCTGCTCTCCGGCGGGCGCGAGTCCGCTGCGGCGCCGGTCGCGGGGCCGGAAGAGGCCGCCGCGCTCGCTGTCGCTGTCGAGGAGGTCGGCGGACCGGTCGAGGAGGACGTCGAAGTCCTCGGTGCCGAGCGGTGCCTCCAGCTCCACGGGGCCGTCCAGCGGTCCGGGCGCCTCGGTCACGTCGGGGACCTTGGTGAGGGCCGGCCTGCGGAGGGGCAGGGCTGCGTCGGTGGACGCGTCGTCGGTCCCGCCCGGGCGCTCCAGGGTCTTGCGGTCGAGCCGGAATCCGGCGCCCTGGGTCTCGGGCGCGTCGGTGAGCAGGGCGGCCGGGATGAAGACGACCGCGGTGGTCCCTCCGTACGGGGAGGTCTGGAGCGAGACCCGGACGTTCTGGCGCTGGGCGAGCCGGCTGACGACGAACAGGCCGAGCCGGTCGGTGTCCGAGAGCTCGAACTCGGGGGTCTCGGCGAGCCGGAGGTTGGCGTCGAGCAGGGCGTCGGGGTTCATGCCGAGGCCGCGGTCGTGGATCTCCAGGGTGAAGCCGTTGGCGACGCGCTCGCCGAGGACCTGGACGGCGGTGTGCGGGGGCGAGTACACCGTGGCGTTCTCGAGGAGTTCCGCGATGAGGTGGGTGAGGTCCGCGACGGCGGGGCCGCCCACGCCGAGGCGGGGCAGCCGGCGCACCTCGATCCGCTCGTAGTCCTCGACCTCGGCGACGGCGGCGCGGACCACGTCCATGAGCTGGACGGGCTTGCGCCACTGGCGGGAGGGGGCGGCGCCGGACAGGATGACGAGGCCCTCGGCGTGCCGGCGCATGCGGGTGGTGAGGTGGTCGAGCCGGAAGAGGTCGGCCAGCTCGTCGGTGTCCTCCGTGCGCCGCTCCATGGTGTCGAGGAGGGTCAGCTGACGGTGGAGCAGGACCTGGTTGCGGCGGGCGAGGTTGACGAACACCTCGGAGACGCCGCGGCGGAGTTCCGCCTGCTTGACGGCGGCCTCGACGGCGGCGCGCTGGAGGGTGTTGAGGGCCTGGCCGACCTGGCCGACCTCGTCCTCCCCGTACTTCAGGTGCGGCACCTCGGTGCCGACGTCGACCTGCTCGCCGGCGGCGAGGCGGCGCATGACGCTGGGCAGCCGGACGCCGGAGACCTCCTGGGCCTCCTTCTGCAGGCGGCGCAGGTCGCGGATGAGGCGGCGGCCGATGCGGACGGAGATGACGATCGAGGCGAGCAGGGCGAGGAAGCCGAGGACGCCGGCGATGCCGACCTTGAGGAGGACGCTGTACGCGGCGGGCTTGACGCGTTCCTGGTAGCGGTCGCCGGCGGCGGTGTTCTCGCGGGCGAGGTCGTCGAGGACGGGGCTCGCCTGGTCCTGCCAGCGTGCGGCGGTGATGGCGCGCGGGCTGTCGGTGGGGCCCTCTTCGATGATCGCGTTCTCGGCGGTGCGCAGCGGCTGGGTGTCGGGGCTGCGCCAGTACTTCTCGAAGTGCTCGCGCTCGGCGGAGGGCAGGAGTTCGAGGTTGACCTCGTAGAACTGCTCGCGGTTGGCGACGAGGTCGGAGATCGCGCGGATCTCCTCGGAGGTGACGCGGTCCGCGACGAGCGCGGAGAGGACGAGGGCGTCCTCGCGGGAGAGCAGCTCACGCGCGCGCGTGATGCCGACGAGGGCGCGGCCCTGCTTGTCCATCTCCACGTTCTCGAGGGCGTGGAGGGTGATGAGGAAGCTGTAGCAGGGGTCGACGAGCCGGTTGTAGAACTCGAGGGCCTGCATGCGGCCGATGCCGCGGTTCTCGACGGAGCGGCGCAGCGAGGCCAGGCCGTCGAGCGCGTCGAGGAGGGAGTTGAGCCGCTGGCTGGTGACGGGCCGCATCTCCTCGCGGACGCTGGGGTCGGCGGCGTTGGCGCGGATGCGGGCGATCTGCCGGTCGGTGGCGCGGCGGGTCTCGCGCAGGGATGCGAGGGCGTCGGAGCCACGGGGGTCGGCGAGGTAGATGAGCGACTGGCGGCGTTCGATCTGGATGACCCGGGCGGTGTCCTCCAGGGGGTAGCCGACCTTGTCCACGATGTAGTGGACGCCGAGGAGCTGGTCGGCCTCGCGGCCCGTCAGGACCGTGGCGAAACCCCACAGTCCGGTGAGGGAGACGAGCGGTACGAGCAGCAACGCCACGATCTTCCTGCGGATGGACTTCCCGCGAAAGCGCATGGCCTCCCCCAGCTCGGCCCCCGTGCGCCACGGAGGTCCTTCACGTTCGTGACGGCCGGCGTCAACACGCGGCGTCAACCTTGGATTTCAACAAACGGCGGCGCGAGCCTACTACTGCATCACGGCCATCCCGAAGGCGTGTCCGAACGATTTTCAGCCTGTCGAGTGAGTCTTGATCATGAGATGTCCTGGTATTGCTGGAGTTGGGGATTGGCCACTGTGGCGTAGGACACCTGATGGTGTGCCATTTCTCCGGCCTGCACGGATGGCTGGAACTGTTCGTTCCGCAGGGACGCGGGCCACGTTCACCCCCACCCGGACGAAACCTTTTCCCACTCTCGTGCGTCAATGAGTGCGGGGAGGGTTGTGTCCGTGTAAAGGCGCTCAAGACGGGCAGCCGACCCTGAGGTCGTTCAGTGGTGGGGAGTGACGGGACAATGGAACACGAGGCGCGGCCGGCTGGGACGTTGTGGGTGGAGGAGGAGCGGGGCCGACGGCGGATGCCCGACCCCGTGCGCAACGCCGCCGTGCGGGCCGTGATGATCACGTCGGTGACGCTCATCCAGGCCGTGGTGGCCTTCTTCAGTACGGTCGCGGGCTCCTGGCTCGGCTTCCCGGTGACCATCACCGCGGTGGCGTCGACGGTCGTGGCCACCTGGAGCGTCCTCGACGTCTGGATCACCCGCCAGGTGTGGCGTCAGCGCAACGGCGTGGTGTCGGAGCCGAGCAGCACGGCCCGTCCGTCGATACGGACGCGACGCGAGGAGAGCCGGGCGGAGACGACGCCGCTGTCCGAAGCGGCCTGAACAACAGCGACGGCGAACGGCCCGGCCCCCTTTCGAGGGGCCGGGCCGTTCGCCGTCGTTCGGGCCGGGGCTACGCGTCCTCCGCCGGGGCGCCGTCGTCGGACTGGTGCCGGCGGAACATCCGCGTCGCCGTGATCTCGCCGTGGATCGTCTCCCCCTCCGCGGCGGGCTGCGGAAGTCCGGGGCGCAGGTGCTCCTCCACGCTGATGTACTTGAGTCCGGCCCGCAGGTCCGCGTCGTTGCGCAGCCGGATCACCAGCGGGAACTCGGCGAGCGCGGTCGTGTCGAACAGGCCCGTCGTGTAGAGGAGCTGGACGCCCAGCGCGTCCGACACGGCCCGCTGGAGCTCCAGGAGGTACGTGGCGTTGGCGCGGCCGATCGGGTTGTCGAGGAACAGCGTGCCCGCGTGCCGGTGCTTGTCGCGGCCCCGGTCGTTGGAGCGGAGCGCCGCCATCGTGCAGTACAGGGCGATGGCGGCGGTGAGCAGCTGGCCGCCGGAGAAGACGTCGCCCATCTGACCGACGGGGACCCGCTCGGCGCGCAGCACCGCGTCCGGCTTGAGGATCTCGACCGAGACGCCCTTGGGTTCGAGCGCGGCCTGGACGCCCCTGAGGAGCAGGGACATGCCGTCGCGCCGCAGGTCGGAGTTCTTCTTGACGGCGGCGCGGGTCGCCTCGTCGACGACCTCGCCGAGCCGCTCGGCGAGCGTGGCCTGGTCGGGCTCCTCGAAGCGGATCCGCAGGAACTCCTGGCCCGACCACTCGCCGAGGCCCTCGGGGAGCCGGGAGAGCCGCTGGGCGGAGCGGAGCGTCGCGAGCGAGGACTCCACGAGCCCGCGCAGCCGGTCCACGATCGAGTCCCGGTTGCGCTCCAGCTGCTCCAGCTCGTCGGTGAGGACCCGCAGCCGGGGCGCGAAGGCCTCGGCCCACTTGGCGGCGTGCTCGGGCAGCGCGGAGGCGGGCAGTTCGCGGATCTGCTGGCGGGCGGGGGTGCGGACCTGCTCGTAGCGGGTGGAGTTGGCATGCCGGACGAGGATGTCGCTCGCCTCGCGCACGGAGGCGTCGGCGGCGGACAGTTCGGCGGTGCAGGCGCGCAGGGCGCGGCGTGCCTCGGCGGCCGTCGTACGGGCCTCCTCCAGGGTGCCGGGGTACGGCTCGGTCTCCTCCCGCTCCTCGTCGGCGTGGTCGCGGAGCAGGTCCCGCAGCAGGGCCGCCGTCTCGTCGAAGCCGCCGGCCGCGTCCTCGGCGGCCCGGTGGTCCCGGAGCAGTCCGGCGTGGGCGGACCGCGCCGCCTCCAGGGCGTCGGTGCGGGTGGCGAGTTCGGTGGTGGCGGTACGGAGCAGGCCCTGGGCCCGCTCGGCGTCGGCGGGCACCAGCTCCTCGGGCAGTTCGGTGTGCGCCTCGCCGTCCTCGGGGGCCAGACGCTCGGCCTCGCCGCGGAGCCGGCCGAGCTTCTCGCTCGCCTCGGAGGCGCGGGTCTCCAGCATCTGGACCAGGGCCTCGGCGCGGGCGGCGGCCGCCTGGCGAGAGGGGCCGTCGGCGCCGTCGGTGGACTCCAGGAGCTGTTCGGCGCGGGTGCGGACCTTGTTGGTGAGGCGGTCGAGCTCGGCGAGGGCGGCGGACTCGTCGCTCTCGGCGCGGGCCTGTTCGGCACGCAGGTCGGCGCCGACGCCGACCTTCTCGTACACCTGGGAGGCGGCCCGGTACGCCTCGCGGAGGGTGGGGAGCGCGGCGCGCGGGGCGTCGGCGTCCTCCTCCGGGAGGTTCTCGGGGGCGCCGGCGATCTCGGCGCGCTCGGCCCGCAGGGCGCGGGCGGTGCGGTGGGCGTCGTCGGCGGCGCGCTGGGCCGCGCGGCGGTCCTCGTCGGCGGCGCGGGCGCGCTCCAGGCAGGTCTGGGCGCGGGCCTCGGCCTCGGCAGCGTCTTCGGCGAGTTCGCGGAGCTTGGCCTGCCAGGCGGACCGCTCACGCAGCCGGAACGCGAGGCCGGCGAGGGCGTCGGCGGCGCGGCGGGCCCGCTGGGCGGCCTCCTGGCGCTCGTCCCGGAGCCGGGCGGCTTCGGCGGCGGTCTCGTCGGCCTCCGTACGGGCCGTGCGGGCCTCGTCGAGGGCGGCGGCCGCGGCCTCGGCGGTCTCGCGGGCGGTGGTGGCGACGGACGCGAGCTCGGCGAGCATCCCGAACGGGCAGTCGGCGCGCCAGGCGCCGATCCGGGACGCGAGGGCCCGGTCGCCGGCGAGGCGGCCGGCGAGGGTGCGGATCTCCTCGTCGCGGGCGGTGGCGCGGGCGCGCAGCGCGTGCCGCTCCTCGTCGGCCGCGTGCTCGTCGTGCATGGCCGGGTTCGGCGGTACGAGGAAGACGCCGGTGTCCTCCGACTGCTCATGCGCCGGTACGGGGGCGAGCAGGGCGGCGGCGGTGCCGACGGCGACGGCGGAGCGGGGCAGCAGGGCGGCGCTGCCGAGGACCTCGCGGGCGCGTCCGTACGAGACGGGGTCGGTGATCACGACGCCGTCGACGAGCTCGGGGCGGGCGGCGAGGACCCGGGCGTGGTCGGCGGGGTCCACGGCCTGGGCGAGGTAGCGCCAGCCGGGGAGGGCGGGGATGCCGTGCTCGCCGAGGTGCTCGACGGTGGCGAGGACGTCGGGGCCCGGCGGCAGCAGGCCGCCGTCGCCGAGGGCGCCGAGGATGCGGGAGTCGTCGGCGGCGGCGGTGCGCAGTTCGAAGAGCTGGCGCTCTGCGGAGGCGACGGCCTGGTCGAGCAGGCCGCGCAGCTCGTCGGCGTACCGGTCGAACTCGGTGACGGTGAGCGGGCCCTGGGGCTCCGCACGCGGACCGGCGTCCTCTTCGGCCTCGGCCTCGGAGGCGGTGGCGGCGCGCTGGCCGGGCAGCGGGGAGCCGGAGGACGGCAGGCTGAGGAGTTCGGCGAGGCGCTCCTCGGAGGCGAGGGACTCGGCGGCGCGGCGCTCCGCGTCGTAGGCGTTCCCGGCGGCCTCGGCGGCGTCCGCGGCGCGGGCGGCGGCGAGTTCGGCGCGGGACTCGGCACCGGCGGCCTCACGTGCGCGTTCGGCCGCGGTGCGGGCGGCCTCGCGGGCGGTGTCCCAGGCGGCGACCGTCGTCTTCTCGGCGTCGCTCGCGGCGAGGGCGGCGCGGGCCGGGTCGGCGTCCGGCGCGGTGTCGTCGAGCCAGCCGGCGCGGACGGCCTCGGCGGTCTCCTGCTCGACCTCGGCGAGCCGCTGGCGCAGGTGGCCGGCCTCGCTGCGGGCCCGCTGGGTCTCGGTGGCGGCGACGGTGGCGTCCCGGTGGGCGGTCTCGCTCGCTTCCTGGAGGGCGGTGGAGCGCTCCTCCTCCTCGGCGGCGTGGCGCTCGCCCTCCTCGGCGGCGGCGGCCAGGGCCCGTACGAGATCGGCGGCGGCCTTGGCCCGGGCGGCCAGGGCGGGCGCGGCGTCGCGCTCGGCCTCGCGGATGGCGGCGGCCACGCGCGCGGAGCGGTCGCCGGCGGCCCGGTGGCGGAGCACCGCCTCGGCCGCCTGCCAGGCGGAGTGCAGGGTGCGGGCGTCGGTGAGTTCGCGGCGCTGGGCGGCGGCGCCCTTCTCGGCTGCGGTCAGCGCCAGGGAGGCGTGCCGGTAGGCGAGTTCGGCGGCGATGAGGGAGCTGCGGCTGCGGGCGGTCTCGGCCTCGGCGACGGCGTGCCCGGCGGAGGTGACCTGCTGGGCGAGTTCGGCGCCGCGGCCGCGCTCCTCGGCGGCGCGGGCGGAGAGCCGGCGGGCGAGGGTGCGGGTGCGGCGCTCGGCTCCGGCGTGGACCTCGCGCGCGTGGGCGCGGGTTCCGGCGGCCTCGACGATCCGGCCGAGGAGGTCGGCGGAGCCGGCGGTGAAGTCGCGCTCGGCGGTCAGTTCGGCGCGGCGGCCGAGCTTGTTGCCGAAGCCGCCGACGAGGTCCGCGAGGCCGTCGGTGTCACGGGTGTCGGTGACGGCGCGCAGCAGCAGGTCGGTGAAGTCGGAGTCCTTCTTGACCGCGAAGAGGCCGGCGGCCTCGCCCTCGTCGGCGTTCATCTCGCGCTGGTAGCGGAAGAGTTCGGGGTCGAGGCCGAGGTCGCCGAGGTGCTCGTTCCAGCGGTCGTGGATCTCCTCCCAGACCACCTCCAGGTGCGGGTACGCCTTCCCGGCCTCGGTGAGCGCGTCGCGGAAGCCCTTCATGGTGCGGCGGCGGCCGCGCGCGCCGGAGGCGCCCTCGACGGGCGGGCGGACGGAGGTCGCCTCGGCGACGGGGAGGTTGTCCAGGCTGAGTCCGGGGCCGGGACGGAAGGAGTACCAGGCCTCGGCGAACTTCCGCGGGTCGTTCGAGACCTGGCGGCCGCGCCACTCGCTGGCCTTGCCGACGACGACGAGTTCGCCGGTGAGGGTGTGCTGCCACTCCAGGGCCACGTGGCCGCAGTCATCGGCCAGGAGGAACTTGCGCAGCACGCCGGAGCTGGCGCCGCCGAGGGTGTTGCGGTGGCCGGGGAGCATGACCGAGAAGATCAGCTTGAGGAGGACGGACTTGCCGCCGCCGTTCTCCAGGAACAGCACGCCCGCGGGGGCCGGGCGGCGCGGCGGGCCGACCGGCTCCTCCTCGAAGAACTCCGCCTGGGTGGGGGCGGGGTGGGGCACGGGCGCGCCGACTCCGCGCAGGTCCAGGACGGTGTCGGCGTAGCGCGCACCGGCGGGACCGATGGAGTAGAGGCGGACCCGGGACAGCTCGTACATGCGGCGGACTCTCGTACTGGAAGTGGTCGGTGGCGCGGGGCGGTTACGCGTGGAACGGGAGTCCCGCGTCGGCGGCGAGTTCCAGGTCGTCGCCCTCGGGCGGCGGGAGGAGGGTCGCGGAGCCGTCGCTGACGGGGACCACGCCGAGTTCGAGGAGCTCGGCCATGGCGGCGGAGCCGGCCATGTCGCGGACCTGGAGCTGGTAGCGGGCGGTGGTGCGGTAGGAGCCGCCGCCCTCGTCGCCGGTGCGCTGGAGGAAGCCGGAGTCGGTGAGGAACGCGGCGGCCTTGCCGACGATGCCGGTGGTGGATCCGGCGAGGCGGCGGGCGTCCTTGGTGGCTCCGGTGGCGCTGCGGCGCGCGTAGATCCGCCAGGCGGCCTCAAGCCCGGGGGCGTCGGAGGCCGGGTCGGTGTTCTCGCCCTGCTCCTCGGCGCGCTGCTCCAGGCGCAGACAGGCCTGGCGTACGAAGGCGTCGACGCCGTTGACCGTGAGCCGGCCGATGTAGGCGTCGTCGGCGAGGTCCTCGGGCCGGGGGAAGGCCATGGCGGCGACCGCGAGGTGGGCGAGGCCGTGCAGGAAGCGGTCGGCGGAGTCGGTGCCGGCGCGGCGGGCGTAGTCGCCCATGCGGACGGCGAAGACGGAGTCCTCGCCGGCGGTGACGGCCATGCCCGCGCGCGGGGAGACCTCCAGGACGACGAGGCCGAGGCCGGTGGCGACGGCGTCGGCGAGGCGCGCGAAGGCGGGGTCCTCGCGGTAGCGGCGCAGGAGCTCGGTGTACTCGGCGTCGCGGGCCGGGAGCAGCTTGGGCTGGAGGCCGAAGGAGACGAGCCGGGCGGCGTCCGCGGCGTCCGCGGGGGTGACGGTGGACGCGGCCGGGGGCTGCGGGGGCTCCTGCTCGCTCCACGCGTCGGTGTACTCGGCGTGGGTTTCGCTCACGGCTGGGGCTCCTCGGTACGGCTCTCGGTCGGTACGGCGCGGGGTACGGGCAGCGGGACGGGGGTGACGGCCGCGGCGCCGGCCGCGGTGGGCCGGTCCACGGGCGCGGGCGGCTCGTCGGTGAGCCGCACGGCCCGCACGGCCGGGAGGTCCCGGCGCCGCGCGGGCGGGGTTCGGGCAGGCTCGGGGACGGACACGGTCCCGAAGCGCGGCCGGCCGGCGGAGGCGGGCGTCTCGGCGTCCGGCTGCGGCGGTACCGGCTCAGGCCGGCGCCCGGCATCCTGCCGGGGTGCGGCCTCGGGCTCCCGTACGGCTTCCGGCTCGGACGCGGCCTCGGGCTCCCGTACGGCTTCCGGCTCGGACGCAGCCTCGGGCTCCCGTACGGCTTCCGGCTCGGACGCGGCCTCGGGCTCCCGTACGGCTTCCGGCTCGGACGCGGCCTCGGGCTGCGGCGGGGCTGCCTGTGCCGGTACGACGGCGTCCGCCGGCACGGCGGGGGCCGGCACGGCGGAGGCCGGCACGGCGGGGAGGGCGGGGTCGGCGGCGGGCGTCCGGGGGACGAGGGTCACGTCGCCTCCGTGCGGTCCGCGGCCATGCCCACGGCGTCGAGCATCGCCGTACCGACGATCAGGTCGGCGCCGCCGAACTCGGGGTCGTCCAGCGGGGTGCCGTCGTCGACGGCGAAGAGCAGGCGCTCCTCGCCCTGGCGGTAGGCGGTGCCGACCGGGGGGCTCGCCGCGTGGACGGCGAGGAGGGCGACGAGGTACGGAAGGTCGGGGTCGAGGCGGCGGGCCTCGGCGAGCAGGCCGGAGAGGCGGCGCGGGGCGTCGTGCTCCAGGTCGAGCAGGCGCATGGCGCTCGCGAGCTGCTCCTCGCTGAAGCGGGAGTCGTCGGGGGTGGCGATGAGGTCGGGCTCGGGCATCTCCGCGCCGAGGTGCTCGCGCTCGACGGGCGGGGTGAGGAGCAGGTCGACGAGGTCGCCGAGGCGGACGGAGGCGGGGGTGCGCAGTCCGGTGCCGCGGGCGAAGAAGGCGTCGGTGACGCGGGTGGCCTGCTCCACGGGGAGCGGCAGGACGGGGGCGACCAGTTGCCCGTACAGATCGAGTCCGGTGTACGCGGTGGGGGCGGCGAAGGCCTGTCGGTCCTGCTCGGCGCGGAAGAGCGGTCCGGCCTCCAGGAGGCGGGACTGCAGCTGGGTGTGGCGCCGGATGCAGTCCTTGACTATGTCGACGAGCTCGGCGGCGCGCCGCTTGTGCTCCGCGGTCTTCGCGTCGGTCGCGGCCTCGGCCTCGTCGCGGGCCTTGCGGATGTTGGTGAGGATCGCGTTCTCGTGGCGGTAGCGGTCGGCCACGTGGTCGAGCGCCTCGGCGATCATGTCGGGGACGGTGTGGAGCCAGTCGACGGCGCGGACGTTGCGCCGGGTGGCCTCCAGGGTCTTGCGGAGGGTCTCGGCGTACTGCACGGTCCGGTAGCGCGCCTGCTCGGCGGCGAGCTGGGCGTCGGCGAGGCGGCCCCGGTTGATGAGGACCTCCAGCTTCACCTCGGCGGCGATCTGGGCGCTGGTGACGTCGGTGTCGAGGGCTCCGACGAGGACGTTGACCGCTTCGTCGGTGGTGCGGAGGTAGACCCCGCCGCCGTAGCCCGGGACCTCTTCGATGAGCTTGAAGTCGTAGTCCCTGCGGACGTAGACCCCGTCGGTTCCGAAGGTGCCGTAGACGGCGCGGAAGCCGCGGTCGACGCTGCCGACGTTGATCAGGTTCTCCAGGACCCAGCGGGCCACGCGCTCGTGCTCGGCGGCGGGGCGGGTGGGTGCCTGGGCGGCGACGCGGGGCAGCAGGCGGGCGACGATCTGCTCGTGGTCGGCGCCGGTGTCGAAGTCCATGTTCAGCGTGATGAGGTCGATCGCGGCGAGGGCCACCTCGGCCATCGCGTAGACCGTGTACTCGCCGGCCAGGTTCGCCTTGCGCGCGTCGAGGTCGTGCAGCGGGGCGGTGCACGCGAGCGCGCGGAGCCGCCGCGCGAGCCCTTCGTCGGCGGCCGGGCCCTGCGCGGGACGCGGCCCCGCGCTGAGCTGGGGCGGAGCGAGGTCCGTCGAGGCAGGCGAAGTCACGGTGGACAGATTAGGTCCTCACCCTGACAACGGTCGAAACGGCGCAGATGCGCCTGGCGCCCTCGGTGGTCTCGTACGGGCTGCGCGCTCAGCCGGAGGAGCCCGCCGGAGCGTCGACGGCCTGGGCGTAGGCGGTGACCACGCGCGTGCGTGAGTCGTCGAGGTAGCGGGCGAGGAGTCGCTCCGCCGAGGCCCGTTCCCCGGCCCGGAGGGCGTCCAGGATCTCCCGGTTCCTCCGGAGGTAGGGCTCGTGCAGTGCGCGCGGGTCGTCGACGACGTGGAAGGCGAGGCGGAGTTCGGCGAGGACGCCGCGCATCAGTTCGTCGGTGCGGGCGCTGCCCGCGAGGGCGACGAGTTCGCGGTGGAAGTGGATGTTGGCCGTGGAGACGCCCGTCCAGTCGTCGGCGCGGGCCGCGGCCTCGCCCTCGGCGACGACGGCGGCGAGTGCGTCGACGGCGAACGGCGGCTGCCCCAGGCCCCGTACGACGGCGCATTCGACGAGCCGCCGGGTGCGGTAGATGTCGTCCACGTCACCCACGGCGAGGACGCGGACGAAGACGCCCCGGTTGAGCTCGTGGACGAGCAGGCGCTCGTGGGTGAGGAGCCGGAAGGCCTCGCGGAGTGTGTTGCGGGACACACCGAGGGCGCCGCCGATGCTCTCCTCGGAGAGCCGGACGCCGGGCGGGAAGAAGCCCTCCGCGATCCGGGTGCGCAGGATGTCCGCGACCCGCTCCGCCGTGCTCGTGCGTCCCAGGAGTACGCGGTCGTCCGTCAGCCCGCCGGTGCCACTCACGTCCACAGCGTCTCGCCCCTTCCGTCGTCCGCGACCGGCTCGACCGCGGCAGCGGCCGAGTCAACCGCAGAAACGGGGAAGCGACAACACGCATCTTGTCGGATCGTTGAACAATCCTCTAGCTTGGCGGGCACCCTTCAGCGGTTTCGGCTCCTTCCGCGACTTCGGCTCCTTCCCGAGGAGGCACCACATGACCCTGGTCCCGATCGACCTCAACGCCGATCTCGGCGAGGGCTTCGGCCGCTGGACGCTGACCGACGACGAGCGGCTCCTGTCCGTCGTCACCAGCGCCAACGTGGCCTGCGGCTTCCACGCCGGGGACGCGGCCACCATGCGGCGGGTCTGCGAGCTCGCGGCGGCACGCGGGGTACGGATCGGGGCCCAGGTGTCCTACCGCGACCTGGCCGGCTTCGGACGGCGCGCGATGGACGTCCCGGCGGCGGAGCTGGCCGCCGAGGTGGCGTACCAGATCGGCGCCCTGGAGGTCTTCGCCCGGGCCGCCGGCTCGCGCGTCTCGTACGTGAAGCCGCACGGGGCGCTCTACAACCGGGTGGTCCGGGACGCCGAGCAGGCGGCGGCCGTCGTCGAGGGCGTGCTGCTCGCGGACCGGACGCTGCCGGTCCTCGGGCTGCCGGGCTCCCGGCTGCACGAGGCCGCCGCGGCGGCCGGACTCCCGGTCGTCGCCGAGGCCTTCGGCGACCGGGCCTACCGGGCGGACGGCTCACTGCTGCCCCGGGGCCAGGAGGGGGCCGTCGTCACGGACCCGGACGAGGTCGTCGAACGGGCGGTGTCCTTGGCCCGGTTCGGGGTCGTCACGGCGCACTGCGGGAGCTCCGTCGCCGTGCGGGCCCGCTCCCTCTGCCTGCACGGGGACACCCCGGGCGCGGTGGGCCTGGCCCGTCGGGTCCGGGAGCGGCTCGAAGCCTCCGGCGTGCGCGTGGAGGCCTTCGCGTGAGGGTGCTGAGGGTGGGCGCCCGGGCCCTCCTGGTGGAACTGGACGACGGCGGGGCGACCGAGGCCCTCCACGCCGAGCTGCTGCGCCGGCGGGCGGCCGGTGCGCTGCCCGCCGTACGGGAGATCGTGCCGGCGGCGCGGACGGTGCTCCTCGACGGCGTGGACGCCCCGGAGCGGCTCGCGGCCGAGCTGGCCGGCTGGGAGCCGGCGCCGCTCCACGCGCGCGTGGGCGAGACCGTCGAGGTTCCGGTCCGCTACGACGGGCCCGACCTGCCGGAGGTCGCCGCGTTCTGGGGCGTGTCCGTGGAGGCGGCTGTACGGATCCACACGGCGGTCGAGTTCCGGGTCGCCTTCTGCGGGTTCGCGCCCGGTTTCGGCTATCTGACCGGGCTCGGCGAGCGGTACGCGGTGCCGCGCCGGGCCACGCCGCGCACGGCCGTCCCCGCGGGATCGGTCGCCCTGGCAGGCCCGTACACGGGTGTGTACCCGCGCTCCTCCCCCGGCGGCTGGCAGCTGATCGGCACCACGGACCTGGTGCTGTGGGACGCCGAGCGGGACCCGGCCGCGCTGCTCACGCCCGGCACCCGGGTCCGGTTCACGGCAGGGGGCGGGCGATGAGCGACCGGGCCCTCGCCGTGGTCCGGGCCGGGGCGCTGACCACCGTCCAGGACCTGGGGCGCACGGGGTACGCGCACCTCGGCGTGCCCCGCTCGGGCGCCCTCGACCCCGCGGCCGTACGGCTCGTCAACCGGCTCGTCGGCAACCCGGAGGACTCGGCGGTCCTGGAGACCACCGTCAGCGGCTGCGCGCTGCGGCCCCGGTGCGCGGTGACCGTGGCGGTGGGCGGCGCGCCGTGCCCGGTCCGGGTGGACGGCCGTCCCGCCGCCTGGGGGACGACGGTCCGGGTCGGCGCCGGGTCGGTCCTGGAGGTCGGCACGGCCGTGCGCGGACTGCGGTCGTACGTGGCTGTCGGCGGCGGGATCGCCGTCGCGCCGGTCCTCGGCAGCCGCTCCACCGACCTGCTGTCGGGCCTCGGCCCGGCGCCGCTCGTGGAGGACACGGTGCTGCCGCTGGGCCCGGACACGGGCGCAGGGGTCGCGGTGGACGCCCCACCGTGGCCGGGACCGCCGGACGAACTCGTCCTGCGGGTACGGCTCGGCCCCCGCGACGACTGGTTCACCGCCGACGCGCTCCGGGCCCTCTCCACGCGCGCGTACCGGGTGTCGCCGGCGAGCAACCGGATCGGACTGCGGCTGGGCGGCCCGCCCTTGGAGCGGGCCGTGGCGGGCGAGCTGCCGAGCGAGGGCATGGTGCTCGGCGCGGTGCAGGTGCCGCCGGACGGACGCCCGGTGGTGTTCCTCGCGGACCATCCGACGACCGGGGGCTATCCGGTGGTCGCGGTGGTGCGGGAGGCCGACCTGGGCGCGGCGGCGCAGGCGGTCCCGGGGACGCCCGTGCGGTTCGTGCCGGTGCGCTGAGGTGTCACAGGGGCGGCGGGCCGTAGCCCCCGCCGCCCGGCGTGCGCAGGACCAGGACGTCGCCGGGGCCCACCTCCGTGGTGGCGGCGCCTTCGAGGTGCTCGACGGTGCCGTCGGCGCGTTCCACGAGGTTCTCGCCGAGGGCGCCCGGCTCGCCGCCGGCCATCCCGTACGGCGGGACCCGGCGGTGGCCGGTCAGGAGGGCCACCGTCATCGGCTCCAGGAAGCGCAGGCGCCGCTCCACGCCGTGGCCTCCGTGCCACCGGCCGCGCCCGCCGCCGTCCTCTCGTACCGCGAAGGCGTCGACCCGGACCGGATGGCGCCACTCCAGGATCTCGGGGTCCGTGAGCCGGGAGTTGGTCATGTGGGTCTGGACGGCGTCGGCGCCGTCGAAGCCGTCGCCCGCGCCCGAGCCGCTCGCGACGGTCTCGTAGTACTGCACGCGCGCGTTGCCGAAGGTGACGTTGTTCATGGTGCCGGAGCCCTCGGCCTGGACTCCGAGGGCCGCGTAGAGCGCGCCCGTCACGGCCTGGGAGGTCTCGACGTTCCCCGCGACGGTGGCCGCCGGGGGGACGGGGGCGAGCATGGAGCCGGGCGGGACGCGGACCTCCAGGGGCTCCAGGCAGCCGCTGTTGAGCGGGATGTCCTCGTCGACGAGGGTGCGGAAGACGTACAGGACGGCGGCCATGACGACGGCGGTCGGCGCGTTGGCGTTGCCGGGCAGCTGGGCGGAGGTGCCGGTGAAGTCGAGGACGGCGGAGCGCCGTTCGCGGTCGACGCGGACGGCGACCCGGATGACGGCGCCCCCGTCGGTCTCGTAGCGGTACTCGCCGTCGTCCAGTCGCGCGACGATGCGCCGGACGGACTCCTCGGCGTTGGCGCGGACGTGCCGCATGTAGGCCTGGACGACGTCGAGCCCGAACTCCTCGACCGTGCGGCGCAGTTCCTCGATGCCCTTCTCGTTGGCGGCGATCTGGGCGCGCAGGTCGGCGAGGTTGGTGTCCGGGTCGCGGGAGGGGTGGCGGGCGCCGGTGAGCAGGGCGCGGGTCTCGGTCTCGCGCAGGTGTCCGTCGCGGACGAGCAGCCAGTTGTCGAAGAGGACGCCCTCCTCGTCGACGGTCCGGCTGAAGGCGGGCATGGAGCCGGGGGTGATGCCGCCGATCTCGGCGTGGTGGCCGCGGGAGGCGACCAGGAAGCGGAGTTCCCTCCCCTTGTCGTCGAACACCGGCGTCACGACGGTGACGTCGGGGAGGTGGGTGCCGCCGTGGTACGGGTCGTTGATCGCGTAGACGTCGCCGGGGCGCAGGTCGTCCCCGCGCCGGCGGAGCACCTCCTTGATGGACTCCCCCATGGAGCCGAGGTGGACGGGGATGTGGGGCGCGTTGGCGATCAGGTTGCCCTCGGCGTCGAAGAGGGCGCAGGAGAAGTCGAGGCGTTCCTTGATGTTGACCGACTGGGCGGTGTTCTCCAGGCGGACGCCCATCTGCTCGGCGATGGACATGAAGAGGTTGTTGAAGACCTCCAGGAGGACGGGGTCCACGTCCGTGCCGGCGGCCACGCGCGCGGGGCGGGGGACGACACGGCGCAGCAGGAGGTGGCCTTCGTCGGTCGCGGTGGCCCGCCAGCCGGTGTCGACGACGGTCGTGGCGTCGGCCTCGGCGAGGATCGCGGGCCCGTCGACGCTGTCGCCCGGCCGCAGGTCCTCGCGCCGGTGGAGCGGGGTGTCGTGGGGTGTGCCGGCGCTGTGCATGCGGACGGTGGCCACGGGGGCGAGGGCGCCGGTCCGTTCGCCGGTGTCCACGAGGACCGGGCCGTGCGGACCGGCGCTGCCGACGGCCTCGACGGTGACGGCCTCGACGACGAGCGGCCGGTCCAGGGTGAAGGCGTACCGCGCGCGGTGAACGTCCGTGAACGCGGCTTTCATCTCCTCGGGCGGTGCGAGGTCGACGGGGAGGCTCGCGTCCGTGCCCGCGTACCGCAGGAGTACGCGCGCGCGCGTGGTGATCGCCGTGTCCGGCAGTCCGTCGACGCGCAGCTCCTCGCGGGTGCGCTCGGCGAGTTCGGCGCACAGGGCCGTCACGCGCGCGTGGGTGCCGTCGGCGTCGAGCTCGGCCTCGACGGACTGCTCCCGCATGGCGGTGGCGTCGGCGAGCCCGATCCCGTACGCGGAGAGCACTCCGGCCAGCGGGGGTACGAGGACGGTGTCGACGCCCAGGGCGTCGGCGACGGCGCAGGCGTGCTGGCCGCCGGCGCCGCCGAAGCTGGTGAGGGCGTACCGGGTGATGTCGTGCCCGCGCTCCACGGAGATCTTCTTGACTGCGTTGGCCATGTTGAGGACGGCGATCTCCAGGAAGCCCGCGGCGACCTCCTCTGGGGTGCGCCCGCCGCCGACCTCTTCCGCGAGGGCCGCGAACCTCTCCCGTACGACCCCGGCGTCGAGGGGGAGGTCCCCGCTCTCGCCGAAGACGGCGGGGAAGTGGTCGGGCTGGATGCGCCCGAGCATGACGTTGGCGTCGGTGACCGTCAGGGGGCCGCCGCGGCGGTAGCAGGCGGGTCCGGGGACCGCGCCTGCCGAGTCGGGGCCGACCCGGTAGCGGCGTCCGTCGTAGTGGAGGACGGAGCCGCCGCCCGCCGCGACGGTGTGGATGCTCATCATGGGCGCCCGCATCCGCACCCCGGCGACCTGTGTACCGAGTTCACGCTCGAAGGCGCCCGCGTAGTGCGACACGTCGGTGGAGGTGCCGCCCATGTCGAAGCCGATGACACGGTCGTGCCCCGCCTGCGCCGAGGTGCGGGCCATGCCGACGACTCCGCCCGCCGGTCCCGACAGGACGGCGTCCTTGCCTCGGAAGTGGGCCGCCTCGCGGAGGCCTCCGTTGGACTGCATGAACATGAGGCGGATCCCGGCGAGTTCGCGGGCGACCTCGTCGACGTACCGGCGCAGGATCGGCGAGAGGTAGGCGTCGACGACGGTGGTGTCCCCGCGCGGGACCAGTTTGATGAGCGGGCTGACCTCGTGCGAGCAGCTGACCTGGGTGAAGCCGGCGGCGCGGGCCGCCGCCGCGACCCGGGTCTCGTGCTCGGGGTGCCGGTAGCCGTGCAGGAGGACGACGGCGGCGGAGCGGAGGCCGTCGCCGTGGGCCGCGGTGAGTGCCGCGGCGACGGCGGGCCCGTCCAGCGGGTGGACGACGTGTCCGCGGGCGTCGACCCGCTCGGGCACCTCGATCACGCGCGCGTACACCGCCTCGGGAAGCACGATGTGGCGGTCGAAGAGCCGGGGCCGGTTCTGGTAGGCGATGCGGAGGGCGTCGCGGAAGCCCTCGGTGATCAGGAGCACGGTCGGCTCGCCGCGCCGCTCCAGGAGGGCGTTGGTGGCGACGGTGGTGCCCATCTTGACGACGGCGATCCGGTCGGCGGGGACGGGGTCGTCGGGGCCGAGGCCGAGGATGAGGCGGATGCCGGCGACGGCCGCGTCCTGCCGTCCGGCGGGGTCGTGGGAGAGCACCTTGCGGCTGACGAGCCGGCCGTCGGGCCGTCGCCCGACGACGTCGGTGAAGGTGCCGCCCCGGTCGATCCAGAACTCCCAGCGCCCGCTCATCCCCCCATTGTGGCCGCGAGGGCGGCCGCGAGGGCGTCGTCCGCGCGCGCGTCGAGGGGAGCCGTGCCGGTGCCGTCGGCCCAGTGCCGCAGTTCGGCCCCGGCGAGCAGGAGGAGCTGCGGGAGCAGGTCGTGGCTGCGGCGCAGGACCCAGCCGGTGCCGGCGGTGGCGAGCCGGAGCAGGGCCTCGGTACGGGTCGGCGGCGGCTGGAGGGGCTCCGGCGAGGGTGGTGCGCCGTGTGCGAGTCCCCGGGCCGCGAGGAGCTCGTGGAAGCCGGCGGCGACGGCCCGGTGGCCGCGTTCGCCGGGGTGCAGCCGGTCGGCGCTCCACAGGGCCCGGTCCTCGGTCCATCCGGGCTCGGCCAGGTGCAGGTGGACGGCACCGTACCGGGCGGACAGCGCGTGCACGACCGCGTTGACGGACCGCTGGCGGCGGGCGAGCGGGCGCGCCAGGGGCGGGGGCAGGCCGAGCATCCGGCCGGGGTCCGGGAGACAGGCGGTCAGGAGTACGGCTCCGAGGGCGTCGAGATCGGCGCAGACCCGGTCCAGGCGGCGGGCGAGGAGCGCGATGTCGAAGGTGCGGCGCAGGGTGTCGTTCACCCCGACGACGACGGAAGCGAGGTGCGGGCGGAACGCGAGGGCGCGGGCGGCCTGCCCGTCGGCGACGTCCGCGCTGAGCGCCCCGCTGACGGCGAGGTTCAGGAGGGCCGTCCCCCGCCCCTCGGCGGCGAGCCCCTCCGCGAGCAGCGCCGCCCACCCCCGCCAGGCCCCGCCGACCCGGTCACCGACGCCCTCGCTGAACGAGTCCCCGAGGACGACGAACCGAACGGGGTCCTCGGCGGCCCCGCCGCCCCGGGCGGCCGGGAACTCGGGCGGGGCGGGCGCGGGGTCCGGGCCGTCGGAGGCTCCGGGCGCGACGGCCCCGGCACGCGCGCCGGGCGCGGGCCCCGGGGCGTGCGGTTCGGCCTCGGTCGTGACCGTGCCCGCGCCCGCCGTGTCCCGTCTCATCGGCGGGCCTCCTCCGGCACGAGCGGGCGGGGTGTCGGGAGGGCGTCGTGGGCGGCGAGGAAGGCGGTGACGGCGCGGTCCCAGGAGAAGACCTCCGCACGCGCGCGTGCGGCCCGGCGGCGGACGCTCTCCGGGATCGCGAGGAGCCCCTGTACCCCGGTGGCGAAGGCGCGCGGTGTGTCGGCGGCGGACGCGCCCGCGGTGCCCACGACCTCGGGCAGCGCGGAGGAGGCGCTGACCACGACGGGGGTCCCGCAGGCGAGGGCCTCCAGGGCGGAGAGGCCGAAGGTCTCCGCCGGCCCCGGGGCCAGGCACACGTCGGCCGCCGCCTGGAGGTCCGCCAGGGCCTCCCGGTCGGCCACGTGCCCGAGGAACCGCACGGGGAGGCGCCGCTCGCGCGCCCGCCGCTCCAGGGTGCCCTTCAGCGGCCCGTCCCCCGCGACCACGAGCGCCGCCGCGATCCCCAGGTCCCGCAGCTCCTCCAACGCGTCCAGGGCCGTACCCGGCCGTTTCTCGACCGAGAGGCGCGAGCACAGCAGGAGCAGCACCCGCTCGCCGTCGGCGTACCGGGCCCGCAGCGCCGCGTCGCGGCGGTCGGGCCGGCAGCGCTCCAGGTCCACGCCGAGCGGGGCGCGTACGACGTTGCGCGCCCCGATCCGTACGAACTCGCGCTCCGCCCACTCCGTCGTGCACACGATCCGTGCGAAGGCCCAGGCGGTGCGGCGGTTGAGCCGGTCAGCCGTGCCGGCCGCGAGCGCGGGCGGGACGCCCCAGGTGCGCAGCACCCCGTCCGCGGTCTCGTGGGAGACCATGGCCGACGGCACGCGTGCGCGTCGCGCCCACTCCCCCGTCCACCGCAGAGTGGTGCGGTCCGAGACCTCGATCCGGTCGGGGGCCAGTTCGTCGAGGAGCCGGCGGACCCGCCGCTTGTCGGCGAGGACCCGGTAGCCGCCGGTGCCGGGCAGGACGGGGCCGGGGAGCGTGACGACCCGGCCCTGCTCGGTGAGGTGGTCGCTCGCGGCGGCGCCGGGAACGACGAGGACGGGCTCGTGACCTGCGGCGAGGTAGCCGCGGCCGAGCTGGTCGAGGACGGTGCGCAGGCCGCCCGACGTGGGGGTCACGAAGTTCGCGAGCCGTACGATCCGCAGCCCGGTGCCGTCTCCCGTACGGACGCCGCTCATGCCGCCACCGCCGTCCGCTCGCGCAGCACCTCCAGGTAGTGGCCGATCAGCTCGTCGCCGAGCGCCTCCCAGGTGCGGCCCTCGACGGCGGCCCGGCCGGCCCGGCCGTGGGCGGCGCGCGTGTCGGGCGAGGCGGCGAGGTCGGCGACGGCCGCCCGCAGCGCGTCCGGGTCGCCCGGGGGTACGAGGAGTCCGGTGCGGCCGTGGTCGACCAGGTCCAGGGGTCCGCCGGCGGCCGGGGCGACGACGGGGACCCCGCTGGCCATGGCCTCCTGGACGGTCTGGCAGAAGGTCTCGTACGGGCCGGTGTGGGCGAAGACGTCGAGCGAGGCGAAGATCCGGGCGAGCCCGTCGCCGGTGCGGCGGCCCAGGAACCGGGCGCCCGGCAGGGCGGTGCGCAGGGCGGGCGCGCTGGGCCCGTCCCCGACGACCACGACCCGGACTCCGGGGAGCGCGCAGGCTCCGGCGAGCAGGTCCACGCGCTTCTCGGGGGCGAGGCGGCCGACGTAGCCGACGAGGACCTCCCCGTCGGGAGCGAGTTCGCGGCGCAGGGCGGTGTCGCGCAGTCCGGGGTGGAAGCGGACGGTGTCCACTCCGCGTCCCCAGCGCCGGACGCGGCCGATGCCGTGGGCCTCCAGGTCGCGCACGGCGGCCGTGGACGGGGCGAGGGTGCGGTCGGCGGCGCCGTGCACGGCGCGCAGGCGACGCCAGGCGGCGCCCTCGCCGGTCCCGACGTACGTGCGCGCGTAGCCGGCGAGGTCGGTCTGGTAGACGGCGACGGCGGGTATGCCGAGCCGGGCGGCGGCGGTCATGCCCCGGACGCCGAGGACGAAGGGTCCGGCGAGGTGGACGAGGTCGGCGCGGTGGGCGGCGATGGCCGCGGCGACCCGGCGGCTGGGCAGGGCGACCCGTACCTGCGGATAGCCGGGCAGGGGAAGGGAGGGGACCCGGACGACGGCGCAGGGGGCGTCGGCGTCCGCGGCCTGGTCGGCGACGGCGGGGGCGATGACGAGCGGGGTGTGCCCCCGCCGGACGAGGTGGCGCGCGGTCTGCAGGGCGCAGTGCGCCACACCGTTGATGTCGGGAGGGAAGGATTCGGTGACGATGACGACACGCATACGGGTGTTGTCGTCGCGCTCGGCGTGTACCTGCCGACGTGGATCTGGACGGGGAGGGAACGTCCCATGAGCGTTTCCCCTGGGGCCGGCAGAACGCACCGGCCCCCGGGGCGGGGCCACGGTCGGCGGGGTGTCCGCCGCAGGCCGCGCCGCCCCTGGGGCCGGGTGGCGGGTGGCTCGGGTGCGCGAGGTCGGGCCGGGAGGGGTTGGCCGGACCTGTCGCTGCCCCGGAGCCGGGGTCAGACCTGGAGGTCCGGCCCTATCCGGTTGCGCACCGCCGTCTGGACCTCGACCTCTTCGGCGGGGTCCGCGGCGAGGCGGCGCAATCGTTCGGCGACGCGCACGTCACCGGTCTCGGCGTGCTGGGCCGCGACCTCGCGGGTGGTCTCCTCGCAGTCCCAGAGGCATTCGACGGCGAAGCCGGTCGCGAAGGTGGGGTCGGTGACGGCGAGGGCGCGGGCCACGCGGCCGCGCAGCTGGGAGGAGGTCGTCTCGCGGTAGACGTGGCGCAGCACGGGTGCCGCGCAGGCGATGCCGAGGCGTCCGGCGCCGTCGACGAGGAAGGCGAGCTCGGGGGCGTCGGGGCCCTCGGAGCGCACGGTGCCGCGCAGGGCGCCGAGGACGAGCGTGGTGTCCTGGGCGGTGCCTCTGCAGGCGAGGACCTCGGCTGCGGCGGTCCCGAGGGCGTCGGTGCGCCGGACCCACGCGCGGGCGCGGGCGACGGCGTCGTCTCCGCACATCCGCCGGTAGGCGGCGACGGCGGCGTCGGCGGCCTCGCGGGAGTCGCCGTCGGCGGCGGCCTCGACGAGGTCGAGGACGGCGGGGTCCCGTGACTCGGCGAGGTGGTGCAGGGCGGCGCCGCGGGCTCCGGTCGCGCCGTGCCGGGCGGCGGCGAGGATCTCGGGCCGGTCCTCGGGTCCGGCGACGGCGGTCAGGCAGCGGGCTGCGGGTCCGTAGAGCAGGGCTCCGCGCTCGTACCCCTCCTGCGCCCAGTCGAGGACGGCCTTGACGCTCCAGCCGGGGCGGGGCCCGGCGGGGCGCATCTGACGCTGCCAGCGGTCGAAGGAGCCCTGTTCCCGGGCAGCCCTGACCCGGGCGCCGACGGCCTCGCGCGGGTCCTCGGCCCACAGCCGCCAGGGCCGGGGCTCGAAGGCGTCGCGGACGGTGCGCGCCAGCTCGGCCTCGCCCTCGGGGTCGGCCGGGAAGCGGGCCAGTACGGGCAGGGCGAGCGCGCGGAGCCCGGCGTCGTCGTCGCGGAGGGCCAGCTCGTCCAGGGCCCAGGCCCAGTTCGCTCCGGTCGCGGCGTACCGCCTGAGGAGCAGCAGGGCGTCCTGGCGTCCGTAGGAGGCGAGGTGTCCGAGGACGGCGAGCGCGAGCCCGGTCCTGGACTCCTCGGTGTCGAGGTGGTCCTCGGCACCCATGAGGTGCGCCTCGATCTCGTCCAGGCCTCCGTGGAGGTCCAGGTAGAGACGGGCGTAGTAGAGGGAGCGGTTCTCGACCTGCCAGTCGTGGCGGGGGTCGTCGAGAACGCAGCTGTTGAGGGCCGCGAGGGCCTCGGCGCGTGGCGCGGCGAGCGCGTGCAGGGTGCCGTCGCCGCGGCCCCGCTGCAGCAGGCCGAGCAGGGTGCCGCTCGGCGCTATGACTGGATCGAACATGGAAGACGCCTCACATCAAGCTGTCGACACGACCGGGGGATACCGGGGGGAAGCCGGTCGGGCGGTACACCGCCCGTACGCCTAGGCCGTGCGGCAACATTCGGGGCCGCCCGTCGTCGTGATTCGCCTGCCAGTGACCATGTTCCTCAGCCTCTCGTCGGTGGCCCGTTTTGCCGGGCCCGTCGTCATGATGACCCACCCATTTCGCCACCGCGACCACATTTACGACGCCGCTCCCACCTGGGGTTCAGCCGCCGTTCACCTGGATCCGAAGAGCTCCAGGAGTTCGGTCCTGCCGAACATGCGGGCGGTGTCGAGCGCGGACGGAGTCCCGGCCTCCGGATCCGCGCCGGCGGCGAGGAGGGCGCGGATCACCGCGTCCTCGCCCTTGAAGACGGCGCCGGCGAGCGGGGTCTGGCCGCGGTCGTTGGCGCGGTCGGCCTCGGCGCCGCGCTCCAGGAGGGCGGTGACCGCGGCGGCGTGGCCGTGGTAGGCGGCGAGCATGACGAGGGTGTCGCCCTTGTCGTTGGTGAGGTTCGCGGGGACGCCCGCGTCGAGGTAGGCGGCGAGGGCTTCGGCGTCACCCGTGCGTGCGAGGTCGAAGACCTTGGACGCCAGCTCGATGACCTCGGGGTCCGGAGTCTCGCTCATCGGGTGGGACCGCCTCTCTCCTGCGTTGTCGACCGGTGCACGGCAAGCGCGGCCGTACGAGTGAATCGACAGGGTACTGCCCGTCCGGCGACATGACCGCGCCCGACCGAGGCAAAGATCACGTCATTCGATACCGGCGCCCGTCCCTAGCGCACGCCGGGCATTTCGCCACCCGAGGCGGCGTCGGGCGTCCGCCGGTCAAGTGAAATCGCCCGTTTTTCACCCGAATGCAGCTTTAGTCACATAGATACTTGCTGTGAACCTGGAAGGACTCATGGTGACTGTCCCCTCAACCAGGAGAACAACCAATGATCCTGTCCATCTCAGGCGTGGTCCTGCTCGGCATCATCTGCTTCCTGTTCTTCAAGAAGGACGGGATGAAGGCCTCGCACGCCCTCGTCAGCTCGCTGTTCGGCTTCTACCTCGCGGGCACCGCCATCGCCCCGAGCATCACGGCGGGCGGCCAGAGCCTCGCCGGCCTCCTGGGCGGGATCAAGTTCTGACGCCCTCCAGTCCCTTCCACCGATTCAGGAGTACTTCGTGGCCCGGCGACCACTCCCCCGCATTCTGAGCAGCGGCAGCGCACAGATCGCTCGCAGTCGAGAGATCGCGCGCACGGCCGCCGACAGCGCCACCGACGTGCTCCATCCGCTGATCACGGTCTCCCGCGGTCTGCGGAAGCTGGCCGCGACCGCGCGCGCCAAGTGGGCCGCGACCCCGAAGGAGCGGCGTGGTCCCACGCTGCTCCTGGTCGCGGGCTGCGTCCTGGTCGTCGCGCTCATGCCGTACGGGCCGCTGCTCGCGCTCGTACTGCTCATGGCCGTGGCCGCCTGGATGGGCCGAGAACGCCCGGTCGTGAAGACCGGGCCCGACGACGCGGAGATCGCGCGCCTCAAGGGCCTTTACGAGGCCCTCGTGCCGTACTTCTCCGTGCCGGAGGACCCCGCGCCGCTCTTCGCCCACGGCGGCGAGTGGAGCGGCGCGTTCGGGGACTACGCCTTCGACGAGGACGGGCGGCTGACCCGGCTGAGGATCGCGTACCCCCCGTACTTCACCGACGGCGAGCCGGCCGCCCGCGCCCGCGTGGAGCAGCTGCTGCACGCCAAGTCGGGGCGCGGCCGCGAGTACCTCTTCGACTGGGACGAGGAGGGCAACCGGCTCGTCATGAGCGTGCTGCCCGCCCTGCCCACCACCATCGCCGCCCAGCGCTTCGTCACGGTGCCGGGCGAGACCGTCCTCGGGTTCACCGACGCCGACGCCGTGCAGCGGACCGTGCCCGTCGTCTCGGCGGACGGCACGGAGGACGCGCCGGCCGTCGTCTGGCGCACCGGCCCCCGCTCCACCGAGCCGCACCTGCTCGTCATCGGCCAGCCCGGCAGCGGCACCACCTCCCTGCTGCGCTCGATCGCGCTCCAGGCCCTCCCGCACGGGGACGTGGTGATCGTCGAGGGCGGCGGCACCGGCGAGTACGCGTGCCTCACCGGCCGCGCCGGCGTCCTCGCCGTCGAGTGCGGGCTGGGCGGCGCCCTCGCCACCCTGGAGTGGGCGGCGCACGAGACGGAGCGGCGGCTGATCGCCGCCAACCGGGCCGCCCAGGCCGGGCAGCCCGCGCCCGAGGACACCCGCCGCCCGCTGTGGATCCTCCTCGACCGGCCGGGCATCCTCGGCCAGCTCGCCGCCGCCGACGGCCGCCCCGACCCGCAGGACCTGCTCCAGGTGCCACTGCGGCACGGACGCGCGGCGCAGGTCACGGTGGTGGTGGCCGAGCAGTTCGACAGCACGGACACGCTGAGCGAGTCGGTACGGACCCACACCAGGGCCCGGATCGTCCTCGGCCCCGCCGCCCCGGAGCAGATCACGGCCGTCCTCGGCGCCCGGCCGCACACCACGCCGACGCCCGAGGTCCCGGCGGGCCGCGGCTACGCGCGCCTGGGCACCGGCCCGGTCCTGCGGATCCAGGTGCCGGCGACGCCCGACCCGTACGACGACGCGACGAACGAGGCTCAGCGCCGGGCGGTCCTGGACCTGCTCCCGGAGCGCACGGTCACGGCCCCGGCGGCGCCCGCGTCCCCGCCCGTGGTCACGGTCAAGGCCCCCGCCGCGATCACGTCCCAGGACACGGTCACGCTCTCGGCCGCCGCCGTCGAGACGGTCCCCGGCTCGGCCCCCGAACCGGCCCCGGCACCCCGGGCCGAACCGGACTCGGGCGCCCCGTTCCACACCCCGGTCCCCGCGGAGGGCTGAGGACGGAACCGGTCCCCGCAGAGGGCCGCGGACGTACGAAAGGGTCCCCTACGCGCGCGTAGGGGACCCTTTCGTACGTCCGCGCACCCGGGGTCACGCCTTATGCCACGAACGACCTCGGCGGTTCCGTTCCCCCGCTGCCGGCGCCGGACTCGACCAGGCGGGCCGCGGCGGCCAGCCGGGCGGCCGCCTCGTCGGCGACCGGGCCGCCGACCGTGAAGGGCAGCCGGACGAAGCCCTCGAAGGCGCCGTCGACACCGAAGCGGGGCCCGGAGGGGACGCGGACGCCGACCCGCTCCCCCGCCTCGGCGAGCCGGGAGCCGGACAGGCCGCCGGTGCGGACCCAGAGGGTCAGACCGCCGCGCGGCACCGCGAACTCCCAGTCCGGGAGCTCCCGGCGGACGGCGGCGACGAGCGCGTCCCGGTTCTCCCGGGCCTGGTCCCGGCGCAGGCTCACGGCCTCCTCCCAACCGCCCGTCCGCATGAGCCAGTTCACGCCGAGCTGCTCCAGGACCGGGGTGCCGAGGTCGGCGTACGCGCGCGCGGCCACCAGGGAGCGGATCACGTCGGGCGCGGCCCGGACCCAGCCGATGCGCATGCCCGCCCAGAAGGCCTTGCTGGCCGAGCCGACCGTGAGGACGGTGGCTCCCGCCGGGTCGAAGGCGCAAACCGGCCGGGGCATCTCCAGGTCCTCGTCCAGGTGCAGCTCGGCCATGGTCTCGTCGACGACGAGGACCGTGCCGGCGGAGCGGGCCGCCTCGACGAGCTGCCGCCGCTGGTCCTCGTCGGCGAGCGCGCCGGTCGGATTGTGGAAGTCGGCGACGACGTACGCGAGGCGGGGCGCCGCGTCGCGCAGCACCTGCCTCCAGCGGGCCAGGTCCCAGCTGCCGAGGCCCTCCGCCATGGCGACGGGCACGAGCCGGGCGCCGGCCGAGCGCATCAGCTGGAGGATGTTGGCGTACGAGGGCGACTCGACGGCGATCCGCTCGCCGCGCCCCGCGAACAGGTGGCAGATGGCGTCGATGGCACCCATGGCGCCGGTCGTGACCATGATCTGCTCGGGCATCGTGGGGATCCCGCGCGCGGTGTACCGGTCGGCGAGCATCTGCCGCAGCGCGGGCAGCCCGGCCGGGTAGTCCCCGTGCGTGTGGGCGTAGGGCGGCAGCTCCTCCAGGGCGCCCTGGACGCCCCGGGTGAGCCAGGGCTCGGGCGCGGGCAGGGCCGCGCAGCCGAGGTCGATCATCGAGCCGAGGGACTCGGGCGGCAGCGGTTCGAGGCCGCGCGCGGGCAGCGGGTTCCCGGCGGGCACGGCGGTCCAGCTGCCGGCGCCGCGCCGCGACTCCAGGAAGCCCTCGGTGCGCAGCGCCTCGTAGGCCGCGGCGACCGTGGTGCGGCTGACGGTGAGCGCGAGGGCGAGTTCCCGCTCGGCGGGCAGGCGGGCTGCGACCGGCACGCGGCCCTCCAGGACGAGCAGCCGGATGCCGTCGGCCAGGGCACGGTAGGCGGGCGGCTTGCGGGCGCCGGGTCCGGCGGGCCGGGGCTGCTGCGCCTGGAGCTGCCGGGCGAGCTGGGCCGGCCCCACCGCCGAAGTCCACTGAGCCATGGAAATCAGTCCACCTTCCTCGAATTGGCCATGGTTGACATCCGATCTCCCGCCACAGAGTGTCATGAGTCAGTCCACTACCACCACCTTGGGGGGCAGTTCCTTGTCCATCACCTCCGGCCTTCGAGGCCGGCACCTCGCCCGTCGGCTCGTCCAGCTGTACGTCGGACTGACGCTGTACGGGGCCAGCTCGGCGCTGCTCGTGCGCAGCGGACTCGGCCTGGAACCCTGGAACGTCCTCCACCAGGGTCTCGCCGAGAAGACCGGGCTGACCATCGGCGTGGTGTCGATCATCGTGGGGGCGGTGGTGCTGCTGCTGTGGCTGCCGATCCGGCAGCGGCCGGGGCTCGGCACGGTCTCGAACGTGTTCGTGATCGGTCTGGCGATGGACGGCACCCTGGCGCTCGTCCCGGACGTCCACGGCCTGGTGGGGCAGGTGCCGCTGCTCGTGCTCGGCATCGTCCTCAACGGGGTCGCGACCGGCCTGTACATCGCGGCGCGGTTCGGGCCCGGCCCGCGCGACGGTCTGATGACCGGTCTGCACCGGCTCACCGGCCGGTCGATCCGGCTGGTGCGGACGGCGATCGAGGTCGTGGTGGTCGCCACCGGCTTCCTGCTCGGCGGCTCGGTCGGGGTCGGCACGGTCCTGTACGCGCTGGCGATCGGACCGCTCGCCCAGTTCTTCCTGCGCTGGTTCGCCGTCCCGGAACAGGCTTCCGAGACCGCCGCGCCCACCCCGGAGCGGGCCTCCGAGACCGCCGCGCCCACCCCGGAACCTGCCTAGGAGACCACCGCGCTCACCCCGGAACCTGCCTAGGAGACCACCGCGCTCACCCCCGAGCCGCACGCCGGCGGCATCCTGGTCGCCACCGGGACACCGGAAGGCGCCATACTGCGGCCGTGACTCGCGTACGCCACCCCTATCTCGACCATCCGTCCCCTCTCGCGTTCGCCCATCGCGGCGGCACGGCGAACGGCCTGGAGAACACCGCTGCCGCCTTCCGCCGGGCCGCCGCGGCGGGCTACCGCTACTTCGAGACCGATGTGCACACGACGTCCGACGGGGTGCTCGTCGCGTTCCACGACGAGACCCTCGACCGGGTGACGGACACCTCGGGCCGGATCCGCGACCTGCCCTGGGCGGCGCTCCGGGAGGCCCGCGTGGCCGGGAAGGAGCCCCTGCCGCTCTTCGAGGACCTCCTGGAGGAGTTCCCCGAGGCCCGCTGGAACGTGGACCTGAAGGCCGAGTCGGCCCTTGCCCCGCTGATCGACCTGATCCGCAGGACGGGCGCCTGGGACCGGGTCTGCGTGGGCTCGTTCACCGAGTCCCGGGTGGCACGGGCCCAGCGTCTGGCCGGGCCGGAGCTCGCCACCTCGTTCGGGGTGCGCGGGGTCGTCGGCCTGCGGCTGCGCTCCTGGGGCATCCCGGCGGCGCTGCGGGCCGGAGCCGTGGCGGCGCAGGTCCCGGAGCGCCAGGCCGGGGTCCCGATCGTGGACCGCCGGTTCGTGCGGGAGGCGCACGCGCGCGGGCTGCAGGTCCACGTGTGGACCGTGAACGATCCGGCGCGGATGAACTCTCTCCTCGACCTGGGTGTCGATGGCATCATGACCGATCACCTGGAGACGCTGCGCGGCGTGCTCACCGACCGGGGAGCGTGGGTCTGAGCCGCGTCCCGGCCACGGGAACGAACAAGGGGGGCGTGGCCTTGACCGCAGACACCATCGAGCCGGAGGAGTACGCCTCCGATCCCGCCGAGCGACGGCGCGAGCAGAGGGGCTGGTACTTCTACGACTTCGCGTGCTCGGTGTACTCGACGAGCGTGATCACCGTCTTCCTCGGCCCGTACCTGACGTCGGTGGCGCGGGCGGCGGCCGACGCCGAGGGCTTCGTGCACCCGCTGGGGATACCGGTGCGGGCGGGCTCGCTCTTCGCGTACGCCGTGTCGGCCTCGCTCGTGGTCGCGATCCTGGCGATGCCGCTGGTCGGCGCGGTCGCGGACCGTACGGGCCGGAAGAAGCCGCTGCTCGCGGCGGCGGCCTATCTGGGGGCGACGGCCACGGCGGGGATGTTCTTCCTGGCGGGCGATCGGTATCTGCTCGGCACGTTCCTGCTGATCGTGGCGAACGCCTCGCTGTCGGTCTCGATGGTGCTCTACAACGCCTATCTGCCACAGATCGCGGAGCCGGACGAGCGGGACACGGTCTCCTCACGCGGCTGGGCCTTCGGCTACACCTCCGGCGCGCTGGTCCTCGTCCTGAACCTGGTCCTCTACTCGGGGCACGACTCCTTCGGCCTCACGGAGGGCGAGGCGGTCCGCATCTGCCTGGCCTCGGCCGGCCTGTGGTGGGGCGCCTTCACGCTCGTGCCGCTGCGACGGCTGCGCGACCGGCAGGTCCGCCCGGAGGGATCCGGGCGGACCGGTGAGGGCGCAGTGGGCAGCGGCTGGGGCCAACTGCGGGCGACGCTGAAGGACATGCGGCGGCATCCGCTGACGCTCTCCTTCCTCCTCGCGTACCTGATCTACAACGACGGCATCCAGACGGTGATCTCGCAGGCCTCGATCTACGGCTCGGAGGAGCTGGACCTCGACCAGACGACACTCATCACGGCGGTCCTGCTCGTCCAGGTGCTCGCGGTGGCGGGCGCCCTCGGGATGGGACGACTCGCCCGGTCGTACGGCGCCAAGCGGACGATTCTGGGCTCGCTGGCGGTCTGGACGCTGATCCTTGTGGCGGGGTACTTCCTGCCGGCCGGCTCGCCGGTGTTCTTCTACTGTCTGGCGGCCACGATCGGTCTGGTCCTGGGCGGCAGCCAGGCCCTGTCGCGCTCGCTGTTCTCGCATCTGGTGCCGCGCGGCAAGGAGGCGGAGTACTTCTCGGCGTACGAGATGAGCGACCGGGGGCTCAGCTGGCTGGGTCCGCTCGTGTTCGGTCTCGCGTATCAGCTGACCGGAAGCTACCGGGATGCCATCATCTCCCTGGTGATCTTCTTCGCCGTCGGCTTCACGCTGCTCGCCCGGGTCCCGGTCCGGCGCGCGGTCGAGGCCGCGGGGAACCCCGTACCCGAGCGGATTTAGACGTGGCGGGGAAAGGGCGGTAGTGTACGCGTTTGGCCTGCCAGGCGGACCGTTACTGCGTGCTGCTTTGGTGAAGACACCTGGTCACATCTGCCGCCAGATGTGACAAAACGGGCACTGGTGGGTACAACAAGGGGCGGCACGACGGGCGACGCATGACCCGGAACGGGAATCTTCACCGCCGACCGGACGTTGACCGGATAACGACGACAGCGACACCTGTCCTGTGGGCGACAAGCCCGGGAGGCACGATTCATGAGTGAGCGAGCTCTTCGCGGCACGCGCCTCGTGGTGACGAGCTACGAGACCGACCGCGGCATCGATCTGGCCCCGCGCCAGGCGGTGGAGTACGCATGCGAGAAGGGACATCGTTTTGAGATGCCCTTCTCGGTCGAGGCGGAGATTCCGCCGGAGTGGGAGTGCAAGGTCTGCGGAATCCAGGCACTCCTGGTGGACGGGGACGGACCTGAGGAGAAGAAGGGCAAGCCTGCGCGTACGCACTGGGACATGCTCATGGAGCGGCGCACCCGCGAGGAGCTGGAGGAGGTCCTCGCCGAGAGGCTGGCCGTCCTGCGCTCCGGCGCCATGAACATCGCCGTGCATCCGCGCGACAGCCGCAAGTCCGCCTAGCGGATCGCCGCACAAGCACAACGCCGCGGGGCCCGGTACACACATCGTGTACCGGGCCCCGCGGCGTTCCCGTGCCCCGGCCCCTCTGAAGAGAGGGCGCCGGGGCACGCGTGTCGGATCAGGGCGTCAGCGGCGGCAGGGGCCCCTCGGGCCGCGGAGGCCCCTGGGGCGCGTCCTGGCGGATGACCTCGCCCTGCACCACCTTGCCGTCCGGCCGGTGGATGCGGGCCTGCTGGAAGGCGTCCTGGAGGCTGCCGGGAGGTGCGGCGCTCATCCGGCGCTCGACCGCCTTCTCCGCGTACCGCCCGAGGAAGGAGCGGACCTGCGGGATCAGCAGGAGCAGACCGGCCGCGTCCGAGAGCAGGCCGGGGACCATCAGGAGCAGACCGCCCAGCATCAGGAAGCCGTTGCGGTCGTCCGCGCCGGCCCGGTCGGCGGGCGAGGGGGCCACGCCCGTCTGCGCGGCCGCCTGGGCCTGCTGGAAGGTCGAGGTGAGGTTGCGGAAGGCACGGCGGCCCGCCCGCTTGACGACGGCGGCACCGAGCACGGCACCGCCGACGAGCAGGGCGAAGACGGTCAGTCCGCCCGCCGCGTTCGCCACCACCGTGAGCAGCCAGATCTCCAGGACCAGCCAGGCGGCGACGCCGAGCGGAAGGTACGTACGCGCGCGTGAGCGCTTGGGGGCGAGGGGAGGCGGTGCGCCGGTCGTCATGCTGCCCAGTGTGCCTGGCGCCCCGCCGGAACGTCGTAAAGAAAGGATCAGTACGGAAGGTCCGTACGGAGGTCAGGAGGACTTGCGGCCGAGCAGCTTGCCGACCTTCTCCGCCCGCGCCGTCAGGCCCCAGCCGGTGACCCGCCACAGCGCCTCGACGACGATGTTGCGGCTCATCTTCGAGTCGCCGATCTCGCGCTCCACGAAGGTGATCGGGACCTCGACGACGTGGAAGCCGGCGGCGATCGCGCGGCGCGCCAGGTCGACCTGGAAGCAGTAGCCCGCCGAGGCCACGTCCTCCAGGCCCAGGCCCTCCAGGGTCTCCTTGCGGAAGGCCCGGTAGCCGCCGGTGACGTCGCGGATCGGCACGTCGAGCATCACGCGCGAGTAGAGGCTGCCGCCCCGGGAGATGAACTCGCGGGACTTCGGCCAGTTCACGATCCGGCCGCCCGGCACCCAGCGGGAGCCGAGGACCAGGTCCGCGCCCTTGAGGGCGGTGAGCAGCCGCGGGAGCTCCTCGGGCTGGTGGGAGCCGTCGGCGTCCATCTCGACGAGGACGCCGTAGCCGTGCTCGATGCCCCACCGGAAGCCGGCGAGGTAGGCGGCGCCGAGCCCCTCCTTGCCCTTGCGGTGGAGGACGTGCACATGATCGTCCTCGGACGCGATCTCGTCCGCGAACTTGCCCGTGCCGTCGGGGCTGTTGTCGTCCGCGACGAGAACGTGCGCCTCGGGTACGGCCTCCCGCACCCGCGCGACGATCGGCTTGATGTTCTCCGCCTCGTTGTAGGTCGGAATGATCACCAAGGCCTTGCCGAGCGGGCCGTAACGCCTCTGGCCACCGTCGTTCACTACTGCCCCTTCGGATACATACGCAGGCCCCCACCATAGCGAGGTCCCCGGCGTGCTCCGGCGCGGCGGGTCGGGTGGTCCGGGTGACAGACCGGACGGAAGGGACCCACGGGACGGATGACGTGCGGTGCGGGGCCCGGCGTCCTTCGGTCCGACCTGGGATCCGCTGGCTGCGGGTCGACCGAGAGCCGTTGTCTACTGAACGTCCGGGCCCCACCCGGGTCGCACCTCCCGCCGGAGAAACCTTCCCTCGCGGCCGAGGCGCGGGCGGCGTTCGGCTACGGCGTGGGGGTGCGGTCCGGTCGGACGTCCTGTGGTGGACGCGGTGAACCTACCCGCCCCTGACGGGCGACTGTCAATACCCGCTTGACCTGCGGAGACTCCATGAAAGGCCAGGCCGGAGGGGAAGATCCGCAGGTCGGGGACAAGCGTGCGGGCCGACTGTGCGGGGTCTGAAATATCCCCATATCACTCGTTCGGCCGTACGAACACCGTCTGTCCGTACACCACCGTCCGCAGACAGACGGGGAGCTCCACGCCGGGCGACATATCGGGCAGACCGGGCGTTCCGGAGCGGGGGTCGGTGGACCAGCGGGCCACCCGGTCGTCGGGCGCCTGGACGACGAGCTCCTCGGTGCGCCAGACCGCGTAGTCGGCGGGGGCACCCGGGACCAGCGTCCCCGCGTCGTCCCGGCCGACGGCCCGCCAGCCGCCCCGGGTGTGGGCGGTGAAGGCGGCCCGGGCGGAGATCCGGTGCTCGGGGGTCCGGTGGAAGGCGGCGGCCCGGACGGTGCCCCAGGGGTCGAGCGGGGTGACCGGGCTGTCCGAGCCGAAGGCCAGCGGGACGCCGGCGCGGAGCAGGGCGGCGTACGGGTTGAGGGTGCGGGCCCGCTCGGCGCCGAGCCGGTCGGCGTACATCCCCTCCTCGCCGCCCCAGAGCGCGTCGAAGGCGGGCTGGACGGAGGCGGTGAGCCCCAGCTCGGCGAAGGCGGCGATCGTCTCGGGGGTGAGCATCTCGACGTGCTCGACGCGGTGCCGGGCGGCCCTGATCCGGGCCAGGCCGAGCTTCTCGGCGGCGGCCCTGACGCCCTCGACGACGGCGGTCACGGCGGCGTCCCCGATGGCGTGGAAGCCGGCCTGGAGGCCCGCCTCGGTGCAGGCGACGACATGGAGGGCGATGGCGGCCGCGTCCAGGTGGGCCGAGCCGCTGTGCCCGGCGTGGTCGGCGTACGGCTCGTGGAGGCAGGCGGTGTGGGAGCCGAGGGAGCCGTCGGCGAACAGGTCGCCGGCCGCGCCGAGGGCACCCAGAGCCCGCGCCCGCTCGACGTCGAGGTCGGCCCAGTAGCCGACGACCCGGGGCCCGGCCTCCTCGCGCGCGAGGTCCAGGAGGCCCGTGAAGTCGTCCTCGGAGGAGATCCGCGGCCCGCCGCACTCGTGCAGGGTTCCGATGCCGAGGGAGGCGGCCCGGAGCCGGGCGGCACGCTGCGCCTCGGTGCGCTGGAGCGGGGACACGGCGGCGAAGGCGGCCGCGCGCACGGCGTGGTGGGCGTCGCCGGTCAGCGGCCGCTGCCCGTCGTGGAAGCCGTCCAGGTCGCGGATGCCGGGCACGAGGTCGAGCAGGGCGGTCGTGACGACGGCCGAGTGGACGTCGATCCGGGTCAGGTAGAGCGGGCGGCCGCCGGTGAGTTCGTCGAGCTCGGCACGGGTGAGCGGGCGGCGCTCGGGCCAGCGGGAGGCGTCCCAGCCGTGGCCGATGAGGATGCGGTCCTCGGGCCGGGCGGCGGCGTGGGCGCGGATCAGCTCCGCGGCCTCGGCGAGCGAGGCGGCGGAGGACAGGTCGAGGCCGGTGAGGGCGAACCCGGTGGCCGTGGTGTGCACGTGCGCGTCGACGAACGCCGGGGTGACGAGCGCGCCCTCCAGGTCGACGACCTCGTCCACGCCGGACGCGAAGGCGTCGGCCGCGCCCTCCGAGCCCACCCAGGCGACGTGACCGCGCTCCACCACCATGGCGGTGGCGAAGGGGTCGGCGGGGCTGTGGACTTCTCCACCGCGCAGCAGCACGGTGCGGTGGTCGCCGGAAGACGCAGGAGGCATGGACTCACTCATGGCACCAGGCTAGGACCTGCCGGGACACGGTTTGTCCGGCAGGTCCCCCTTGGTGGCCCCGGCGCGTCGGACACGGACGGGCCACCTCGCCGGATGCGGGACGGCCCGCCTCGTCGGATGCGGGGCGGCCTGGCGCGTCAGATGCGGGGCGGCCTGGCCTCGTACGGCGTGGAGAGGACGACGGTCGTGCGGCTGGAGACCCCGGCCTGGGAGCGGATGCGGGTGAGCAGGTGCTCCAGCTCCAGCGGGGTGGCGACGCGGACCTTCAGGATGTAGTTCTCGTCACCCGCGACGCTGTGGCAGGCCTCGATCTCCGGGATGTCGGCGAGCCGGTCCGGGGTGTCGTCGGGGGCGCTGGGGTCGAAGGGTTTGACCGAGATGAACGCGGTGAGCGGCAGGCCCACGGCCTCCGGGTCGACGACGGCGGCATAGCCGCGGATGACACCGCGCTGCTCCAGGCGGCGGACGCGCTGATGCACCGCCGACGTGGACAGGCCCGTGGCCTTGCCCAGGTCGGTGTAGCTCATGCGCCCGTCCTTGACGAGCAACTCAACGATCTGACGATCCAGCTCCTCCATGCGGTGACCCTAGTGCTCCGCGCGGGCGGGGGCACAGTCAGGGGCGGCGCTTATAGGGCGCTATGGGCGGTCACGGGGCACCTGCGACAAGCATGTGACGAACGCCACAGGTTTGCGCCGGGCCCGGGGTGCCGCCTCACGGTTATGCGGAGTTCCGCATGGGAAGTGCTTGCTGTGGTCGAGGCCGCACAGATCCGGCCGACCCAGCCGAGGGGGAGAATCCCAATGCAGGAGCCTGTTGAATCGGTCGACACGTCCGACGAGCTCGACGCGTACGACACCTTTGAGATGTTCCGGGTGGTCTGCCCGGAGTGCGAGCAGCCCATCGCGCTGCTCGCGGACGAGGACGCGCTGCCGGAGCACGCGCTCTGCCCGACGCCGTGGAACCCCTTCGTCCTGACGGTCTGCCAGGGCACGGGCCTCTCGGCCTCCGAGGCCCGCCCCGCCGACGACGACGTCCTGGGCATCCAGGAGCAGGACACCGCACTGCTCCTGACGCTCCCCCAGGGGCTCGACTGGCGCACGCAGCCCTTCTCGCACGTCGGCGGTCCGGGCTCGCGTCCGATCCGGGTGCCGCAGATGCGACGCGCCGCCTGATTTCCCCGGCTACCAGTAGGTTCCCTGCACCATCGCCGCGAGCGTGGCGTGGTGCAGGATCAGGGCGTCCGGGTCGCCGGGCACCTCGACCTCTCCGAAGTGGGCCTGGCGGTACGCGATCCTGAGCATCACGATCGCGTGCCGCAGCGCCGCGTAGAGCGTGTGGAACTCCATGTCGCGCGGGGTGTGCCCGGTCAGTTCCGCGTACCGCCGCTCGACCGCGTCGCGCCGCAGGAAGCCGGGGAGCCCGGGCTGGCCGAAGCCGACGGTCAGGTCCTGGAAGAAGCGGTGCAGATAGACCGTCCAGCCGAGGTCGACCTCGCGGGGGACGTACGAGGCCATCTCCCAGTCGAGGACGGCGGCGGGCGTGAATCCGTCGTAGACGATGTTCCCGATGCGCGCGTCGCCCCAGCCGAGGACGGCCGGGCCCTCGTCGGCCGGCCAGTGCTCCTCCAGCCAGGCGAAGGCCGACTCGATGAGCGGCGAGGGCGCGATCCCCTCCACCACCCAGGCGTAATAGGCGCGTTGGGCGTCGACGTGCCGGCGCAGCGGGCTCCCGGTGCCCTCGGGCAGCAGGAATTCGGCCTCCTTCGCGGGGAACTGGTCGTGCAGCCTGGCCAGTACGGAGACGGACTCGGTCTCCAGGAGGTCGCGTTCGGCGTCGGTGGCGGCGTGCAGCCAGTTCCCCTCGTACGTGTAGGGCATGACGTCCGGCGGGACGCGGCCCTCGGCGCGGGCCATCACGAAGAAGGGGGCGCCGAGCGGTTCGGGGTCCTCCTCCAGCCAGAGCACGCGCGGCACCGGGACGTCGGTGTGCTCGCCGACGAGCCGCATGACCCGGTGCTGGCGCGCCATGTCGTAGACGGGGAAGACGGTGTACGCGGCGGGGTCGGCGGCCAGCCGCAGGGCGCAGCCCCGTACGGGTGCGTCCGGGTGGTCGACGTCGAAGAGCAGGGTCTCGCTGGACATGCCGTTCGAGCCGGGCACGGCGAGGCCGGTGACCCGGGCTCCGGGCAGGTGCCGGTCCAGCCAGGCGGTGAGCCGCCGGCCGAGCTCCTCGGGGTCGCGGGTGGTGGTGCGGGGGCGGGGCGCGGTGGCCACATCGGCCTCCTCAGTTGGCTGTCGAGGTGTGGTCGGCGAAGCCGCTGGGGTCGTGGCGGCCGAAGGAGCCGTGCTCGAAGATGCCGTGGCCGGTGCGGCCGTCGAGGGTGAAGCGGGCGGCGTGGTCGGTGACGCCGTAGGCGGCCATGGGGTGGGCCGCGGGGTCGGAGAGGTCGTAGACGCGGCGGTCGGTCCAGCCGCGGCCCTGCCAGGTCCCGTGCTGCCAGTCGGTGGCGGGCGGGTAGCCGGCGCCGACCGCGAGCGGTGAGGAGGCGAGGATCTCGACGCCGATCTCCAGGGGTTTTCCGGCCGGGTCCGTGAGGTGGACCGTGGCCCGCTCGGGGTGGCGGGTGCCGGGCCGGTACGTGATCTCGGTGCGGGGCCAGCCGAGTTGGGTGTCGCGGTGGCCGTTCCGTACGAGGAGGGCCTCGTTGAGGGTGCGGTAGCCGTCGGCGTCCTCCTGGGCGATGACCATGAGGAAGCGGTCCTCGAAGCGCATCGGGATCCAGAGCCAGTGGAAGCCCTCGGGGCGGAACTCGGCGGCACGGCCGGGTTCCTCGCCGGGCAGGGGGCGGACTCCCCAGCTGCGGTCGCGGGTGCCGGTCCACTCCCCCGCGGTGACGTCGAACTCCTCACCGCCGGCCCTGATGGTGCCCGCGCAGTGCCCGGCCTGGACGAAGCGGCGGCCTTCGAGGGTGAGCCTGCCTCCGTGCCGCTGGGTGTGGTGGGGCTCCCAGACGGCGGGGAAGTCGCCGGTCCAGGTGAGGTCGAAGGAGAGCCCGTCGGGGTCGTCGGGGTCGGCCGCGCAGTGCAGGCCGAGGCGCTTGAGGGGTTCGTCGACGGTGATGGTCAGCGGCCCGACGGAGAGGTGCATCCGGTCGTCGCCGAGGGCGTCGGAGGCGCGGACGGCGTGCAGCCGGTCGCCGGTGCGCAGGGTGGCATAGGCGTCGACGACCCCGGTGTTGGGATAGACGCCGAGTCCGGCGATGAGCAGGACCCGACCGCTGTGGTCGAAGACGTGGAAGATGCACCGGTCGTAGGCGTTCCGGTCACCGCTGACGTGGTGCTTCATCGAGAGCGGTGCCTGGTGCACGGGGTATTCGTCGAGCGCGACGGGCCGGTCGTCGTCCACGGCTGACCTCCTGAGCGGCGAGTGGGATCTGACGGTACGTCAGGTATTGCCCGGGGGGCCAGAGCCGTGCACCGGGTACCGGGCGAACTGTCGCTCGAATCCGCTCGGCGGTGTCCCCGGCCGCCGGGACGCGTTGGTCCCGGCATGACCACGCTGTACACCACTCCCAGCGGTTACGGTCGGCACCGGCAAGCCGAACCGCGCGGTGAAGAATCGGTTCCGCAGTCGCAGGCACTCCCGGCGGCGACCCCTGCACCGGCCGCCGCGCCGACCCCGGCTCCGGTGCCGGCTCCCGTACCGGTCCCGGTCCCCGTCCCCGTACCGGCGCAGGGACAGGCACAGGTGCATGGGCAGGTTCAGGCACAGACACGGGCGTATGGGCAGGCTCAGCTGCACGGGCCGGCTCAGGCGCAGGCGCAGGCGCAGGTGAAGCCCCCCGCCCCCGCCGACCCGCCCATCTACCGGGACGTGCTCTCCCTCTGGGCCAGCCAGGGCCGCACGCTGCCCGGCCACCGGGACCAGGAGTGGACCCGGCTGGCCGCCGGACCGGTGTGGGCGGACCGCACGGTACGCGTCAGCGGGACTCTGGTCCGACCAGGTGACGGGCGATGACCACGCGCTGGATCTGATTGGTCCCCTCGACGATCTGGAGCATCTTCGCCTCGCGCAGATACCGCTCCACGGGGAAGTCCGCCGTGTAGCCGTAGCCGCCGAGCACCTGTACCGCGTCCGTCGTGACCTGCATGGCGGCGTCCGTGCAGAAGAGCTTCGCCATGGCCGCGGACCGACCGAAGGCCCGCCCCTCGTCCCGGAGCCGCGCCGCCTCCAGGTAGAGCGCCCGGCCCGCCTCGATCCGGGTCGCCATGTCGGCGAGCAGGAAGCGGAGCCCCTGGAAGTCGGCGATCGGCCGGCCGAACTGGCGGCGCTCCCTCGCGTACGCCACGGCCTCGTCGAGGGCCGCCTGGGCGAGGCCCACGGCACAGGCGGCGATGCCGAGCCGCCCCGAGTCCAGGGCGTCGAGCGCGATCGCGAAGCCCTGCCCCTCACGACCGAGGCGGCGGTCGTCGCCGACGCGCACCCCGTCGAAGTGGAGCTGTGCGGTCGGGGAGCCCTTCATGCCCATCTTCCGCTCGGGAGGGGCGGCGCTCAGCCCCTGCGCGTCCCCCGGCACCAGGAAGGCGGTGATGCCGCGCGCGCCGGGTCCGCCGGTACGGGCCATGACGGTGCAGAAGTCCGCGATCCCACCATGCGTGATCCAGGCTTTGGTGCCGTCGACCACCCACTCGTCGCCCTCCCGGACGGCGCGGGTCCGCAGGGCCGCCGCGTCCGATCCGGCGGAGGGTTCGGAGAGGCAGTACGCGCCGAGGAGCCCGCCGCCCAGCATGGCGGGCAGGTGCGCGGCACGCTGCTCCTCGGTGCCGTAGCCCGCGAGCGCGTGGCAGGACAGGCTGTGGACGCTCACCCCGAGCCCGACGGTGAGCCGGGCGGCGGCGAGCTCCTCCAGGACCTGGAGGTAGACCTCGTACGGCTGACCGCCGCCGCCGTACTCGGGGTCGTACGGCAGTCCGAGCAGCCCGGAGCGGGAGAGCAGCGCGAACAGCTCGCGGGGGAAGTGGCCGGCGGCCTCCTCCTCGGCGGCGCGCGGGGCGATCTCCCGCCGGGCGATGTCCCGCACCAGGGAGAGCAGTTCCCGGGCCTCGTCGGTGGGCAGCCGGCGTTCCACGCCGTCCGTGGTGCTGTCGACCATGGCCGGACGCTCCTCCCTGCCGGGCGCGGGGCGCGGCGATCGGGGGGAGTATGCCCGTTCCGTACCGGAGGATCACCCGACCGCGGCGGATCCACACGGTTGCCGGTTCATCGGCGCCACGTCACATGAGGCCGGCCCGGGTGACGAGGACGGCGAGCAGGACGACCAGGGTCCAGCCGAGGACGTGCTCCAGGACCTTGGGACCGTCGTCACGGGGGCCGCCCGTCCGTACGCGGGTGAGGAGGCGGGAATGGGTGGTGGAGGTCATGGCGACCACCTTGCGCCACGGGGGTGGCCCGGGGGTAGAGACGTCGGTCACGTCCGGCGGGCCGCAGCGCCGCGTCGGCCGATCCCGGGGCCGCCCGGGGCCTTGCCCCGGACGGGCAAGGGGCGGTCGGGGAGGCAGAGGCAGCGGCCCCGAGGTGTGCCGGAGACCACGTCGACGCCGGATCGGTACCGACTCCTCCCTCGACCGTCAGGACCGACGATCACGGCCGAGGGCAGAGGCACCGTTCGACCTACAGGGATTCCTCATCGACGGACAACAACCCGGCCGCGGCATCGAGACGGGCCAGTACGCGGTCACGGCCGAGCAGCTCCATGGACTCGAACAGCGGGAGCCCGATCGTCCGGCCGGTCACCGCGACGCGGATCGGCGCCTGGGCCTTGCCGAGCTTGAGGCCGTGCTTCTCGCCGACGGCGAGCAGGACGGCCTTCAGGTCGTCCGCCTTCCAGTCCGCGACGGCGGCCAGCTCGGCACGGGCGTCGGACAGGACGTCGCCGGCGCCGGCCTTCATCGCCTTGTTCCACGACGCCTCGTCCCGTAGCGGCTCGTCGAGGAACAGGAAGTCCACGTAGCCGGTGATCTCCGACAGCAGGGCCAGCCGGGTCTGGGCCAGTGGCGCCACCGCCTCGAAGACGTCCTTGTCGAACGCGTCCGGGCTCCACGGCGCGTACGGGGCGACGAGCCACGGCGCGCAGGCGTTGGCGAACTGCTCCGGCGAGAGCGCACGGATGTAGTCGCCGTTGAACGCCGTCAGCTTCTTCACGTCGAAGAAGGCGGGCGCGGTGTTGACGTCCTCGATCCGGAAGAGCTGCTCCAGCTCCTCGTGCGGCATGATCTCCCGGTCGTCGCCGGGGCCCCACCCCAGGAGCATGAGGTAGTTCACCATCGCCTCGGGCAAGAAGCCCTCGGCGAGGTAGTCCTCCAGCGCGACCTTGTCGCGGCGCTTGGACAGCTTCTGCCGCTTCTCGTTCACGATCACCGGCAGGTGCGCCCACACGGGCGGCTCGGCACCGAGCGCCTCCCACAGCAGCTGCTGCTTCGGCGTGTTCGACAGGTGCTCCTCACCGCGGATGACCTGCGTGATGCCCTCGTCCAGATCATCGACCACATTCGCGATCAGGAAGACCGGGGACCCGTCACCACGGGCGATCACGAAGTCCTCGATCGCGCTGTTCGGGAACGCCGGCTCCCCGCGAATGAGGTCGACCACGACGGTCTCGCCCTCGTCCGGCGTCCGGAACCGCAGCGCCCGGCCCTCCTCGAAGGCGAGCCCCCGCTCCCGGCAGAACCCGTCGTACCCGAGGTGGTCCGACCCGGTGCGCTCCCTCAGCTGCTCCCGGGTGCAGTCGCAGTAGTACGCACGCCCGGCCGCGAAGAGCTCCAGAGCCGCCTCGCGGTGCCGGTCGGCGTTGTGCGACTGGAAGTACGTCCCCTCGAAAGCCGGGTCCTCGTCATGAATACCGATCGCGGAAAGCGCGTTGAGGATCCCGTCGATCCACTCCGGCTTGTTCCGCGCCGTGTCGGTGTCCTCGATCCGCAGCACGAAGGTGCCGCCGGACTGTCGTGCCACGGCCCAGTTGTAGAGAGCGGACCGCGCACCACCGACATGGAACATGCCGGTCGGGGACGGGGCGAAACGAACACGAACCGGAGTAGTGGACATACCCCCACGGTACCGACGCCGGCCCCCTCCGGATCACCCCGTCCCCGGCAGCTTCGTCAACCCAGGCCGAGCGCCTGCAGCGCGTGCTGCTGGTTCGGTGTGGGTCTGGCCGGCCAGAAGATGTAGCAGACACCGCCCGTACCGCTTCTGACCTTGCCGTTCGCGTCGTACCGCTTGGTCCGCAGCCAGATGTTCTCCCACTCCTGGCGGCGGTAGACGCGGCGGACGGCCTCGTTGGTGGGTGAGGCGGGGTCGTTGGCGATGATGTCGCCGGTCGCCGTGAAGCCGATGACCGTCATCAGGTGTCCCGAGGTGCCGTAGCCGGCGCCGGTCAGTTCCTCCTTGCGGAAGGACTGGGACGTTATGGCCGGGATGCCGGCCCGGATCAGCGATTCGAGTTCCGTGAGCGAGCGCAGGCGGGTGACCGCGGCGTTCATGTCGGGGTAGGTCGCCGCGTAGGCGGCGTTGAAGGGCCAGTTGCCGCAGCCCTGGTACTGGTGGTCGTAGGTGTAGCGGGCCGCGTGGCAGACCTGGGGGTCGGCGAAGGACGGGTTCACCCAGGCGAGCTGCTCGGCCGAGGGGCGGCGGCCCCAGTACTCGACGATCATCTGGGAAGAGGTCGGGCTGCACCAGGCCTCGCCGCCGTTGTCGTACTCGGGGTACTGGCCGACGTGGGTGTTCTGGGAGTAGCGCGGGACCAGCAGTTCGTGGTCGAGGCCCGGCTCGGAGGCCGGGACCGTGAAGCGGTCCGGGATGTCCGAGGCCATCGCGCCGAGCCGCCAGACGGTCGGGGTCAGGGCGCTTCCCGGGGTGCGGTAGAGGGTCAGGCGGAGACGGTACGCGCTCAGGCGCAGGCCGCTCGTCGCGTCGTCGATCGCGAAGGTGTCGGTCCAGACGGTGCTCTTGCCGTCGGTCTGGTCGTCGACCGAGGTGCGCCGGATGTCGCCGTCGCCGGCGGCCCAGCGGCCCATCACGTACCAGGGGGTGGCGGTGGCGTCGGAGTACGTGCCGGACAGTTCGACCTGGAGCCAGGTGCCGGGCGGGGTGGCGGCGTTCCAGGAGGCGATGACCTCGGTGGCCGGTACGGCCGAGGTGTGGACGGGCGAGGTCCAGGTGGCGTACTCCCAGGCCGCGGTGCGGCCGGTGTGCGGGTCGGTGTAGTCGACGCGACCGGCGGGGGTGGCGAGGGTCAGGCTCGGCCTGAGGCCGGCGTTCGCCTTCGTACCCGCCGTCGTGCCGCACCTCCAGTCCGTGTAGGAGGACCAGAAACGGTTGTCGACCAGTCCGGCGGCCGGGGCGTGGCCTCGCCCGGCGCCGTCGGCCGGGCAGTCGGAAGCGGCGCAGTCGGGGCCGGCGGCGGTGGCCGGGCCTGCGGCGGCCGTTCCCGCTGCGGCCGCGAGCGCCGCGGCGAGGACGGTTCTGCGCGGGGTGGAGCTGGTCATGGGCGGTGACCCCCAGTCGACGAGAACGGTGGGCGTACGGGAGAGCCGAGGTGCGGGCGTACGGGAGAGCCTTGGTGCGGGCGTACGGACCTCCGCACCGGTGGACGGGCAGGGCTGCGCGGGCCCACTATCCCGGCTCCCACGGGGCCTCCGCCAGCACTTCGCCTCGCGTCGCCGTACCAATATTGGTCTCCACCACTGACGGCGGTACCTCGCTGACCTGCGACGGTCCCCCACTCCCCTACCCTGGGGCCATGAACGACCTCGACCGCGCGGCGCACGCGCTGCTCCGGCTGCCGCCCTCCTGCGGACCGGTCCGGCTGATCGCGGTCGACGGGCACGCGGGCTCCGGCAAGTCCACCCTCGCGGCCCGCCTCTCCGCCGCCCTCGGCGATGCGCCCGTCCTCCGTCTCGACGACCTCGCCACGCACGAGGAGCTCTTCGAGTGGACCGGCCGGCTCCGGGAGCAGGTCCTGGAGCCGCTCTCGCGTGGCGAGACCGCCTCCTACCGCGCGTACGACTGGCGGCTGCGGCGCTTCGGCGAGGCCCGGGAACTGGCTCCGGCGCCCGTGGTCCTCGTCGAGGGCGTCGGCGCCGGCCGGCGGGTGGTGCGGCCGTTCCTGGCGTGGCTGCTGTGGATGGAGCGCGGCGCCGAGGACTCCTGGGCGCGCGGCCGCCGGCGGGACGGGCCGGAGCAGGCCTCCTTCTGGGACGGGTGGATCGTGGCGGAGACTCGCCATTTCGCCGAGGACCCCTCCAGGCCCTTCGCCGACACCCTGGTACGGGAGTGTCAGGAGGGGTACGACTGGTTTCCCGGGCCGACCGTGACAGCGGGCACGGACCAGATAATCACGCACAGTGACGGCCTCTTGTCCGTGAACTGAGGGGGTGGAAGTCCGCTTCCGCAAGTACCTCAACTTCGCTTGACCGACGGGGCGTACAGGTCTTACGTTCTGAATGTGCGGCTTTTCGGAGCCGCCGCGGACACGAAGCCCCCGGTTGTTCCCCCGTGATCGGGGGCTTCGTTCTGCCCTCGGAAGCCCTTCCCGAGCCTTCCGCGAGCCTTCTCCACGGCCTCGCCCACCCCTGATGCTCACCCAGGGTCACCACTTCCGGATCATGCGCTTCTCCTTAAGCGCACACCCCCTGCGCAGGTACGATGCCCCCAGGTGCGGTCAAATCCCGTCCATGCGATGACGGTTGTGGGGGACCCGATGGACATCGGCACGCAGGGGTCGCAGACCCCCGCCGAGCTCGCCTGGCTGCGCGGAGTCGACGCCTACACGATGGGCGCGTATCCGCAGGCGGAGGACGAGTTCCGGACGGCGGTACGGATCGATCCCGGGATGGCGGACGCCTGGCTCGGGCTGCACGCGCTCCGGGTCGACACCACGACGGCGCTGCTGCGCATGTACCGCAACCGCGAGCGCTTCGGCGAGCAGCGGACCCGGTACCGGCGCACCCTGAACTCCTGGTACTGGCTGGGCTGGTGGGTGCAGCCGGTCCTGGAGAGCCCGCGCGACCTGCTGCTCGCGCACGCCTCCCACTGGCTCGACGGCCGCCACGTACCGGAGCTCGACCGGGCCCTCGCGGGCCTCCCCCCGGTCGACACCGACCCCCAGGTGCGCTTCCTGCACGCCTGCCGCGCCTATCTCGTCAAGGACTGGGACCAGCTCGTCCGGCACACCGAGACCCTCGTCGACGACCCGCTGCTCGGCATCGAGGCCGGACTGTTCGGCGGCATGGCCCGGGTGCGCCTGGAGATGTACAGCCAGGCCGAGCCGCTCCTCTCGGCCTCGCTGATGCGGTGCCGCAGCGAGCAGCCACAGCGCAAGGAGCTGCGCTACTGGCTCGCCCGCGCCCACGAGGGCACCGGGCGCAGCGCCGCCGCCCTGCCCCTCTACCGGGCCGTGCACCGGATCGACCCGGCGTTCATGGACACCGCGGCGCGCCTCGCGGCGATCGCCGAGTACGACGGGTTCGAGGGCTACGACGGGGTCGACGACCCGGCCGGGCTCGCGGCGGTCGCGCTCGGCACCCTCGGCCAGGACGCGGTGGACACCGTCCCCGGTGCCGAACCCGACCCCGGCGGACTCGGCGACGGGCTGCGGCTCGCGCCCGAACCGGTGCCGCCGGCCGCCCCCGTCGCGCCGCCGGAGACCGTACGGCAGAAGGCCCCGCTGCCCGGCCAGCCGGTGCCGCCGCGCTTCCCCGCCGGGCCCACCGATCCGGTGCTCCTCGCGGAGGCCCTCGCCGAACTGGAGGGCATGGTCGGGCTCGAACCGGTCAAGCGCCAGGTCAAGGCCCTGTCGGCGCAGCTGGAGATGGCGCGGCTGCGGGCCGGGCAGGGCCTTCCGGTCCAGCCGCCCAAGCGCCACTTCGTCTTCTCCGGCCCTTCGGGCACCGGGAAGACCACGGTCGCCCGGATCCTCGGGCGGGTCTTCTACGCCCTCGGGCTGCTCGGCGGCGACCACCTCATCGAGGCCCAACGGGCCGACATGGTGGGCGAGTTCCTCGGCCAGACCGCGGTCAAGGCCAACGAGCTGATCGACTCGGCGGTCGGCGGGGTGCTGTTCGTGGACGAGGCGTACGCGCTCTCCAACACCGGCTACAGCAAGGGCGACGCCTACGGGGACGAGGCCCTCCAGGTGCTCCTGAAGCGGGCCGAGGACAACCGCGACCACCTCGTGGTCATCCTGGCCGGCTACCCCGAGGGCATGGACCGGCTGCTCAGCACCAATCCCGGCCTGTCCTCACGGTTCACCACCCGGGTCGACTTCCCCTCGTACCGCCCGCTGGAACTCACCGCCATCGGCGAGGTCCTCGCGGCGGCGAACGGGGACGGCTGGGACGAGGAGGCACTCGACGAGCTCCGCTCGATCAGCGGGCACGTGGTCGAGCAGGGCTGGATCGACGAGCTCGGCAACGGCCGCTTCCTCCGCACCCTGTACGAGAAGTCCTGCGCCTACCGGGACCTGCGGCTCTCCGGATACCCGGGGACCCTGAGTCGGGAGGACCTCGCCACCCTCCGGCTCGCCGACCTCATGCAGGCGTACGGCGAGGTCCTGTCGGGCCGCGGTCCGGTCGACCGCGGCCCGCAGCAGGAGCCGCCGGGCTACTAGGAGCTGTACGGAGTTCGGATCTTCGTGAGGCTCGATGGTGTGCGGGCCTGGGCTGGTAGAACTCGCGTGTGGCGCGTTTTGATGTGACGGA
>NZ_JBIARL010000033.1:0-60780 GCF_042889835.1 Streptomyces sp. NPDC002463
CGACGTGACGGTCACGGCCGCGGCGGTCGCGGCCACCAGAGCGGTGGCGACGGCGAGCTGACGACGGGTGGGCTTGGGCATGAATCGCACTCCTCCAGACGGCTGTACCGGTAGGTCACCGGCGCGGGCCAGACCATCAGGCGCCTGCGAAGAAAAGGTGAACAACCGGTCGAACGCACGTATCCCGAACACGTCGAGTACCGGTCCGGCGGCTGTCCGAATTGTGCGCGATTCATGCGATGGGGGCGAGGAAAGGCCGATGTCAGTCCTCGTCGTGTCCTTCGGCGTCGTGGCCGCTGCCGTCGCGGTCGTCGCCGGACTTGTCCGCCGTGACCTTGCCGTCGACGGCGTTGACGGTGACCTCGTGCTCGGCGCCCTTGGCGTCGACGATGTCGACCTTCCAGACGGGCTTGCCGTCCACACCGTCCAGCTCCACGCCGGTGACCGTGCCCGCCACGGACTTCACGGCCGTACCGGCGGCCGTGTCCAGGTCGACCTTCACGGACTTGACCAGCGAGGCGTCGGCATCTCCGTCGTGGTCGTCACCGTGATCGTCGTCGTCCTCCCGCTCGTGCGAGGCCGAAGCAGCCGGCGAGTCGTCGTGATCGTCGTCGTCCGCGAAGGACGCCGCGGTGGCGGCGCCGGCGCCACCGAGGACGACGGTGGCCGCGAGCACGGCGGCGAGGGTGCGGCGGCGGCCGGTCAGGGCGAGCAGGCGAGCCTTCATGAGGACGGTTCCCTTCGGTCGTGGGCGGCGGGACGGTGCCGTCCCGCCGCCGTCCACCATGGACGAGCGACCCTGAAGCCACGCTGAAGCTTCCTGAAGATCGTTTCAGGGACGGTCTGAGACGCTGGGGACATGCGCCTGCTGATCGTGGAGGACGAGAAACGCCTCGCCACCGCCCTGGCCCGCGGGCTCGCGGCCGAGGGTTACTCCGTGGACCTCGCCCACGACGGCGTGAGCGGGCTGCGTCTCGCCCGGGAGCAGGGGTACGACCTGATCGTCCTGGACATCATGCTCCCCGGCCTCAACGGCTACCGCGTCTGCGGACAGCTGCGGGCGGCCGGCGACACGACGCCGATCCTGATGCTCACGGCGAAGGACGGCGAGTACGACGAGGCCGAGGGGCTCGACACCGGCGCGGACGACTATCTGACCAAGCCGTTCTCGTACGTCGTCCTCAAGGCCCGCATCCGCGCCCTGCTGCGGCGCCGCCCGCAGACCGGCCCCCAGGTGCTGCGGATCGGCGACCTGACCGTCGACCCGGCGGCCAGACGGGTCGACCGGGGCGGCGTCGACATCGCGCTGACCACGAAGGAGTTCGCGGTCCTCGAGCACCTCGTCCGGCACGCCGGACAGGTCGTCTCCAAGGCGGACATCCTCGCCCACGTCTGGGACTTCGCCTACGACGGCGACCCGAACATCGTCGAGGTCTACGTGAGCGCCCTGCGCCGCAAGCTCGACGTGCCCTTCGACCGGCGCTCCATCACCACGCTGCGCGGAGCCGGCTACCGCCTCGAAACCGACGGCGGCCGGGATGCGTAGGCCGTTCTCCTCCGTACGGGCCAGGGCCGCGCTCGCCGCGACCCTGGTCGTCGCCGTCGCTCTGGTCGCCGCGGGGGTCGCCGTGGTCGCCGTGCTGCGCCACGACCTGGTCGACCGGGCGAGCCTGCAGTCCGAGGTCACCGCCCGCACGGTGGCGGGCGCCCAGGCCGCGCTGAACGGCGACTTCGGCACGCTGGACCCACCCGCCGACGAGGAGCGGATCGTGCAGGTCGTGGGCTCCTCGGGCGAGCTGCTGGCCGCCGGCGAGGACCTGCGCGGCCGCGCCCCCGTCGCGGACTTCGCGCCTGCCCCGGCGGGACCCGCGCCGTCGGACGGCGACCACGACGAACCGGACGACCATCCGGCCCGTGGCAGGGTCGGTACGGACGTGGCCCACCGGACCCTCGACATCCGGTACGGCGACGAGATCCACACGTACCGCTTCGCCGCCGTCGAGGGCACGACCTACGACGGCCGCACGTACACCGTCTACGCCGGCACTTCGCTGGAGGACGGGCAGGCCACCCTCGACCAGGTCAACCGCGCACTCCTCGTGGGGTTGCCGTTCCTGCTCGTGGTCGTCGCGGTGGTCACCTGGCTGGTCACGCGCCGTGCGCTGGGTCCGGTCGAGGGGATCCGGGCCGAGATGGCCGAGATCACCACGAGCGGCGACCTCTCGCGCCGGGTGCCCGAGCCCGCCTCGCACGACGAGATCGCCCGGCTCGCCGCCACCACCAACGAGACCCTGGCCGCGCTGGAGGAGTCCGTGGAGCGGCAGCACCGCTTCGTCGCCGACGCCTCCCACGAACTGCGCAGCCCCATCGCCTCGCTGCGCACCCAGCTGGAGGTGGCCCGGGCGCACTCCGAGCTCCTCGACGTCGACGAGGTGCTCCAGGACGTCGTCCGCCTCCAGCACCTGGCGGCGGACCTGCTGCTCCTCGCCCGCCTCGACGCCGGCGAGTCCCCAGTGGCAGGCCGGATCGACCTGGCGGCCCTCGTCCACGAGGAACTCGCCGGCCGCGCGGCGACGGACGTCATCGTCCCGACCCTCCGCATCGACGACGGACCGCTCGAAGTGAACGGCAGCCGCGGCCAGTTGGCCCGGGTCCTGGGCAACCTGCTCGACAACGCCCAGCGCCACGCCACCTCCACGATCGGCGTCGGCCTGCGGGCCGAGGGGCCGAATCTGCTGCTCACGGTCACCGACGACGGCCCCGGCATCCCCGAGGCCGACCGCGAACGCGTCTTCGAACGCTTCGTCCGCCTCGACGAGGGCCGCACGCGCGACGAGGGCGGTGCCGGCCTCGGCCTGGCGATCGCACGCGACGTGATCCGGCGCCACGGGGGAACGCTGACGGTGAGTCAGGCCCCGCGCGGCGGCGCCGCCTTCGAGGCCCGGCTGCCGAGAGCGAGCTGACGGACGAGGGGCGGACACGGCCGGAGCCGGCGTCCCCTCGGGGTCACCGGTGGCGCGGGGGCCCTCTCCGTCGGGCCTGCCGCGCTCGTCCAGGACGTCGCCACCGGGCTGTCCGTGCCTGGCCGTAGCCCACGCGCGGGTGCCTGTCAGTCCGCAATCTTCCGGGGTCCCCCGGCGCGGCGCCGTTGCTACGTTCCCGAGCGTCGTCCCGCTTCGACCCGGAGGTCATGTTGAGCGCGAAGAACCCCACCCGTCGGAACGTCCTCAAGGCAGCCGGAGGCCTCTCGGCGGCGATCGCCGTGGGCGGTGGAGGCGTCCTGGCCTCGGCGGCGCCCGCCGCCGCCGTCGGGGACGGCTTCGGGCTGCGGATCGTGGACCGCAACGAGGCCGACCCGCGCATGTGGTACTACCGCTTCCAGACCGGCGCCATCGGCTGGAACCCCGGCGTCAACGTGCTCCTGCCCGACGACTACCACTGGAGCGGACGCACCTACCCCGTGCTCTACCTCTTCCACGGCGGCGGCAACGACCAGGACTTCATCACCTTCGACCGCGAGGGCGTCCGCGACTGGACCGCGGGCCGGCCGATCATCGTCGTCATGCCCGACGGCGGGCACGCCGGCTGGTACTCCAACCCGGTGAGCTCCAACGTCGGCCCGCGGAACTGGGAGCAGTTCCACATCTCCCAGCTGATCCCCTGGATCGACGCGAACTTCCGTACGTTCGCCGAGTACGACGGCCGTGCCGTGTCCGGCTTCTCCATGGGCGGCTTCGGCGCGCTGAAGTACGCCGCCAAGTACTACGGCCACTTCGCCTCGGTGAGCGCCCACTCCGGTCCGGCCAGCCTGCGCCGGGACAACGGCCTCGTGGGCCACTGGGCCAACGCGAGCTCCGCGGCGCTCGACCTGAACGGCGGCACCATCTACGGCGTGCCGTTCTGGGACGAGGCCCGGGTCAGCGCGGACAACCCGGTGCAGCGGATCGAGAGCTACCGCAACAAGCGGGTCTTCCTCGTCGCCGGTACCAGCCCCGACCCCATCAACTGGTTCGACACCGCCAACGAGACCCAGGTCCTCGCCGGGCAGCGGGAGTTCCGCTCGCTCCTCGGCAACGCGGGGATCCCGCACGAGTGGTACGAGCTGCCCGGCGGCCACTTCATCCGCCACGACATGATGCAGCGCGACATCGACGGCGTCATCGACCGGCTCCGCAAGGCGTGAGCGGATGCGTCCCCGACCTTCCCGACACGCGCTGCGCCGGTTCCTCGCGGCGGCGGTCGCCCTGCTGCCGGCACTGGTCGCCACGACCCCGGCCGCGGCCGCGACCGCCGGCTCCGCCTCTGCGTGCCCGGCCGCCGGCTTCGTGAGCCAGCCGTTCCACCCGGGCCACAACGGTGTCGACATCGCCAACGACGTCGGTACGCCGATCTACGCGGTGGGTGACGGCGTGGTGACCATCTCCGGCTACACCGGTGACTACGGCCAGTGGATCCGCATCCAGCACCCGGACGGCAAGACCTCCGAGTACGGGCACATGTCCCAGCGGGACGTCTCGGTCGGCGACCATGTCGTCGCCGGCCAGCGGATCGCCCTCATGGGAGCCGAGGGCAACGCGGACGGCCCCCACCTCCACCTGCGGATCTGGGGGGACCTGTCGTACTCGTACGGCATCGACCCCGAGGTCTACCTCGCGGAGGGCGGCGTGGTGCTGCCCTGCATCCCGGGCAGCGGTCCGCGTCCCAGGCCGCTCGTGTACCCGGCGGAGTCCGGCCGGGTGGTGTCGGCGCGGTCGGCGGACGGGCGGCTCGAAGTCTTCGCCGCCGGCGCGGACGGCGTCCACCACGCCTGGCAGCGGGAGGCGAACCGCGACTGGTCGGAGTGGGAGCGGCTGGGCGGGCCCGTGAACGCCCAGCTGGCGATCGCTCCGAACGAGGACGGCCGCCTGGAGATGTTCGCCATCGACGGGACCGTCTTCCGACACCGCTACCAGCTCGCCCCCTCGGGCGCCTGGTCCGACTGGGAGGACTTCGGCGGCGGCGGCCGCGACATCGCGGCCGGCGTGAACGCCGACGGCCGCATCGAGGTCTTCGCCTCCGGCCCGGTCGGCGTGTTCCACCGCTACCAGCTGACGCCGAACGGCGGCTGGTCGGCATGGGAACCGACCGGCGGCGGGCCCGCCGACAGCCGCATCGAGATGGAGAAGTCGCCCGACGGGCGCCTCGAGGTCTTCGCGCTCAACGGCAGCACGTTCCAGCACCGGTACCAGACGGACCCGAACGGCGGCTGGTCCGCGTGGGGCGACTTCGGCGGCGGCGGTCACGACCTCACGGTCGACCACAACGCCGACGGCCGCATCGAGGTCTTCGCCTCCGGCCCGGTCGGGGTCTTCCACAAGTACCAGACCAGTCCGAGCAGTTGGTCAGGGTGGGAGGGCACCGGCGGGCCCGCGGACTCCCAGCTCAGCAGCGAGCGCACGGCCGACGGGCGCGTCGAGGTCTTCGCCATGAACGGCGACACGGCCGTGCACGCCTGGCAGACCGGGGTGAACGCGCCCTACCACGCCTGGGAGACCTTCGGCGGGGGTGGCACCGAGGTCACCGCGGCCTCGAACGCCGACGGCCGGATCGAGGTCTTCGGCACCAACCCCACCGGCACGTTCCACATCTGGCAGACCGGCTTCTCGGCCTGGTCGCCGTGGGGCTGGGTGAACAGCACCGCGGGACCCGGCCTCAGCTGATCCCCACCGGCCGACCTCCGAGCTCCGATCCCCACCGGCCGGTCCCCGAGCTCCGATCCCCACCAGCCAGGCCCCCGAGGTCCGTTCCCCCGACCGCCGCCGTCCTTCCGACCCGCGGCCGGCCGAGCCCTCACGGCGCGGCCGGCCGCGCGGTTCCCCTGGAGACCCTCATGCTTCCGATCAGCAGACGGAACCTGCTGCGCGGCGCCGCCGGGCTCGGCGCGCTCTCGGTGCCGGGCGCCGCCGCCCGCGCCGTGGCCGCGACGGCCGGGGCCGTCCCGCCCGCCCGGTGGATCGGCGCGGGACCCTTCGCCCACGTCTACGACCCCTCCACCCCCGCCGGGCCGCGCTACCTCAACGACCACACGCTGATCCGGGCCCAGGGCCGCTGGCATCTGTTCAGCATCGTCGGGAGCAGCGCGCCGCGCGGCGAAGTGCCGGACAGCTCGGCGGAGACCTCCTTCGCCCATGCCTCCGCGCCGACCCCGCAGGGCCCGTGGACCACGCACCCCGACGCGCTCACCGTCGCACCGTCGTACTTCGGCGAGGAGCACCTGTGGGCGCCGCACGTCGTCGAGGCGGGCGGCCGGTTCTGGATGTTCTACGCCGCGGGCGGTACGAGCGGGGCCGCCATCAACCTCGCGACCTCCACCGATCTGTTCGCCTGGACCCGCGAGCCGTCCGGGCCGCTCTTCCGGGGGATCGCCGCCCGCGACCCGATGGTCCTGCGGATCGGCGGCGAGTGGGTCATGTACTACACCGAGCTCTCGGGCCCTGGCGGCCACCACGTCGTGGCCTACCGGCGGTCCGCCGATCTGGTGCGCTGGAGCGAGCCGGGCGTCGCGTTCACCGACGCGAGCACGGACACGACCGTCTCGGTCACCGAATCGCCGTACGTCGTCGAACGGGACGGCTGGTACTACCTGTTCATCGGGCCGCGCAACGGCTACGCGGGCACCGATGTACTGGCCTCGCGCGACCCCTTCCGCTTCGACCTCACCGGCCCCGCCGGCCATGTCCCCGGTCACGCGGTGGAGGTGTTCGCCGACGGGGACGCCTGGTACGCGAGCGCGGCCGGCTGGTTCGGGCAGGGCCTGTACGTCGTGCCCCTGGAGTGGCGGGACACTCCCCCGCCGTGGCAGAGCCCGGACAACCCGGTGGCGGGGCTCGACGTGGCCGGCCGGCTCACGGTGTTCGCGCTCGACGCCGCCGACCGCTCGATGCTGCGGCGCGTCCAGCTCGACGCGAACACCGACACCTGGTCGGAGTGGGAGGCCTTCGGAGGGCCCGCCGGTGCGGTTCCCACCCTGGGGCGCAACGCCGACGGCCGCCTTGAGGTGTTCTCGCTCGCCCCGGGCGGTGTCAACCTGCACCACCGGACGCAGCGGTCGGACGGCGGCTGGGACGACTGGGAGGAGTTCGGCGGCCCGGCGGGTGCGGCTCCCGCCGTCGCCCGCGACTCCGCCGGACGCCTGGAGGTCTTCGCGTCGAGCCCCGGCGCGGCCTCCTTCGCGCGGCGACGGCAGCGCTCACCCGGATCGGCGGTCTGGGACGCGTGGGAGCCGGGCTTCGGCGGGGCCGCGGGTGCCCCACCGGCGGTGGCCGCCAACGCCGACGGCCGGTTGGAGGTGTTCGTCCTCGCGGTCGGCGGCTCCGGGATCCGCCACCGGTGGCAGGAGTCCCCCGGCGGCACCTGGACCGGCGCCTGGTACCCCTTCGGCACCGCCGCCGGTGCGGCGCCGCGGGTGGCCGGGGACGGCAGCGGCCGGCTCACCGTGGCCGCGATCGGGCCGTCCGGCGCGGGGACGTTCTTCCGGCGGCAGACCGTGCCGAGCGGTGGCTGGGACGACTGGCAGCCGCTGTTCGGCTGGAGCGCCGCCGCCCCGGCGCTCGCCGTCAACGCCGACGGCCGTCTGGAGGCGTTCTCCCTGTCCCCCGGCGGTGCCCGCCTCAGCCACCGCTGGCAGGTGACGCCGGGCGGGAGCTGGGACACGGGCGGGGAGTTCGGCGAGCCCGGGACCGTGCTCGCGGCCACGCCCTCGGCCGCCCTCGACGCCACCGGGCGGATCCACGTCTTCGCCGTCACCGCCGAGGGCCGGATACGGACCCGTGTCCAGGACCGGCCGAGCGGCGGGTGGCGGCCGTGGACGGCCTTCGGCGACCGTCCGGTCGCGCCCCTCGTGTCGGGCAGCCCCGTACTCTGAGTGCGGGCCACGCTGCGCTCCGTACAGATTGCGCCAAGTAGGAGGGAGGCGAGCGGACGTTCGGCCGCCTGACGAACCTCCCGGATCGCCTCTTACTCCCCCTCCGGTCGCCGTGACCTACCCCACCTTGCGCACGGCGTCCCCCGCCCCCTGGCCCGCGGGTCTCTCCGATCTCAAGGTCCCTCGCACCTCTGGGCTGTGATGTTGCGACGACCACGAGACCTCGGGGACCGACCGAGGGGGGGCGACGGCCGGCGCGGTCGGTCCCTGCCGAAGTGGCCGAAGGACGCCGGTGAACTCTACTGACTGGTGAGTATCGTTCCGCTCGTCCGACAACCGCTGACGGGACGAAGAGGGGGAGCGGTGAGCGGCGTAGTCGTTCATCTGCCGCGGGGAAGCGGTGGCGCCGACGGCGGCGAACCAGGCGGGGACGCGGTCACGTTGCGGCTCGGTCCCGGCCAGGTCGCCCGCTTCGGACGGGGATCCGCGACGACCCCGGTCGAGCTCCGCCTCGCCGACGCGGCGATCTCCCGGCTCGCCGGGGAGATCCGCGCGACCGACGACCACTGGCAGCTGACGAACCACAGCACCACCCACAGCTATCTGGTGGAGAACCCCGAGGGAGCGGGCGAGTACCTGAGGGTCTCGCCGCGGCGCGTCGGGGCGCCCGTCCCGTTCGAGTTCTCCCGCGTGGTGCTGCCCACCCGCGGCGAGCTCGCGGTCTCCTTCCAGGTGTTCGCGCCCGACCACGTCTATCTGGACCCGGACGCGATGGGCGCGCCCTGGGGCAGTCGTACGGTCACCGCGTACTCCCTGGACGAGTCGGCCACGTACTTCCTCGTGCTCGTCGCGCTCTGCGAGCCCCGGCTGCGCGACCAGTCCCGCGTGGCGGTCCCCACCACGCCGCAGATCGTCGAGCGGCTCAGGGGGCACGTCACCGGCGGCACGCTGACCGCGCGGGCGATCAGCTCGCACATCGACTACCTCGCAGAGGAGAAGCTGCGCATCGGAGTCCTCGACGCCCTGGAGCCGGGCAAGGGAGACCGCCGCAACGGCAAGCGGGAGGAGATCGTCGGGCTCGCGCTGCGGTTCGGTCTGGTGCGGGAGGAGCATCTCGGGCTGCTGCCGTCCCTGGCCGGGGGCGGCGGGCGGGAGCGGCAGAGGCCGCGATGACGGTGTCGCACGGCCCGCACGACACCGCGGGACTCGACCGTACGGAGCTGCTGCCGCCCGGCCACCGGGTGGGCGACTGGGTGGTCACCGAGCTGATCGGGTCCGGGGGCTGGTCCACGGTGTACGCGGCACGGCCCGCCGGGCGCCGCCGCGAGGGCGACGGCCGGGCGCCGGAGCCCACCGAGGTCGCCCTCAAGATCATGCCGACGGCCGGGCTCGCGCCGCGGCAGGCGCGCAGGATCGTGGAGTCCGCCCGGCGCGAGGTCGAACTCGGGCGCAGGGCCGGGCATCCCCGGCTGATCGGCCTGCGGGAGTCCTTCGTCCTCGCCGCCCCGGAGCTGCCCGCCGTGGACGGGGCGATCGTGCTGGTCATGGAGCGGGCCGCCGGCAGTCTGCGCGAGCTCCTCGACGCGGGGGTGTCCGAGGCCGATCGCGGCCGGCTGATCGCGGGGATCTGCGAGGGCCTGGCCCATCTGCACCGCTCGGGCTGGGTGCACGCCGACCTCAAGCCGGAGAACGTCCTGCTCGGCCGGGACGGTTCGGTGAAGCTCTCGGACTTCGGCCTCGCCACGGAGCTGACCGGGACGCACGGGTACGTGCCGCCCATGGGCACCCTGGACTACCTCCCTCCGGAGCGCTGGCGGGCGCCCCTCGGGGAGCTCGGCGTGCAGGTCCGGCCGAGTGCCGACATCTGGGCGCTGGGGGTCGTCGTCCACGAGGTGTTCGCCTCGGGCGCCTCACCGTTCCCCGGCGCCACACCCGTTGCGCGGGGCGCCGCCGTGCAGGAGTACGGCGAGGGGCGTGCGCCGCTGCGCATGGACCCCGCGGTGCCGCCGTTCTGGCGGGCGCTGGCCGCCGACTGCCTGGCCCCGACCCATGCGGCACGCGCCCCGCACACGGCCGAGAGCCTCCTCGCCCGCATCGAGGCCCGGGGGCTCGCGCACGACGACGCCGAGAAGCACGACACGCGGCTTCGGGGCCGGGTCCGGGCGGCCGTCCTGGCCGCCGCGCTCTGCGGGACCGCCGGCGCGGCACTGTGGTCGGACGCCGTACGGGAGGGCGCGTCCGGTCACCGTCCCGGCGCGGTCAGGGTCTTCAACGCGGAGCGGGGCTGTCAGGACCGGACGGACAGGGACCCGCAGTGCAGTCTGGGCCTGGCGATCGACCCCCTGCGGCCGTACGCCGCGGGCAATGTCGTACCGACGCGGGTGTGGCACGGCGACGTCCTCACCGCCGACTGCCGGCTGCCCGACGGACAGCCCGTCATCGACGAGGAGGACCTGCAGTCCACCCTCTGGTTCCGCGTCCGGCTGCCGCACGGCTCCCCGTACCGGGCGGCCTGGCTCCCCGCCGTGCGCACGAAGGACCGTCCGGCGCTGCCGGGCTGCCCCCGGCCTCAGGCCGGACCTCCGCAGCACGGAGGTCCGGCCCCTGGAGGGCCCGGCTCCTAGTCGATCGCCGGCCCGGAGTCGTTCAGCCGGCCCCATTCCGCCCAGGTGGTGAAGCCGGTCTGCCACCGGTGGTAGACGCCGGCGTGGCTGGTGCCGAACACCTCGATGCGGCCGTCCGCGTTGTTGCTCGCGCCGATCTCGGTGCCTCCGCCGCCGAAGGTCTCCCACGGCGAGTACGCGGCGTTCGGACCGGTCTGCCAGGCGTGGCCGGCGGTGGCGGAGTTGATCGCGAAGACCTCGACCCGGCCGTCGACCGAACGCGCGGTGGTCAGCTCGGCGTTCGAGATCCCGCCGGTGCCCGTCCACGCCGACCAGGACGTCGGGTTCGTCTGCCAGCGGTGGAAGACACCGCTCGCGTTGGAGGCGAACACCTCCAGACGGCCGTCCTGGTTGTGGCTGACGGCGACGTCGTGTCCGCCGCCGCCGAAGTCCTCCCAGGCGGACCAGCCGCCGTTGACCGCGGTCTGGTACAGGTGCCCGAACGTCGCGTCCGACAGCGCGAACACCTCGAGACGGCCGTCGGGCGCGTTCTCGACGGCGAGCCGCGCGTCGGCCGGTCCGCCGCCGGTGCCCTCCCAGTCGGCCCAGCCGCCGCTGGGCGCGGTCTGCCAGCGATGGAACACGCCGTTGGCGTTGGAGGCGAACACCTCGATACGGCCGTCGGCGTTGCTGCCGGCCGCCAGCCGGTATCCGCCGCCGCCGAAGTTCGCCCACGCGGACCATCCCGCGCTGGGCCCGGTCTGCCACATGTGGTCGAACGTGCTCGCCGAGAGCGCGAACAGCTCGAGCCGGCCGTCCGCGTTCGACGCGACCGCCAGCTGCGCGTTGCGCGGGCCGCCCTCGAACCGCCACGGCGACCAGGCCCCGTTGACCGCGGTCTGCCAGGCGTGCCAGACGCCGTCGGCGCCCGCGGCGAAGGCCTCGAGGCGTCCGTCGGCGGACCGCCCGGAAACCACCCGCCCCGAGCCGTACGGGTGCCTGGGGCCGGCGCTCATGCCGGACCACAGCGCGTTGGCGATGGTCACCGCGTCGCCCGCCTGGACTCCGTACAGGTAGCGCAGGTCCTCGCGCGGCCGCTGGACGTGCCAGCAGACCTCGCCGATCGCCTCGTCGTTCCACGAACCGCCCGGGTACTGGGATTCCATGGCGTCGAGGAAGGCGTTGGTGGCGTAGACGGGGTCGAGCCGCTGCTCCTTGGTGCCCCACCAGTCCTGCTGCTGGAACAGCCCGACGCTGGTGTAGTCGACGGCCTGGGAGTAGTTGTTCATGCTGCTCTCCACGATGATCGTGGCGAGCGCGATGGCCGCGGCCTTCTCGTTGAGCCCCCGGTCCTTCACCGCCTGCGTCACCATCCGCGCGCAGGACATCTTGTAGGCGTCGAGGTAGCCGGCCATCTTCGCGTTCAGCTGCGGGTTGAGCTGGTCGGCGAGGACTCCGTCGGTGGCCGACGGGCCGGCCGGGTCACAGGGCTCCGTCGGGATGGCGAACCCCTCCGGGCCGCTGAAGTACCGGGAGACGCCGTGCCGGTCCTTGCCCGGTTCCGGCACGGGCCGGGCGCCGGCCGCCGGGGCGGTCAGCCCGACGGCCAGCGCCCCGGCTCCGGCGACGACGACCAGTCGGGTGAGCGCACGGCGTAAGAAGTCTCTTGCCATCACGAGCCTTTCTGTCACGGAGTCGGTGGGGAGAACCCGTCCGCAAGGTAGTGGCGAGAGAACCGGGGACGGCATCCGGAACGATCCGGAGTGACACCGCCGTCGAGCACCCGTGGAGACCGTCAGGGCGTGCCGGGCGTCCCCGTGGGGGCCGCCGGGGCCGGGCAGGCGACCGTGCCGGGCCGTACGGAGAGCGAGAGCTTCGGGGTCGTGAGGAGGCCCGGGATCTGGAAGTCCTGAGCGGTGCCGGTGATCCGGTCGAACTTGGCGTAGCGCGCCTGGATGCCGAAGCGGTGCTGCGGGCTGTCCAGCGGGTTGGTCACGTACGCGCCGGTGGCGTCCTTGACGGTCTTCACGTTGGCGCCGTTGACGTTGAGGTCGACGATGCCGTCCATGTCGAGGACGCCGGTGGCCGTGCGCAGGTCGAGGACGGTGTTCTTCGTCCTGATCTCCCAGCTGCCCGGGTCGTCGTCGCCGAGGGTGAGCAGCAGGGTGTACGTGGCTCCCGCGATCTGCTGCCGCTGGCTCAGGCACAGGCCGTTGATGACGCCGTCCGCGAAGCCCATGCGGAGCACGCGTTCGCTGCCGGTGGTGCCGTCGGGGCGCCCGACGGCCTGGTCGACGACGACGGCGCCGTACTGCGTCCCGTACAGGCTGCTGGTGGTGAAGTCGACGGGCCGGTCCTGGATGCGGAGGCCGACGGCCAGCGCGCCCGTCGCCATCGCGGAGCCGAGGCCGCCGGCGGCGAGGAGCGCGGGCAGGGCGACGGCGAGGGACCGACGCCAGTGGGTGCGTCCTTCCTCCCGGGTCCTCATGGCGTGGTCACCGTGATGGTGCCGGGGAGGTGGACGGGGTTGTCGGTGGAGTCGAGGGCCGCGTGGTCGTCGACCGTACGGATCGCGTAGATGTCGCCGGTGAAGTCCTCGGCTCCGGCGGTGAGCGGGATGAGGGAGCCGAAGAAGTCGAGCAGTCCCTGCACGCCGCAGATCTTGAGGAGGACGCGGACGCAGACGTTGGTGATGTTCCCCCACATCGTCGTCGTCTCGGCCCTGCCCGCGCTGTCGTAGCCGCCGAGCGAGCCCTCCGCGGGCACGTCGATGGTGACGGTGTGCCCGGCGGCCTTCTGGACGACGTTCATGTGGGAGCGGATCTGGAGCTTGGTGAAGGTGTACCGGGTGGTGGTGCGCGTCGAGCCGTCGGAGAGCCGGATGGTGACGTTCTTGTCGACCGTCATCGAGACGGCGACCATGCTGGCGATGGTGACGTGCAGCGGGTCCGGGGAGGGCAGGAAGGGCACGCCGAGCGGCTCGACCGCCGCGCTCCCGGCCGAGGCGCTGCTCGGCTGCCCGGACCACACGGCGGTGACGACCGCGAGGAGCAGGGCCGCGGTCACGGCGAGGGCCTTGCGCGGTGCCCCGCGCGCCCCGGCCGTCATCCTTCCACCGCCCGCCGTCGGGGGCGTTTGACGCCCCAGCCGACCATCATGGAGCCGCCGAGGACGCCGAGGAGCATGCCGAGCAGGAAGCCGCCCAGGTTGGAGACGACGAGCGAGACGACGGCGAGGACCGCGCCGATGAGCCCGAAGGTGTACCGCTGGGCGGGCAGGGCGAGCGGGATGAGCCCGCAGAGGATCATCCCGCCGCCGACGAGGTAGCCGGCCACTCCCCCGAAACCGGTGCTGACGATCAACTGCAGCGAGCTGAGGGAGAACTTGAGGACGGTCCAGCCGCCGGCGACCAGCCACACGCCGCCCCAGAACGGCCGGGTGCGGCGGAACGCGCGGAACCAGGCGTACGCGGCCTTCGCCCGGTCCGGTCCGAGCCCGCCGTACGTGGACCCGGCCCGGCTCAGCATGCGTTGGCCGATCCCGCGACGACCCTGATCTTCAGGTCGGGCAGCACGAGCGCCCCGGCCATCTCGGCGTCGTACGCGGTGGCGTTCAGTCCGTGCAGTGCGATGGAGCTGCCTCCCTCACCGCCGGCCGAGCCGAGGCCGAAGCCGCCGGGCAGGGCGCCGGTGAGGGCCTTGCCGGCGACGGTGACCTGGTCGGCGGCCTGGCCGAGGACCGCGTTCTGGAGGGTGGTGGGCCCGTACGCCTGGAGCTCGGTGGCCTGGATGTAGAGGTTCGAGGCGTCGATGTCGGTGGTGAAGGTGGCGGGCGGGCTCGCCGTCACCTTCTGGCCGCCCGTCAGGAGCAGCGAGTACGGGACCCCGGCGATCGTCTGGTGGACGATGCCGCACAGTCCGGCGAGATGGGCGCTGGCGAAGCCGACGCGCGCCATCGCGGTGTTGGTGCTCGTGGTGCCGTCGGGGCGTCCGACGGCGGGGGTGTTGACGATGGCGCCGAAGCCGCTGCCCTCGACCCCGTTGGAGGTCAGGGTGAAGGGCTGCCCGGTGACGCTGAAGTTGGCGGCGAGCGCGCCCTGCGCGAGGGCGGTGCCGAGGACGCCGATGGCGAGGGCCGAGGGGACGAGGGCGAACGCGCCGCGCCCCCAGCGGGTGCCGCGGCGGCTGCCGTCGGCGGCCTGGGCGAGCATGCGGGCGTTCCAGTCGGCGGCGGCGCCGCGGGCCCCGGAGAGGAGGTTGCTCATGCGGATCCGCTCCCCACGGCGGTGGGGGTGGTACGGCGCGGGAAGCGCCGCTCGGCCGGCTTCTCGGGGAGCCAGGCGAAGGCCATGGAGCCGCCGAGGACCGAGAGGAACATGCCGACGAACAGGCCGCCGAGGTTGGACAGCGGGAAGGAGGCGACTCCCGCGATCACCGCGATGACGCCGGCGGTGTGGCGCTGTCCGGGCAGCAGCAGGATGAGCAGGGCCATCGCCATGAGGAGGACCCCGCCGGCCATGCCCGCGATGCCTCCGATGCCGACCTGGAGGATCTTGCCGAGCGGTGCCATCGGCAGGAAGAAGATGACGAAGCCGCCGAGTCCGGTCCAGACGGCCGCCCAGAACGGCCGGGTGCGGCGCCAGCGGCGGAAGGCGCGGCGGGCGCGGTGCACCCCGCCCGGGGCGGGCGCTTCGGCCGGCGCTCCGGGGTCCGGCTCGGGGGGCTGATCGGTGGTCATGGAGGCCTCGCAGCGGTGGGTCGGGGTGGGAGGGTCGGGGCCCCGCGCCGTCGGAGGACGCGGAGCCCCGGGGTGGTACGTGCGGTCAGGCGCCGCAGGTCTTGTCGCCCTGGGCGATGCCGATCGCGAGGTCCGGCAGGGTGATCGCGCCGGCGATGGTGGCGCCGTTGGCGTCGGCGTTGAGGTTCTTGATGTCGGTCCGGCCACCGGTGGCGTCGAGGCCGAACTGGCCCGCGCTGCCGTCGTTGATGCCGGTGCCCTTGATCCCGGCGCCGTCGGCGGCCGCGCCGATGACGTTCGGGGTGGTGTCGCTGGCGTTGAGCGTGGCCGTGGCCGCCCTGACCGCCTGCGCGTCCAGGACGAGCTTGTTGGCCTGGAGCCCGGCACCGGCGACGAGCTGGTCGCTGGTGAGCGGGGTGGCCGCGGCGGGCGAGGAGATGTTGAGCGACCAGGTGCCGAGGCTGCCGACCACCGGGAGGTTGACGGACTGGGTGGCGTGGACGCAGATCCCGTCCAGGCCGGCCTTGGCGATGCCGACCTCGGCGGCGCCCTTGGCCCCGCCGGCGTCGATGGTGTGCATGACCGCGCCGATGCCCTGCGGTGCGGCGACCGTCTTGGAGCTGAGGGTGAAGGGGACGCTCGTGAGCGAGAGGTTCGCGGCGAGCGCGCCCTGCACCATGGCCGTCGCCATGGCGGCGATGGCGGCCGTCGCGGGAACGGCGAGGAACGCCGATCTGCGCCAGCGGGTGACGCCTCTGGTCTCGTGCTGCATGTGATCTCCAACCGTCGTGCCGCACTGGCCGAATGACACTTCGCGGCTACCTGTTCGAGAATTGGACACTTTGCTGAGAAGTGTCAACACTTCTGACAATCCCGGGAAGTTTTGCTGCTGGTCTAGGCTTGGCCGATGCCACGGTTCAGGGAGACGGTCCGGACACTGCTGCGCGAGCGACTGCTCGACGCCGCGTACGAGGCGGTCGCGGACCGCGGCTTCGACAAGCTCCGCATGGCGCACCTGGCGAGTGCCGTCGGCGTCAGCCGGCAGACGCTGTACGCGGAGTTCCCCTCCAAGGAGGCCGTCGGCGAAGCACTGTTCCAGCGCGAGCTGGAGCGCTGCCTGGTCGGCATCCAGCAGGGCCTGGACGCGCACCGGGACGACCTGCGCGCGGCGGTCGAGGCGGCCGTCGGCTTCACGCTCACGCTGGCCGGCCGGAATCCGCTGATCAAGGCCATGCTGACCAGCACCGGCGAGGACGGGCTCCTCTCGTACCTCACGACCCGCTCCACGGCGGCCTTCGACACGGCGACGGCGATGTGCGACGCGTACGTCACGGAGGCCTGGCCCGCCATCGACCCGGTCGCGCGCGAACTGGCCGTGGACGCGGCGGTCCGGCTGACCGCCAGTCACATCGTCCAGGCCACCGCCTCCCCCGAGGAGTCGGCCCGCCGCATCGCGGACACCGTGGTCCGGGTCGCACTGAGCACGGGCCGGGAACAGCTGATCCGGTAGGACTCCCCCGGCGGACTCAGGGACTCGGCCCGCGGTACTCCTCCAACACCGGCCGGTTGCCGATGCCGGGTGACGCGGAGACGGGGAAGGCCCGGACGCCGACCCGGCCCTCGATCCGGTCGAGCGCGCCCCAGCCGTAGGCCCGCGAGTCGTCCGACAGGTCGGGGTTGTCTCCCAGGTAGAAGAAGGAGCCCTCGGGCACGGTCCGCAGCTCGGGCCGCGCCGACCGGGTGCCGTCGGGACCGCAGCAGGCGCTCGCACGGTGGGCCTGTGCCGCCCATGGGGGCGCCACCACCCGGCGCACCGGGCCCCTGCCCCGCTCCTGGAGGAGGACCTGGAACGGCTCGTCCGGTGTCGAGACGATCCCCACCCGGTCGCCGGGCAGGGCGATCACCCGCTTGACGAGGAGGGTGTCCTTCCCGGTGGCCCGCAGCAGCACCACGTCGAACCGGTGCGCCTCGCCCGCCGAGCCCGGGGCGACGAGGACCCGGTCGCCCTGGTGGAGGGTGGGGGTCATGCTGGTGCCGTCGACGCGGACGCCGAGGGCCGTGACGGCGACCCCGGCGAGGAGGCAGAGCAGGACGCCGGTCCCGAGGACGGCGCCGGCCGCCCGGCGCGCGTTCACCGGGGTCGGGTGGGGTCCGGCGGCCAAGCGCCACCGGACCGGTCGATTTCGGTCATGGCGGGAAGGTAGGCCGGACGGCGGACGGCGGCTGTGACCGTACCGCTCAGGGTTGTTGACCCCGCGTCTGATAAGACCGGGGCGTCTCTCCGGTCCAGCGCCGGAACGCCCGGTGGAAGGCGCTGGGTTCGGAGAAGCCGAGCTGCCGCGAGAGCCGCTCGATCGAGACCCGGCCGCCGGTCAGCTCGGCGATGGCGTGGTCACGCCGCACCTGGTCGCGGATCCGCTGGTACGTCGTCCCCTCGGCGGCCAGCCGGCGCCGCAGGGTCTGCGGGCTGACGGACAGCCGGTCGGCGAGCTGCTCGGGCGTCGGCACCGGCCCGGCGGGCAGCGCCCGGCCGATCAGGTGCCGCACCCGGCCGGTCGCCGTACTGCCGTAGTCGCCGCAGACCAGCACGTCGACCGGGGCACGACGCAGGAAGGCCTTGAGCGCGGCCGCGTCCCGCAGGACGGGTTCGTCGAGGTCGGCCCGGTCGAAGACGGCAGCGGTGCGCCCGGCGCCGAAGACGCAGGGCGCACCGAAGAGCAGGGCGTACTCGCGCGCGTGCCGGGGCTCCGGGTGGACGAACTCGACCCGCCGCAGGCCGATCCGGCGCCGGACGAGCCAGCCGGCGAAGCGGTGCGCGACCAGGACGGTGGACTCGGCGCCGAAGTGGAGGGGGTCGTCGTACCCGGAGACGTCGAACTCCATCCGCGCCTCGTCGGGTCCGCCGGTCCCGGGCTCCACGAGCCGGAAGCGCGGACCGGCCGGGAAGAGGGAGTAGAAGGTCTGCGCGCGCCGGAGCGCCTCGCGCAGGTCCCGACTGCCGTGGACGACGACATGGGCCATCATCGCGAAGGTCCCGACCTTGCTGGGCGCGCCGCCGAAGCCGATCAGCTCGTCGTCGAGGGTGGCCCACAGCATGCGGACGAGCTGCCCGAACTGCTCCACGGGAACCCTGGCCCGGGTTTCCTCCAGGAGCGTGGAGGGCAGTCCGGCGCGGGCGAGGAGCGGCCCCGGGGCCACCCCGCGCCGCTCGGCGCCGAGCAGCACGGCCCGTACGTGATGCGTACTCACCGAGGAGTTCACGGAAGAGTTCACGGAAGCTAGACACTTTCATCGAAGGATGTCCAGGTTCCGACACTCTACTCAGAACTGTAAGGCTCTCGAAGTGCGCATCCCGTGAACGGGACACAGCTCACAGCCGTACCGTCTGCTGCAGTACACCGAGGAATGAGGGGCAGCACATGAGCGGAGTGGCACGCCGGACAGTGGTCGCGGCGGCGGGCAGCGCGGGCCTCGCGGCGGCGCTCGCCGCCTGCGGGGGCGGCGCGGACGACAAGAGCACGGCGTCGGAGGGCGCGGCTCCGAAGGGCGCGGCCCTCGCGAAGACCGGGGACATCCCGGTGGGCGGCGGGAAGATCCTCGCCGACAAGGGCCTGGTGATCACCCAGCCGAAGGCCGGCGAGTTCAAGGCCTTCTCCTCCAAGTGCACGCATCAGGGCTGCGCCGTGAGCAGCGTGAAGGACGGCGTCATCGTCTGCCCGTGCCACCAGAGCCACTTCGACATCTCGGACGGCAGCGTGAAGGCCGGTCCGGCGCCCTCGCCGCTGCCGCCCGAGCCGATCCAGGTGGTGGGCGAGGAGATCAGCCCCGGGTGACGGCGCCCGCGTCGCCCTCGGGGGCCTTCCAGCACCCCAGCACCTCGTCGGTCGTGGTGATCGTGGCGACGAGCGCGAGGGTGTGACGGATCATCGCGGGGGTGTAGTCGGCCGGCACCCCCGCGATGGCGTCCCCGGGCACGACGACCGTGTAGCCGAGGTTCACGGCGTCGAAGACCGCGTTGGGCACGGCCACGTTGGCGGAGACCCCCGTAACGACGAGCGTGCGGCAGCCGAGGTTCCGCAGGAGCGCGTCGACGTCGGTGCCGGCGAGCGGGGAGAGCCCGTGCAGGCGCCGGACCACCAGGTCCTCGTCGGCGACCTCGATCGGTTCGGCGATCCGGACGGCCCTGCTGCCGCTGTGCTGCTGCACGGGCAGCCGGGCGGCGGCCGCGAACAGCCGGGCGTTGGTGTTGGCGCCTCGCCCGTCGGGGCGGCGCTCGGCGACGGCGTGGATCACCTGGACGTCCGCCGCGTGCGCGGCGGCGACGAGGCGGGCGACGTTCCGCAGGACGCCCGACGCGTGGGCGACGGCGGCCAGTTCGGGCAGGGCGCTGTCGGGACCGACGACACCCTGCTGGCACTCGACGGTGAGCAGGGCGACTCCCCCGTCCGGGCGGATCCGCTCCGCGAGTCGTTCTCTCGGACTCTGGCCCATGACTCCCCGACCTCCCCTTGCACGCGCGCGATGGACCCCCCATGCTTTCTGACGTCTCGTCAGAAAGCTAGAAGGGGGCGGACGATGACCGTCGCACAGCGCCGCGGACGCCGGATCATGATGACTCCGGCCGAGCTCGACTCCTTCCTCGCGGAACAGCGCACCTGCCGGGTCGCGACCGTCTCCGCCGACGGCCGCCCGCACGTGAGCGCGCTCTGGTTCGCCTGGGACGGCTCCTCGCTGTGGCTGTACTCGATCACCCGCAGCCGGCGCTGGGCGGAACTGCGGGCCGACCCGAGGATCGCGGTCGTGGTGGACGACGGCGAGGAGTACGGGGAGCTGCGCGGCGTCGAACTGTCGGGCACCGCCGTCTTCGTCGGCGAGGCACCCCGGACCGGCGAGCCGTGCCCCGAACTGGACGTGCCCGAGCAGCTCTTCGCCGCCAAGAACTTCGGCCTGGACTCCATGCCGCACGACGGCCGGCACGCCTGGCTACGGCTGACCCCGGACGCCATCGCCTCCTGGGACTTCCGCAAGCTGGCGAACCTCTGAGCCTCAGCTCGCCAGCGGCTCCGCCACCGCCCGCAGCGCCGCGACGACCGCACGGACGGAGGGGCGGCGGCCCGCGTCGCCGCGCCAGGTGGCATAGATGTGGCGCCGCACCTTCTGCCGTACCGGAACGAAGACGACCCCGTCCGGCACCGGACGCCCGAGCCGGGGCGTGACGCACACCCCGAGGCCGGCCGCGACCAGGGCCAGCTGGGTGTGGTGCTCGCCCGCGAGGTGCCCGATGCGCGGCTCGATGCCCTGCGAGCGCAGCGTGAACATCAGCCAGTCGTGGCAGAACTCGCCCTCGGGCCAGGACACCCACTCCTCGTCGGCGAAGTCCTCCAGGTCCACCGCCTCCCGCCCGGCCAGCGGATGGCCGGCGGGCAGGGCGACGTCGGCGGAGTCGTCGAGGAGGTGCGCGCGCTCCAGGCCACCGGGGACGGGCGCCCGCTTGTTGCTCCAGTCCAGGACGATCGCCAGGTCCGCGTCACCGCGCAGGACCGCCCGCACGCCCGGCTCCGGCTCCAGCTCCGTCGTACGGACACGGAGCTCGGGGTGACCCTCGCGCAGGGCGGCGAGGGCGGCCGGGAACAGTCCGCGCGCGGCCGTCGGAAAGCCCGCGAGCCGCACCTCGCCCACCACTCTCCCCCGCTGGGCCTCGATGTCGGCCTGGGCCATCTGCACCTGGGACAGGATCCGGGCGGCGTGCTCGGCGAGCAGCAGCCCGGCGTCGGTGAGCCGCACGCCCCGGCCGTTCTTGGCGAGCAGCTGCTGCCCGACCTCGCGCTCCAGCTTGGACAGCTGCTGGGAGACGGCCGAGGTGGTGACGTGCAGTCCGTCGGCCGCACCGCTGACGGAGCCGTGCCGGGCGAAGGCGTCGAGGGTGCGGAGGCGCTCCAGGTTCAACATGTAAGCGATGCTAAGAGGAGGGGTGGAGGAAATCTAGCTTGTCCTAAGACGTCATTCCGCTCACCCTGAGTGCATGAGCCCCAGCCCCACACCCTCCCCCTCCCCTCTCCTCGACTGGCGCGTCCGCTTCGGCGCCCTGGCCCTCATCTGGGGCTTCAGCTTCCTCTTCATCAAGGTCGGCACGGAGGGCTTCGCGCCGTTCCAGGTCACCTTCGGGCGGCTCCTGTTCGGTACGGCGGTGCTCGCCGTCGCGATCGTCGTGAAGCGCGACCGGCTGCCGCGCGGCGCCCACGTCTGGGGCCACCTCGCGGTCGCGGCCTTCCTCCTCAACGCGCTGCCGTTCTCCCTCTTCGCGTACGCGGAGCTGACGATCCCCTCCACCCTGGCGGGCATCTGCAACGCGACGACCCCGCTCTGGGGCATGCTGCTCTCGCTGGTGGCGCTCTCCGAGGACCGGCCGACCCGGGTCCGCGCGGCCGGCCTGGGCATCGGCTTCATCGGCGTCCTCACCGTGCTCGGCGCCTGGCAGGGCTTCTCGGGCCTCGACGTCACGGGCACGGCCCTGGCGCTGCTCGCCTCCTTCAGCTACGCGGTCGGCTGGATCTACGTCCGCAGGACCCTGAGCGGCACGGGCGCGTCGAACCTCTCCCTGGCGGGTTCCCAGGTGGGCCTGGCGACGCTGCAACTGGCGGTGGTCACGCCGTTGTTCACCTCGGTCCCCGATTCGATCGAACTCATGCCCCTCCTCTCCGTGATCGCGCTCGGGGCGCTCGGGACGGGGTACGCGATGCTGCTCCAGTACGGCGTCGTCGCGGAGGTCGGCCCGACGACGGCGGCGATGGTCACGTACTTCATCCCGGTGATCGCGACGACGGCGGGAGTGGCACTCCTGGACGAACGCCTCACCTGGAACACGCCGGTGGGCGCGCTCGTGGTCCTGGCAGGCGCGGCCCTCACCCAAACCCGCCGGCCCCGCTCGCGCACCGTTGTGGGCAATCGTTCCGCCGGGGCGGAACAGGTGGGCACAACGGACGGCGCCCCCGCCGTTGTGGGCAATCGTTCCGCCGGGGCGGAACGGGTGGGCACAACGGACCCGCGCCCTGCCGGCGCCAGAGGCTCCCGCGCCTGAACCCGCACCTGACGTGCGCCGCGCTCGTGGTGCGGATACAGGCACGGAACGCGGGGGCGCCGCTAGGGGCGCCTCCGCGCGTGCCCACCCTCCCCCAAGCTCTCGGCTTCGCTCGAGCAGGGGACCCCCCCCATCGCCCCGGCGGGACGATTGCCCACACGGCAGCGGGGCGCGGGCCCGCACCGACGCGACCGCACAGCCACGCACCGCCCGCACCGCCCGCGCCGCCCATCACCCATAGCTCCGCGCAGCGACCGGCCCCACCGCCCCCGCCACCGCACCCGCCAGGGCCTCGACGTCGGACGCGGCCAGCCCTGAGACGGTCAGCCGGACGGCCGGCCCCGTCTCCATCCGGAAGCGGGCGCCCGGCGCGACCGCCCAGCCGGCGGCGAGGAGACGGGTGACCGCCCCGGTCTCGTCGGGGACGGGGACCCAGACGTTCATGCCACCGCACCCGTGCGCTTCGACGCCGCGCCGCGCGAGCGCCCGTACGAGCCCGTCGCGCCGCTTCCCGTACGCGCGGGCGACGACGGCGGGGTCGACCGCCCCCGTCGCCCACAGATGCGCGACGGTCCGCTGAAGGAGCTTGCTGACCCAGCCGGGCCCGAGCCGCTGCCGCCCGAGGACCCGGTCGACGGTCTCGGCGTCGCCCGTGAAGGCGGCGATCCGCAGGTCGGGTCCGTACGCCTTGGCGACCGAGCGTACGAGGACCCAGTGGTCGGTGACGCCGGCCAGCAGGTGCAGCGGCTGCGCGACGATGCCGTGCCCGTGGTCGTCCTCGACGAGGAGCACGCCGGGGTGCGCCCCGAGAACCCGCCGCAGCTCGCCCGCGCGCGCCGCCGTGACGCAGGCCCCGGTCGGGTTCTGGGCCCGGTCGGTGACGATCACGGCCCGCGCCCCGTCCTGCCGGATCGCGCGCTCGACGGCTTCCGGCAGGGGGCCCTCGTCGTCGACGGCGACCGGCACGGGCCGCAGGCCGAGCGCGGGCACGAGGTCGAGGAGGCTGCCCCAGCCCGGGTCCTCGACGGCGACGGCGTCGCCGGGCCTGAGGCGGGCGGCGAGCACGCGCTCGATCGCGTCGAGGGAGCCCGAGGCTACTCCGACGGGCCCGGCGGGCACCCCGTCCGCGTCGAAGGCTGCGCGCGCGAGGCGCCCGAACTCCTCGTCGACGGGCACCTCTCCGTACAGGACGGGCTGCTCGCCGTACCGCCGGGCGACCTCCGCGAAGGCCTCCCCCAGGGGCGGCAGGAGCGCGGGGTCGGGGCTGCCGTTGCTGACGTCCCGGACTCCCGCGGGCGCCTCCACGCGGATCGAGCCGCGCGCGGTCGTGGCGGGCCGCGGCCGCACGCGACTGCCGCGCCGGCCGTCCGTCTCGATGACCCCGCGCTCGCGCAGGGTGCGGTAGGCGGCGGCGACGGTATTGGGGTTCACACCGAGGATGCCCGCCAACTCCCGCATGGGCGGCAGCAGTTGGCCGGGCGGCAACGCACCCTCACCCACTCCCCGCTCGATGCTGGCGGCGATGTCCGATGCGCGACGACCTTCGATCCGATACTCTCCTAGCACAAACACAAGTATGCACTAGTGCAATGGAGTACGCAATGAGCGCCGCCGCCGACACGAGCACCGCCCCCGACACGTCCGCGCCGCGCGACACCTACACGCCGACCGACCGCACGGTGCCCACCCGTTCCCGCCAGCGCGCCTCGTACGACAAGGAACTCGTCCACTCGATACTCGACGAGGCCTACGTCTGCCACCTCGGCTTCGTCCGCGACGGCGCGCCGGTCGTCCTCCCGACGCTCTTCGGCCGGGTCGGCGAGCGCCTCTACGTGCACGGCTCCACCGGCTCTCGGCCGCTGCGCGCGGCCGGCGACGGAGTGTCGGCCCCCGGTCTGCCCGTCTGCCTGACCGTGACGCACGTCGACGGTCTCGTGCTCGCCCGCTCCGCGTTCCACCACTCGCTCAACTACCGCTCGGTCGTCGTCCACGGCACCGCCCACCAGGTCACGGACCCCGAGGAACTGCGCACCGCCCTGGACGCCCTCGTCGACCACGTCGTCCCCGGCCGCTCCGCCGACTCCCGCCCGGGGAACGCCAAGGAGCTCGCCGCGACCGCCGTGATCCGGCTCGACCTGGACGAGGTCTCGGCGAAGGTCCGCACGGGCGGCCCCAACGACGACGCCGAGGACCTGGACCTGCCGTACTGGGCCGGCGTCATCCCCGTACAGAGTGGTTACGGCACGCCCGTCCCGTCCGGCGACCTCGACCCGTCCGTCGCCCTGCCCGGCTACCTCGCGGCGCTCTGAGCCGCGCTCGGATCGAGGAAGGAAGGACGGACCGACGATGCTGATCCACCCCTGGGACGCCGCCCACGACGAGGGCGAGTGGCGCGACTGGCTCTCCCGGCACGACTTCGGCCAGCTCGCCGTCAACGGCCTGGAGGGCGAGCCGCCGTGGGTGCAGCCGATGCACTTCCGGTACGACCCCGAGCCCGGCCCGTACGGCAGGGCGCTGGCCCACCTGGCGCGGCCGAACCCCCTCTGGCGCGCCCTGGAGGCGAATCCGACGGTGCTCCTGAGCGTGGTCGACGACTACGTCTACGTACCGGGGCACTGGACGGCCCCCGAGGGCGCCCCGTCCGAGCACGGCACCCCCACCTCGTACTACGCGGCCGTCCAGCTGCGCTGCACCGCGCGCGTGGTCGACGACCCGGAGGAGAAGGCGGCGCTCCTGAACAGCCAGGTCGCCCACTTCCAGCCGGAGGGCGGCACGGCGACGGTCGCCCCGGGCGAGGCGCCGTTCGGCCGGCTCCTGTCGGGGATCCGGATCCTCAGCCTGGAGGTGACCGACGTACGGGCGAAGTTCAAGTACGCGGGCAACAAGCCGCAGGAGATCCAGGACCGCGTCTCGGAGCGCCTCGCCGAGCGGTCCGGCCCGGGCGACCTGAACGCCCGCGCCCACCAGCTCCGCCGCCGCGCGAACGGCTGACCGCCCCGGGGGCGAGGCTGCACAGGCCCCGCCCCCGAATGCGCATGCCGAGCGCACGGCCACCCGAGCCCCGCCCGCGAATACTCATGCCGCGCGCGGGGCCCCAAGCTCTGCCCCGCCCCCGGCACGGATCCCCTACACCGCCACCGGCTCCCGCCTGCGCGCCTCCGCCGCCGTCCGGGCCTCCGCGAACGCGAGGCCCGTCACGGCCGCGAGCAGCAGCAGCGTGCCGAGCACGATCGCGGCGGTGAGCCGCTCGCCGAGCAGCGAGACCGCGATCAGGGCCGCGCTCACCGGCTCCAGGAGCATGATCACGGAGACGGTGGCGGCCCGGACGACGGCCGCCCCGGCGAAGTACAGCGCGTAGGCGAGCGCGGTCGGCACCGCCGCCACGTACACGAGCAGCAGCACCACGCTCACCGGCGCGTCGGTGTGCGGGACCAGCCCCTCCGCGAGCGCCGCGGGCAGCAGCCCGACCGCCCCGATGGCGAAGGCCCAGGTGGTCGTCGCGAGGGCGTCCGTACCGCCGCCGTCACGGCCGAGCCACCGGGTGAGCAGCGTGATCGCCGCGTATCCGGCCGCCGAGACCACCGCGAGGACGACGCCGAGCGGCCGCACCTCCGCGGCCCCGCCGCCCAGGACGAGGACGAAGAGCCCGGCGAGGGCTCCGGCGACGGCGGCGACCCCGCCGCTGCCGAGGCGCTCCCCCATGGTGAGCCGGGCGCCGATCGCGATGAGGACGGGTCCCGCCCCGAGGGTGACGACGGTGCCGACGGCGAGACCGGTCGCCTCGACCGCGGCGAAGTACGCGCTCTGGAAGACGGTGAGTCCGATGCCCGTACCGAGGATGCGGGCCGTCCGGCGGCCGCGCGGCTCACCGTCCGTGCGGGCGGCGCGGCGCCGGGGCCGCAGCGCCAGGGCGCCGAGGAGCAGGACGAGGCCGCCGACGCAGCGCCAGAAGGAGAGGGCCAGCGGGCCCATGTCGCTGACACGGAAGATCAGCGAGGCTGCGGCGCCGGCCGTGCCCCAGGCGATGCCGGCGACGATCAGATAGACGAGGCTCCGCCCGACGGACAGGGCGGATCCCGAGGAGTTCGACACGTGGGTTCTCCGTGGAAGACAGGAGGGAAGGGTGGTCGCTGGGCTCCGCGCGCGGGCAGCGACGAACCGCTCGGTGGCGAGGAGTCGCCGGCCCGAGCCCGGTCTTCGTCGAGGAGGGTCTCCGCGCGCGCTAGGCGGCGGGAGGCGGAAGCACGGTCGAATGCATGGTCGGCACCCTACGGGGCGGTTCGCCCGGCCGACAACTCCGCACCCGCCGCCCCGGAAACGGAACCGAGAGCATCCACCTCGGAGCCCGCACCGACCGCGTCAGAACCCACGCCGGCCGCTGCCTCGGACCCCGGACCGGAACCCGGACCGGACCCGGCCACCGGCCCCGCCGCAGGCGCCTTCGGCGTCGAGGACTGGGCGATGAACGCCCCGACCAGGACCACCGCGCCGCCGATGATCTGCGGCGCGCCCAGGTGCTCGCCGAGCAGGATCCAGGCCAGGACGGTCGCGATGACCGCCTCCAGGCAGGCCACGACGCCCGCCACCTGCGGGGAGAGCCGGCGCACCGAGATGACGCCGGTGACGTACGCGAGGACGGTGGCGATCAGCACGATCCAGCCGAGCAGCAGCCACGCGGGCACGCTCGTCCCGTCCATGTCGGCCCGGCCGCCGAGGACGCCCCAGTCCATGGACCAGGGCCGGGCCACGGCGGTGAGGACGAGCGCGCCGATGAGCAGCCCGTACGCGATGACACCCAGGGGATCCGCCTGCTCGGCCTCGTCGGCGCCCTGGTCGGAGAGGACGAAGTAGCCGACCTGGCAGCAGGCGGCGGCGAGGGCCAGGAGCAGCCCACCGAGGTCGAAGGTCAGCCCGGACCAGACCTGCACGACGCAGGCGAGGCCGCCGGCGGCGAGGACGACGCCGAGGGCGGCGGCGCGGGTGACGGGCCGGCGCTGGACGAAGCGGACCCAGCCGAGGACGAGGGCGGGGGCGAGGTACTCGATGAGCAGGGCGACGCCGACGGGTATGCGGGATATCGCGGCGAAGTAGAAGGCCTGGACTCCGGCGACGGCGAGCAGGCCGAAGCCCACGAGGAGGGCGGGTTTGCGGCGCAGGAGGTCCCGGTGGCGCCAGGCCACGGGCAGCATGACGAGGGCGGCGCCGGCGACCCGGAGCCAGACCACGTGGAGCGGGTCGAGTCCCGCCTCGATGAGCGGCTTGGCCGCCACTCCTGAACCACCGAATGCGAAGGCCGAGGCCAGGGCGAGTCCCAGGCCGGCGCTTCTCCCCTGAGACGCGTGCATCGGGCCATCATGACAGGACGCGGTCAGGGGCGTAACCCCCGTTACACCTGTTGAGACGGCTCCTCGTCGCGGGCGGCCGGAAGGGCGGTGGCCCGGGCGGTCAGCGCGGCCGGATCGACGCCCGCGCGGCGCAGCACCTCGACGGCCCGGCTCTCGGGATCGGCGGCGACGGCCGCGAGCAGGTCGACGCCGCGGGCCTGCGGCTCGCCACGCTCGGCGGCCCGCCGGAAGGCGCCTTCCAGGGCGGCGGCAGCGGCCGGGGACCACGGGGAGGTACGGGCGCCCTGGGATTCGGCCTCGCGCGCGGCGGGCAGCAGGCGCCGGTTCGCGGACCCTTCCTCCGCACGCTGCCAGCGCAGCCCGTAGCCGATGGAGCGCTGGGCGAGATAGCCGAGGACGCGGGCGAGCTGATGGCCGCCCTCGAAGGCGGCACGGACCTCGGGGTCGGACTCGACGAGCGAGTGCAGCAGGTGGGCGGTGTCGATCTGGCGGTCACCGTCCCTGAGCGCCCTGCGGCGCGCGCCCGACACGACCGCAGCGAGCGAGGGCGTGAGGAGAGGCGCGACGGCCGCGAGCGAGGGCGCGAGGAGAGGCGCGACGGCCGCGAGCGAGGGCGTCAGGAGGGGCGCGAGCTCCGCGCGCGGGGAGGTGGACGGCGGGAGCGGCTGGGGGCGAGGGACGGGATGGTGCACCCTTCCACCTCATCAGGCGGGGGCGGCCGGAACATCACCGGGGAGAAGCATGTCCGCATCCCACCGGAGTTGGGCACGGGCGCACGGTTCCTCCTCCTTACGGATGAGATCGCGCTCGTGATCCCTGAGAGGCGCGCGCCGTCTTGCTTCGCGCCCCCTTTGCAACCACGGATCCCCTTCCGCTCGTCCTCCGGTCGTGTTCTGGATGGTGGGCCTGCTCGCGCGCGACGGGCGGCAGTACGTGTACCGGGTGTACGCACCCCGGGAGGCGCTGCCGGCCGATCTGTTCTGGGCGGCCTTCCACTGCCACGAGGAGGACGGGGCGCCACGGGCCTCCGACAGCTTCGACGCGGCCGAGATCTGGTGGATCGGCGACGGCACGGGGCCGGCGACCGCAGAACTGACGTTTCATCAGTATTGAATGTTCACGGCCGTCCCGCTACGTTCCGCGACACCGAACCCAGTGGGCACGCGTGAAGGGGTGGTCTCATGGCCGAAGTCAGCGCGGAGGCACGGATCGAGGCGCCGGCCGGGAAGGTCTGGGCGCAACTCACGGACTTCTCCTCGTACGGCGAGTGGAACGCCACTCACACCAGCTTCCCGAACGGCGGCCCCGCCGCCCTGGAGGCGGGCGCCACCTTCACGGAGAACATGAAGCTGATGGGCTTCCCGGCCGAGGTCCTGTGGACGGTCGAGGAGCTGGAGGCCGAGCGGGCGTTCGCCATCAGGGGCAAGGGCCCGATGGGGGTCGTCGTCGCCACGCGCTACTCGCTCGCGGCGGAGGGGGAGGCCACGACGGTACGGATCGACGGCGAGTTCACGGGCGCGGCGGTCTCGCTGATGGCGGGCAAGCTGAAGGACTCGGCGACGGCGGCGCTGACCGAGTCCCTGCGCAAGCTCGCGGGCCTGGTGGTCTGAGCCTGCCGCTCTCGACGGGAAGGGCCCCGCGACCGTGGTCGCGGGGCCCTTCCCGTCGAGAGCGCCGAACTCAGTGCTCGTCGGCGAGGATCAGGTACAGCTTCTTGCGGGCCTCGTTGATCACGGTGACCGCCTTCTGCCGCTGCTCGGCGCTGCCGGCCTTCCAGACCTGCCCGAACGCCTCCATCAGACCGAAGCCGGCCTGCCGGACCTCGTTCAGGGCGTCCCAGTCGACCCCGCGACCGGCCGCCTCCCACGGTGCCTCGGGACCCTCGTCGGCCTCGGCGCGCCCGGTGTCGGTGAGCGTGAACAGCTTCTTGCCGCCCTCGCTCGCGCTGGTGATCAGCCCCTCGTCCTCCAGCATCTGGAGGGTCGGGTAGACCGAGCCCGGACTGGGCTTCCAGGCCCCGTCGCTGCGCTCGCCGATCTCCCGGATCATCTCGTAGCCGTGCATCGGGCGGTCCTTCAGGAGCGCCAGGATCGAGGCGCGCACGTCACCGCGCCGCGCCCGCCCCGGGCCGCCACCGCGACCGCGGCCGCCCCAGGGGCCACCGCCCCACGGCCCGCCGCCGAACCCGGGCCCGAACGACCCGAAGGCGCCACGCCGCCCCTCGAAGTCCCCCCGAGGCCCGGGACCGCAGCCTCCACGACCGTGGCCGTGTCCGTTTCCGCACTCGTGTCCATGTGAACGCATCGCAACGCTCCTTCCATCGGGATTCCATCGTCGAACTGTCGCGATGCCTCAACGATATATCGGAACTGTTCGGCGAGCAATACCCGACGGATCGACCACGTGTCCTTTGACAGCGAATCTCGTTCGATTGCCACTGAACTTTGACCACCGGTACGTTCCTGCCACCGAACTTTGACCGTTGCGGTTGGAGGCATGGTGGGGGCACTGGCTCATGCGTACGGGGATCCGTCGTTATCCGCCTTTGAGCTGGACTTTCTTGAGTTTGGTGAGCGTTGTCGCGGGCCGTTGGGCCGGTTGTGGAGTACGCGGTTCGAGGGTGTTCAGCCGGTACGTGAGTTCCGGTGGGCGAAGGGCGGGGAGAGCTTCCCGGGTTGGTACTTCGCGGCGACGACCAGCGGTCACGTGGGCTACGAGTCGTGGCTGGAGCGGGACTGCTTGATCTTGCTGGACCGTGATCCGAGGGTGGTCGGGATCGCCTCGCAGCCGTTCTGGTTGCACTGGCAGGACGGTCAGGAACTGCGTCGGCATGCGCCTGACTACTTCGTGCGCCTTGCTGATGGGCGGGCCAGGGTGGTCGATGTCCGGGCCGCGGACCGGCTGGACGATCGGACCGGGGAGGCGTTCGCGGCGACGCGTCGGGCCTGTGAGGCGGTGGGCTGGGAGTTTGCGTGGATGGGCACGCCGGAGCCTGTGTTCATGGCGAACATGCGCTGGCTGGCCCGCTACCGGCGGACCCGCTCGGGGCGCCCGGAGGGGTTGGCGGCCGCGCTGGTGGAGGTCTTCGAGGAGCCGCTGCCGTTGTGGTCGGGAGCCGGGCGGGTGGGCGATCGGCTGCAGGTCCTGCCGGTGCTGTTTCATCTGCTGTGGTCCGGGCGGCTGGGCACGGACCTGGAGTCCGCGGTGCTGGGGGCGGACAGTCTCGTCTGGGCCGAAGGGCGGGCGGCATGGGCAGGATGAAGCGGCCGGGGCGGGTCGCGGTCGGTGACCGGGTGCGGTTCGAGGGCCGGATCCGCGGAGTGCTCGCCGTCGCCGGCCAGGCGGTGACGCTGACGGACGGCGAAGAGCCGTATCGGGTCGTGCCGTTGCTCGAGTTGTTCGCGGCGGCCGATTTCGAGGTCATGACCAGCCCGGTTCGGATGCCGTTGCCGGCGGCCTCGCTGCTGGAGGCGTTTCCCGCCCGGGAGGTGGAGAAGGCCCTGTGGTGGGAGGGCCACATCCTGGAGGTCCTGCACGGGCTGCCGCCCGATGCCCAGCCCGGCACGACGGTGAGGCCTGAGTACGGGCCCGGGCGGTCCTTGACCGCCCGGCAGCGGGCGAAGGCCGCTGAGCTGACTGCCGCTGGTCACAAGGTCTCTGCCAGTACGGTCGCCCACCGGCGGCGTCGCTACCAGGAACGCGGGGTGCTGGGTCTGGCCGATCACCGGCCGGTCCGCAGGACGGCCGAGTTCGGGGAGGTCGACGACGCGGTGGTGGCCGCGATGCGGCAGGCGATCAAGGAAGCGGTGGACGCCTCGACCCGCACGGGGACGTTCATTTTGTGGCGGACCGGCGAGATCCTCAAAGAGACACCTGGCGGGCAGAGGGCTGGGCTTCCCTCACAGCGGACGCTCTACCGGCTGCTGGCGAAGCTGACTTCGGGCACCCACACGTCCGGCTCGGCGGTGACTCGCCGGTCCAGGGCCCACGGGGCCACGACGCCGCACGGGGAACTGCCGGTCTTCGCACCGGGCGAGGTCATGCAGATCGACTCCACCCCGCTGGACGTGCTGGTCCTCCTCGACAACGGCGTCACCGGCAGAGTCGAGCTCACCGCCATGGTCGATGTCGCGACCAGGACGCTGACCGCGGCGGTGCTGCGGCCGACCACGAAAGCCGTGGACGCCAGCGTGCTGCTGGCCCGCACCGTCACCCCCGAACTGATGCGGCCTGGCTGGTCGGACGCGCTCAGGATGTCCCGCTCGGTGCTGCCGCACCGCAGGCTGCTGGCCCTGGACGAGCGGCTGGCCCATGCGGCGGCCCGGCCGGTGATCGTCCCGGAGATCATCGTCTGCGATCACGGCAAGGCCTTCCTCTCCCGCAACTTCATCTCCTCCTGCCTGTTCCTGGAGATCGAAGTGCAGCCGGCCCACCAGGGCTCGCCCTTCGAGAAGGGGCACATCGAGAAGATGCTGGGCTCGGTGGCCACGCTGTTCGCACAGTTCCTGCCCACCTACACCGGCCGCAGCAGCGACCACCGCGGCCGGCACCTGGAACGCGAACGAGTGTGGTCCCTGCTGGAGTTGCAGGAGCTTCTGGATGAGTGGATCGTCGCGAAGTGGCAGAACCGCAAGCACGACGGTCTGCGCGATCCGGTCCACCCGGGCCGACTGTTCACGCCGAACGAGAAGTACGCCGCGTTGGTGGAGGCCTGCGGCTACGTCCCGGTCGCACTGAGCGGCGACGACTACGTCGAACTCCTGCCCGCGGAATGGCGGGTGGTCAACGACTACGGCATCCGGATCAAGAACCGCACCTACGACAGCCGGGCGTTGGGGCCGATGCGCCGCCAGAACTCCGGAGTCCGGGCGAAACGCGGCCTCTGGGAGGTCCACCGCGACCCCTACGACGTCTCCCGGATCTGGGTACGCAACCACCGCGGTGACAACGAGTAGGTCCCGGCCACCTGGAAGCACCTGAACCGGGCACCGGTCCCCTTCGGTGACCTGGCCTGGGACCACGTCAGCCACCAGCTGCCCCGCGCCACCGAGGCGGAGATCGCTGACGCGGTCGCCGCCCTGCTCACCCGGGCCCACGGCGGCCCGCAGACCGAGCCCGGTCCGGGGCCCGGCAAGCGCGACCGGCGGGTGGCGGCCCGCACGAAAGCCGCAGGTCCGCTTACTCCGGCGTCCGTTGCCGGTGCTCAGACGGAGCCAGAGGACGAAGCGGACGAAGGCGAGGAGTCGGTGGCCGAGGTGATCCCGCTCGGACTGTTCGACCCGCTGGAAGACCCCTGGAAGCGCTCATGACGGCATCGTCCGCTCTGCCCCAGGACTCCCAGCGGCACCTGACCACGATCGACGGCTGGCGCCGCTTCGTCGAAGGGCCACCGGGTCCGCCGCCCCGGCTGACCGACGCTCAGTACGACGCGCTGGGCGAGGCCGGCCAGGCGGCCTTCGACGAGGCCCGTCTTGACCATCACGGCCGTCTGCTGGTGGTCGCCACCTCCGTCGTCCGGCACACCGTCGCCACCGGACGCCGCCTGGTCGTGCTGAACCGGCACGCGATCAGTGCACGCCGGGGCCTGATCGTCTCCGGCCCCGCCGGCACCGGGAAGACCATCGCGATCACCCAGCTCGGGCTGTCCCACGAACTACTGGACCGGGCCCGGCACCCCACCGCCACCGACCGCAAACCGGTCATCTACATCACCGTCCCGCCCGCCGCGACACCCCGCATGATCGCGGCCGAGTTCGCCCGTTTCCTCGGGCTGCCGGTGATGGCCCGCATGAACATCACCGACCTCATCGAGTCCGTCGTCGGTGTCTGCACCGACGCCCGCACCGGCATGATCCTGGTCGACGAACTCCACAACATCTCGCTCACCACCCAGCACGGCGCCGAAGTCGCCGACACCCTCAAGTACTTCTCCGAGCGGATCCCCGCGACGTTCATCTACGCGGGCATCGACATCGAGCACGGCAGCCTGCTGACCGGCACCCGAGGAGCCCAGATCGCCGGCCGTTTCACCCTGATCCCCACCCACCCCTTCCCTTACAACAGTGAATAGCGGGGCCTGGTCGCCACCATGGAGAAGACCCTCGCCCTGCGGCAGCACCGGCCCGGCACCCTGGCGAGACTGGACCGCTACCTGCACGACCGCACCGGCGGCATGATCGGCGCCCTCTCCCACCAGATCCACGGAGCCGCGATCGACGCGATCTTCAACGGCACCGAGAAGATCAGCAAAGCCGGGCTGAAGGCCGTCCCGCTGGACGTCGCCGCCGAATCGCCTCACTTCCCCGGGCCCAGGTCCTCCCGATGACCCACGAGAACGTCCGCGTCCTGCCCTTCCAGGTCCGGCCCCGGTCCGGCGAAGGCATCCGGTCCTTCATCGTCCGCCTGGCCCACGCCAACCATCTTCCGCCCCGCTACCTGCGGACCTACCTCTGCGAACCGCCCGAACATCTCGGTCTTCCCAGCTGGACACGGCTGGCCGCCGCGACCGGCCGCGCCCCGGAGACGCTGGTGGCCACCCTGGAAACGAGGCGTTGCCTGGAGTGCGACGCGGAGATACCGCCCTCCGACGTCATCGGCCGCCAGGCCCTGCGCTGTTCCCAGGCCTGCCGCGAGAAGGCATACCGGAAACGGCATCCGCGGGCTCCAGTTCAGAAGGCCCCCTGCAGAGAGTGCGGGAAGAGCATGAAGATCCAGCCCGGACAGCGCTATCGCCTGTGTTCATCCGCCTGCCGACGCGCCAACTACCTCAAACACAAAGAAAAGTGGTTGGCCGAGGCAGCCCCGGCTGATCCATCCGGACCACGAGTCTGCCCGGTCTGCGACGGCCCGATGTTCTCAGCAGCACGCCGGACATGCTCAGACCGATGCCGCCAGCGAGCACGTCGCCAACAGCTCAGGCAGCCTCCCGCGAATCCACCTTCTCCACCGCCGGTGACATCGCCGACACCACAGCCCGCACCGCCACCCCAGCCACCCGAACCAGCCCCCACCGCATCAACGAGACCCTGTGAGACCTGCGGAGGACCATTACCAGCAGGGCGCTGCCAGCGACAACGCCGGACATGCTCACAGCGCTGCCGCCAGAAGGCATACCGGCAGCGGAAGGCGCAGCTGGCCTCCGCCTAGGCTGGCACGGTGACTGATGAGCAGAAGCAGGTGCAGCCGTCGGGAGTGTGGGCCACGGCGGTGGGGGTGGCCCGGGTGCGGGCGCTGGAGACCGAGCGGGAGAACGCCCTGTTCCGCGACCCACTGGCACAGGCCTTCGCCACCGCCGGCGGCCTATGGCCCTCCTCGCCGCCGCTGCCCGATGACGAGGCCGCGCGCCGCCGCCGACTGGCCGTGTCGTTCTCCATCGTCATCAGGACGAAGTTCCTCGATGACCTGTTGCAGCAGGCCTCCGCGTCCGGGGTCCGGCAGGTCGTGCTGCTCGGCGCCGGCATGGACAGCCGGGCCTTCCGGATCGACTGGCCAGAGGGCACCCGACTGTTCGAGGTCGACACCGCCGCGCCACTGGACTTCAAGGCTTCGGTGCTGCGCCAGGAGCAGGCCGTCCCACACTGCGAGCGGATCACCGTCGCGGTGGATCTGCGGGAGGACTGGCCAGGCGCGCTGGCCGCCGCAGGGCACGACCCGGCGGTGCCGACCGCGTGGATCGCCGAAGGACTGCTGATCTATCTGCCCGAGGACGCAGTGGAACTGCTGCTGGCCCGGATCAGCGCGCAGTCGGCGGCAGGCAGTCGGATGGGGCTGACACTGGGCTCGCGCGGCGTGATCGAGCGCTTCGGCGCGGACGCCGTGCCGGGATCGGCTGCGTCCATGTGGGTCTCGGAGATGCCCGACGACCCGGTGGGCTGGCTGGCCGGGCACGGCTGGGACGCCGCCAGCCACACCCTGCGCGAGCGCGCTGCCGCCTACGGCCGCCCGATCAGCACCCCTCCGCAGCGCGAGGAACGGCCCGGCGGACTGATCTCCGCGGTCCGCCGGTAGAGCGCCTCCAGGCGGTCAAACTTCAGTGGCAATCGGTCAAGGTTCACTGTCACAGGACAGCCACGGGCGGAGGCGCATCAGCGTCGCGGAACGTCCCTGACGAACACGAGACCGTCGCCGGCCGCCAGGTGGGCCGGATCGAGCGGGGCGTAGCCGAACCAGGGGGACACGCGCGGCGCGGGCCGGCTGTCGCCGAGGGCGGCGACCAGCCGGCGGACGTCGACGACGCAGCGCTCCTCCGGCAGCGCGTACAGGAGCCCTTCCAGGGTGTCCGGCGGCGGTACGTCCACCCCCTGGTGCCGGATCGTGCCGAGTGCCATGGCCACGAAGGCGTACTCCTCGCCGAGCTCGGCGTCGACCAGCGCACCGGCGCTCCACCACTCCAGCGGCCGTCCGCCCATCCGCATCGAGCTCTTCTCGCGCTGGAGGTGGGAGTTGTGGGCGTAGACGAACGTCGGGCCCCGGTCGGCGAGCGCGAGGAGGTTCCGGGACATCATCTGATCCCGGATGGCCACGAGGCGGGCCAGGCGGGCGGGTGAGGTGTCGGCCATCCAGTGGTGGTAGCGCAGCAGACCGAGCGCCGTGCGCGCGTACAGGCGGGCCCGCTCCCATTCGTCCGCCGAACTCAACGTGATCAGGTACGGGCGCTGCTCGTCGAGCAGCGCCACCAGCTCGTCGGCGAGCAGCCGCAGCCGGCCGGCCTCGTCCGACCGCCCCACGGACCGCGCCGGGTCCATCATCGCGGCGGGCTCGGTCCAGCGGCTGTCGGTGCCGAGCAGGTCGTCGAGCGTGTCCGCGGTGCAGGGGAGCAGGTCCGCGTCCACCCGGGCCGCGAGGTATCCGTGGAGCGCGGCGAGGGCCTGCCGGGGGCTCTCGGCGGCGGTGATCTCCAGCGGGCCGTCGAATCCGGCGAAGCGGAGCCGCTCGGAGGCGGGCCGGCCCTCGTTGTACGCGCGCATCCAGCGGACGAGCTCGCGGTTGGCCGCGGAGCCGCCCCAGTCATGGCTGAAGCCGTGCTCCATGACCTCGTCGAGGGTGCCGGCGCCCGAGGTGACGTGGTCGTCCACGACCAGGCCCCTCAGGCAGTCGGTCTCCAGCGCGATCGTCCGGTAGCCCTCCTGCTCGACGAGTCGGCGGAAGAGCTCGTTGCGGAGTTCGAGGAGCGCGTCCTCTCCGTGGGTGGGCTCGCCGAGGGCGAGCAGCCGGGGCCGGGCCGGGAGCAGCCTCATGAAGGCGGCAGCGTCGACGGCATGGATGGTGTCCTTGATGTCAGTCGCCATGCCTTCCACGCTATCGCTGAACTTTCGGTGGAGACTTTTCCGCGAAGCACCCGCGATATCGTCGATATCATGGGGAAAAACCTTCAAACCGGAGAGCGGCTGAGGCCGATCGATCTGGCCCGTGGACACGGTCTGTCCACGCAGGCGGTCAGGAACTACGAGGAGGCCGGCATCCTCCCCGCCGCCGACCGCACCCCTTCCGGATACCGCTCGTACACCCCGCTCCACGCCGGGGCCCTGCGCGCGTTCCTGGCGCTGCTGCCCGGCCACGGCCATCCGACGGCGACGTCGATCATGCGGGCGGTGAACGAGGGCGCGGCCGACGAGGCGTTCCGCCTGATCGACGAGAGCCACGCCCAGCTCCTCGACGACCGGAGGACCCTCCGGGCCGTGGAGAGCGCCCTCCGCGACCTCGACCCCACCACGGCGTCCGAGCCGGTCGTACGGTCCGACCCCGGCGGCACGTTCATCGGACCGCTCGCCCGGAAGCTCGGCATCCGTCCCGCGACGCTCCGCAAGTGGGAGGACGCCGGACTCGTCCACCCGCGCCGCGACCCCCGGACGGGATACCGGCTCTACGACGAACCCGCCGTACGGGACGCCCGGATGACCCATCAACTCCGGCGCGGAGGATACCTGTTGGAGCAGATCGCCCCGCTGATCGACCAGGTGAGGTCGGCCGGTGGCCTCGAGCCGCTGGAGGCCGCGCTCACCGATTGGCACCGCCGCCTGTCGGCCCGTGGACGCGCGATGCTGACCGGGGCGGCGGAGCTGGAGGCGTATCTCCGGTCGCGGGGCTGAGACCCCCGGAACGGAATCGCGCGCGGAGGAGACCGACTGACAGGATGGCCGCCGTGCCGACGCATCCGCTCCTGCTCGCAGCCCGGGAACTCTGGGAGCAACTGGCCCACGCACCGGGGTCGTTCCCGCCCCCGGGCGGCGTGACCGTGATCGTCTCCCCGGACTCGGGCCTGTGCCCGCCCGGCTGGATCGGCGTGGTCGCGCTCGGCGGATCGGCACTGGTGTCCGCGCCGGACGAGGAGGCCGCCGCGGCGGTACGGACCGCCCTGGGCGGCCTGCCGGTGGAGGCCCTGCTGGATGCGGCCTCCGTCCGTGGCGTACTGCCCGTGGCGGGGATGCTCGGACCGGCGGCGCTGTCGTACGCCTCCCCGGAGGGCTTCCGCCCGGTCACCGGCCCGGCGACGGTGGAGCGGCTCCCCGGCGGCCATCCGGACCTGCGGGCCCTGGAGGAGGCCTCGGGCGAGGACGACTCGGCGGAGGCCTCCCTGGACGAGATCACCTCGCCCGCGTTCGTCGTACGCGAGCGGGGCCGGGTGGTGGCCGCCGCCGGATACCAGGCCTGGCCCCGACGGACCGCCCACCTCAGCGTGTTGACGGCCCCGGAGGCGCGAGGCCGCGGCCTCGCACGGGCGACGGCCTCGACGGCGGTCGCCGACGCCCTCGCCACCGGTCTCCTTCCGCAGTGGCGCGCGCGCCCGGCGGCCTCCCGGCGGGTCGCCGCCACCCTGGGCTTCGAGGAGCTGGGTGCCCAGCTCTCCTACGAGATCGCCCAGGGGGGTCGTGCCGCCATCCCGGCGTGATCGACAAGCCCCCCGCCAGGGGCGGCGCACCTCAGAGCCAGCCGCGGCGGCTCGCCTGGACGCCGAGCTGGAATCGGGTCCGGGCGCCGAGCACCTCCTGGAGACGGGTGATGCGGCGGCCCACCGTCCGCTCGCTGACGCCGAGTTCGCGGGCGATCGACTCGTCGGTGAAGCCGCCGCTGAGATAGGTGAGGAGCTGCCGGACCTCGGCGGTGGGAGTCGTGCCGAGTTCGTCCGCCGTCTCGGCGGCGGGCAGCGGGACGCCGATCCGCCAGAACGACTCGAAGATGCCGGTCAGTGCCTCAAGGAGGTCCGACCGCTGCACGACGATGTGGTGGCGGCGGTCCCAGTCGCTCGCAGGGGGGCACACGAGGGCGAAACGGTCGTCGCAGATGGCCATGTTCAGGGGCACGTCGGGAAAGACACGCGCTCGCTCGCCGAGGTCGACGGAGGCCTGGACCGCTTCCCGGGCAGACCGGTCACGCAGGACGTGGGATCCGTAGACGACCGAGCACGTGACGCCACGTGACAGCGCCTCCCGGAAGCCGGGAGCCAAGGTGTTGGGCTGTGCCGATCGGCCGGTGTAGCCGATGGTCAGGGCACGGACCCGCTCGGTGGCCTCGTCGTAGATCCGCCGGACGAGTGCCCTGCGGGCCGCCTGCGTCCGGGCGATCTCGATGTAGTCGGCTCCTCCGACATGGTTGTCGCGCCAGAAGCGGGACAGGTCCTCGATGCCGGCACGTAGCGCGCTGAGCTCTCTGCTGCGGCTCTCCACCACGCCGTCGAGCGCGGCGCGCGGGGGGCAGGCGACCAGCAGTGACCCCTCCGGTTCCACCAGCCCGAGGGCGGCCAGTTCGTCGACCGCGGCACTCATGGCCTGCGGGGTCACGCGCAGGCTGTTCGCCAGTTCGGACGCGGCCATCGGGCCGCGCTCGACGAGGGCGAGGTAGGCGTTCTCGGCCGTTGCGCCGACGCCTGCACCACGGAGCGAATACACATACCGATTGTCACATGCATGCATCGGGATGGATGAGTGCCATAGGACACAGCCTTCGAGGGCGCGAGACCTGTCGCCTTTCCGTCATGCCAGATTCGGACGAACGTCAACCCTTCATCGGAGCACGGGGTTCCTCGCAAACTCTGCGTACGGCACAGCCGACCGTCACTTCGCCTTGCGGTGACACTCCCACGCGTCGGCTCACACCTAGGAGTTTCCCCGTGAAGAAGACCCTGGCCTGGGCTGTCACCCTGGTGACCGCGGCCACCTGCACCCTCGGCACCGCCCTGCCGGCCACGGCCGCCGACGCCCCGGCGTCCGCCGCCACGTCCGCCCTCGCCCCCGGCGCCGCGTTCGACACCTCCCGCCTCTCCCCGGAGGTGAAGGCCCTCGTCGACCAGATCGTGGCCAAGCTGCCGGCCGACTGGCAGCAGCGCCGCGACGCCGCCGCCGCCAAGTACGGCATCCACGACACCCAGTGGGCCGACATCCGCGACAGCGTCATCGACCCGGGCGACTACCAGTGCCAGAACACGGCGCTCAGGGACTACCAGGGGACCCTGCTCCGGGGCGCCGACTTCGAGCTCCTCTTCTTCCTCTACTTCCTGGGCGTGTTCGACATGCCCACCTACGACGCGCTGTACTTCGGCAGCGAGTCGAAGGACAGCACCTTCGGCGTCAACGGCGAGTACACCAACGAGCTGACGGCCGAGGGCAAGGACCTGAAGAGGTTCTGGGACATCCCCTCCGACGACATCCAGATCGTGCCGATGCACGGCGGCGAGGTCTTCTCCTCCCCGGAGCGGCTGGCCCCCATCGTGAGCCTGATGTACGGCATCCCGGAGGAGAACCACGAGGCGGCGCTGGCCCTCTCCAAGCTGTTCATCTACGTGATCAACCTCGAGCCCGTCCTCCAAGGCGGCGACAACCCGTTCTTCACCCTCAACGCGTTCGCCTACACCGAGAAGGGCGACCCGAACCCGGCAGGCATCTCCGACCGCATCGTCATGGGCGACGGAATCCTGGAGGCCATGAAGGCCGTCGGCCTGGGCGACACCGCCCCGCGCGCCATCCTCGCCCACGAGTTCGGCCACCAGGTGCAGTACGCGGACAACCTGATCGGCGACCGCGTCGGCACACCGGAGGCCGGCCGCCGCGTCGAGCTGATGGCGGACGCGTACGGCACGTACTTCCTCACGCACTCGCGTGGTGAGGCCCTCAACGCCGAGCGGGTGCTGGGCTCCGAGAAGTCCTTCTACACGGTCGGCGACTGCGGCTTCGACAGCCCCGGGCACCACGGCACGCCCAACCAGCGCTTCGCGACCTCCGCGTGGGCCGCGAGCGTGGCCGATGACGCCGCCGACCAGGGTCACATCCTGCCCTCCCTGAAGTTCGACGAACTGTTCGAGGCGAAGCTCCCCGACATCGTGAAGCCCGACGCGGCGAACTAGCACCCGGAGCGGGCTTGCGATACTCGTGCCATGCCCCTCGCCGACCGCCCGCTCCACATCCAGCTCACCACCCCCGAACAAGTGACCGGTGCGCTCGCTTCGGACCTCGTCGACTGCTGGACCGAGGTGAGCGACGCCGGCGGGGCGGCCGGGTTCCCGTTCCCGCCGGTCGACCCGGCGGAGGTCGCCGCCGCCGTCGACCGCATCGTCGCCGGACTCGACCCGGCGAGCAGCCGCCTCGTCGTGGCCGCGGTCGACGGCGCCCTCGCCGGCTGGCTGTGCCTGCGCCGCGACCCCCACCCGCTGGTCGCGCACTGGGGCACCCTGCACCACGTCCAGACCCGCCTCGGGGTACGCGGACGGGGCATCGGCGCGGGTCTCGTGCGCCGCGCCCGAGAGATCGCCCGGGAGGAGATGGGCCTGGAGCAGCTGCGGCTCGCGGCACGCGGCGGCGTCGGTCTCGAGGAGTTCTACGGCAGGCTCGGCTGGCGGGAGATCGGCCGCTGGCCCGGAGCCCTCCGCCTGGCCGCCGACGACGACCGCGACGAGATCCTCATGGTCCTGACACCCCTGTGACGCCCCCGGGCTCACCAACGGTCCTGCCCCGCTGTGACGCCACCCGGGTCACGAACGATCCTGCCCCCGCTGTGCCGAACCCCCGTCCGTAGCCGAAGACGAACCGGTCCAGTTCTCCCCGATTGGCCTTGGCCCGCCCTTTTCCGCCCCCGGTACGGTCGGTGCCATGCGCATCCGAATCGTCGACGCCTTCACCGACCGGCCCTTCTCCGGCAACCCCGCCGGAGTCCTGATCCTCGACTCCTTCCCCGACGACGCCTGGCTCCAGAAGGTGGCCGCGGAGGTCAACCTCTCCGAGACGGCCTTCGCCCACCCGCTGCCCGCCGGCGGCGACGCGGACTGGGCCCTGCGCTGGTTCACCCCGACCACCGAGGTCGACATGTGCGGCCACGCCACCCTGGCCACGGCGCACGTCCTGCACACCACCGGCACGGCGAGCGGCACCGTCCGCTTCGCGGCCCGCTGCGGCATCCTGATCACCACCGCCGAGGCCGACGGCACGATCACGATGGACTTCCCGACCTCCTCCCTCACCCCGCTCCCCGTCCCCGAGGGCCTGGAGAAGGCGCTCGGCGCCGAGATCGTCGCCGTCCACGACACGTCCGACCACATCGGCGACCTCGTCGTCGAGCTGCGCGACGAGGCCACCGTCCGCTCCCTCACGCCGGACTTCGCCGCCCTGAAGGTGCTCTCCTCGCGCGGGGTCATCGCAACGGCCGCCGCCAAACGTCCGGACAGCGGGTACGAGTTCGTCTCGCGCGGCTTCTTCCCGGCCGTCGGCATCGACGAGGACCCGGTGACGGGCAGCGCGCACACCGCGCTCGCCCCGTACTGGTCGGCCAGGTTCGGCCGCGAGGAGCTCACCGGCTTCCAGGGCGGCGCCCGCACGGGCCTCGTCCGCACCCGTCTGAACGGCGACCGCACCCTCCTGAACGGCCACGCCGTCACGGTCGTCGAGGGCGACCTGCGGGCCTGACGTACGAGAGGGGGTGCACGGCCCGCACCGCGTACCCCCTCCCCGCCTCCCGTCACACGGTGGGCAGCCAGCCCACCTTCCCGGCCAGCAGCCCGTACCCGACGAAGGCCACGATGTCGAGCAGCGAGTGCGCCACGACCAGCGGCCCGACCCGCCCCCACCTGCGGTACAGCAGCACGAAGACCACGCCCATCACCATGTTGCCGACGAAGCCGCCGACCCCCTGGTAGAGGTGGTACGAGCCGCGCAGCACCGAACTCGCCACGAGCGCGGCCATCGGGGTCCATCCCAACTGGCCCAGTCTGCGCAGCAGATAGCCGACGACGATGACCTCCTCCAGGACGGCGTTCTGCACCGCCGAGAGGATGAGCACCGGGTACTTCCACCACACGTCGGGCAGCGACTCGGGCACCACGGTCAGGTTGGCCCCGGACGCCTGCGCCGCCAGGTAGAAGGCGAGGCCCGCGCTGCCGATCCCGGCGGCGACGAGGGCCCCGCGCCCGAGGTCGGACCACGGCCGGGTCCGGTCGAAGCCGATGGCCCGCAGCCCCGAGCCCTCCCGCAGCAGCAGGTGGGCGACGAGCACGACCGGCACGAGTGCCGTGGCGATGTCGAAGAGCTGCCAGGACAGGTCGAGCCAGGGACGCCCGGGAGCGTGCGAGCCGTTGAGCCTCGCCGCCTGGTCCCTCAGCGCCTCCGGCCTGGTCAGCGAGCCGACGAAGCTGATGAACGCCGACACCGCGCTCGCGCCGAGCGAGAGCGCGAGCACGATGAGCGTCTCGGAGCGCAGTACGCGACGCGGCAGGCCGTCGGGGGGCAGGGAAGCGTCCCTCAGTCGTTGCTCCGACACCACACCTGTCTCCACTTCCCCGTCGCGGGATCAGTCCGTTCCGGTGGTCCCGGCCGGCCGGGACCACCTTGACATGATCACCCATGCCCCGCGGGGCACGGCGGGGAGGCGGGGTCAGTCGATCCCGACCGGCCAGGTGTGCACCGGCTCGCCCGCGAGCATCAGCGTCCGGTACCGCCGGGTCGTCGCCGCGAGGGCGGCCTCCCGGTCGAGGCCCGATTCGAGGGCCCGGTGGAAGGTGTCGGCCTGCCAGGAGGCGCCGTTGACCCGCCGCAGACAGCGCTGCTCGATCACGCCGAGGTAGAAGTCCCGGTCCGCCGGCTCGATGTGCCAGGCGTCGAGCCCGGCCGCGGCGAGCGGCAGCAGCTCGTCGAGGACGAGGCGTACGGCCGGGAGGGTCGCGATGCCGCCGGCGCGTCCCGAGCGGGGCCAGCGCAGCTCCGCCTCTATGCCGTGGCGGCAGGCGGTGTCGAAGTTGGCCTCGGCGTCCTGGAAGGTCATCCGCTTCCACACCGGCCGGGGGTCGTCGGCGAGCGAGCGGACGAGCCCGTAGTAGAAGGCCGCGTTGGCGATCACGTCGGTGACGGTCGGCCCGGCGGGCAGCACCCGGTTCTCGACGCGCAGGTGCGGGACCCCGTCGACCCAGCCGTACACCGGCCTGTTCCAGCGGTAGACGGTGCCGTTGTGCAGGACCAGTTCCTGGAGGCGCGGCACCCCGCCCTCGTCGAGGACGAGCAGCGGGTCCTCGTCGTCGCAGAGCGGCAGCAGGGCGGGGAAGTAGCGGACGTTCTCCTCGAAGAGGTCGTACACGGAGTCCACCCACCGCTCCCCGAACCAGGTGCGCGGCCGTACCCCTTGGGACTGCAGCTCGGGCGGCCGGGTGTCGGTGGCCTGCATGAAGAGCGGCGGCCGGGACTCGCGCCACAGTTCGCGGCCGAAGACGAAGGGGGCGTTGGCGCCGAGCGCGATCTGGACGCCGGAGACGGCCTGGGCGGCGTTCCACACGGCGGCGAAGCGGGCGGGCGTCACCTGGAGGTGCAGCTGCACCGAGGTGCAGGCCGCCTCGGGAACGATCGACTCCGTGGTGCACAGCAGGCGTTCGACGCCGTGGATGTCGAGGGTGAAGTCCTCGCCGCGGGCGGCGAGGATCTGGTCGTTGAGCAGGGTGTAGCGGTCGTTGTCCGAGAGGTTCTCGGGGACCAGGTCGCTCTGCGCGAGCGTGGGCAGTATGCCGATCATGACGACGCCCGCGTCGAGTTCGGCCGCCTTGCGGTCGGCGTATCCGATGCCGGTTCCGATCTCTTCCGCGAGCCGGTCGAATACGCGCCCGTCGAGCTGGTGGGGCGCGATGTTCACTTCGAGGTTGAACATTCCGAGTTCCGTCTGGAAATCGGTGCTGGCGATCTTTTCGAGAACCGGGCCGTTCAGCATCCGGGGCAGCCCGTCGGCGCCGGCGAGATTGAGTTCGATCTCCACGCCCATGAGATTGCGCGGCCGGTCGAACCTCTTCTCCGCGAGGAGTCGCGCGAGCCCCGCGAGACACTGCTGGAGCTTTCTCCGGTACTGCTGCCGGTCGGACGGGCCGAACCCGTCGGCCACGACCTTCTCCCCCATCGAAGCGTCCCTCCCCGAGTGGGCAGCCGCCACGACGGCCGCGCGTCACGGACGATGATGCCCACCCCGCTGATCGACAACGCCTGCGAATCCGGCCTGTCGGAAGATAGTCTGGACCGAGCGCTCCACCGGCACGTCCCGAGGACACGGAACGCATGACATATACCAATGTCATATTGTCCGGGGACCTCGGGTCGGAATTCAGCCGTCCACCTTCGCGGGGAATACGCAGGTGGGAGCGGCATCGTCCACGCGATTCCGCTTCAACTCCCCGTCATTAAGGCCTGATGACGCCTTGTCAGGAATATCCGCGAGGTCTAGCGGAAACACTGTGTGAACACGTGTCGTATAAACTCCGCGGACGAGGCAGAGTGTTGGCGCCCGGCCATGGCCCCATGGCCCCTCTCTGGCCCCGCCGCCGACAGCGCCGTCGTACCTGCCCACGCATCACCGTGTCTCCTGAGTGAGAGGCGACCCACCATGCTCCGACCCTCCCCGGCCCCCGCGCCGGCCCTCCGCAGTGTCCTCGCGGCCCTCGGCTCACCGACCGCCGTCCGCGAGCCGCGAACTCCCGCGCTGCGGGCCGCACAGGGACCGCTGAGCCCCGAACGCCCCCTGCCCGTGCACGTCCTCGACGTCACGGGGACACCGGGGCTCGCACCCCGCACCCGGCTCGCCGGCTGGCGCTTCCTGATCCGGAGCGGGGACCGGGCGATCGCCGCCGCGGACACCATGCTCACCCCGGACGGCTGGGCCTTCTCCCACTTCTTCGAGGGGCCGTACGTCTCCGCCACGGAACGGGCCCTGCTCCAGGCCGAGGCCCTGCCCGTCACGTACCGGCCGAGGCTGCTCTCCGTACCCGAGCTCTACATGCTGACCCTCTGGCTGGACGCCGGCCCGGACACGGACGACGACGCCGACGCCCCGGCCGCCGACGATCTGATGGTGCCCCTGGCCCCCGCGCCCCCGGGGATCGCGGCCCACCGCCCGTACCAGGTCGCCGATCTCCTGCCCGTCCTCACCACACGCCTGGCGCCGCCGCCCCTCCTGGGCTCGCCGGCGCCCGCCTGATCCACCGCACGCGCGTCGCCGCCCCGTGACCCGGCCGGGTCACGGGGCGCACTCCTGTCCGGGCCGTGCGCCCGAACGCGCCGCCCGAACGCCCCTCCCGTACGGACTAGCCCGCTCGGGCCACCCCGAACCACCCGAAGAGACGGTGCAGTTGACCTGAACCGCCCCTGCGGGTGATGCGTCTTCCCAGGAAAGGACGAGCTGTCGTGAAATACCTGCGGAAGACCGTCCGTGGGGCAAGACTGAGACCGGAACCGAACCGAACCGACGGGGGCGGCCATGAGCGCGCAGAGCCGCAGGACATCCACCACGACGCAGCGAAAGAACCCACCCATGTGCCAGCATCAGCCTGCCTGTCCCACCGCCGACTCCGCCGACCGTGAGGCGGCCCGACTGGTGGCACACCACCCGGAGCAGGGCTGGAGCCTGCTGTGCAACGGCGTCCTGCTCTTCGAGGACACCGGTGAACTGCTGCCGGACGGGCAGATCATCGCCCCGCACCGGCCGCTGACCGCGGGACAGGTGACGACCGCCGCCTGAAAGGGCACCGGAGGACACCGTACGAGGGAAACGCCGAGGGCCGGCCCGGAGGAGATCCTCCGAACCGGCCCTCGGCTCGTGCTCAGTTGTCGTACTCGTCCAGCGGCGGGCAGGAGCAGACCAGGTTCCGGTCGCCGAAGGCGCCGTCGATGCGGCGCACCGGCGGCCAGTACTTGTCGGCGGCCGAGACACCGGCCGGGAAGACCGCCTCGTCGCGGGTGTACGGGTGGATCCACTCGCCGCCCAGCGCGGCCGCGGTGTGCGGGGCGTTGTGCAGCGGGTTGTCGTCGGCGGGCCACTGGCCCGAGGCGACCTTCTCGATCTCGGCGCGGATCGCGATCATCGTGTCGCAGAAGCGGTCGAGCTCGGCCAGGTCCTCGGACTCGGTCGGCTCGATCATCAGCGTGCCGGCGACCGGGAAGGACATCGTCGGGGCGTGGAAGCCGTAGTCGATGAGGCGCTTCGCGATGTCGTCGACGCTGACGCCGGTGGCCTTGGCCAGCGGACGGATGTCGACGATGCACTCGTGCGCGACCAGCCCGTTCGGACCGGTGTAGAGCACCGGGTAGTGCGGCTCCAGGCGCTTGGCGATGTAGTTCGCCGCGAGCACGGCGACCTGGGTGGCGCGCTTGAGGCCCTCGCCGCCCATGAGGCGCACGTACGACCAGGAGATCGGCAGGATGCCGGCGGAGCCCCACGGGGCGGCCGAGATCGGGCCGACGCCGGTCTCCGGGCCCGCGGTGGGCTGGAGCGGGTGGTTCGGCAGGTACGGGGCGAGGTGGGAGCGGACGCCGACCGGGCCGACGCCGGGGCCGCCGCCGCCGTGCGGGATGCAGAAGGTCTTGTGCAGGTTCAGGTGCGAGACGTCGCCGCCGAACTTGCCCGGCTTGGCCAGACCGACCAGCGCGTTGAGGTTGGCGCCGTCGACGTACACCTGACCGCCGGCCTCGTGGACCTCGGCGCAGATGTCGGCGACGTGCTCCTCGAACACACCGTGCGTGGACGGGTAGGTGATCATCAGCACGGCGAGCTCGTCGCGGTACTGGGCGATCTTGGCGCGCAGGTCCTCGACGTCGACCTCGCCGTCGTCGGCGGTCTTGACGACGACGACCTTCATGCCGGCCATCACCGCGGAGGCGGCGTTGGTGCCGTGCGCGGAGGACGGGATGAGGCAGACGGTGCGCTGCTCGTCGCCGTTGGCGCGGTGGTAGGCGCGCACGGCCAGGAGGCCGGCGAGCTCGCCCTGCGAGCCGGCGTTGGGCTGGATCGACACCTTGTCGTAGCCGGTGACCTCGGCGAGGCGCTCCTCCAGCTCGGTGATGAGCGTGAGGTAGCCCTGGGCCTGCTCGACCGGGGCGAAGGGGTGGATCTGGCCGAACTCGGGCCAGGTCACCGGCTCCATCTCGGTGGTCGCGTTCAGCTTCATGGTGCAGGAGCCGAGCGGGATCATGCCGCGGTCGAGCGCGTAGTCGCGGTCCGCGAGCTTGCGCAGATAGCGCAGCATCGAGGTCTCGGAGCGGTGCGCGTGGAAGACCGGGTGGGTCAGGTACGCGTCGGAGCGCAGCAGACCGACGGGGAGGGTGTCCTCGGTGGCGGCGTCCAGGGCCGCCACGTCGGCGGTGACGCCGAAGGCGCCCCAGACGGCGGCGAGCTGCGCGCGGGTGGTGGTCTCGTCGCAGGAGACGTAGACCAGGTCGGCGTCGGCGCGGTAGAGGTTCACGCCGGCCTCGCGGGCGGCGGCGACGACCTCGTCGGCCTTGCCGGGCACGCGGACGGCGAGCGTGTCGAAGTACGAGCCGTGCACGACCTCGACGCCGCCGGCGGTGAGACCCGCGGCGAGGATGGCCGCGTAGCGGTGGGTGCGCGCGGCGATCTGCTTCAGACCGTCCGGGCCGTGGTAGACGGCGTACATGCCGGCCATGACGGCGAGGAGCACCTGGGCCGTACAGATGTTGCTGGTGGCCTTCTCGCGGCGGATGTGCTGCTCGCGGGTCTGCAGGGTCAGGCGGTAGGCCTTGTTGCCGTCGGCGTCGACGGAGACGCCGACCAGACGGCCGGGCATCGAGCGGACGTGCTTGTCCTGGACGGCCATGTAGCCGGCGTGCGGGCCGCCGAAGCCCATGGGGACGCCGAAGCGCTGCGTGGTGCCGACGGCGATGTCGGCGCCCAGCTCGCCCGGCGAGGTGAGCAGGGTGAGCGCGAGCAGGTCGGCGGCGACGGTGACGATCGCGCCGAGCTCGTGCGCGGCGTCGATCAGCGGCTTGATGTCGCGGACGGCACCGGAGGCGCCCGGGTACTGGAGGAGCACACCGAAGACACCGCGCTCGGCGACCTCGGCGGGGATGCCCTCGCTCAGGTCGGCGACGACGACCTCGACACCGGTCGGCTCGGCGCGGGTCTCGATGACCGCGATGGTCTGCGGCAGGGCGTCGGCGTCGATGAGGTAGACGCCGTTCTTGACCTTGCCGATGCGGCGGGACAGCGCCATGGCCTCGGCGGCGGCGGTGCCCTCGTCGAGGAGGGAGGAGCCGGCGGTGGGCAGACCGGTCAGGTCGGCGACCATGGTCTGGAAGTTCAGCAGGGCCTCCAGGCGGCCCTGGGAGATCTCCGGCTGGTACGGCGTGTAGGCCGTGTACCAGGCGGGGTTCTCCATGACGTTACGGAGGATCACCGGCGGGGTGAAGGTGCCGTAGTAGCCGAGGCCGATCATCGGGGCGAGGACCTGGTTGCGGTCGGCGAGCGTGCGCAGCTCGGCGAGGACCTCGGCCTCGGTGCGCGCGGCCGGCAGGCCCAGCGCCTCGGCGTTCTTGATGACGTCCGGCACCGCGGCGGCCGTGAGCTCGTCGAGCGAGCCGTAACCGACCTGGGCGAGCATCTTGGCCCGGGCCTCGGCGTCGGGCCCGATGTGCCGCTGCTCGAACGGGATGCCCTGTTCGAGCTCGGAGAGCGGAGTGCGGTTGGCGGTCATGTACGGAGGCCTCCTGGTCGTCACGACCTGCGAGGGGCACCACGGCGCGGGTACCCGGACGGCCTCCCCCTCTGTCATCTCAACCTGAGAGTTTCACCGGCACGCCTCGCGGCCCGCCGGCTTTCACCGTCGGTGAGAGCGAAATGCCGTCGGACATCCGCTCTGCTTTCCAGAGTGACCTCGTCCGCGCGGTACAGGGGCCTGAGAGATTCCGGGGAGGATTTGCTCCTTCGGCGCCCACCGGAAGCTTTCTCCGGGGGACTCTCCCGCACAGGGTCGACAGCCACAACCAGCCTACCAGCGCGATTGCGGCTTCCATCGCTCAAGTGGCCGACATCCCAGTTGTGCACTTTCGTAGGGGTGTAGAGCAGTTGCGACCAGTTGGAGGGACCGTGCAGACCGATATCGATCCGCGCAGCCTGATAGGCCGCAAGGCGTTCGACCGGAACGGGCACAAGATCGGAACCGTGGACGAGGTGTACCTGGACGACGCGACCGGCATCCCCGAATGGGCCGCCGTCCGCACGGGCCTGTTCAGCCGGGACGCCTTCGTCCCCCTGGAGCCGAGCACCCTGCTCGACGACGGCCTCCACATCCCGTACGAGAGGGCCCTCATCAAGGACGCCCCCGACTTCGGCGTGGGCCGCCACCTCTCGCCCGAACAGGAACTCCAGCTCTACCGTCACTACAGCCTCGCCCTCCCGCCCCCGCCCGTGGACACCCCGGACAGGGACTTCGGCCGCCTGGCGGGCCAGGACGGCGCCTGAGGGCCCCGGACGAGCAGCCACCGGAAGACCCGCACCGCACGGCCGGTGCGGGTCACACCGCCGCGTCCCCCCGGACCAGCGGCAACGGCTCGGAGGGCTCCAGGTCCGGATCGTCCACGGAGAAGGTCCGCACCCGCCCCGGCCCGGACCACGGCTCCTCGAACCGCACCGTGACCCGCCCGACCCCGCTCCCCTGCACCCACCCGGCCCCGTGGACCGCGTGCCGCACGTCCCGCCCGGGGACCCAGCCCCACTCGGCGGTCTCCGTCGCGGTGGCAGGAGCGGCCTCCTGGGCCTCCACCGGCGCGACCTCCTCCGCCGGCCGCTCCGAGGCCTCCGCCTGGGCGAACAGGTCCTCCTGCGTGTAGTCCGCGAGCCCGCTCACCCCCACCCCGAGGAGCCGCACGCCCCCCGTCGTGTCCACCGCCCCCAGGAGCCGCCCCGCCGCCTCCCGTACGACCGCCGGATCGTCCGTGGGCCCCCGCAGCGTCTCGGACCGGGTCAGCGTCGAGAAGTCGTACCGCCGCACCTTCAGGACGATGGTCCGCCCCGAGTGCCCCGAGGCCCTCAGCCGCCCCACGCACCGCTCCGCGAGCCGTTCGACCTCGATCCGGATCCGTACGCGGTCGTGGATGTCGGCGTCGAAGGTGTCCTCGACGGACACGGACTTGGCGTCCCGCTCGGCCACCACGGGCCGGTCGTCGTACCCCTGGGCCATCCTGTACAGCGAGGCCCCGTGCGCCCGCCCCAGGAGCCGTACGAGCTCGTCCTCGCCCGCCTCCGCGAGATCGGAGACGGTGGTCATCCCGGCGCGCCGCAGATGCTCCCCGGTGGCAGGACCGACCCCGGGCAGGATCCGTACCGACCGCGGCCCGAGCAGCTCCCGCTCGGTCCCGGGCTCGATCAGGACGAGCCCGTCCGGCTTGGCCTCCTCGGAGGCGATCTTCGCGATCATCTTGGACCCGGCGAGCCCCACGGACCCGGTGAGCCCGGTCGTCGCGAGGATGTCCACACGCAGCCGCTCCCCCACGGCCCGGGCGCTCGCGCTGTCGTCGGCGACACCGCCCGCTTCGAGGTCGACGAAGGCCTCGTCGAGGCTGAGCGGCTCCACGAGCGGGGAGAGGCGCCGGAGCAGCTCCATGACCTGGTCGCTGATCGAGCGGTAGAAGGCGAAGCGCGGCACGAGATAGGCGGCGTTCGGCGCGAGCCGTCGCGCCTGGCCCATCGGCATGGCCGAGTGCACCCCGAAGCGACGGGCCTCGTAGGAGGCGGTGGCGACCACGCCGCGCGGCCCGAGACCGCCGACGACCACGGGCTTTCCGCGCAGGCTGGGCTTCGACGCCTGCTCGGCGGCGGCGAAGAAGGCATCCATGTCGAGATGCAGGATCGTGGGCGCGGCTCTCACACGTCCGATGCTGCCTCACGACACTGACAATGCCCCCGCGGAACGCCCGGGGCGCCTGGGAACCCCGGGGCGAACCCCGCCGGAGGGCCTCAGACCGCCTTGTCGCGCCGCCGCCGCGCCAGCTCGTCGCCCGGGTTGTGCCCGACCAGCGTCTCGCCGGTGTCGACCCGCTCCCCGTGGAGCTGGGACAGCGCGGCCTCGACGTCGCGCCAGACGACCCCGACGGCGATGCCGAAGACGCCCTGCCCGCCCTGGAGGAGGTCGACGACCTCGTCGGGCGAGGAGCACTCGTAGACCGTGGCCCCGTCGCTCATGAGCGTCATCCGCTCCAGGTCCCGGAAGCCCCGGGCGCGCAGGTGCTGCACGGCGGCGCGGATGTTCTGCAGTGCCACCCCGGTGTCGAGGAAGCGCTTGACGATCTTCAGTACGACGACGTCGCGGAAGCTGTAGAGCCGCTGTGTCCCCGACCCGTACGCGGGCCGCACGCTCGGCTCCACGAGTCCGGTGCGTGCCCAGTAGTCCAGCTGGCGATAGGTGATCCCGGCAGCCGCGCAGGCCGTCGGTCCTCGGTAGCCGATCGCCGTGTCGGCGACGCCGGCACCGGTGTCCGTCCCGAAGTCGCCCACACTGCCGTGAAGCGGATACGGAACGCTCTCCCCGGACACACGTCCGAGCGAGCTCCCTGCCGTACCGTCCGCGCTGCTCATCACGCCGACCCTCCGTCCTTGACCTGCCCACACGAAGGTAGGCAGTCACCCGGGGTGCGTCAACGATCGCCACACTCGGCACGCCGAGTGATAATCACCCTGAGAGTGGTTTTGCGTGCCCCACTCCGGGGAAAGGCTACTCGAATGCTCTGACGGCACCCCGCGGACGACCTCCGGCCGCACCGCTCCGCCTCACTGGCTGCTGCTTCCGAAGTCCTCCGGTGAGATCTGGTCGAGGAACTCGCGGAACTTCTCCACCTCGTCCTCCTGCTCGTCCGGAATCGCGATACCGGCGTCGTCCAGCACACCGTCGCTGCCGAAGATCGGCGTCCCGGTCCGCAGTGCCAGCGCTATCGCGTCCGACGGCCGCGCGCTCACCTCGACGCCGCTGGCGAAGACCAGCTCGGCGTAGAAGACCCCGTCACGAAGATCCGTGATGCGGACCTCGGTGAGCTCCTGTCCCACGGCCTCCAGCACGTCCTTGAACAGGTCGTGCGTCAGCGGCCGCGGCGGCGCCATCCCCTGCTGGGCGAAGGCGATCGCGGTCGCCTCCCCCGGTCCGATCCAGATGGGGAGGTACCGATCGCCTCCCACTTCACGCAGGAGCACGATCGGCTGGTTGGAGGGCATTTCCACCCGGACACCCACAACGTCGAGCTCGTTCACACAGCAACCCTAGGACGTGCCCGACCGGTTTGGATAGTCGGGCCCCTCCCGGGCCCCTCAGCGGGTCACTGGAGCCGGATCCCCAGAGCGGTCTGGACCAGGGCCGCGTGCAGCCGCACCGACTGTGCGGCGAGCTCCTGCGCGGTGGCCTCCGCATGGGCTCTGGTCTGCGGGTTACGGTGCCGGCGCAGCGGCGCGACCACCTGCTCGATCAGCCCGGCCTCCCGGTCGGCGGCCGCCTTGACGGCCCGCAGGTGCCGGGGTTCCAGACCGAATCTCCCCAGATCCGCGACAAGTCTGGCGACGGTGACGGCCTCGGCCTCATAGCCTCCGCCCTCCGCCTCGGCGATCAGACCGTACGACTCCCACTCGGCGAGCTCGGTCTCGGTCACCTCGGCGGCGGCGATCAGCTCGGCCCGCCCGAGCCGCGCGACGGTCGGCGGCTCCGCCTCGTCCTGCTCCCAGGACCCTTCGAGCAGGTCCCGCCGACGACCGGGCGCCGGCAGCTTGATCTGCTCGCCCCGCGCGAGGGCGTCGAGGTGCTCGCGGATGACCTTCAGCGGAAGGTAGTGGTCGCGCTGCATCCGCAGGATGCGGGCGAGCCGCTCCACGTCCTCCGGGCTGAACTTCCGGTATCCGGAGGCCGTCCGACGGGGCTCGACGAGCCCCTCGGCCTCCAGGAACCGGATCTTGGAGATCGTCACTTCGGGAAACTCGTCGCGCAGCTGGTTCAGCACCGTGCCGATGCTGACCAGCCGTTCGCCCGCGGTGGCGGTGCCGGTTCCGGCACCACCCGTCGGTGTTCGCAGCATGGACCTTCCCTGAAGGGGCTTCCCCGAGGCGTCACACGCCTCGCTGGTTCGAGTAGAAGACCAGCCGGTACTTGCCGATCTGCACCTCGTCGCCGTTGGACAGGACGACCGAGTCGATCGGCTCACGGTTGACGTACGTGCCGTTGAGGCTGCCGACGTCGGCGACGGTGAAGCTGCCGTCCTGCGCCCGGCGGAACTCGACATGACGCCGGGAGACGGTGAAGTCGTCCAGGAAGATGTCGCTCTGCGGGTGCCGGCCGGCCGTCGTCAGCTCGCCGTCGAGCAGGAACCGGCTGCCCGAGTTCGGCCCGCGGCGCACCACGAGGAGCGCGGACCCCGGAGGCAGCGCCTCCACGGCCGCGAGCGCCTCGGGAGACAGCGACGGGAGGGCCGTCTGACCGGTGACCTCCGCGTCGTACGCCTCGAGACCCGAGATGGAGATCGTCGACGTCGTCTCCGACGCGCGCTCGGGAGCGACCCCGCCCCGCAGCGGCGTACCGCAGTGGGAGCAGAAGCGGCTGTCGGCCGTGTTGCGGTGACCGCACCTCATACACACCGGCATGGACGCATCCTCCTGCCGCGGCTGCCCCGCGGAGGTCTGTGTCGCGTACGGGTCGGACGTAAACCCTCCACCCGTACTTGAGGTTGATGGTTCCCCGAAACCTATGCGGGCGGCACCGGCGGGGTCAACAGAAGACGCGCCCTGTGTGCCCGGAATGTCACCGCCCCGGCCGTCGACCTCGTCGCGGAAGAGGGGGCGCTCGCCACCCTGCTCCTCGCTCTGGGCGTGGCGCGGCGCGGCGTGCCTGGCGTTGCCGCCGTCCTCACGTCCGCTCTTGCCGAACAACTTCGCAAAAAAACTCACGGGCGATTCCCCTTGACCGAAACAGACCCGCCCGTGGGGCAGGACGAACCGAAATCCTTCATACCTGCCGACCCGGACACCTTCACAACGTCCGTATCCTCCGGACAGTTTCCACCACGCACCACCGTTGTGGTGCGCCGACCCCCCGCAACGCCGTGCGCTTGTCGCGGGACCCCCCTCGTCTCCCTCTCACTGGGAGGACGACTGAGCGTAGTCAGGCCGCTTCGCGGGTCGCAAGGCGTCGACGACGATCTTCGTCGACCGCTCCACCGTGGCCGTGGCCTGCTCCTTCTCCAGGGTCTGCACGACACCGCCGGGGATGTTGAGCGCGGGCTCGAGATCCTCCGGCTTGCCGATGACCTTGAAGACGTACGGAGCGGCCACCTTCGTTCCATCGATCCGCATGTCATCACCGCTACCGGTGAAATAACTGTCCGCCACCACCCGGACACCGTTCACCTGGATCGCCTCGGCACCCGCCGCGCGCAGCTCCTGGATGGCGTCGAGCAGCATGTCCGACTCCACCGCTCCGGTGGGATCGCCCACGGTGAGGGTGATACCGGGCCCCTCGGCGGCGACGGTGCCGGCCAGGATGCCGAGCTGCCGCTCCTTCTCCTGGGTCTGCTTGCGCGCCTCCTCGGCCTGGTCCGAGCTGGACTCCAGCTCGGACTGCTGCTTCTCCAGGCGCGTCTTCTCGTCCTCGAGGCGCTGGGTGCGGTCGTCGAGTTCGTCGAGGATCCGCACGAGGTCCTCCTGACGGGCCCCGCGCAGCGCGCTGTTCTCGCTCGTCGAGGAGACCTGGATGGCCAGACCGAGCCCGAGGACGAACAGCAGGAGGGCGACGACGAGTTGGGCCCGGGTCACCCGCGGCGGCCACAGCGCGGCGGCGAGCCTGCGCCGCCCGCTCGGCTCGGCGGCGGGCGAAGCGGCTGCGGCCGGCGCCCCGGCCGTGACCGGCACCTCGGGCGCATCGGGCACGCCGGGCGCTTCGGGCACGCGGACGTCCTCGCCCCGCAGCTCGGGCTTCCCGGCCTCGGGGTTCCTGGGGGTCGCGGGCGTCGAAGGAGTCGCGGGCGCCGAGGGGGTCGCGGACGTCTCGCCCTCGGGCTTCTCGGGCTGCCCCGGCTTCTCGGGCTGCCCCGGCTTCTCGAACTTCTGGGGGCGCTCGGAGTTCTGAGGGTTCTCGCTCATCGGCCTCACGCCCGGAAGACGTGACGCCGGATGGCGGCCGCGTTGGAGAAGATGCGGATGCCGAGCACGACGACCACACCGGTCGACAGCTGCGCGCCGACGCCCAGCTTGTCGCCGAGGAAGACGATCAGCGCGGCCACGACCACGTTGGAGAGGAACGAGACCACGAAGACCTTGTCGACGAAGATCCCGTCGAGCATGGCCCGCAGGCCGCCGAAGACCGCGTCGAGGGCGGCGACCACGGCGATCGGAAGATAGGGCTCGACCACCGCCGGAACCTCGGGGCGGACCAACAGTCCGACCACGACTCCGACGATCAGGCCCAGTACGGCGATCACGATGTGCCCTTCCCTGTGTCGGCCGTGGCCCGACCGGACGGCGTCGCCGCCCCGGCCCCCCTCGGCTCTGCGGTACGTACGGTCAGGCTCGGCGCGGCCGGCAGGCTCACATCGCCCTCGGCCGAGATCCTGCTCCTGATCCCGAAGTTCTCCACCAGCGCGTGCAGGTACTGCCCGTCGGCACTGTCCTGGAACGCGGTGCTCAGCCGCTGTCCGTTCCCGACGGCGAGAACGGTGTACGGCGGCACCAGCGGCTTGTTGTCGACGAGTATCGCGTCACCGGCGGCGCGGATCGCGGACAGCGACGTCAGCCGCTGCCCGTTGATCGCGACCGCCTCGGCGCCCGACTCCCACAGCCCGTTGATCACCCGCTGCAGGTCCCGGTCGCGGACCCGGCCGGTGTCGGAGAAGCCGGTGCTCTCCCTCGGCCCGCCGCCACCGGTGTCGGTGCCCTTGGCGTCGTCGACGACGAGCTTCACACCGGGGCCGTGCACGGGCGTCGCGCCCGAGAGGAGCGCCACGAGCTCGGCCTGGTCCCCGCCGTGCTTCTGGAGGGCCTGGCGCTGGCGCTCCCCGACCTCGGTCCGGATCCGCTCGACGTCCGCCTCCAGCTGGTCGGCGGTCGACGTCTCCTTGTCGATGCGGTCGATGAGGTCCTGCCGCTCCTTGGCGACGACCGGCGCGGAGATCCGCGCCTCGGCCGCCCCCACGGTCACCACGACGGCGGCGAGCAGGAGGCCCGCGGCGACACCCAGCTTCGCCCGCAGGTTGCGGGGCATCCCGCCGCCCTCGGCAGCGCGCCGGGCCGTCGCCTCGGCGTAGCCGTCGTCGAGCGCGTGGTCGATCACGTTGTTCAGCAGCGACATCGACGCGTCCGGACGCGGCGGCGGTGACCCGGTGCTCCGAACGGGGGGCTGCTGCGACATGCCGCACATCGTCGCACGTCGCACGGCCTACCGCCGAATGGCCCCCATGTACGGCCGGGAGGCGCCCCTCGGACACCTCCCGGCCGAACCGCCCGAACCGTCAGCGACCTGCGCTGTCGACCACCTCGGCCCACTCGTCGAGCAGGGCCTGCGCGGAGGCGTCGTCGGGCCCCTCCGCCCACAGATGGGTGACGGCCTCGGCGGGGTCGGGCAGCACCATCACCCACCGCCCGTCGGCCTCGACGACCCGGACGCCGTCGGTGGTGTCCACGGAACGGTTGCCCGCCGCCTCCACCACCCGGCGCATCACCAGACCCTTCACGGCCCACGGGGTCGCGATGTCCTTCTTCAGGACGTGCGCCCGCGGGATCCGGGCGTCGATCTGGCTCAGCGTGAGCTGTGTCCGCGCCACGAGACCGATCAGCCGCACGAAGGCCGCGGCCCCGTCGAAGACGCTGCTGAACTCGGGCACGATGAACCCGCCGCGCCCGTCGCCGCCGAAGATCGTCGACTCCTCACGTCCGACCCTCGTGAGGTCGTCGGGCGAGGTGGTCGTCCACTCGACCTGGGTGCCGTGGTACGCGGCGACCTGCTCGGCGATCCGCGTCGTGGTCACCGGCAACGCGACCCGCCCGGACCGCCGCTCGGCGGCCACCAGGTCGAGCATGACCAGGAGCGCCCGGTCGTCCTCGATGATCCTCCCCCGCTCGTCCACGAGCGAGAGCCGCTCGCCGACGGGGTCGAACCTCACCCCGAACGCGGCCCGCGCCGAGGCCACGATCTCCCCGAGCCGTACGAGCCCGGCCCGCCGGCTCTCGGCCGACTCGGTGGGACGGGACTCGTCGAGGCCGGGGTTGATCGTCAGCGAGTCGACCTGGAGCCGCCCGAGCAGACTGGGCAGGACGAGCCCGGCACTGCCGTTGGAGGCGTCCACGACGACCTTCAGCCCCGCCTCGGCGATCCCTGTGGTGTCGACGTTCCGCAGCAGCGACCCGGTGTACGAGTCGAAGACACTCGCCGGGAACGACAGGTCGCCGATCTCCCCGGGGAACGCCCGCCGGTACTCCTGGCGCGCGAACACCCGGTCGAGCTTCCGCTGCCCGGCCTGCGAGAGGTCCGCCCCGCGTTCGTCGAAGAACATGATGTCGACGGAATCGGGCACCCCGGGCGAGGTCCGCACCATGATCCCGCCGGCGCTTCCCCGCGCGGTCTGCTGCCGTGCCACGGGCAAAGGTACGTTCTCCAGGTCCCGTACGTCGATGGCGCTGGCCTGCAGCGCGGAGATCACCGCCCGCTTCAGCGCACGGGCGCCTCGGGAGTGGTCACGCGCAGTGGTGACGGTCGCCCCCTTCTTCAGGGTCGTGGCGTACGCCCCCGCCAGCCGGACGGCCAGCTCGGGGGTGATCTCCACGTTCAGGATCCCGGAGACGCCGCGCGCCCCGAAGAGATGGGCCTGGCCCCTGGACTCCCAGATGACGGAGGTGTTGACGAAGGCGCCGGCCTCGATCGTCTTGAAGGGGTAGACGCGCACGTTCCCCTGCACGATCGATTCTTCGCCGACGAGGCACTCGTCCCCGATGACGGCGCCGTCCTCGATCCGGGCGGCCCGCATGATGTCGGTGTTCTTCCCGATCACGCAGCCGCGCAGATTGCTCTGCTGCCCGATGTACACGTTGTCGTGGACGACCGCCTTGTGCAGGAAGGCACCGGTCTTCACGACCACGTTCGAGCCGATGACGGTGTGCTCCCGGATCTCGGCGTCCGCCTCGACCTTGGCGTAGTCACCGATGTAGAGCGGCCCGCGGAGCACGGCGTCGGGGTGCACCTCGGCACCTTCCGCGACCCACACCCCGGGCGAGATCTCGAAGCCGTCGATGTCGACCTGGACCTTGCCCTCCAGGACGTCCGCCTGGGCCTTCACGTAGCTCTCGTGCGTGCCGACGTCCTCCCAGTAGCCCTCGGCGACATAGCCGTAGATCGGCTTGCCCTCCTTCATGAGCTGCGGGAAGACATCACCCGACCAGTCGACCGGCACATCCGCCTCGACGTAGTCGAAGACCTCGGGCTCCATCACGTAGATACCCGTGTTGACGGTGTCCGAGAAGACCTGGCCCCAGGTGGGTTTCTCCAGGAAGCGCTCGACCTTGCCCTCTTCGTCGACGATCGTGATGCCGAATTCCAGTGGATTGGGCACCCGGGTCAGACAGACCGTGACGAGGGCGCCCTTCTCCTTGTGGAAGGCGATGAGATCACTGAGGTCGAAATCGGTGAGCGCGTCGCCCGAGATGACGAGAAAAGCGTCGTCCTTCAACGCTTCCTCGGCGTTCTTCACACTTCCCGCTGTACCGAGTGGCTTTTCCTCGTTGGCATACGTGAGCTCCATGCCGAGCTCTTCTCCGTCGCCGAAGTAGTTCCTGACGAGAGAGGCGAGAAACTGCACGGTGACGACGGTCTCGTTGAGACCGTGCCTCTTGAGCAGTCGTAGGACGTGCTCCATGATCGGCCGGTTCACCACCGGCAGAAGAGGCTTGGGCATGCTCGAGGTCATGGGGCGAAGGCGGGTTCCTTCGCCACCGGCCATCACGACGGCCTTCATGTCGGAAGCGTCCTCCTTGAAGAGACGACGGTCCTGCCGACTTCACCTGTCTGCTCAGGGGCCCTCGGACGTCCTCGTTGTTGCCGGCGACGCTGCTCGACACAGGACAGACGGGCTCAATCGGCCGCGGTATCCGCCTTCACGAGTCGACGGACCTGGACCACGTAGAGGATCCCTGCCCACCAATACAGAGTTGTACCCCATCCGGCGAAGGCCCACCCGAAAACTTCAGCGAGTGACGAGAGCCAGCCCGTTCCGTCACTGAGAAGCAGCAACGGGAACGCGTACATCAGGTTGAAAGTCGCAGCTTTCCCGAGGAAGTTCACCTGCGGCGGCGGATAGCCGTGCCGGCGGAGGATTCCCACCATCACGAGCAACATCAACTCACGGGCGAAAAGGGCGGCGGTCAGCCAGAGCGGCAGGATCTCGCGCCAGGTCAGCCCGATGAGCGTGGAAACGATGTAGAGCCGGTCGGCGGCGGGGTCGAGGAGCCGGCCGAGGCTGCTGATCTGGTTCCAGCGCCGGGCGAGCTTCCCGTCGAGATAGTCACTGACGCCGCTGAGCATCAGCACGAGCAGAGCCCAGCCGTCGCTGTTGGGACCGCCGAACACGGGCCGGAGGATCAGCCACAGGAAGAGCGGCACGCCTACGAGGCGAGCCATGCTCAGGATATTGGGGATGGTGAGGACCCGGTCGGTCTGAACGCGAGTCTCCTGGACCTCCACCCGGGGGCCTCCTGCTGGGAACGTACGGACGATGCCCCCTGACCTTACCCTCAGCCACGACGCAGCCGAGCACAGGGGGCACCGCCGGCGCCAGAACGCAAAAATGCCTCAACCCCCGGACGGTGTCCAGGGGTTGAGGCTAAAAATTGTTCGGCGGCGTCCTACTCTCCCACAGGGTCCCCCCT